>CAYFMA010000048.1:14152-24828 GCA_964344085.1 uncultured Mycobacterium sp.
AGCTCGAGCGGCTCGGCGAGGGTATCTGGGCGGCGATGGCGATCACCGAACCGTCGTTCGGATCGGATTCGGCGGCGGTGTCGACCACCGCCGTGCTCGACGGCGACTCCTACGTCATCAACGGCGAGAAGATCTACGTCACCGCCGGATCGCGCGCCTCGCACATCGTGGTGTGGGCGACGCTGGACAAGAGCAAGGGCCGCGCGGCGATCAAGAGTTTCATCGTGCCCCGCGATCATCCCGGCGTCACCGTCGAACGCCTCGAGCACAAACTCGGCATCAAGGCCTCCGACACCGCGGCGATCCGCTTCGACAACGCGCGCATTCCCAAGGAGAACCTGCTCGGCAGCCCGGAGATCGAGGTGGAGAAGGGCTTCGCCGGGGTGATGGAGACCTTCGACAACACCCGTCCGATCGTCGCGGCGATGGCTGTCGGCGTCGCACGGGCCGCACTGGAGGAACTGCGGACCATCCTCACCGAGGCCGGCATCGAGATCTCCTACGACAAGCCCGCCCACGCCCAGAGTGCGGCCGCCGCGGAGTTCCTGCGGATGGAGGCCGACTGGGAGTCCGGCTATCTGCTGACGCTGCGCTCGGCCTGGCAGGCCGACAACAACATCCCCAACTCCAAAGAAGCCTCGATGGGCAAGGCCAAGGCCGCCCGGGTGGCCTCCGACATCACCCTCAAGGCCGTCGAGATGGCGGGCACCACGGGCTATTCCGAGCAGACCCTGCTGGAGAAGTGGGCCCGGGACTCCAAGATCCTCGACATCTTCGAGGGCACCCAGCAGATCCAGCTACTGGTGGTGGCACGCCGGCTGCTGGGGCTCACCTCGGCGGAACTCAAGTAACGTGGAGGGGTGAGCAAACTCGCCTCGGCTCTGGTCGCCGCTCTGGGTGCGGCGACCGTCGCGCTGGCGCCCATCGCGGGCGCGGATCCCGACCTGGACACCCAGTCGGCCCGCGCCACCATCGACGAGCTGCAGGCCCAGGGCTACGACGTCCAGATCAACTGGATGAACGGGGCGCGCCGCGAGTCGCTGTCGGACTGCTCGGTGACCGCCGTGCACAACCCCAACCGTTCCGGCGAGCCACCCACCACCTTCACCACCGTGTACATCGATGTGCTCTGCCAGGAGCACCACGATGACGACGGCGGCTTGTTCTGGGGAGTCGGCGGCGTCTTCTTCTGATACGAAAGCGGGCCCCCGGCTTTCACCGGAGGCCCGCTTCTCGTTGAGCTTCTAGCCGTTCAGGACGCGCTGCAGATCAGGCTTCATCGCCTGCAGTTCGCGGCCCCAGTACGCCCAGTTGTGCGTGCCGTTGTTCGGGAAGTTGAACACGCCGTTGGTACCGCCGGCCGCCAGGTAGACGTCCTTGAAGGTGCGGTTGGTACGAATGGTCAGGCCCTCCAGGAAGGTGGCGGGCACATCGCCGCCGCCGAGCTCGTTGGGCTGGCCGTTGCCGCAGTAGATCCAGATGCGGGTGTTGTTGGCCACCAGACGCGGGATCTGGACCATCGGATCGTTGCGCTGCCACGCCGGATCGCTGGACGGGCCCCACATGTCGTCGGACTTGTAGCCGCCGGCGTCACCCATCGACACGTTGATCAGACCGGGCCACCAACCCTCGGACGGGTTCAGGAAGCCGGAAAGCGAACCGGCGTAGATGAACTGGTTCGGGTGCCAGGCCGCCAGGGTCAGCGATGCCGAACCGGCCATCGACAGACCGATCGCGGCGTTGTTGGTCGGGCGCACGTTGCGGTTGGCCTGCAGCCACGCCGGAGCCTCCGACGTCAGGAAGGTCTCCCACTTGTAGGTCGAGCAGCCGGCCTTGCCGCAGGCGGGCCGGTACCAGTCGGCGTAGAAGCTGGACTGACCGCCGACCGGCATCGAGACCGACAGTCCGGAGTCCAGGTACCACTCGAAGGCCTGGGTGTTGATGTCCCAGCCGTTGTAGTCGTCCTGAGCCCGCAGGCCGTCGAGCAGCCAGACGTTCGGAGAGTTCGGGCCGCCGCTCTGGAACTGCACGCGGATGGTCTTGCCCATGGAGGCCGACGGCACGTCCAGGTACTCGACCGGCAGGCCGGGCCGCGAGAACGCGTTCGCGGTAGCCGACTCGCCTGCTACGCCCACCAGGGCCGGCAGAGCCGCCGCGGCAACCGCAGCGACAGCAACGCGACGCGACATGCCCCGCACCTTCTCGAAGACGCCCATCAGCAATCCACCCAGCTTTCTTTTACCCCTGAATTTTCGGATTAAGAAAAAAGTAAAACACGACAACCCTGGGGGGACGAAAACGCGCACGGATGAGCGAGTCGTTATCTACCCCATCAGCCCTTGTCAGCGACCTTGGGGAAAAGTAATGTCAGTTTCAGTTTTCTGCCGGGACAGCCCCTGGGAGCTCCATGGAATCCTTCATCCACCTGCGTAAAGGCACCACGCCCCGGCGGATTCACGCCGATCTGGACGGATTGAAGGACGACGAACTCGGCCGCGACGGATTCACCGGCCGAACAGCGAATATGTACCGCCGCAACGACCCCACCCAGTTCCGGGCGGTCGGTCCGCTGCGACCCGTCGACGTACTGGCTGACCAGCTGAAAGTCACCGGCGATGCGCTCCTGCTCTTCTCCAACTGCGACTGCCGGATCTTCCTGGGGCGCCGTTCGGAGGCCACGCCCTATTATCTGCGTCACGTCGACGGTGACCTGTTGTGTTTCGTACACGCCGGCGAGGGCCGGCTGGAGACCGAGTTCGGCCCGCTGACCTATCGCACCGGGGACTGGATCTACCTGCCGAAGGCATCCAGCTGGCGGCAACTGCCCTCCTCGCCGAGCACCTGGCTGATGATCGAGGCCGACCAGTTCCGCGTTCCGCCGGCCGGGGTGCTGGGCCGGCACTGGCCGTTCGACCCGGCCCAGGCCGTCATCCCCGACGCGCTGGAGATCGAGAGCGACGGCCGCGCGGAGTACGAGGTGCGCCTGATCCACGAGGGTGGCCCGACCGCGCTGTTCTACAAGCACCATCCACTCGACGTCGCCGGTTGGCGTGGCGACAACTTCGCTTTCACCTTCAACATCGACGACTACAACGTCATCACCTCCGACAGCGTGCACCTGCCACCGACCGTGCACACCTTCATGCAGGCGACCGGGGTCCTGGTGTGCAACTTCCTGCCCAAGCCGGCCGAGAGCGTGCCGGGCACCGAACGCACGCCCTGGTATCACCGCAATGTCGACTTCGACGAGATCGCCTTCTTCCACGGCGGATCGCTCTACGGTCAGCCGATGCCACCCGGACTGATCGCCCACACCCCGCAGGGTGTTCATCACGGCGCACCGGAACGGGCCCGCGAACGGGCCCGGCGCAAGTTCGACGAGTACACCACCGTCGACTGGAAGGTGATCGCCATCGACACCAGCCGCCGGCTCATCCCCTCGGAAGCGGTGCTCGCGGCCGACCTGGGACAGCATCAGTGAAGTACGAACGCATCCCGTATCTGGTTGCCTTCCAGAACGATTCGGGAGTCCGCGACGTCTACGGCGGGCTGGCCGAGATCGTCGTGCTGGAGAGCTACCTGCTCAAGCCCGAGATCGCATCGGACACCGTGCTGGTGTTCATGCACCCGATCGGCGGAGGCGCATATCTGCCGATGGTCAACGCTCTGGCCCGAGCCGGTCATCACGTCATCTACGCCAACAGCCGGTTTCGTGGCACCGACTCCGCATTGATCATGGAGAAGGTCGTCCAGGATCTCGGCGAGGTCGTCAAGGACGCGAAGGAACGACTCGGCTATTCGAAGGTGGTGCTGGCGGGCTGGAGCGGCGGCGGGTCGCTGTCGCTCTACTACCAGCAGCAGGCGACCGGCCTCGGCCTGATTCCCGCCGACGGGATCATGCTGCTGGCCGCACACATCAGCCGGCACGGCACGCTGACCGAATGGCTGGACGCCTCCATTCTCGACGAGTCCGACCCGTCCAAGCGCGATCCCGAACTGGATCTCTACAACCCGGACAACCCCAACCAGCCGCCCTACACGCAGGATTTCCTGGAGCGCTACCGCGCCGCCCAGATCGCCCGCAACCGGCGAATCACCAAGTGGGTCAAAGAAAAATCAGCGAAGTTGGCCGCAGAAGGACGGGCCGACGAGGAGTTCTGCTTCGTCGTGCACGGAACCATGGCCGACCCGCGCTGGCTCGATCCGGCCGTCGACCCCAACGAACGCACGCCCGGAACCTGCTATCTGGGCGATCCGCGGATCGTGAACAACTCCCCCATCGGCCTGGCCCGATTCTGCTCACTGCGCAGCTGGCTCTCGCAGTGGAGCTACGACGACGCCAAGGGCGACGGTGTCGAGTGCGGACGTGACATCACCGTCCCGACACTGGTGATCGGCAACCTCGCCGATGACGCCTGCACCCCAAGCCACACCCGTCGGCTCTTCGAGGCGATTGGCACGCAAGACAAGGAGATGCACGAGATTCCAGGCGCAAACCACTACTACTCCGGACCGGATCAGAAACAGACGCTGGCGCAGGCAGTCGACATCGTCACGGATTGGCTTGCCCGCCATGGGTGACCGTCCCGGCGCACTCGACGGTATCCGCGTCCTGGAGGTCGGCACGCTGATCTCCGGGCCGTTCTGCGGACGGCTGCTCGGCGATATGGGCGCCGAGGTCATCAAGATCGAGCCTCCCGGCGCCCCCGACCCGATCCGCACCTGGGGTCAGGCCGAGGTCGAGGGTCACCGTTTCTTCTGGACGGTGCACGCACGCAACAAGAAGGCCGTCACACTGAACCTGCGCGAGAAGCGCGGCCGTGAACTGTTCCTCGACCTTGTCGAGCGCGCCGACGTCATCGTCGAGAACTTCCGGCCCGGCACCCTCGAGCGCTGGGACCTGGGCTATGACGTTCTGCGGCAACGCAATCGGGGCATCATCCTGGTCCGGGTCTCCGGCTACGGACAGACCGGACCCGACGCCGGTAAGGCCGGCTACGCATCGGTGGCCGAGGCGGTCAGCGGCCTGCGGCACATGAACGGCTTCCCGGGCGGTCCGCCGCCGCGACTGGCGCTGTCCCTCGGCGACACCCTGGCCGGCATGTTCGCCGCCCAGGGCGCGCTGGCCGCGCTGTACCGGCGCACCGTCACCGGCGAGGGCCAGGTGGTCGACGCAGCATTGACCGAGGCCTGTCTGGCCGTACAGGAGTCCACCATTCCCGATTACGACATGGGTGGCGTGGTGCGCGGCCCGTCGGGCACCCGGCTGGAAGGGATCGCCCCGTCGAACATCTACCGCAGCGCCGACGGCAGCTGGGTGGTGATCGCCGCCAACCAGGACACCGTCTTCCGCCGGCTGTGCGAGGTGATGGGCCGGCCGGAGCTGGCCACCGACGAACGGTTCGTCGACCATCGTGCGCGTGGCATCCACCAGGACGAGATCGACGCCATCATCGGCGAGTGGGCCGCGGATCGTCAGCCCGCGGAGATCATCGAAACCCTCAGCGCGGCAGGGGTGATCGCCGGTCCGATCAACACCGTCGCCGAGGTGGTGCGCGACCCGCAGTTCCAGGCCCGCGGCATGCTGGTCGAGCATTTCGACGAACGCATCGGTCGCGACGTGCTCGGCCCGGGTGTGGTCCCGGTGCTCTCGGAGAGCCCGGGCGGGGTGCGATTCGCCGGATCCGCACGACCCGGACAGCACAATGCCGAGGTGTACGGCGACCTGCTCGGCCTCAGCGACACCGCGATCGACGAATTGAGCCGACAAGGAGTGCTCTAGATGACCCATGTGACCATCCGCGAGGTCGCCCTGCGTGACGGCCTGCAGATCGAGAACCCGATCCCGTTGTCCGCCAAGCTCGAACTGCTGGCGGCCATCGCGGCCACCGGTGTCCGCGAGGTGGAGGCCACCGCGTTCGTCTCCCCCTCCAAGGTTCCGGCGATGGCCGACGCCCCCGAACTGGCCGCCGCCCTCGGCGACTATCCGGATATCGAGTTCTCCGCTCTGGTCGCCAGTCCCAACGGCGCGAACCGCGCCATCGCCGCCGGCTTCCGGTCGGTGGAGTACGTGGTGTCGGCGACCGACGGGCACAGCCGCGCCAATGTCGGGCGCAGCAGTGCCGAGTCGGCCGGCCAGATCGCCGATATCGTCTCCATCGCGCATGACGCCGGGGTGTCGGTCGAGGTGATCATCTCGACCGCCTGGGACTGCCCGTTCGACGGCCCCACCCCGCCGCAGAAGGTGCTGGACGTGATCGACGCCGCCTGCCGGCACGGCGCCGACCGGATAGCGATCGCCGACACCATCGGCACCGCGACCCCGGGCCGGGTCGCCGAACTCGTCGGGATCGTCAAACCGCACGTCGGCGACCGGCCACTGGGGGCGCACTTCCACAACACCCGCGGCGCCGGACTGGCCAGCGCCTGGGCCGCCGTGCAGGCCGGTGTCACCCGCTTGGACTCCTCGGTCGGCGGTCTGGGCGGCTGCCCGTTCGCCCCGGGCGCCAGCGGCAACATCGCCACCGAGGATCTGGTCTACCTGCTCAGCGACAGCGGGATCACCGTCGACCAGGACCTCGGCGCCACCATCGAGGCGGCCCGGGTGGCGCGTGCCGTGGTCGGCCACGAGTTGCCCAGCGCTCTGCTACGGGCCGGCGATCGGGCCCGATGACCACTGCCCGGACACTGAGCACCAAGGGCCGGGCCACCCGCCTGGCGCTGGAGGACGCGGCCCGAAAACTGTTCGCCGAGCGCGGTTTCCACGGCACCACCCTGGCCGATATCACCGCGGCCGCCGGACGATCGCCGGCGGTGTTCTACCGCTACTTCATCGACAAGGAGGATCTGCTGGCCTGCATCGCCGAGGACTTCCTCCGTGAGGTGCACGAGATTCCGACGTTCGGCGACGACGGTGATTTCTTCACCGCGGCGGTCGAGCTCTACTGGCGCAAGTTCAAACCGAACATCGGGATCATGGTCGCCATCGACCAGCTGGCCGCCACCCAGCCGCGGTTCGCCGCGCTGCAGAACCAGTTCCGCCGGTTCGGCGTCGACATCGTCGCCGCCTCGGTGCGCACCGCACAGCAGCAGGGCCACGGCACCGAACTCGACGCCGACCACGTCGCGCTGGCAATCGCCCTGCTGTTCGAGCGGTTCACCAGCGTCAGCCTGTCCCGGGGCCTGTCCGACGAGGCCGCCGTCACCACCCTGTCCACGATCTGGCGCAAGACCCTGTACGGCCGCACCGAGGAGAACCGATGAATTTCGATCTGCCGGAACATCTTCCGCCACTACTGGCCGAGATGGACGCCTTCATCGAGGCCGAGATCAGACCGCTCGAGCGCGAGAACATGCAGTACTTCGACCGGCGTCGAGAGTTCGCCCGCACCGACCTGGACAACGGCGGTGTCCCCCGCCGCGAGTGGGAGGACCTGCTCGACGAGATGCGCCGCCGCGCCGATGCGGCCGGCTGGCTGCGCTACGGGCTGCCGTCGAAGTTCGGCGGCCGCGACGGCAGCAACCTGGACATGGCGGTGATCCGGGAACACCTGGCGCACAAGGGACTCGGCCTGCACAACGACCTGCAGGACGAGTCGTCGATCGTCGGCAACTTCCCGCAGGTCATCATGATGGACCGGTTCGGCACCGAGGCCCAGAAGGCCGAATGGATCGAGGGCATGCTCGCCGGCAGGCGGTCGATGGCCTTCGGCCTGACCGAACCCGACCACGGCAGCGACGCCACCTGGCTGGAGACCACGGCCGTCGCGGATGGCGACAGCTGGGTGATCAACGGATCCAAGCGGTGGAACACCGGCGTGCACCGGGCCACCCATGATCTGGTGTTCGCCCGCACCTCCGGCGACCCGGGGCAGGCCGTCGGCATCACCGCGTTCCTGGTGCCGTGCGATGCACCGGGTTTCACCGTCCCGTACTACTGGTGGACCTTCAACATGCCCAGCGATCACGGCGAGGTGGAACTCACCGACGTCCGGTTGCCGCTCGACGCGGTGCTCGGCGAGGTCGGCCACGGCCTCGAGGTCGCGCAGACCTTCCTGCACGAGAACAGGATCCGGCAGGCGGCCAGCAGCCTGGGCGCCGCGCAGTACTGCATCGACCGCGCCGTCGAATACGCCGGCCGGCGCAAGACGTTCGGCAAGCCGCTGGCGGTCAATCAGGCCGTGCAATGGCCGCTGGTGGAGTTGCAGACCGAGGCGCAGATGGTGCGCCTGCTGGTCTACTACGCCGCCGCCGAGTTGGACCGCAACCACCACATGCAGGTCTCCGACAAGGTGTCGATGGCCAACTACCGGGCCAACCGGCTGGTGTGCGAGGCCGCCGACCGTGCCATGCAGATCCACGGCGGCATCGGCTACAGCCGGCACGAACCGTTCGAGCACATCTACCGCCACCACCGCCGCTACCGGATCACCGAGGGAGCCGAGGAGATCCAGATGCGCCGGGTGGCCCAGCGCATGTTCAAGTTCGGGCGTCAATGATCGACGGACTCGCCGCCGTCCTCCGGCCGGCGCTCGGTGAGGACGTACGCGTGGAGAACCTGCGTACGCTCACCGGTGGGGCCAGCCGGATCACGTCGGCCTTCGACGCCGTCACCGGCGCCACGCGGCGAAAGCTGATCCTGCGCGCCGCCCCGATCGCCGAAGGACAGTTCGCCGGCATGGAGCTCGAGGCGGCCGTCCAGGCAGCGGCAGCCGAGGCCGGAGCGCCGGTGCCGCACATCCTGGTGGCCTCGAATTCCGCTGCCGCCCTGGGCAATCCATTTCTCATCTGCGATGAGATCGCCGGAGAGACCATCGTCCGCAAGATTCAGCGGGCACTCGACGACGCGGGCCGGGCACGGCTGCTGACCCAGTGCGGTCAGGCCTTGGCCGCCATCCACCGCGCCCGCATCGACGCACCCGACCTCGTCGAGCGCGATGAGGTTGGCGAATGGCGTCAGCGCCTCGACGACCTCGACGACACCACCGCCACCTTCGAATGGGCGTTTCGCTGGCTGGCCGCCAACCGGCCCGCCCCCGGACCGCGAACGCTGGTGCACGGCGACTTCCGGATGGGCAATCTGATCGTCGACGGTTCGACGCTGGCCGCGGTCCTGGACTGGGAGGCCGTCCACATCGGCGATGTCCATGAGGACCTCGCCTGGTTCTGCGTGCGTGCCTGGCGCTTCGGCGCCCCCGCGACGCTGGCCGCCGGCGGATTGGGAAGTATCGAGGAGTTCGTCTCGGCCTACGAGCAGGCCGGCGGCGTGACCGTCGACCGCGACGCGTTGCGCTGGTGGCAGGTGCTCGGCACGCTCAAGTGGGGCATCATCTGCCGCTACCAGGCCGAGCGGCACCTGTCCGGGCAGACCCGGTCGGTGGAACTGGCCGCCATCGGGCGGCGGGTGTGCGAGACGGAGTGGGACATCCTCACCTTGCTGGAGGCCGCGTCATGAGCGACTACGGCCGGCCGACCGCAGCCGAACTCGTCGCCGCCGTGGCCGAATTCCTCGAGGGCGACGTGCGCGCCGGCACCACCGGTGCCGTGAACTTCCACGCACTGGTGGCCGCCAACGCGCTGCGGATCGTCGAGCGCGAACTCACCGATCAGAGCACATCTCCCGATCTGCTCGGCTACCCCGACGAATCCGCCCTGGCCGGCGCGATCCGGGCCGGCGACCTCGACGGCCGGGACTCAGAGGTGCTGGCCTGCCTGCGGGACCTCGTCCGGAAGCGGCTGAACATCTCCCATCCCGGTTACGGTGCGTGAATGAACGAGATCGCCGATCGGCTCTTCAGCGCCATCGAACGGGGCGACGCGCCTGCAGTGGCGGCTCTGTGGTCCGAAGACGTCGTCGTCTGGCGTCAGGGCGGCGGCCGCGAGCGGGACAAGGCGCGCGGACTGAAGGTCATCGAGTGGTTCGTCGACTCCACCGCCGACCGGCGTTACGAGGTCCTCGACCGCCAGGTGTTCGACGGCGGCTTCCTGCAGCAGCACAACGTCCACGCCACGACTGCCGCCGGCGGAGCGCTGACCTTCCGGGCCTGCCTGATAGTTCGGGTCGGGCCCGACGGTCTGATCAGCAGGATCGACGAGTATCTGGACCCCGCAGACCTGGCACCGCTGTTAGCCGATTCCTAGTCGTCAACACCTCCATCCTGAGAAATTCGCAGGTGAGGAAGTGATAAGCTTCACTAACGGTTTTTTGCCGAACCTCAGGCCGGCTCGGTAAAATGGTGGACATCGACCACCACCCGGTGGACTGGAAACCAAGGAGTATCGAAGTGAAGTTCAAGGTCGCAGCCGTGACCACCCTGGCCGCCGTCGCTATCGCGTCGGCCCCCGTGGCGGCTGCTGCTCCGAACACCAATGCCAACGGCAATGCCGGCACCAGCATCAGCACGGGCACCAACGTCAACACCGGCACCCCGCGCAACAACATCGGCCAGACCATCTCCGCCATCGCAAAGAGCGGCGGCGGCGCGGCCGGTGTGCTGGGCGCGCTCGTTTCGCTCAAACCCGGCAACCTCGGCCTGATCAACGCTCTTCAGCGGGTGACCGCTCCGAAGACGACGACCTCAACGGCCACTTCCACGACGACGACCGCCCCGAGCGCCTAGTCGCGGCTCCCCACCCCTCTTCAGTGCCCCCGCCGGGGGGGGGCGGGGGCACTGAAG
>CAYFMA010000049.1:0-23823 GCA_964344085.1 uncultured Mycobacterium sp.
GCAGCACAGAGAAGTTCGAATCCCATTGCGGATGGCCGTCGTTCTTCGACCCGGCCGACTCCGACGCCGTGGTGCTGCGCACGGACGACTCGCTCGGGATGCGCCGGGTGGAGGTGCTCTGCGCGAACTGTCACAGCCACCTCGGGCATGTGTTCTCCGGCGAGGGCTACCCCACGCCCACCGACCAGCGGTACTGCATCAACTCGATCTGCCTGAAACTGGTCCCGGCGGAGTAGACGTGGGGCGCATTCTCGAAGGGCTCAAGCGCTTCTTCACCGCCGATGAGTGGAACTTCACCGAGGAGACCGACCAGGACTTCCTCAGGATGAGCTTCATGGGAAAGGACGGCGCGTGGCGCGTGATCGCGCGCGCCCGTGAATCCCATCAGCAGTTCATCTTCTATTCCATCCCGGAGATCAACTGTCCCGAGGATCGGCGCGCGGCCATGGCCGAGTTCATCACCCGCGCGAACTACGGGATGACGATCGGCAACTTCGAGATGGACTACTCAGACGGCGAGGTGCGCTACAAGACCTCGATCGACTTCGAGGGATCCGAGGTGACCGACGCCCTGTGCAAGCAGGTCGTCTACGCGAACGTCTACACGATGGATCGGTACTACGGCAGCCTGCTGGGGGTCGCGTTCGGCGACAAGGACCCGCAGGCGGCGGTCGAGGCCGTCGAGGACGACTGACTCACGCCACCGGTACTCGCATGGCCGTGATCGCCTCGGCGGTGACCGGAGGGCTGTAGAGGTAGCCCTGAACCACATCGCATCCGTAGCGCTGGAGCAGCTGGGCGGTCTGCTCGTCCTCGACCCCTTCGGCCACCGTCGTCATCAGCAGCACATGCGCCAGGTCGATCACGGCGCGCGCCACCGCCGCCGCCTTCGGATCGGAGGCGATCGGCGCCACGAAACTGCGGTCGAGTTTCACCTTGTCGACCGGCAGATCGCGCAGGTACCACAGCGCCGAGTAGCCGCTGCCGAAATCGTCGATCGCGATGCGGACGCCCTTTTCGCGCAGACTTAGCAGGATACGGCGGGCAGTGGTGCTGTCTTCCAGGAAGAGATCTTCGGTGATCTCGACGACGAGCGCCGAAGCTGCCAATTTCCTTGCCGCCAAGGCCTTCTCGATTCGCTGGGGAAGGTCCGGGATGGCCACCGCCGTCGTGGAGAGGTTGACCGCGACCGGAAGATCGATTCCGGCCTCTGCGAATCGTCTGGCATCGTCGAGTGCCTGATTGAGTACGAATTCGGTGATCGAGTCCATCAGCTGATGTCCACGGACCAACGGCAGGAACTCGTCGGGGGCGATCAGGCCGCGTTGCGGATGCAGCCACCGCACGAGGGCCTCGGCACCCACCATCTGCTTGGTCCGCAGACCGAACTGCGGCTGGTAAAGGAGCGACAACTCACCCTGTTCGACTGCCCGGCGCAGTTCACCGAGCAACTGGACCGCCTCGCCACCACCCGGCGCCGGCGATCGCGCCGAACGCTTCGCCGCGTACATCGCCAGATCCGCCTGCTTGAGCAGGTCGTCCGACGACACCGCCTGATCCACCGCTGCCACCGCCAGACCGAGGCTGGGCCGCACCAGCAGATCGTGGCCTTCGAGGGTGATCGGGACGTCGAACGCCGCCCGAACCCGCTGGGCGGACACCTGCGATTGTTCCGCTCCGCCCTCGACGAGGATGGCAAACTCGTCACCACCCAGGCGGGCGACGGTGTCGCCTGGGCGCACGATGTCGGACAACCGTTGCCCGACCATGGTGAGCAGTTCGTCGCCGGCGAGGTGTCCGAGGTTGTCGTTGACGAGTTTGAAGTCGTCGAGATCCAGGACCATGACACCGACTGCGGTTCCGTAGCGCTCCCGCATCTGCAGAGCGTGAGCTAGACGGTCCTGGAAGAGTCCGCGGTTGGCCAGTCCGGTGAGTGGGTCCCGGAAGGCCTGGGCGGCTACCGCGGCGATCAGTCGCCGGTTCTCCCGCACCGCTATGAACTGCCGCACGAGAACGCTGATGACCACCAGGAAGCCCGCAACCGTCACCGGCACCGAGGACCGTGCATCCGATCGGGACAGGATCAGCGTCATGCCCGCGGCCAGAACCGGAGCCAGCGGCAACCACACCGACGCCCACCCGGGTACCTCATCGACCGCTCGTTCGTCGTCCAATTCGAAGCGGCCCGTCGTCGCGGCGACGGTCAGGAGCAATAAGCCGGCCACCCAGCCGATGTCGGTCGGATAGCCGCTGGAGTAATCGTCCTGCACGGACAGGTAGGCATATGCGCTGTCGGCGACGGCCATACAGGCCAGTCCCAGGGTGATCAGCGTGATCGGGACCCGTTGTCCCGCCGGGGCGCTGACCAGAACGATCGCAGCGAGGGTGAGGAGCACCAGGTCGGAGAGCGGGTAGGCGACCAGCAGAACGAAATCGAAGGTGCTCGTCGATGTGGATTCATAGATCCGTGAGAGAACCAGCACCCAGGAGATGACGAACAGAGACGCCGCAACGATGAAGCCGTCGAGCAGTGCCCTGATATCGGAGCCCTCCCCTCGCCGGTTTCGAAACAGCAGTAGCGCAATTCCGGCCCCGACCGGGAACAGCAGGAAGAACGCGTCGGCGATCGAGGGGAACGGAATCTCGCCCAGGACAAGTTCGTCGTATGTCCAGATGACCTCACCGATGGTCCACGCGGTCAGACCTGATGCCAACGCAGTCCAGGCGGCACGTAACCTGCCCTCGGCGGACCGGGCTGCATAGATCGAAAAGAGCAGCGCCACAACCGAAAACACGACGATCCCGACATCGTCGACTGTCGTGATGGTGACCTCTGACGAAACCCCGCTGAGCAGATACCCGGCAAACGCGACCAACGCCACCGCGGCCGCGACGGCCACGTAGAGGGTTCCGGAGCGGGCTTTTGCCATCAGGGCAGCCGGCTGACGAGCTCCTCGACGCCGACCCGCGGGCCGGTGAAGAACGGGATCTCCTCGCGCACATGCCGTCTGGCCTCGGTAGCACGAAGGTCACGCATCAAGTCGACGATGCGGTACAACTCGGGCGCCTCGAAGGCCAGGATCCACTCGTAGTCCCCCAGCGCGAAGGCAGGCACGGTGTTGGCCCGCACGTCCTTGTAACCCCGTGCGGCCATGCCGTGGTCGGCAAGCATCTTGCGCCGCTCCTCATCGGGCAGCAGATACCAGTCCAGCGAGCGCACGAAGGGATACACGCAGATGTAGTTGCCCGCCTCCTCGTCGGCCATGAACGCCGGCACGTGGCTCTTGTTGAACTCGGCGGGCCGGTGCAGACCGACGCTGCTCCAGAACGGCGCGGTCGCCCGGCCCAGCGCGGTGCTACGACGGAAGTCGCTGTAGGTCTTCTGCAACTGCTCGAGCGTTTCGGCGTGGGTCCAGATCATGAAGTCTGAGTCGGCCCGGGTGCCGGCCACGTCGTAGATGCCGCGGACGACGACCCCGTTCTCCTCCTGCTGCTTGAGGAAGGCGGCGGTCTCGTCGATCACCGCGGCGCGGGATTCGTCGTCGTAGCCGATCGCACCGGGGCGGGCGGTGAACACCGAGAACATCACGTATCGGACGGTGCTGTTGATCTTGTCGTAGTCCAGCTTCGCCATGGAACTATGGTGCCACGCGCGCTGCGGCCGCCTCTGCGGCGGCCAAGCAGGCCGGCACCCCGACGCCGTCGAGGTAGTTGCCGGCGATCGCGATCCCCGGCGGGAGGTCCGCGCGTATCTCGGCGGCAAGACCGGCGTGACCAGGGCCGTACTGCGGCAGGGCGTCGATCCAGCGGTGCACCATCATGTCGATCGGCTGCGCCCGGATACCGAAGACTGTGTGGAGATCCTCCAGCGCCCAGACCAGGAGATTCTCGTCGCTGACGGTGCGAGCCAGGGTGTCGCCGAACCGGCCGAAGGACAGGCGCAACAGTTCGGCCTGTCCACTGCCGCCCCATTTGCGGGTCGACAGGGTGATGGCTTTGGAGCGCAACGTCTCTCCGGTGGCCACCAGCACCCCCGATTGCGGGGGGAACGGGGTTCCGGGCGGCAGCGCGAGTGCCAGCACGGCCGCCGAGGCGATCGGGACCCGGGCGGCAGCCGCCGCGGACCGGGGTGCGATCCCATCGAGCAGAGCGGGGAGCTGGGGTGCGGCGACGGCAAGCACCACCCCGTCGGCATGCCACTGCACGCCGCCGCCGTCGGCCAGCGTCCAACCGTCACCGTCCGGGGCGACGCGGGTGATCGGGCTCTGCACCCACTGCGCAGCGGCGCGACGCACCAACTCCTCGAGCAGCACCTGATAGCCACCCCTGATGGCCCCGAACACCGGGCCCGCGACACCGGAGGGCAGGACTCGCCGAACCGCCTCGGTCAGATTCGGCGCCCCGGCGTCGAGTGCCGCTGCGACGGTCGGCACCGCCGACCGGATGCCGATGGTCGCAGCCGAACCGGCGTAGACCCCGGAAAGCATCGGGTCGAGCGACCGTGTGACCACTTGATCGCCGAACCGATCGGCGACCACTGCGCCGACGGCGGGGTCGGATCCGGGCTGCCAGTCCATCCCCCGGCCCGGTTCCTCGGCGATCCGCGCCACAGTCGCCCGATCGACCAGACCACTCAGCGCAGCCGGTTCGGCCGGGATGCCGTTGACGGTCCCGCCGGGCAGTGGATGCAGCCTGCCCTGGCTGAAGATCGTGGTGCGAACACCGGTGGGTGTGACCAGACGATCGGAGAGTCCGAGTTCGGCCAGCAGAGCAGGAACTTCGGGACGACGGACGATGAAGGCCTCGGCGCCGATATCCATGATCTGGCCGGCCAGCGTCTCGGTGCGCAGCACACCGCCGAGACGGTCGGCGGGATCGAAGATCACGATGGTTGCCGACGGCCCGGCGAGCGCCCTGATGCGGTAGGCGGCTGCAAGACCTGAAATGCCGCCGCCGACAACGCAATACGTGCGACTCACAGCGAGTGCACCAGCGCCACCAGGTCGGTCAGCAGGTCCGGGTCGGTGGACGGCAGGACGCCGTGGCCCAGATTGAAGATATGACCGGTCGCGCCCGCGTCGATGGCCGCCCGGCCGTCGTCGACGACACGGCGGGCGGCTTTCTCGACCACCGGCCAACCGGCCAGCAGAACGACCGGGTCGAGATTGCCCTGCAACGCCTTTCCGGGTTCCACCCGCGCGGCCGCATCGGCGAGCGAGGTCCGCCAGTCCACCCCGACGACTGTCGGGCCGGCCTGCGACATGGCGCCGAGGAGTTCGGCGGTACCCACCCCGAAATGCGTCATCGGCACGCCATAGCCGGCGACAGCGGCGAACACACGACTGCTGTGCGGCAACACATAGGTGCGGTAGTCGGCCAGTGACAGGGTGCCGGCCCAGGAGTCGAACAATTGGATCGCATCGACGCCGGCGTCCAACTGCAGTCGCAGGAAGTCGATCGTCAGATCGGTCAGTGCCGACATCAGCGCATGCCAGGTCGACGGCTCGGACAGCATCATCGCCTTGGTGCGCTCGTGCAGCTTGCTGGGGCCGCCCTCGACCAGATACGACGCCAGCGTGAAGGGTGCCCCGGCGAAGCCGATCAGCGGGACGTCACCCAGCGCGTCGAGGAGCAGGCCGACCGCCTCGGACACCGCACCGACGCGCTGTAGCTCAAGGCCTTCCAGGGTGCGGACGTCGGCCTCGGTGCGGATCGGATGCGCGATCACCGGGCCGACGTCGGGCACGATGTCCAGGTCGACTCCGGCGCCCCGTAACGGCACGACGATGTCGGAGAACAGGATCGCCGCGTCGACCCCGTGCCGGCGGACCGGCTGAACGGTGATCTCGCAGATGAGCTCCGCGTCGAAGCAGGCCTCCATCATCGAGTGCCGCGCGCGAAGTTCCCGGTACTCGGGCAGCGACCGGCCTGCCTGCCGCATGAACCACACCGGGGTCCGGTCGGGTTTGCGGCCGGTGGCGGCCGCCAGGAACGGCGATTCGGGCAGCTGACGGCGGGAACTCACCGGGTCATGGTCCCACGCCTCCGGACGGTACGGCGCGCCTGCCTGCACGGTCTGCCGGATGGGGCTAGCGTCAGGTGTCGTGACTAGTGCGGAACCGGCGCAGTTTCGTGAGGCCGTGGCCGCAATGAACGCCGCCTTGGTGCGGTCCGAGATCGAACTGGGTCCGATCCGTCCACCTCAACGCCTTGCGCCGTTCAGCTATGCGCTCGGCGCCGAGGTCAAACGCGAAGAGTCCGTCCCGCTTCCGGAGAACTCCGACGGCGACGCCTTCGGCCGGCTGATCCTGCTGCACGACCCAGACGGCGCCGATGCCTGGGACGGCACCATGCGACTGGTGGCCTTCATCCAGGCCGACCTGGACCCCAGCGAGGCGGTCGACCCACTGCTGCCCGAGGTGGCCTGGAGCTGGCTGGTGGAGGCCTTGGAGACCCGCGGCGATCAGGTGACCGCTCTGGGCGGGACCGTCACGGCGACGACCTCGGTGCGCTACGGCGACATCTCCGGGCCGCCGCGCGCACACCAGTTGGAGTTGCGGGCCTCCTGGACGGCTACCGACCTCGCGCTGGGCACCCACGTTCAGGCGTTCTGCGAGGTGCTCGAGCACGCGGCCGGCCTGCCCCCGGCCGGTGTGACCGATCTGAGTTCCCGCTCACGCGCCTGATGTCGGCCGAGACTCCCGAGGATCCCGAGACCGCCGAGAACGCCGACGGCCCAGAACCCGTCCCGCTGCTCTGCCCGGCCGAGGGTGTGCCGCCGGTAGCGGTCAGCGCCGAGGACATCGCCGACGCCGCACGCCTTCTGGCGACCGGTAGCGGCGCGTTCGCCGTCGACGCCGAGCGGGCCTCCGGTTTCCGCTACTCCAACCGCGCCTATCTCATCCAGATCCGGCGCAGTGGGGCGGGCACCGTGCTGATCGACCCGGTGAACCACGGCGGCAGCCCGATAGACGCGCTGGCGCCGATCGCCGATGTGCTGGCCTCCGACGAGTGGATCCTGCACGCCGCCGATCAGGACCTGCCGTGCCTGGCCGAGGTGGGGCTGCGACCGCCGGCGCTGTACGACACCGAACTGGCCGGGCGGCTGGCCGGATTCGAACGGGTGAACCTGGCCGCAATGGTGCAGCGACTGCTCGGACTGGGTCTGGCCAAGGGGCACGGTGCTGCCGACTGGTCCAAACGGCCGTTGCCGGCGGCTTGGCTGAACTATGCGGCACTCGACGTCGAGGTGTTGATCGAGTTGCGTTCCGCGATCGGCGAGGTGCTGGCCGAACAGGGCAAATCCGCTTGGGCGGCAGAGGAATTCGAGTATCTGCGCCGCGCCGAGAGCTCCCCCACCCGCCGCGATCGCTGGCGCCGGACGTCCGGCATTCACAAGGTACGCACCGGCAAGGGCCTAGCTGCGGTACGCGAGTTGTGGACAGCACGCGATCAGATCGCCCGTCGGCGCGATATCGCACCGGGCCGCATCCTGCCCGATGCGGCGATCATCGCCGCGGCGATGGCCGATCCGCAGACAGTCGACGAACTGATCGCGCTGCCGGTGTTCGGCGGACAGAAGCAGCGAAAGTCGGCGAAGGTCTGGCTCGACGCGCTGGAGGCGGCCCGGAACAACACCGAACCGCTGGAGGCGAATGAGCCCAACGGCAGCCCGCCGCCGCCGGTTCGGTGGAACAAACGCAAGCCGGAGGCCGCCGCCCGGCTCGAAATGGTCCGCTCCGCGTTGAACGACCTGTCCCGGCAGGTGAGTGTGCCCACCGAGAATCTGGTGTCACCGGATTCGGTGCGACGATTGTGCTGGGACTGGGAGGAAGCAGGCGGGCCGGGAACGGATCCGGTGGAGGCTTTCCTGCGCGACTGCGGAGTGCGCGCATGGCAGCGGGACCTGGTGGTGCCGGTGCTGACCCGGGCTCTCGCCATGCCGCCGCCGGCCCCGCCCGCCTGAAAGTCAGGCTCAGTCGACGCGCTCGATGACCTCGTCGGTACCGAGCGCGGCAACCCAGCCGGTCACCCGGCGGGCGATGTTCTGCTCGGTCAGCCCGATCTCCTCGAGCACCTCGCCGCGCGAGGCATGGTCCAGGAACCGCTGTGGCACACCGAGGTCGCGGCAGGGCACGTCGATGTCGGCCGCGCGCAGCGCTGCGGAGATCGCTGAGCCGACGCCGCCGGCCACCCCGTTGTCCTCGCAGGTGACCACCAGTTTGTGCGCCCGCGCCAGCGGTCCCAGCGCAGCGGGTACCGGAAGGACCCAGCGGGGATCCACCACGGTCACTCCGATGCCCTGATTGCGCAGTCGCTCGGCTACCTTGAGCGCCATCGGGGCGAACGCACCCACCGCGACCAGCAGCACGTCCGCGCTGAGACCGTCAGCCGGACTGGCCAGGACATCCACACCGTCCCGGCGCTCCAGAGCCGGAATATCCTGCCCCACTTCACCTTTCGGGAAGCGAATGGCGGTCGGGCCGTCGTTGGTATCGAGAGCCTCGCCGAGTTCCTCTCGCAACCGCGCACCATCGCGCGGGGCAGCGACCCGGATGCCCGGCACCACGTTGAGGATCGACAGATCCCACATCCCGTTGTGGCTGGCACCGTCGTTACCGGTGATCCCGGCCCGGTCCAGCACCATGGTTACCGGCAGTTTGTGCAGCGCCACATCCATCATGATCTGGTCGAAGGCCCGGTTGAGGAACGTCGAATAGATCGCCACGACCGGGTGCATTCCGCCCATCGCCAGTCCGGCCGCTGAGGTCATCGCGTGCTGCTCGGCGATGCCGACGTCGAAGAGACGGTCCGGGAACTTCTCGCCGAATTCAGCCAGACCGGTGGGCCCGGGCATCGCGGCGGTGATAGCCACGATGTCGCGCCGGGCGCCGGCGTAGGCGATCAGCGCGTCGGAGAACACTGACGTCCAGCCCGGCGCGGCGACCTTGGTGGCCAGGCCGGTCTTCGGGTCGATCACGCCGCAGGCGTGCATCTGCTCGGCCTCGTCGTTCTCGGCCGGCGGGTAGCCCATCCCCTTGCGGGTGGCGACGTGGACGATCACCGGCCGGTTGTAACCGCGGGCAGCGCGCAGTGCGCTCTCCACCGCGTGCTCGTCATGGCCGTCGATCGGGCCTACGTATTTCAGTCCCAGATCGGTGAACATGGCCTGCGGCGAGACGGCGTCCTTGATACCCGCCTTGACGCTGTGCATGGCCTGGAAGCAGACCTCGCCGATCACCGGGATCGAACGCACCGCACTGCGGCCGCGTTCCAGGAATCGCTCGTAGCCGGGTTGCAGGCGAAGACCGGCCAGATGCTCGGCCAGACCGCCGATGGTGGGCGCATAGCTGCGGCCGTTGTCATTGACGACGATGACCACCGGCCGCTTGCCTCCGGCGATGTTGTTGAGCGCCTCCCAGCACATGCCTCCGGTCAGTGCGCCATCACCGACGACAGCGACCACATGCCGGTTGCGCTGGCCGGTCAGTTCGAAGGCCTTGGACAGCCCGTCGGCGTAAGACAACGCCGCCGAAGCGTGGCTGGATTCGACCCAGTCGTGGTCACTCTCAGCACGTGATGGATAACCGGACAGACCGTCCTTCATCCGCAGGGTGTCGAAGTCGGCGCTGCGCCCGGTAAGCATCTTGTGCACGTAGGCCTGATGGCCGGTGTCGAAGATGATCGGGTCGTGCGGGGAGTCGAACACGCGGTGCAGTGCGAGGGTGAGTTCCACCACACCGAGATTGGGCCCCAGGTGTCCGCCGGTGGCGGCGACCTTGTGAACGAGGAACTGGCGAATCTCCTGGGCCAGTTCGGTGAGCTCAGCCTGCGACAGGTGTTGCAGATCAGCGGGGCCGCGGACCTGTTCGAGCATCAGGCCAGTCTACGCACCCTCGCCCCGCGCGTCCTGACCGGCGAGATACACGTCGGGCACCCCGTCATGGTCTGCATCGGCGGTCTCGAGTTCGAAGACCGACCGGTAATGGCGGTTGCGGATCCGCAGCACCACCGCCGCCAGCGCTGCCGCCAGCAGCGAGCCGGTCAGCACGGCGACCTTGACGACGTCCTGGCGGCCCGGGTCAGCGGCGTACGCCAACTCTCCTATCAGCAGCGATACCGTGAATCCGATACCGGCCAGGATCGAGACGCCGAACACGTCCACCCAGCGCAGCGACGAATCCAGGCTGGCGTGGGTGAAGGCGGCCAGCGCCCGGGTGGTCCCGAAAACCCCGATCGTCTTGCCGGCGACGAGGCCGCCGACGACGCCCATGGCGATTGGGTCACGCAACGCTGTCACCAAACCGTCATAGCCCCCGAAGGTCACTCCGGCCGCGAAGAAGGCGAATACCGGGATCGCGAAGCCGGCCGAGACCGGCCGCATCTGGTGCTCGAAGCGCTCGGCCAGACTGGAACCGGACTCTGCGCCGGGCTCCCCGGTGTCGCGCCTACCGCGCCGTACGGGGACGGTGAACCCGAGCAGCACTCCGGCCACGGTGGCGTGGATACCGGACTCGTGGACCAGCACCCAGGTCGCCGCGGCCAGCGGGACCAGTAGCCACCAGTGGGTGATGCGACGCTGGACCAGTACGCCGAAGGCGACCAGCGGGATGAGCGCCAACAGCAGCGCGCCGAGGTTGATCCGGTCGGTGTAGAACACCGCGATGACCGTGATCGCCAGCAGATCGTCGACGACGGCCAGGGTCAGCAGGAAGGTGCGCAGGGCCGCGGGCAGGTGTGTGGAGATCACGGCGAGCACCGCGACGGCGAAGGCGATGTCGGTGGCGGTCGGGACCGCCCAGCCGCTCAGCGCCCCGTCTCCGGCGCGGGAGGCGAAGGCCGTGAAGATCAGCGCCGGCGCGATCATGCCGCCGACGGCCGCTGCGATAGGCAGCGCTGCGCGAGAGGGGTCGCGCAGGTCTCCGGCGACGAACTCCCGCTTGAGTTCCAGGCCGACGACGAAGAAGAAGATCGCCAGCAGTCCGTCGGCGGCCCATCCGCCCAGCGACAGGTTCAGGTGCAGTCCGAGGTCGTCCGTGCCGACCCTGAAATGAGTCAGCGCGTGATACGACTCCGACCATGGCGAGTTGGCCCACACCAGCGCGAGGGTCGCGGCGGTCAGCAGGATCGCGCCGCCAACAGTCTCCCTGTGCAGGATGCCGATGACACGACGGGTCTCCGACCATGACCCGCGGGTGAACAACCGTGACGGCACCGGCCGACTCTATCGGCTCTGCCTCCGCTATCGATTCAGGACCGCGATGCACTCGACGTGATGTGTCAGCGGGAAGGCGTCGAACACCCTGATGTTCTCGACGTGAAAGCCGTGCTGTTGGTACAGCCCGATATCGCGAGCGAACGACGCTGCCTCACAACCGATGTGGATCACCCGCGGCACACCGGTGCCGGTCAGGGTCTCGATGACTTCCCGGCCCGCACCTGCCCGCGGTGGATCGAGAACCGCGACATCGGCACCGTCATTACAGGTGGCCAGGAAGCGGCGCACCGATTCGGTGACGACGTGCACCTGTCCCAGATCGGCCAGTGCGGTGCGCGCGGCATCGGTAGCCGGACGCGAGGTGTCCACGGTCAGCACCAGGCCGGGTTCACCGACCACTGCGGCCAGGGACGCAGCGAAGAGGCCGGCGCCACCGTAGAGATCCCAGGCCCGACGGCCCTCGGGCCCGGCGGCCCACTGCTTGATCAGATCGCTGTACACCCGCGGCGCGTCGCGGTGGGACTGCCAGAACCCGGTGATCGGCAGCCGCCACTGACGCTCTCCGACGCGTTGCACGCACTCCTCGCCGCCCTCGATCAGAGTCGGGCCGCGCCGGCCCTTGCGGGTCGTCGCGATGTGACGCATGCCGTCGTCGTCGAGGACCACATGGATCTGGTCGCCGGTCCGCCAACGCCGGCCGTCGAGTTCGGCCAGCATGTCCTCGGGCAGCTGACCGCAGCGCAGATCGGTGACCACGTCGGCGCTGTGGTAGCGATGAAAACCGGCCCGCCCATCCGGACCGACCGCCAGCCGGACCCGCGTCCGCCAGCCCCGCGCGCTGCCGTCACCAACCGGCTCGGCTGGACCCGTCCATTGGTGATGCCCGAGTCGCGCAAGCTGATTCGCCACGACTTCGCCCTTGATCACCCGCACCGCCGCCGGGTCGGCGAATGCCAGATCGCAGCAGCCCGCGCCGTCCGGCCCAGCCACCGGGCACAGCGGATCGATGCGGTCCGGGGAGGCCTCGAGGACCTCGATCGCCTCGGCATGCCAGTAGGAACCTCGCTGCGAGGTGACCCGGACCCGCACCCGCTCCCCCGGCAACGCGTAGCGCACGAACACCACCCGACCGTCATGTCGAGCCACACAGCTTCCGCCGTTGGCCGGGGGGCCGGCGGTCAGCACCAGCTCGGCCGGCGCAGGACCCGTCACTCGATGAAGCCGCGGCGGACGTCGCCGGCGGCGCTCTGTCCCTCGAGTTGCTTGACCCGCTCCGACGATGTCAGCTGCCAGGGCACCGAGGTCATCATCACATTGGGCAGGAACAGCAGCCGCGCCTTGAGCCGCAGCGCGCTCTGGTTGTGCAGGAAATGCTCCCACCAGTGACCCACCACGTATTCGGGAATGAACACGGTGACCACGGTGCGGGACGACTCGTTGCTGATCCGCTTGACGTAGTCGACCACCGGTCCGGTCACCTCGCGGTACGGCGAGGCCAGGACCTTGAGCGGCACCGTGATATCGCTCTCCTCCCAGCGGTGCACCAGTTTCTTGGTCTCCCCGTCCTCAACGTTCACAGTGAGCGCTTCGAGTGCGTCGGGACGGGTGGCCCGCGCGTAGGCCAATGCGCGCAGCGTCGGCAACTGCATGTTGGAGACCAGAACCACCGCGTGGTTGCGGCTGGGCAGCACCACTGAGCCCGCTTCCTCCTCATCGGGGGTCAGCTCACGCGACACCGCGGCGTAGTGCCGGTTGATGCCCTTCATCAGAACGAACAGGGCCGTCATCGCCACGATCGCGATCCACGCACCGGCCAGGAACTTGGTGACCAGCACCACGAGCAGCACCGCGCCGGTGGCGATGAAACCGATGATGTTGATCAGGCGGGAACGCATCATCCGACGGCGTTCCTGGGGGTCCTCCTCGGTGCGCAGGTGGCGGTTCCAGTGCCGCACCATGCCGATCTGGCTGAGCGTGAACGAGACGAACACACCGACGATGTAGAGCTGGATCAGATGGGTCACCTCGGCGTTGAACGCCACGACGAACGCGATCGCCGCCACCGCGAGGAACACAATGCCGTTGGAGAAGGCCAGCCGGTCGCCGCGGGTATGCAGCTGGCGAGGAAGGTATCGGTCCTGCGCCAGGATCGAGCCCAAGACCGGGAAGCCGTTGAACGCGGTGTTGGCGGCCAGCACGAGGATCAGCGCGGTGACGCCGGTGATCAGGAACAGTCCGATCGGGAAGTCGTGGAACACCGCGTCGGCGAGTTGGGCGACCAGAGTCTTCTGGTGGTAGTTCGCCGGGGCGCCGATGAGCTGCTCAGCCGGGTTCTCTGCCATCTTCACGCCGGTGTCGATGGACAGCAGGATGATCCCGATAAGCATCGCCACGGCAAGGCTGCCGAGCAGTAGCAGCGTGGTGGCGGCATTCTTGGACTTGGGCTTGCGGAAGGCCGGGACGCCGTTGCTGATGGCCTCCACACCGGTCAGCGCGGCACACCCCGACGAGAACGACCGGGCGACCAGAAACACCAGCGCGAAGCCGAGGATGTCGCCGTGTTCGGAGTGCAGTTCGAATCCGGCCGACTCGGCGCGCAGTTCATGACCCAGGACATGAATCTGGAAGAAGCCCCAGCCCAGCATGATGAACATGCCGACGATGAATGCGTAGGTGGGGATCGCGAAAGCGGTGCCGGACTCGCGGATGCCGCGCAGGTTCATCGCGGTCAGCAGCACGATGGCGGTGACCGCGAAGATCACCTTGTGCTGGGCGATCAGTGGCACCGCCGAACCGATGTTGGACATCGCCGAGGCCATCGACACCGCAACGGTCAGCACGTAGTCGACCAGCAGCGCGCTCGCCACCGTGAGGCCGGCGGTGTGTCCGAGGTTGGTGGTGACGACCTCGTAGTCGCCGCCACCGGAGGGGTAGGCGTGCACGTTCTGCCGGTAGGAGGCGACCACCACGAGCATGACCAGCGCCACCGCGACGCCGATCCAGGGAGCCATCGCGTAGGCCGACAACCCGGCCACCGACAGCACCAGGAAGATCTCCTCGGGGGCATAGGCCACCGAGGACATGGCGTCGGAGGCGAACACCGGCAGGGCGATGCGCTTGGGCAGCAGGGTGTGGGCCACCGCGTCGCTACGGAACGGCTGCCCGATCAGCACCCGGCGCAGGCCGCTGGAAAGCTTGGACACGAGAGCCAAGGGTAAGCCTTCCACGCGCTGGCGGTAGCGTTCCCCGTACTGTGACGGTTCACGGCAGGGGGCCGCGCACGTATCGGGCAGTACGGCCGAAAGGACGTCAGGTGCGGGTTGTGGTGATGGGATGCGGCCGCGTCGGCGCGTCGCTGGCCGATGCGTTGTGTCGGATCGGACACGAGGTGGCGGTCATCGACAGCGATCCGACCGCGTTCAACCGGCTCTCCCCGGAATTCTCCGGCGAGCGGGTGCAGGGCATGGGCTTCGACCGGGAAGTGTTGCTGCGGGCGGGAATTGAGCGCGCCGACGCCTTCGCCGCGGTGTCCTCCGGCGACAACTCCAACATCATCTCCGCGCGGGTGGCCCGCGAGATGTTCGGGGTGCAACGAGTGGTCGCCCGCATCTACGACGCCAAGCGGGCCGCAGTCTACGAGCGGCTCGGCATTCCCACCGTGGCCACCGTCCCCTGGACCACCGACCGGCTACTCAACACGCTGACCCATGAGACGGAAACCACAAAATGGCGGGACCCCACCGGCACCGTCGCGGTCTGCGAGGCCGAGTTGCATGAGGGCTGGGTCGGCCACGCCGTGACCTCCCTGGAGGAAGCCACCGGCGCCCGGGTCGCGTTCCTGATCCGGTTCGGCACCGGCGTGCTCCCCGAGCCCAAGACCGTCATCCAGGCCGGTGACCAGGTCTACCTCGCGGCGGTGTCGGGCCACGCAGCCGAGGCGCTGGCCATCGCGGCCCAGGTGCCCGCGGAAGGAGTCGGGGAATGAAGGTCGCCATCGCCGGGGCCGGCGCCGTGGGCCGGTCCATCGCCCGCGAACTGGTCGACAACGGCCACACCGTCACGCTGATCGACCGCAACGCCAAGCACGTCGAGCCGGAGACCATCCCGGCCGCGGAATGGCTGCTCGGCGATGCCTGTGAACTGACTCTGCTGGAGGCTATGCACCTCGAGGAGTACGACGTCGTCATCGCCGCGACGGGCGACGACAAAGCCAACGTCGTGCTCTCATTGCTTGCCAAGACGGAGTTCGCCGCACCGCGGGTGGTTGCGCGGGTCAACGACCCGCGCAACGAGTGGCTGTTCGACAACGCCTGGGGCGTGGACCATGCGGTCTCCACTCCGCGAATGCTGGCCTCACTGGTCGAAGAGGCGTTCACCGTCGGAGATCTTGTGCGGCTCATGGAATTTCGCAAGGGCAACGCCAATCTGGTGGAGATCACGCTGCCCGAGGACACCCCGTGGGGCGGGCGTCCGGTGCGCAAGCTGACGCTGCCGCGCGACGCTGCGCTGGTGACGATCCTGCGCGGCCAGCGCGTCATCGTCCCCGAGGCCGACGAGCCGCTCGAGGGTGGTGACGAGTTGCTGTTCGTCGCGTCCCCGGACGTCGAGGACGAGTTACGTGCCCTGCTGGGCCGCGCCGACGGGTAGACGCTCTCAGGACTGCGGAGCACCGCCGGCGTGGGCGGCGTGCACGGCCCGCTGGGCCGCCCGGATCGCCAGATAGGTGACCAGCGCCGCGACCGCGGTCAGCGGCCAGCCCATCGCGATACGGGCCACCCCGAGCCAGCCGGTCTTGTCGGCGTCGTAGAGGTGGTGCTGCACCACGAACCGGGCACCGAACACCGCGACCCAGGTCAGGGTCGCCAGGTCGAAGGCCAGTACCGCACCGCGGGACTTCCGCCAGGCCCGGTCATGACCGTTGACCCAACTCCAGACGTAACCCACGGCGGGCCGTCGGACCAGCACCGACAACCCGAACACCGCGGCCCACAGCAGCGAGGTCCAGATTCCGAGCAGGAAATAGCCCTTGGACGCCCCGACGATCCAGGCGATCAGCGCGCTGAGCCCGACTCCGATGAAGCCCGAGACCGCCGGCTGGACGGAATCGCGGCGGTAGAGCCGCCAGATCAGGATCAGCAGCGCGACGCCGACGGCCGCGCCGATGGCCGGCACCAGACCGAAGGCGGTGTTGACCGGGACCAGGACCGCAACCGGAAGCGCGGAATAGATCAGGCCGGGCAGGCCCCCCATCTGATCGAGCAGCGCCTGCCCGGGTGTGCGTTCAGGGGCCTCGTCGAGCGTGTCCGTATCTGATCTCGACGCGGAATTTTCGTCCTCGATGGGACTCGGCACCGATTTCTCGTCCTCGGCCGGACTCAACGCTGAATTTCGTAATGCGGGTTGTAGATCGCCTTGCTGCCGTTGTCGAGCATGCCCAGGCGGCCATGTACGCGAAGCGTGCGCCCGCAGTCGATACCCGGGATGCGGCGCTGTCCGAGCCACACGAGCATCACCGAATCGGTGCCGTCGAACAGTTCGGCGCGAACGCCACCGGCCGAACCCTTGCCGCTGGTCTCGACGCTGCGCAGTTCACCGACCATCGTGACTTCCTGGCCACGCTCGCAGTCGATGGCGCGCTGGGCGCCGGAGTTGGGGGCTTCGCCGGTGACTTCCTCGGCCTCACGCTTGTGCGGGGCCTCCGTCCAGCGACGGGTCAGGCGGCGTACAAAACCTTCGGCCGCAGCCATGGTCTCTCCTGCATGTCGTTCTCACTGCCACCGTCACCGTAGACCTTGTAGTCCTCTGACGCCACGAGGCATCCCCGCGTGCGGACCGCCACTTCGACCCGGCACGATCGTGGGGTGGCGGTCAACATGCGCGGAGTGGTGACGGTGCTGATGCCAGGGACCGGCTCCGATGACGACTACCTGCGCCGCGCCTTCGCCGAACCGTTGCAGCAGGTGGGGGCGGCATTGGTGGCGGTGCGGCCCGATCCGGCCGACCTGTTGGGCAGCTATGGCGACGCGGTGGAGACGGCGGCCGCCCGCGGCCCGATCGCGATCGGGGGGGTGTCGCTGGGTGCTGCGTTCGGCGCGGCGTGGGCAGTGGCGAACCCCACACGGACAGTGGCCGTACTGGCTGTTCTGCCGCCGTGGACGGGTGCCCCCGGCGATGCGCCCGCGGCGGCCTCGGCCCGGCACACCGCCGCGACGCTGCGCCGCGAGGGCCTCGAAGCTGTCGTCGCGGCCATGCGGGCCGGCAGCCCCGGGTGGCTCGCCGATGAACTGGAGCGCTCCTGGCGGGCGCAGTGGCCGGATCTCCCGTCCGCCATGGAAGCCGCAGCCGGCTTCGTCGCGCCGGATACCGCAGCACTGAACCGGTTGTCCGCTCCGATGGGTGTGGTGGGCTCCCCCGATGACGCCGTTCATCCACTGGAGGTCGCCCGGCAGTGGGCCGCGGCCGCTCCTCGCGCGGCACTTCGCACGGTCACCTTCGCGGAGTTCGGATCCCACCCGGAGGCTCTCGGCGCGGCTTGCCTTGCCGCGCTGGCCGACTGCTAGGCCTGTCCGGCCTCGCCGCCGCCCTGCGCCTGCTGCATCGCCTCGGCATTGCGCCGCTCAGCCTCCTGCTGCGCCATGATCTGCTGCTGATGCAGCATCGCCTGCTGGGCGGCCATCATCGCCTGCTGCGCCTGCTGCGCGGCGGCCGCCCGCAACTGGGCGGCCATTTCCTCGGGCAGTTGTACCTGCAGCGGCGTGCGCACCGGTAGCGGTGTGTCGCCGCGACGAACTACGGTGTCCGCCAACGCGTCCCGCGCTTCCGCGGACACCGCTTCGATGGTCTCAGCGGTGCCGTTGGCCACACAGCGGATCATCCACCGGTACCCGTCGACGCCGATGAAGCGCACGACTCCGGCGCCTGTCCCGATCACCTCGCGACCCCACGGCCCGTCCTCGATGGACACCGCGGCGTTGTCGTTGCGCAACGCATCGGCAAGTTCGGTGGCGATCTCCCGCCACAGCCCTGTCGACTTGGGAGCGGCGTAGGCCGCGATGGTGAACCGGCCGTTGGGCGTCACCACCCAGATCGCATTGGGTAGGCCGTTGGGCTGCATCTCGACCTGAACCTGGCCACCAGGCGGCATCGGGATGAGCACCGAACCGAGGTCCAACCGCGCCAGCAACGCGTCGTCGGGATTCTCGAAGTCCTCGATGTCGTAGGGGCCGCCTTCGTACTCGACCACCGGGCCCGCGTTGTCCTCGATCAGATCGGTCGCCTTGACGACGGTGGCTTCGGCCTTGTCGCCAGAGCCCGCCTCACCGGCGTCCTGATCGCGTTTACGTCTGCCGAATGCCATCACAAACTCGCATGTCCGCCGGAGGAACCATGGCCGCCCTGACCACGGGTTGTCTCGCCCAGCCCGGCCTCGTCGAAGGACTCCACCTCGACCAGTTCCGGCAGCTCGACCTGTTGAACCAGGAGCTGCGCGATCCGGTCACCGCGCTTGATGGTGATCGGCTCAGTCGGATCGAGGTTGATCAGCGAGACCTTGATCTCGCCGCGGTAGCCGGCGTCGACTGTTCCGGGGCTGTTGACGATCGAAAGACCCACGCGCGCAGCCAGGCCGGACCGGGGGTGAATCAGGCCCACCATGCCGTAGGGGATGGCCACCGCGATACCGGTGGGAACCAGGCTTCGCTGGCCGGGTGCGAGCTGGACGTCCTCGGCGCTGAACAGATCGACTCCGGCATCGCCGTCATGGGCACGGCTGGGCATCGGGAGATCGCGGTCCAGGCGAACCACCGCAAGACTGGTGGGCACGAGCGCACAGACTACCCTTGACCGCGTGCCAGACTCGCGCGTGACCTCGCAAACAGTGCGATACCGCGAGAGGTTGTGGGTTCCGTGGTGGTGGTGGCCGATCGGCCTCGCCGCGGCCGCCCTGTTCGCCGCTGAGGTCAACATGAGCGTCATCAAGGTTCCGGCGTGGATCCCGTACGCGGTGCTGGGCCTGGTCGCGGCGGGCGTGCTGGTGTGGCTCAGCCGTTTCGAGGTGCGCGTGGTGGGCGACGGACCCGACACCGAACTGTGGGCCGGTCCGGCCCACCTTCCGGCCTCAGTGGTGCAGCGATCTGCCGACGTGCCCAAGTCGGCGAAATCGGCGGCGCTGGGACGTCAGCTGGATCCGGCCGCCTACGTACTGCACCGCAGCTGGGTGGGGCCGATGGTTCTGGTGGTGCTCGACGACCCAGATGACCCGACGCCGTACTGGCTGGTCAGCTCGCGCCACCCAGACCGGGTGCTGGCTGCGCTGCGCTCCTAGCGCTTCCTCCGCGGGCGGAAACCGTCCGCATCGTCACGCGGCGCAGCCTGATTGCCGCCTTCCTCCGCGGGCGGAAACCGTCCGCATCGTCACGCGGCGCAGTCAGTGCAGATCATCTCGCCGTTCTTCTCGCTGGCGAGGCGGCTGCGGTGATGCACCAGGAAGCAGCTTGAACAGGTGAACTCGTCGGCCTGCTTGGGAACCACTCGGACCGAGAGTTCTTCGCCGGACAGGTCTGCGCCAGGAAGCTCGAAATTCTCCGCTGAGTCCGATTCGTCCACGTCGACGACGGCGGACTGCGCCTCATTGCGCCGTGCGGTGAGTTCCTCAAGGGAATCCTCGGCAACCTCGTCGGTCTCGGTCCGCCGCGGGGCGTCGTAGTCAGTAGCCATCGTCACTCCCCTTCGTCGTCGTCTCGTCGCTGCCGCCAAACGTGCGCACAGTTTTGTATCAGCGTCGAACGCCTGAGCAAAACCATTCCTGCCCGGGAATCGGCGAGTTTGGCTGTGATTTCGATCACATTCGTTGATTCGAGCCGTTCGCCGTGTTCCATCCCGTAAGGGGCAGGGCAACTACAGTGCTCTCGTGGTCGCTCACATCACTGCAGGGTCAGCCTACGACAAGGACGGCCAACCGTTCCGCAGGCGCAACTACCGTCCGGGCATCATCGCGGCGGCGGTCCTGTTCGTGGTGACAGCGCTCGTCTGGGCTCTGGTTATGACCCGCCCGGCCGATGTCCGGGAAGCCGCGGCCTGTCCCTCTCCTCCCGCGCCGGCCGACTCCGGCGCACCGCGCCTGGGCGACCGGGTATCCGGCTCGACGCTGGTTGACGTCTCCCCCGCCAAGCTCGCCGACACCAAAGTCCGGGTGCTCAACGCCAGCGGTCAGGGCGGTCAGGCCGGCGAGGTCGCCGGGGCGCTGCGCGATCTCGGCTTCGCCGCGCCGACGGCCGCCAACGATCCGATCTACGCCGGTGCGCGGCTGTCCTGTCAGGGGCAGATCCGTTTCGGTCAGGACGGCAAGACCGCCGCGGCGGCGGTCTGGCTGGTGGCGCCCTGCGTCGAGCTCTACCAGGACGACCGCAAGGACGACTCGGTCGACCTCGTGATCGGCACCGACTTCACCTCGCTGGCCAACAGCGACGACATCTCGGCGGTGCTCTCCGGCCTGCGCCCGGGATCGAATGAGCCTGCGGACTCGGCGCTGCTGACCAAGATCCACAACGGGACCTGCTGACCGGCTAGGGCAACGGGTCCAGGCCGGAACAGCGTTCCAGCGCCGCGAGCAGTTGGCGGGCGACGCCCGGCGCGGCGGCCACCAGGATCGCCGCGCCGCTGACGTCCTGATCGGGTAGCACTACGGCAGCGCCCGCCTCTGCGGCGATCAGCGCGCCGGCCGCCCAGTCCCACACATTGAGACCGTGTTCGTAATGGGCGTCGAGGCGACCGGCTGCGACCGCGCACAGGTCAAGCGCGGCCGAACCGATCCGGCGGATGTCGCGAACCACCGGAATCATCTGCGCGACCAGCGCGGCCTGCGCGGCACGTCGTTGTGGGTCATAGCCAAAACCGGTGCCCAGCAACGTCATCGGCAATTCAGTGGCGTTACTGCACGTCAGCACGCGATGTTCCGGACCGGAACTCACATGCGCTCCTCCATGCAGCGCCGCCGAGTACACCTCGCCGCTGCAGACGTCAGCCACCGCCCCGGCGACGGAGACACCGTCGATTTGAGCCGCTACCGACACGGCGTAGGCGGGGATCCCGTAGACGAAGTTGACGGTTCCGTCGATGGGGTCGACAACCCAGCGCACCGCACCGGGGTCCGCCTCGGACCCACCGTTCTCCTCGCCCAGGATCGGCTCCCCGGGGCGAAGGGCGGCGAGTCGGTCGCGCACGAATTGTTCGGTCTCGGTGTCGGCGATCGTGACCGGATCGGTGGGGCCACTCTTGGTCCGGACGAACAGGTCGCCACGACGGCGTCGCACGAAATCGGCCGCGTCGGTGGCGAGGAGTTCCGCCACATCCCGTAGTTGGGCATAGAGGTCATCGGTCACCGGACTATCGCAGCACAATCGCCCACCTCGGCTCGCTACCCCCCGATAGTGTTTGTGCCATGACCACATCCACCGCCGGCCAGGCCCTCGGTGTCGACGTCGGTGGCAGCGGCATCAAGGGCGCGATCGTCGATCTGGCCACCGGAAAGCTGGTCAGCGAGCGGTTCCGGCTGGAGACGCCGCAGCCCGCCACCCCCGAGGCGGTGACCGCGACGGTCGCCGAGGTGGTCCGCCATTTCGATTTCGACGGGCCGTTGGGCGTCACCTATCCGGGTGTGGTGGTCGATGGGGTGGTGTACACCGCGGCCAACGTCGACCGCGCCTGGATCGGCACAAACGCCGCCGAACAGTACAGCCGGGCTCTGGACGGCCGCCCGGTGACGGTCCTCAACGACGCCGACGCGGCCGGCCTCGCCGAGCAGCGATACGGAGCCGGTCGAAACCACAAGGGCGTCGTTGTCCTACTGACCTTCGGGACCGGGATCGGTTCAGCGGTCATCCACAACGGAATGCTGTTGCCCAACACTGAGTTCGGGCATATCGAGGTCGGCGGCAAGGAGGCCGAGCACCGCGCCGCCTCCTCGGTCAAAGAGCGTGAGGGCTGGGGCTTTCGCCGGTGGAGCAAGCAGGTCAGCAAGGTCCTGGTCGCCATCGAGAACACGATCTGGCCCGATCTGTTCATCGCCGGCGGCGGGATCAGCCGCAAAGCCGACAAATGGATCCCCCGGCTCACCAACCGGACCCCGGTCGTGGCGGCAGAACTGCTCAACACAGCGGGCATCGTGGGGGCCGCGATGGCGGCCGCCGAAGCGCAGTCCGGCCACTGAGCATGGCCGCTGTGCTCAGAGGACCCTCAGAGAGTCGTTACAATGGTCCCCGGCGGCCGCGAACGCAGCGGTGAGTATCCCTGCAGATCGCGCCGAAGTTCTCCATAGCTAACGCTCCCGTCGAGGCAGGCCCGTGCCTTCGCCGGGGCCTGCACGACTGAAAGGGTGTACGTGGCAGCGACCAAGACCGCGCCCGCCAAGGCAGCGAAGACCGCCACCAAGACCCCCGCCAAGAAGGCAGCGGCGTCAGCGCCGGCCAAGAAGGCAGCCAAGGCAGCGCCCGCCAAAGCCAAGGCCGCGGTGGCGAAAGCTCCGGTGAAGGCCGCCCCCAAGGCAGCACCGGCCAAGACCGCCAAAGCGGCCGCCAAGCCAGCACCGGCCAAGACCGCCAAAGCGGCACCCGCCAAAGCCGCCAAGGCAGCGCCCGCCAAAGCCACCAAGGCAGCACCCGCCAAAGCCAGCAAGGCCTCCGCCAAGGCAGCACCGGCCAAGACCACCAAGACACCCGCCAAAGCCGCCAAGGCAGCGCCCGCCAAAGCCACCAAGGCAACACCGGCCAAGACCGCCAAAGCGGCACCCGCCAAAGCCACCAAGGCAACACCGGCCAAGACCGCCAAAGCGGCACCCGCCAAAGCCGCCAAGGCAGCACCGGCCAAGACCGCTGCGGTCGCTGAGGCGAAGGCCCCCAAGGGCCGGGCGAAGAAGGCCACCGCGGCCGCTGAGTCCACGACCGCCAAGGACGAGGAAGTCGTCCTCGACGATCTCGAGACCGATCTGGCCGTCGACGTCGAACTCGACGCCGAGGTGATCGACCTCTCCGATCTTGAAGAGGTTGCCGACGAGGCCGCCGCCGAGGCGGGGGCACCGGCGGCTGAGGCCGGCGAGGATGAGGACCTGCCCGAGCCGTCTGACAAGGACAAGGCCTCCGGCGATTTCGTCTGGGACGAAGAGGAATCCGAGGCACTGCGCCAGGCCCGTAAGGATGCCGAACTCACCGCCTCGGCCGACTCGGTACGTGCCTACCTCAAGCAGATCGGCAAGGTCGCTCTGCTCAATGCCGAGGAAGAAGTAGAGCTGGCCAAGCGCATCGAGGCCGGCCTGTACGCCACCCAGAAGATGGCCGAGCTGACCGAGGGGGGCACGAAGCTGCCGGTGCAGCAGCGCCGCGACATGCAGTGGATCTGCCGGGACGGTGACCGGGCCAAGAACCACCTGCTGGAGGCCAACCTTCGTCTGGTGGTCTCGCTGGCCAAGCGCTACACCGGGCGCGGTATGGCGTTCCTGGATCTCATCCAGGAGGGCAACCTCGGCCTGATTCGCGCCGTCGAGAAGTTCGACTACACCAAGGGCTACAAGTTCTCGACCTACGCCACCTGGTGGATCCGTCAGGCCATCACCC
>CAYFMA010000050.1:0-13577 GCA_964344085.1 uncultured Mycobacterium sp.
TTGCACCCTACGTATTACCGCGGCTGCTGGCACGTAGTTAGCCGGTGCTTCTTCTTTAGGTACCGTCACTTGCGCTTCGTCCCTACTGAAAGAGGTTTACAACCCGAAGGCCTTCATCCCTCACGCGGCGTCGCTGGGTCAGGCTTGCGCCCATTGCCCAATATTCCCCACTGCTGCCTCCCGTAGGAGTCTGGGCCGTGTCTCAGTCCCAGTGTGGCCGGTCACCCTCTCAGGCCGGCTACCCGTCGTCGCCTTGGTAGGCCATTACCCCACCAACAAGCTGATAGGCCGCGGGCCCATCCCACACCGCAAAAGCTTTCCACCCCAGACCGTGAAGTCCGAGGTCCTATCCGGTATTAGACCCAGTTTCCCAGGCTTATCCCAAAGTGCAGGGCAGATCACCCACGTGTTACTCACCCGTTCGCCACTCGTGTACCCCGAAGGGCCTTACCGTTCGACTTGCATGTGTTAAGCACGCCGCCAGCGTTCGTCCTGAGCCAGAATCAAACTCTCCAAACAAAAACAACCCACCACCAGGCAGGTGAATTCGAACCAGAAGAAATCTGATCAGCACCAGTCAAAACTGGCAATCAAAAACCGCACCCCGTACGGGGGTACCAAGGCACGGCAACAACAAAAAACAACAAACAAAAACCACCAAACACACTATTGAGTTCTCAAACAACACACCCGGCACCTCTGCCCGGCCGCGCAAGTAAACCCGCGGCGGAAACGCCGCGTGCTCGTCGTGCGGACAGATGGAACGCCCCGAAGTCCGGAGGTATTCCCTGAGATGCCGTCGCGCTCTGCGGCCGAACCGCGTCGCAACGACTTCCATAAGTTACGTCAGGGTCGCAGCCGAGTCAAATCCCCTGCGCAGCAGGAACGTTTGACCTTCATCACACTGGACTGAACCTAACCAACGCGCTGCACGCCCGCGATATTCCGCTTCCCACGGCGCAGCACCAGCCACCGCCCATGCAGGAAGCGCGACGGATCGGCGACCCAGTCCTCGTTCTCCACCCGCACGTTGTTGACCGAGACCCCGCCTTCGGCGATGGTCCGCTTGGCCTCCTTCTTGCTGGCCGACAACCCGGTCGCCACCAGCAGGTCGACGATGTTGTCCGAGCCGCCCGGCGCCAAGTCGGCCACCGTCGTCTCACGCAACGCCGCCGTCAGAGTGGCCTCGTCGAGCCGATCGAGTTCACCGCGGCCGAACAAGGCCGCCGACGCGTGCTCAACCGCCTCGGTGGCGGCCTCGCCGTGCACCAGTGTGGTGAGTTCGCGGGCCAGCCTGCGCTGCGCGGCGCGTTCCTGCGGACGGGTGGCGGTGGCCTCCTCCAGGCCGGCGAGTTCCTCGGCCGAGAGATAGGTGAACCACCGCAGGTAGCCGATGACGTCGGCGTCGGCCACGTTCACGAAGTACTGGTACCAGGCGTAGGGGCTGGTCATCTCCGGGTCGAGCCAGAGACTTCCGCCGCCGGTCGACTTCCCGAACTTGGTGCCGTCGGCGGCGGTCACCAGCGGGACGGTCAGCGCGTGGACCGACGCCCCGAGCTTCTGCCGCACCAGCCGGACGCCGGCGATGATGTTGCCCCACTGATCGGATCCGCCGATCTGCAGCGAGCAACCGTGCCGCTGATGAAGCTCCACGTAGTCATTGGCCTGCAGGAGCATGTAGCTGAACTCGGTATAGGAGATGCCCTCGCCGTCCAGGCGGCGCCGGATCGTGTCCCGGTCGAGCATGACGTTCACCGAGAAGTGCTTGCCGACATCGCGGAGGAATTCGATCGCGCCGAGCGGCTGAGTCCAGCTGAGGTTGTTCTCGATGATCGCGCCCGTCCTGGACGCGTCGAACTCCACGAAGCGCTCAAGCTGTCCGCGGATCCGATCGGACCATTGGGCAACGGTGTCCTCGGTGTTCATCACGCGCTCGCCGGTGTCCCGCGGATCACCGATGAGTCCGGTCGCACCGCCGGCCAGCACGATGGGCCGATGCCCGGCCTTCTGGAAGCGCTGCAGGGTCAGCAGCGGCACCAGGTTCCCGGCGTGCAGGCTCGGGGCGGTCGGGTCGAAACCGCAGTAGACCGTCATCGGCGGCTGCGCGGCAGCGGCCGCGAGCGCATCGATGTCGGTGGACTGGGCGATGAGCCCACGCCAGTTCAGCTCATCGAGAATCGTCGTGCCCATGCGGTGATCTTCCCGCATCGTCCGTCGATCAGTCGCTGCAGCCCGGCCGTGGCGCGCGGGGACTCCGGCGGTAGGCCGAAACCTCGGGATGTCCGGAGAGCCAGAATCGCCAACTCCGGTCGGCGGCCTGACTGACTCCGACCCGCGGCCCACTGGCGATCTCCCCCGGTCGGCCCAACTCGAGCCGGACCGGTGCCGCCGTGTCGAAAAGGTCCGTGCCGTTGTCGTCCATCGTGATGCCCAGTGCCGAGCACAGATTGCCCGGGCCGCGGGCCAGGGCCTGCTCCGGCACCGCCGGACCGCGTCGCCGCCGGGCACGATGGTGACCGGTGTCGATGACGGCAGCGCGCAACAACACCGCTGCCGCCACACCGTCCGGCGCGCAGGAGACGTTGGCGCACACATGGATTCCGTGACTGCGATAGGTGTAGAGCCGGCCGGGCGGCCCGAACATGACGGCATTCCGCGGCGTCGGTCCCCGGAAGGAATGGGCAGACGCATCGGGCCACGGACCGTCAGCCGGCCCGCCGTAGGCCTCGACTTCCACAATCCGGGCGTGCACGCCGCGTGCGGTGAGCGTGGCTCCCAGCAGTTGCCGGGCCACGGTCACCGGGTCCTCGTCGAGCATCGACGTCAGCGAGTCAACCGCTCGTGCTCCTCGGGGCCGACGTCGCGGGCCTCGTCGACGAGCAGGACCGGGATGCCGTCATCGATGCGATAGGCCTTGCGCAGCCGGGGGTTGTAGAGGACACCGTCGGCGAACAGCAGTGGCCCGCGGTCGGCGGGGCACACCAGGATTTTCAGCAGCGCGGGATCCACGGCGACGTCAGGGAGTGACCGGGGTGCCCTCGGTGGGCACCTGAGCGACCGGGGCGCCGCCCATGCCCGGGTAGCTGCCGGGGTTCGTGGCCCCCGGCATCTGCCCGGCGCCCATCACCGCACTGTTCGCGTTCTGCTGAGACTGGGCCTGCTGGAGGATCTCCATCTGGCCCTTGAGCTTGGACTGATAGGCGACGGTGTCCTTCAGCGCGTTGATGAGCGGGTTCTGGTTGGGCCGGTAGGTCATCGCGACCTGGATCTCCTCCAGGTTGGCTTTGGAGGGCTTGAAGCCCATCGCCCGCAGTTTCAGCACGGTCTTGAGCAGGTTCGCGACCTGGCCGCCACCGGCGCCCACGCCGTAATCATCGGCGAGCTGGTCGATGACGTCGCCACTGACGGAGGCCGGAGATGCGGCCGCCGTGGTGGCCGGAGCCGGGTTGGGCGCGGCAGAGGGGTCGGCGTGCGCCGCCCCAGCCGCACCGAAAACCATGCCGGCTGCCACGACGCACACACCACGCAGCCAGTTCCTGCTGGTCATAACCACCCTCCACACGAGCCCGACCCACGCCGCCCTAGTACCGCGAGACTACCGCCTTCTCACCCGTCACCGTTGGCCAGCGCGGTGCGGGCGGCAGCGGTCAGCCTCCTGTACTTGCCTGTATCGGCATCCAGATACCAGCTGTTACGGCCGGCCTTGGGCAGTCCGGCGGCCCGCAATTTCGACACCGTCGGACGGTAGGACGCGCTCAGCGGCAGATCGGAAACCACGTGGACGACGTCCGGCGGCAGCCCGGCGGGCATCTTGGCCACCGCGTCGGTCAGGTCCGCGACGGTGACACTCATCCCCGGCCGCAGGGTGATCGCGGCGACCGCCAGGGTGCCGCCCGCCGTCTCGATCGGGTAGGTGACGGCCAGATCGACACCGGAGATCGCACCCACGGCGTCGGTGATGGTCGCCGGGAACACCACGCCGCGCCGGGTGTGGATGAGACCGGACCGGTTGCCCAGCAGCCAGAAGTCGCCGTCGGCGTCACGCCAGAACACGTATTCGGTGGAGATCCAGATATCCCCGGCGGAGAAGACACCGCGCTTGATCGAGGCGGTCGGATCGATCGGACCCCACGGCTTGGCCAGCAGCACGCCGATCTCCTCGCGGCCGGCCACCCGGACGAAGCCACGGTCGTCCTCGAGGATGAGGTCCTCGACAGGGTCGTAGGCGCCGAGTTCGACGTCGCCGCCTCCGGGCAGTGGGCGCCCCTCACTACCCACCTTGATGCCGGAGACGTTGGCGAGCACCGCCTGTCCGTCGGAGGTGGCGAAGAACTCGACGATCCTGGCGGGCTCGAACACCTCGAGGATGCGATCCCACAGACCCGTCGGCATACCTGATCCCATGAACAGCCTGATGGGGTTGTTGCCGGTCATCTTGAAGTCCGGGTCGTCGACGATCCCGCGCAGCATCGACCAGGTGTAGGTGACCACCGACACCCCATATTGACGGACCTCGTCGAGGAATCGCTCGGGATCGAGTCCGCGTGACAGCGCGATGCGGGACCCGGCCACCACCGACCCGCCGAGGCTGACCAGCAGACCGGACTGGTGATGCAGCGGAGTCAGGCAGTAAACGGTGTCGTTGCGGGTGAGTGCGGCGGCCGACGCGGTGCCGAAAGCCGACAGAGCCCAGCGGTAATTGGTGATCTGCTTGGGCACCAACTCTCCCCCGCCGACGGCGTTGAAGACCACGAAGGCGACGTCGCGGGCGAACCCCGGGTTGGGCCGGTACCAGCCGGGCAACTCGACGGCGTCCGGATCGATCCGCTCCATGTCGACCACGTTGCTGCCCGCCGGCAGCTTCAGATCGCGGTTCTCACCGCCACCGAGGACGAGAACCTGCACCGGAAGCGCCTCGGCCGCGGCCAGGTTGGCCGGGTCGGTGATGACATCGGTGACCCCGCCGAGCCGGAGCACCTGGTTGAGGTCGGCGTCGTGCGGCATCAGGACGGCGACGGCGCCGAGTCGGGACAGCGCGGCGATGGCGACCAGCGCGCTGGGCCGGGTGTCCATCAGCACTCCGACCCGGGTGCCTTGGCGCACACCGACATTGATGAGTCCGCGGACCACGTTGTCGATGCGGCGGTTGACCGCCTCGTAGGTGTGCACCCGTCCGTCGAAGAGAAGGAACTCGCCGTTGGGAGCCGACTCGGCCTGCTCGCCGATGATCCGCGCCAGCGAGATCCTGGTGTGGTCGTTGATCTGCCCGAGACGGACCAGGCGCGGCAGGGTGCGGGCGGTCTCGATGGCGAGGGTGCGCACCGAACGGTTGGCGGCCACCACGGCGTCGGCGGCACCCTTGGCCAAGGAGATCGCCAGTTCGGACGCTTCGGTGACGCCGTGCATGACGCGCGAACTCAGCGCCACACCGGAATCGTCGGGCGTGGCGGAGGTTTCCTGCATCGGTTCGACATTGGCCGGTTTCGCGTCCTTGCCCGACACCCACAGCACCCAGTCGGCGACGGTCGGCCAGGTGATGGTGGCGGCCTTCGATCCGACGACCAGACCGAAGTGGCCCGCGCGGATGATGGACTCGTAGACCTCGGCATTGGGCGCGGCCCGTTTGATACCGCGCACCGCCGGCGGCTGACCGATGTCGTCGACCTCGCCGACGAAAGCCAGTATCGGACAGGTGATGTCGGACAGCGTCACCAGCTGGCCCTGAATCGCGAAGCCACCGGTCATCATCCGGTTGTGCGTGACGAACTGCTTGAGCAGTTCGGAGACCGCCGGACCGGACCAGGCGATCCAGCCCTCCCGGTCGAGGAACCGGCGCTGCTGTTCGCGCGGCAACAGTGCTTCGCGGTCGTGCAGTTGCATGAGGAACTCGAGCCGCGACTGAAGCGTCTTGACAGGGTCGAGAAGCTGAAAGCCGGTGCGCGCCAGCCAGCTTGGGATGTCGATGCGGTTGAAGACGTGATCGGCGAGGAATTCGGCGACACCCACCGCCAGGTTCGCCGGCAGTCCGCCGGGGAGTCCGGCCAGGGTGTCCACCGGGGAGCCGAACGCGATGATGCTGGCGATGTCGGCGGACTTGCGGTAGGCGGCGGTCTGGTAGCAGAACATGCCGCCCTGCGAGTAGCCGGCCAGATGGACGTCCTGGCCGGTGGCGTCCTTCACCGTCTCGATGGCGTGACCGAGGGCGACGATGTGATCGGTGAGGGTGCGTTCCATCCCGCCCTCGACCTTGTCGGGCGAGCCGTAGTCGATGACCCAGGTATCCAGCCCGGCGGCGTGCAGGATGCCGACGGCGCCGTCCTCCTTGGTGACGTCCCACATGTTGGCCGACATCATCATCGGGTGGACCATCAGCACCGGCGGCCCGGCGACCGGATGGCCCGGGCGGGTGTCCGGCGGGAAGTAGCGGCGCAGCTTGTACATGTTGGTGGACTCGACGATCTGGAACGGCGAGGGCACCGCCCCGGTCTCCAGACCACCGAGACGCGCGACCTCGTAGCCGTTCTGCGCGGTCGCCACCAACCGCTCCAACGGCTTGGTGATCGCCGAAAGACTCAGATCCACTCCTGCTCCCCTGCCGACTCTGCGCTGCATGGCCCCGACAGCCCGCTCATCATTGCTGATTAGGCTATCGCCGGTGGCACATCTGCTCGGCGCCGAAGCGCTTCATCTCCAGTATCCGACGCAGGTGGTTTTCGACGCCGTGACCGTCGGGGTCAACGACGGCGACCGGATCGGCATCGTCGGCCGCAACGGCGACGGAAAGTCCAGCCTGCTGGGCATGCTCACGGGCCGGATCCGGCCCGATTCCGGGCGGGTGACCCGCCGCGGCGGCCTCCAGGTCGCCGCCCTCGAGCAGGCCGACACCCTCGACCCGGCCGCAACAATCGGACATTCCCTGGTCGGCGACCGCGCCGAACACGAATGGGCGGGCGACCCGAAGGTGCGCGACGTGGTGGCCGGCCTGGTGTCCGATCTGGACTGGAACGCCCCGGTGGGCACCCTCTCCGGGGGTCAGCGCCGGCGGGTGCAACTGGCCGAACTGCTGATCGGCGATTGGGACGTCATCATCCTCGACGAGCCCACCAACCACCTCGACGTGGAGGGCATCACCTGGCTCGCCGCCCACCTCAAGGGACGCTGGCCGCGCAACACCGGCGGCCTGCTGGTGGTGACCCACGACCGCTGGTTCCTCGACGAGGTCGCCACGACCACCTGGGAGGTGCACGACGGGATCGTCGAACCCTTCGACGGCGGATACGCGGCTTACGTGCTGCAACGGGTCGAGCGCGACCGGATCGCGGCGGTCACCGAGGCCAAGCGGCAGAACCTGATGCGCAAGGAACTGGCCTGGCTGCGTCGGGGCGCACCGGCGAGGACCTCCAAGCCGAAATTCCGCATCGAGGCGGCCAATCAGCTGATCGAGGATGTGCCACCGATCCGCAACACCGTCGAACTCGCGAAGCTGGCCACCGCGCGGCTGGGCAAGGACGTCATCGACCTGCTCGACGTGTCGGTCTCGTACCCGGGAGTCGATGGCGGCGACAAACCCGTGCTGCGCGACGTGGAGTGGCGCATCGGCCCCGGCGAGCGCACCGGGATCGTGGGCGCCAACGGTGCGGGCAAGTCGACCCTGCTCGGGCTCATCGCCGGGACGCTGGACCCGGACGGCGGGCGGGTCAAGCGCGGTAAGACGGTGAAGCTGGCGATGCTCGACCAGCAGTCCCGCCAACTCGCCGAGATCGACGACGATCTCGTGCGCGACGTCCTCGGCCGGCTGAAGACCGATTATCAGGTCGACGGCAAGGACATCACCCCGGCACAGCTGCTGGAGCGCCTGGGCTTTCGCCGCGATCAGCTCTCGGCCCGGGTCGGTGAGCTCTCCGGCGGCCAGCGCCGGCGGCTGGATCTGATGCTCACACTGCTGTCCGAGCCCAATGTGCTGGTGCTCGACGAGCCCACCAACGACGTCGACATCGACATGCTCTCGGCCACCGAGGATCTTCTGGACTCCTGGCCGGGAACCCTCATCGTGGTTTCCCACGACCGCTATCTGCTGGAGCGGGTCACCGATCAGCAGTACGCGATCCTGGACGGGCATCTGCGTCATCTGCCCGGCGGCGTCGACGAGTATCTGCGGATCGCCGCGAAGAAAGAAGCTGCGCGGCAGGACGCCAAGCCGCCGGCCCAGAGCAAGCAATCAGCACCCGCCCTTTCGGGTGCGGAGTTGCGCAGTGTGCAGAAGGAGATCGCCGCGCTGGACCGGTCGCTGACGAAACTGGCCGGCAAGGTCGACGCCAAACACGTCGAACTGGCCGAGCACGATCAGTCCGACCATGTCGGAATCGGGAGGCTGACAGCCGAATTGCGCGAACTGGAGGCCGAATTGGCGGCCACCGAGAACCGCTGGATGGAGTTGTCGGAACTCGCCGAGTCCGCCGGCTAACGTTCGTCGGTCACCGGCATTCGACCGGCGAGCAGAACACCGGCCATCGCCCAGACCCCGGCCGCCAGCAGACTGCGGCTGACGCCGATGTGATGGGCCGCCACGCCGAAGAAGAAACTGCCGGCTGCCATCGAACCCTGCACGCCCAGTGCATAGATCGCCGAAATCAGCCCGCGCATGCTCTCCGGTGCGGCCATCTGCACCGCCGACAGATGCGTGATGCTGACGATGCTCCAGGTGAATCCATAGACGACCAGGAATGCCCCGTCGCGCAGCATGCTGTCCCACTGACTGATGCCGATCACCGAGAGCGCCAGCACCACGACGGCACCCGCCGACAGCAGATTCAGCCGGATGTGGCGCCGCAGCGCCGGAGTCAGCACCGCCCCGGCGGCCGACCCGATGGCCAGAGCGGCCAGCAGTCCGCCGTATCCGATCGGTCCGGTCTGGATGTTCTCCTTGGCCTCCAGGGGCAGCAGTCCGAGGAGCGCACCGCAGGTGACCATCACCATCGAGGTGCGCACGATCGGCCCGTAGAGCACGACGGAGTTGCGGACCAGTTGCCATGCCTCGCGCAGCATCGGCTTGGTCTCGGCCGGCGCGCCGGCACCGGCACTGCGCGCGGTTCGCAGCACCGCCATCATGAACAGATGCGAGACGGCGCTGGTGAAAAGGACGACCGCGGTGCCGAACGTCCCCATCAGGTAGCCGCCGAGGGCCGGCCCGGCGGCGCGACCGATGTCACTGCTGAGCGAGTTGAACGAAAGCGCAGCCACCACTTTGTCTTTGGGCACCAGTTCGTAGATGAACGGCTTCCACGAGGACTGCTGGACCACCACACCGATACCGAGCAGGAACACCGCGAACAACAGCAGCTTCGGTGTGAGATCCCAGCCGCCGGCCACGGCGATCACGCCCAGCAGCGCAGTCACCGCCAGCATCCAGATCTGTGAGGCGATCATCATGGTGCGGTGACCCACCGCGTCCGTCGCGATTCCCAGCGGGATCGCGAACAAGACGAACGGCAGGCTGGACATGGTCTGCACCATGCTCACCAGGACCGGGTTGTCGGTCAGTGATGTCATGGTCCATGCGACGCCGAGCATCAGCATCACCAAACCGAGGTTGAAGATGAGGTTGGCGGTCCAGACGTTGCGGAATTGCCGCTGACCGAACAGCTCGTACCCCGAACCGCTCATCGGTGCAGTCTCTGCCTCAGTCCGGCCGCGGTGTTCCGCACAGTGGCCAATTGGGCGGTGACCCGTTCGGGAGCGGTGCCGCCGCGGGCGTTGCGGGACGCCACCGAACCGGCGACGCTGAGCACCTCCCGTACCTGCGGGGTGAGATCGGCGCTGATGCCGGCGAGTTCGTCATCGGTGAGTTCGTCGAGTCCCACCCCGCGACTCTCCGCCGCACGGACGGCCGCGCCGGCGGTCTCGTGGGCCACCCGGAACGGCACGCCGCGACGCACCAGCCACTCGGCCACATCGGTGGCCAGCGTGTAGCCCGCCGGAGCCAGCGCGGCCATCCGGTCGAGGTCGAAGTGCAGGGTCGCGACCAGTCCTGCCATCGCCGGCAGCACCATCTCCAACTGCGCGACGGAGTCGAAGACCGGCTCCTTGTCCTCCTGCAGATCGCGGTTGTAGGCCAGCGGCTGCGCTTTGAGGGTGGCCAGTAGTCCGGACAGGTTGCCGATCAGCCGCCCGGCCTTGCCGCGGGCAAGTTCGGCGATATCCGGGTTCTTCTTCTGCGGCATGATCGAACTGCCCGTCGACCACGAGTCGTGCAGCGTGACGTATCCGAATTCGGTTGTGCTCCAGAGGATGATGTCCTCGGCCAGCCGGGACAGGTCAACGCCGATCATGGCGAGCACGAAAGCGGCCTCGGCGGCGAAGTCGCGAGCTGCGGTCGCATCGATCGAGTTGTCGGCTGCGGCCGCGAACCCCAGGTCCGCGGCTATGGCGTCGGGATCCAGGCCCAATGACGACCCGGCCAGCGCGCCGGATCCGTACGGGGACACCGCGGTTCGCTTGTCGAAATCGGCGATCCGGTCGACATCGCGCAACAACGGGTGGGCGTGCGCCAGCAGATGATGCGACAGCAGCACCGGTTGGGCGGCCTGCAGGTGAGTCTTGCCCGGCATGGTCGCCGTCGGATGCGCGGCAGCCTGCCCGGCCAGCGCCTCCACGACCTCGAGCACACCCTCGGCGACCCGGGTCATGGCATCCCGCAGCCACATCCGGAACAGGGTGGCCACCTGGTCGTTACGGGACCGCCCGGCCCGCAGTCGTCCACCGAGATCGGCGCCGACCCGGTCGATCAGACCTCGTTCGAGGGCGCCGTGCACATCCTCGTCGGTGACGATCGGGGTGAAGCTGCCGTCGGCGATGTCCGAACCGAGGCTGTCGAGACCGGCCAGAAGACCGTCACGCTGCTCGTCGGTGAGCAGCCCGGCGCGGTGCAGCACCCGGGCGTGCGCTTTGGAGGCTGCCACGTCGTAGGGCGCCAGCGCCCAGTCGAAGTGGGTGGACTTGCTCAGCGCCGCCAGCGCGGGGCTGGGGCCGTCGGCGAACCGGCCGCCCCAGAGCGCACCTTCGTTGGTGCTCATCTCACTGCCCGCGGTCGCGGGCCGCCGCGATCTTCGACGACAGGCCGTGCAGGTGGACGAAGCCCTTGGCCGCCGACTGGTCGAAGGTGTCCCCTTCGTCGTAGGTGGCCAGGTTGAAGTCGTACAGCGATTCCGGACTGCGCCGGCCGTTGACCGAGATGTGGCCGCCGTGCAGCACCAGACGAACCTCGCCGGTGACCCGCTCCTGGGTCTTGGCGACGAACGACTCGAGCGCGGTCTTCAGCGGCGAGAACCACAGTCCGTCGTACACCAGCTCGCCCCAGCGCTGATCGGTGATCCGCTTGAACCGGCCCAGTTCGCGTTCGAGGGTCACATGCTCGAGTTCGGTGTGGGCGGTCACCAGAACCATGGCGCCGGGGGCCTCGTAGATCTCCCGGCTCTTGATGCCGACCAGGCGGTCCTCGACGACATCGAGACGGCCCACGCCCTGGGCGCCGGCCCGTCGGTTGAGTTCGACGACGGCCTCGAGCACCGAGACCTTGTTGCCGTCGATCGACACCGGCACGCCGCGTTCGAATCCGACGATCACCTCATCGGGGGTGTTCCAGTTGAGCGTCGGATCCTCGGTGTAGTCGTAGACGTCCTTGGTCGGGGCGTTCCAGAGGTGCTCGAGGAACCCGGTCTCCACCGCGCGGCCCCACACGTTCTGGTCGATGGAGAACGGCGAGCGTTTGGTGACATTGATCGGGATCGCGTTCTCCTCGGCGAAGGCGATCGCCTTCTCCCGGGTCCAGGCGTAGTCCCGGACCGGTGCGAGCACCTCGAGATCCGGTGCCAGCGAGGCGAATCCGACCTCGAAGCGAACCTGGTCGTTGCCCTTGCCGGTGCAACCGTGCGCGACGACGCCGCCGTTGAACTCGCGGGCCGCCTCCACCAGATGCTTGACGATCAGTGGCCGGCTCAGCGCCGACACCAGCGGGTAGCGGTCCATGTAGAGGGCGTTGGACTGGATCGCGGGCAGGCAGTAACCCTCGGCGAACTCGTCGCGGGCATCGACCACCTTGGCTTCAACGGCGCCGCAGTCCAGGGCCCGCTGACGCACGACCTCCATGTCCTCGCCGCCCTGACCGAGGTCGATGGCGACGGCCACCACCTCCTTGCCGGTCTCCTTGCCGATCCAGCTGATGGCCACCGAGGTGTCCAGACCGCCGGAATAGGCGAGGATGACGCGCTCGGACATGTACTTCTCCTTTTGTCTTTCTTCGGTACTAACGGATGGTCTCGAACATGGCGGCCAGTTCGGCGCCGGTCATCGGTTCGCGGGCGACGATCATGATGGTGTCATCACCGGCGATGGTGCCGACCACCTCGGGCAGCGCGGCCCGGTCGATGGCGCTGGCCAGGTAATGTGCCGCTCCCGGCGGGGTGCGCAGCACGGCGAGGTTGGCGCTGGCGTCGGTGGACACCAGCAACTCGCCGAGCAGCCGGGACAGCCGTTCGGTGCCGCCGGAGACGCCCCGCACCGGGCTGCCGTCCTCGGGCACCACATAGACCCCGCCGCCGCCGTCGGCGCCGCGCAGTTTCACCGCGCCGAGTTCCTCGAGGTCTCGGGACAGCGTGGCCTGGGTGACCTCGATGCCTTCATCGGCCAGCAGTGCGGCCAGTTCGCTCTGGCTGTGGACCGACCGGGACGAGACGAGTGCGACGATGCGGGCCTGCCGGCCGGCCCGGGTGATCTCCGATGAGCGGGTCATGCCGGTTCTCGCTCTTCGTGCAAGCGGCTCATCGTCCACGCTCCAGCAGCCAGACCAGCAGTGCCTTCTGAGCATGCAGCCGGTTCTCCGCCTCGTCCCAGACCACACTCTGCGGGCCGTCGATCACCTCGTCGGTGATCTCCTCGCCCCGGTGAGCCGGAAGGCAGTGCAGCACAACGGCTTCCGGATCGGCGAGGGCGAGCAGTCCGGAGTTGATCTGGAACGGCCGAAACGGTCCGACCCGGTCCAGACCGTCATCCTCCTGCCCCATCGAGGTCCAGGTGTCGGTGACCAGGACGTCCGCACCCCTGGCGGCGGCCTGCGGATCGCTGGTGACGGAGATCACCGCTCCGGTCTTCTCGGCCCGGGCCCGTGCCGCGGCGACGAACCGCTCATCGGGAGTGAAACCCGCCGGGGCGGCGACGGTGACGCTGATACCGGCGGTGGCACCACCGATCATCAGTGAATGCGCCATATTGTTGGCGCCGTCACCGAGATAGGTCATGCGCAGACCCTTGAGTGCGCCCTTACGCTCGGCGAGCGTTTGAAGGTCCGCGAGGATCTGGCACGGGTGGAACTCATCGGAGAGCGCGTTGACCACCGGAACGGTTGCCGTCGAGGCCATCGCGTCGAGCCGGTCCTGACCGAAGGTGCGCCACACGATGGCATCGACGAAACGGGACAGCACCCGGCCGGTGTCCTCGAGCGTTTCATCGCGCCCGAGTTGGGTGTTGCGGCCGTCGACGACGACCGCGTGTCCGCCGAGTTGGGCGATGCCCATCTCGAAGGA
>CAYFMA010000050.1:13587-16215 GCA_964344085.1 uncultured Mycobacterium sp.
TGACATCATCGAAGGCCATCCAGAGAGCCAGCCGGCGGGCCGTCTCGGAGATGTTGAAGCCGGTGTCGGCCAGCGTCTCGTCGCGGCCGAGTTGGGTGGACCGGCCGTCCACGACCACCGCGTGCCCGCCGAGTTGGGCGATACCCATCTCGAAGGAGAACCGGGTGCGGGTGGAGTTCTTGTCGAAGATCACCGCAACTCCCCGCGGGCCCTCCAGGGGGCGCCGGCTGAACGGGGCATTCTTCAATTCGGCGGCCAGTGCCAGCACCTCGGCCTGTTCGGCCGGGGTCAGGTCGTCGTCGCGCAGGAAATGTCTGATGGTCATGCGGACTCCCCTGCGGTGTCGAGGATTTCGGGCAGCGCGGCGAGGAACTGGTTTACCTGCGCCTCGGTGATGACCAGCGGCGGTGCCAGTCGGACGACCTGAGGCGCGGCGGCGTTGACCAGGAAGCCGGCCTCCCGCGCGGCCACCTCGACGGCCTTGCCCTGCGGAGCGGTCAGCACGATGCCCCGCAACAGTCCGCGGCCACGGACGTGGTCGACCAGCGGATGCCCGAGGGCCTCGATCCCGTCGGCCAGGGTCTTGCCGAGTGCGTCGGCGTGATCGATGAGTCCGTCCTCGGCCAGCACGCGCAGCACCGCGAGTGCGGCGGCGGTGCAGACCGGGTTGCCCCCGAAGGTGCTGCCGTGCATCCCGGGCTTCATCAGATCGGCGGCCGGGCCGATCGCCAGGCAGGCGCCGATCGGCAGACCACCGGCCAGGCCCTTGGCGAGCGTGACGATGTCGGGGGTGATGCCGTCATGCTGATGTGCGTAGAAGGTGCCGGTGCGGCCGATGCCGGTCTGCACCTCGTCGAGCACGAGCAGCGCGCCGTGCCGGCGGGTGATCTCCCGCGCTGCGGCCAGATAACCGGCCGGCGGCACCACCACACCGCCCTCGCCCATGATCGGTTCGAGGAACACCGCCGCGGTATCGCCGGTGACCGTAGCCGCCAGTGCCTCGGCGTCGCCGTACGGCACGAAGCTCACATCGCCGGGAAGCGGTTCGAAGGGCTCCCGCTTGGCGGGCTGCCCGGTCAGCGCCAGCGATCCCATGGTGCGGCCATGGAATGCGTTCTGTGCCGCAACGATTCTCGTGCGTCCGGTCAGCCGGGTGAGCTTGAAGGCCGCCTCGTTGGCCTCGGCTCCGGAGTTGCAGAAGAACACCCGGGCAGGGCCGGCCAGGTGTGCGACGAGTTGCTCGGCCAGCGCGATGCCGGGTTCGGTGGCGTAGAGGTTCGACACGTGACCCAGGGTGTCGAGCTGGGCGGTGACGGCCTCGATGATCGCCGGATGCCGATGGCCGAGGACGTTGACCGCGATGCCGGCGAGCAGATCGAGGTAGGTCTTGCCGTCGGCGCCGGTGACCACCGCGCCCTCACCGCTGACCAGAGCGATCGGCGGCGTGCCGTAGTTGTCCATCATGACCGCCTGCCAGCGGTCCAGCAGGCCGGTCATCGCACCACCTTCGTTCCGGCACCGCCGGGCGAGGACAACTCGGCGAGCACACAGTGCTCGACCCGCCCGTCGATCACGTGGGCACTCGGCACGCCGGCCTGCACCGCTCGCAGGCATGCCTCGATCTTGGGAACCATGCCCTCTTCGAGAGTGGGCAGCAGATCCGTGAGCGTCGCGGTGTCGATCTCACTGACCAGTGAGTCGCGATCCGGCCACCGCGTGTAGAGGCCTTCGACGTCGGTCAGCATCAGCAGGGTCTCGGCGCCGACCGCCTCGGCGACCGCGGCGGCGGCGGTGTCGGCGTTGATGTTGTGCACCACCCCGTCGGCGTCCGGCCCGATGGTCGAGACCACCGGAATGCGGCCGGCGGTGAGCAGATCCATCAGCAGGGCGGTGTCGACGCGCTCGACATCGCCCACCAGTCCGATATCGCAGGGCACGCCATCGACCATGACGGTCCGCCGGACGGCGGTGAACATCCGGGCGTCCTCACCGGTGAGCCCGACCGCATAGGGGCCGTGCGCGTTGATCAGGTTGACCAGTTCACGGCCGACCTGACCGAAGAGCACCATCCGGGCGACGTCGAGCACCTCCGGCGTGGTGACCCGGAAGCCGCCCTTGAATTCACCGGGTATACCGAGTTTCTTGAGCATGGCGCTGATCTGCGGACCCCCGCCGTGCACGACGATCGGAAGGACCCCGGCCTGGCGAAGCGCCACCATGTCCGCGGCGAACGCGGCCTGCAGCGCATCGTCGGTCATGGCGTTGCCGCCGTACTTGACGACGACGATCTTGCCCCGCAGGGCGTCGATGTTCCCGGTCATGAGCTGTAGGCCGAGTTCTCTTCGACGTAAGCGTGTGAGAGGTCGGTGGTGCGGATGGTCGCCCGACCGTCACCGAGATCGAGGTCGATGGTGACCTCGATATCCGGACCGGACAGGTCGACGTCGCGGGCGCCGGGAGCTCCGGCGCCGTCGATGCACACCGGGGATCCGTTGAACGACACCGAGATTCGCGACGGATCCAACGGGAACGGGGACATCCCGACCGCGGCAAGCACCCGGCCCCAGTTGGGGTCGGAGCCGAACATCGCGGTCTTGACCAGGCTGTCGCGGGCGACCAGCCGGGCGG
>CAYFMA010000050.1:16225-23805 GCA_964344085.1 uncultured Mycobacterium sp.
GCGGCGACGACGGCGTCGTCCTCGCTGGGCGCGCCGGTGACGGTGATCAGCACCCGCTTGGTGACACCTTCGGCGTCGGCCTGCATCTGGGCGCAGAGGTCTTCGCACACCCTCAGCACGGCGTCGTCGAGATCGGCCTGGCTGGGCCGGATCTCGCTGGCGCCGGACGCCAGTAGCAGCACGGTGTCGTTGGTCGACGAACTGCCGTCGACGTCGAGCCGGTCGAAGGTGCGGGCGGCGGCCTTGCGCAGCGCACCGTCCAGCGCCACCGGATCGGCGACCGCGTCGGTGGTCAGCACCACCAGCATCGTGGCCAGTGAGGGCGCGAGCATGCCGGCCCCCTTGGCCATACCGCCGAGGGTCCAGTTCTCCCCCGAAGCCGGAGTGTGATGCAGCGCAACCTGTTTCGGCACGGTGTCGGTGGTCATGATGGCCCGCGCGGCGTCATCGCCGCCCAGCAGGCCGGCATGGATCTCGTGCACGATCTCGGTGACACCGGCCAGCACCTTCTCCATGGGGAGCCGGTCACCGATCAGTCCGGTCGAGCAGACCGCCACCTCGATGGGTCCGGTCTCGGTGCCCCAGTTCGACAGCGTTGCAGCCACCGCCTCCGCGGTGGCGTGGGTGTCCTGGAATCCCAGCGGTCCGGTGCAGGCGTTGGCCCCTCCGGAGTTGAGCAGCACCGCCCGCAGGCGTCCGGTGGTGATCGCCTGAGACGTCCACAGGACCGGGGCCGCCTTGACCTGATTGCGGGTGAACACCGCGGCGGCCGAATAGTCGGGGCCCTCGTTGAACACCAGGGCCAGATCGGGTGCGCCGGACTTCTTGATGCCCGCAGCGATTCCGGCGGCGCGGAATCCGGCGGCCGCCGTCACCCCCTGATCGCGCACCAGTCGGGTCGAGGTCACGGTGCCACCCCCACCGTCGAGAGTCCATGTGCCTCAGGCCGTCCCAGCGCGAGGTTCATCGACTGCACCGCCGCGCCGGCCGTTCCCTTCACCAGGTTGTCGATCGCACACACCACCACCAGCACGCCGGCGGCCTCGTCGACGGCCACGGCCAACTGCGCCGCATTGCACCCGATGACCGAGCCGGTCTGTGGCAGACGCCCCTCCGGCAGCAGATGCACGAACGGCTCGTCACCGTAGGCCTTCTCGTAGACGGCGCGGATCTCGGAGGCCGAGGCCGATGTCCGCGCCGTGCAGGTAGCCAGGATGCCCCGCGCCGTCGGGATCAGCACCGGGGTGAACGACACGGTCACCGGCGCATCGGTCACCGCCCGAAGACCCTGGGCGATCTCCGGGGTGTGCCGGTGCACGCCGGCGATGTTGTAGGCCCGCGCCGAACCGATGACCTCCGAGGCCAGCAGGTCCACCTTGGCCGCGCGGCCGGCTCCGGAGGTGCCGCTGACGGCGACGACGGTGACCGCCGGCTCGGCCAGGCCCGCGGCGACGGCGGGCACCAGGGCCAGCAGCGCGGAGGTGGGATAGCAGCCGGGCACCGCGATCCGGGTGGCGCCCCGCAAGCGGTCCCGGCCACCGGGCAGTTCGGGCAGGCCGTAGGGCCAGGTGCCGGCATGCTCGGAGCCGTAGAACTTCTCCCAGTCGGCGGCGTCGGTCAGCCGGAAGTCGGCACCGCAGTCGATGACGATGGTGTCCGGGCCGAGTTGCTCGGCCAGTGCGGCCGAGTGTCCGTGCGGCAGCGCCAGGAACACGACGTCGTGGCCGGCCAGCACGCCGACCTCGGTGGGCTCGACGACGCGGTCGGCCAACGGCAGCAGGTGTGGATGGTGCTCGCCGAGCGTCGTGCCCGCACTGGCCGCCGCGGTCAGCGCGCCGATCGTCAGGCTGCCGTCCCCGTAGCCGGGATGACCGAGCAACAGACGCAGGATCTCTCCGCCGGCGTATCCACTCGCGCCGGCCACAGCCACCGATGTCACCGCAGCATTGTGCATGATTATGCAGACTCGTGCAAATCTATGTCAGCTGCGAAGTGCGGCGCCGACCCGTTCGGCCGCGGACGCCAGCGCCGCGTCCCGGGCGGCGCTGGCCTCGTCCTCGGTCAGGGTTCGATCCGGGGCCCGGAACCGCAACGCCAGGGTCAGCGACTTGCGGTTCTCGCCGACCTGCGCCCCGGTGTAGACGTCGAACAGCGACACGTCCTCGAGAAGTTCGCCCGCCCCGTCACGCACCGCGTCGATGACGGCACCGGCGGGCACATCGGCGTCGACCACCAGACTGAGGTCCTGGAATACCGCCGGGAAGGGTGAGACCCGCGGAGCGGCCAGTGTGTCGACCACCGGAATCGCATCGAGGTCGAGTTCGATCGCACAGGTTCCCTTCGGCAGCCCGGAGCGCTCGATGACAGCGGGGTGCAGTTGCCCGGCGTGACCGACGACTCGACCGTCGACCACCACCTCTGCGCAGCGGCCCGGATGCCACGGCAGATGCCGGGCCGGACGAAGGACCACCTCGACGCCGCAGGCGCGCGCGATCACCCGGACCGCCTCGAAGGCATCGGCGGCCTCCACCGGCCGGCCCGGACCCCACGGCCCCCGCGGCTCCCGCAACCCGGCCAGCACCGCACCGATGTGCACCGGTTGCCGCGGCAGCGATTCGTCGAGGGTTCTGATCTCCTCGTCGGTGGGCCGGCGGTCGGTGGGGATCAGTTCGACGGCCCGCGTCTTGGCGGTCGGCTGAACGACCTGGGCGATGGAGAACAACGCGACATCACCGAAACCGCGGGAGACGTTGCGGGACAACGCTTCCAGCAGGGCGGGCAGCAGTGTCGTGGCCAGGTGCGGGCGGTCGGCCTCGAGCGGGTTGAGCACCGAGGTGGTGTTGCGCCGGGCGTCGCCGGCCTCCAGACCCCACTGGTCGAACACTCCCGCGGGAAGGAACGGGGTGGGAAGCACCTCGACGAATCCGGCCAGCGCGAGCGACTTGCCGACCGCGCGGCGCCGCTTCTGGCCGGGTGTCAGACCACGGCCCGCCGGCGCCGGTGGCAGCACCGACGGAATGACGTCCAGGCTCTCCAGTCGCAGGACCTCCTCGACCAGATCGGCGGGCTGTTTGATGTCTGGCCGCCAACTCGGCGGGGTGACGTTGATGTACGCCGGGTCTGTGTCGGCGGCCACGCGCGCGCCGATCTGGGTGAGCCGGTTGACCGTCGCACCATCGGGATAGATCACACCCGCCATCCGGTCGGGCAGGTCGATCGGCATCCGGACCGGCGGCGGCGAGAAATCGTCACGGGGCGGCTCCCCCCGCCAGTCGGTGAGCCTGGGTTCGATTGTGCCGCCGGCGATTCCGGCCAGCAGGGAGGCGCAGCGGTTGATGGCGGCCACCGAGATCGCCGGATCGACAGACCGCTCGTAGCGGCGGCCGGCCTCGCTGACCAGATGCAACCGGCGGATCGTGCGCGACACCGCGGCGGGATCCCAGACCGCGGCCTCCAGCAGCACATCGGTGGTGTCGTCATCGATCTCGGTGGTGCCGGCGCCCATCACGCCGCCGATCGCGGCGACCGCGACATCGTCGACGATGAGCACATCGGCCGGGTCGAGTTTGCGCTCGACGTCGTCGAGGGTGACGACGGTCTCCCCCGGCTCGGCGAAGCGCACCGCGAAGTCGCCCTTGATCCGGGTGCGGTCGTGGGCGTGCATCGGATGGCCGAGTTCGAGCATCACGTAGTTGGTGACGTCGACGGCCGGGGAGATCGGCCGGATACCGCACAGCATCAGCCGGCGGCGAATCTGCCACGGCGTCTTGGCTTTCGGGTCGATTCCGGTGACCGGTCGAAGTGCGAAACGGCTGACGCCGGTGCCCGGTTCGATGGTCACCGGCAGCGCCGGTCCCTCGACGGGCAGGTCCGGAACGATATCCGGGTTGTAGGCGGGGTCGACGAAGTTCAGGTCGTAGGCGCAGGCGATCTCGCGGGCGATACCGCGCACCGACATCCCATAGCCGCGGTCCGGGGTGACCGCCAGGTCGAACACGACATCGTTCAGGCCCAGCACCTCATGTCCGGACGCCCCGGGTTCGGCGGTGCCGGCCGGCAGCACCAGGATGCCGGAATGGTCGGCACCCAAGCCCAGTTCGGCTGCTGAGCAGATCATCCCGTCGGAGGTACGGCCGTAGGTCTTGCGGGTCGCGATCTGGAAGTCACCGGGTAGGGTTGCTCCGGGCAGGGCGACGACGACGAGATCACCGACGACGAAGTTCGTTGCGCCGCAGACGATATCGCGATCCTGCATCTCCCCGACGTCGACCTTGCAGGCCCGGATCGGCTTCTTGAACTCGGTGAGCTCCTCGATAGCGGTGACCCTGCCGACGGTCAGCGGCCCGGACACCGGTCCGAGGGTGATGATGTCCTCGACCTCGTGGCCGACCCTGATCAGGGCCTGCTCCAGATCGTGGGGTTCGACATCCCAACCGGGGGCCCCGGCCTGGACCACCTCGCGTAGCCAACTGTACGGAAGACGCATCAGACCCTGACCCCGAACGGCAGCGAGAAGCGGACGTCACCCTCGACCATGTCGCGCATGTCGGGAATGCCGTTGCGGAACTGCAAGGTCCGTTCCAGACCGCAGCCGAAGGCGAAACCGGAATACACCTCCGGGTCGATCCCGGCGGCCCGCAGGACATTCGGGTTGACCATGCCGCAACCGCCCCACTCCACCCAGCCGGGGCCGCCCTTCTTATTGGGGAACCAGACGTCGACCTCGGCGGAGGGTTCGGTGAACGGGAAGAAGTGCGGCCGCATCCGGGTGCGCGCGTCCGGGCCGAACTCGGAGCGGGCGAACGCGTCAAGGGTGCCGCGCAGATGCGCCATGGTCAGCCCGCGATCGACCGCCAGCCCCTCCACCTGATGGAAGACGGGGGTGTGGGTTGAGTCGAGCTCGTCGGTGCGGAATGTGCGGCCGATCGAGACGATGTAGACCGGAAGCTCGCGAGACAGCAGGGTGCGCACCTGCACCGGCGAGGTGTGGGTGCGCAACAGCTGACGCGACCCCTCCGGGGCGATGTGGAAGGTGTCGGACTCACTGCGGGCCGGATGGTCCGGCGGGAAGTTCAGCGCGTCGAAGTTGAACTGCTCGCTCTCGACCTCGGGGCCCTCGGCCAGTTCCCAGCCCATCGCGACGAAGGTGTCGGCGACGTGCTCGGCGAGGATGGTGATCGGATGGCGCGCTCCCAGCGGCTGCCGGGTCGAGGGCAGCGTGACGTCGACGGCCTCGGCCACCAGCACCGCGGCGTCCCGCTCGGCACGCAACACCGCCAGCCGCTCGTCGAATGCCTGCTGAGCCTCGGCGCGGGCCACGTTCACCCGCTTGCCGGCATCGGCGCGGTCCTCCTTGAGCACCGTCGCCATCGCCTGGCGGGCCAGCGCCAGCGGCGCCCGGTCGCCGAGGTGCTCGGTCTTGGCCCTGGTCAGTCCGTCGAGATCGGCGGCAGCGGCAAAGGCCGCGCGCGCCGCATCGACCGCGGCGGTCAGCGCGTCCTGCGACAGCAGATCGGCGGATGGCTCACCCACGCGGCGACACTCTCCTTGCTGTCAGGGATTGGCGGCACGGATGTGACGCAAGTGCCGGTGTGCAGATCATAGGTGATGTCAGAATGACGCCTCGGCGGGCGTTTGGCCCGGTCGAGAGGATGGCGATGATCAGAGCTCTCATTGTGGGCGCCGTGTGGGCGGCCGCAGCGACTATCACCCTGCTGGCGGTCAAAATGCACGACAGCTGGTGGATACTCGCGTCGGTGCTGGCGGCGCTGGCCGCGCTGGGCACCTGGGACCTGGTCCAGACCCGGCATTCGATCCTGCGGGCCTATCCGATCCTCGGGCACGCCCGTTTCCTGGCCGAGCTGATCCGGCCGGAGATCTACCAGTACTTCATCGAGTCCAACACCGACGGCGCCCCCTACAACCGGGAGACCCGCGACGCGGTGTACCGCCGCGCCAAGGGACTCAAGGGCGACGAGCCGTTCGGCACCGAGAAGGACGTCCATGCGGTCGGCCACGAGTTCCTGCGCCACTCGCTGCGCGCCAGGATCGCAACCGACCTGCAGCCCACCGTCCGTCTGGGCGGCCCGGACTGCACACGGCCCTACGACATCGCCCTGCTGAACGTCTCCGCGATGAGTTTCGGCGCGCTGTCGGCCAACGCGATCGAGGCGCTCAACGGTGGCGCCGCCAGGGGCGGCTTCGCGCATGACACCGGCGAGGGCGCGATCAGCCCCTACCACCTCAAGCACGGCGGGGATCTGATCTGGGAGATCGGTTCCGGCTATTTCGGCTGCCGCACACCCGACGGGCATTTCGATCCGGAGAAGTTCAGGGACAAGGCGGCGCTGCCGACGGTCAAAGCGATCTCGATCAAACTGTCCCAGGGCGCCAAGCCGGGCCTCGGCGGTGTGCTGCCGGGACCCAAGGTGACCCCGGAGATCGCCGAGACCCGCGGGGTTCCGGTTGGCCAGACGGTGGTGTCCCCGCCGGCGCACACCGCGTTCTCCACCCCGCTGGAACTGCTGCACTTCGTGGCCACGCTGCGCAGCCTGTCGGACGGCAAACCGGTCGGGTTCAAACTCTGCATCGGCTCCCGAACCGAGTTCCTGTCTATCTGCAAGGCGATGTTGCAGAGCGGGATCACCCCGGACTTCATCATCGTGGACGGCTCCGAGGGGGGCACCGGCGCCGCACCCCAGGAGTTCGAGGATCACGTCGGCATGCCCCTCACCGAGGGCCTGATGCTGGTGCAGAACTGTCTGGTCGGCACCGGATTGCGCCAGCACATCCGGATCGGCGCGTCCGGCAAGGTATCCACCGGTTTCGACATCGTCCGCCGCATCATTCAGGGCGCCGACTTCACCCTGGCGGCGCGGGCCATGATGTTCGCCGTCGGGTGCATCCAGGCGATGAAGTGCCACACCAACCACTGCCCCGTCGGTGTGGCGACTCAGAACCCGGCACTGGCGCGCGCACTGCACGTCCCCGACAAGATCGAACGGGTCGCCAACTTCCAGAAGGGCACGGTGGCCAGCGCCGCGCAGATGGTCGCCTCGATGGGCCTGGACAGTTTCTCGGAGTTGAGCCCGTCGATGCTCAACCGCCGGATCGACTCCTACCGCAACGGCACCTACGCCGAGATCTACGAATGGCTGATGCCGGGCGAACTGCTGGAGAGCCCGCCGGACACCTGGCTGTCGGACTGGATCGAGGCCTCCGCCGAAGAATTCGTCTGAACCAGGCGCGATACCGCCCAGCCGATCGCCGCGCCCCCGACCCCGAACAGCGCGACCCGATTGGCCTCCAGGGCGTTGTAGGCAATCAGCAGATAGCCGAACCCGGCGCCGGCGATCAGCAGCGCGTAGCGGATCGGACTCCAGTCCGCCGGCACCGGGAAACGGCTGCCGACAACCATTCCCAGAACCAGCGCGACGGCGTGGCCGATGTTGGTGAACTCCCCGCCGCTGAGCACGGTCGAGGCGATCGCGACCGTCAGCCACCAGCCGGCCCACGCGGAGCGCCAGGGTTGCGGGATCGCGGCGGTGAAGGTGCCCAGCACCGCGACGGCGCCGTAGCTC
>CAYFMA010000051.1:0-21269 GCA_964344085.1 uncultured Mycobacterium sp.
AAGGGCTACAAGTTCTCGACCTACGCCACCTGGTGGATCCGTCAGGCCATCACCCGCGCGATGGCCGACCAGGCCCGCACCATCCGCATCCCGGTGCACATGGTCGAGGTGATCAACAAGCTCGGCCGCATCCAGCGCGAGCTGCTCCAGGATCTGGGCCGCGAGGCCACCCCGGAGGAGCTGGCCAAGGAGATGGACATCACCCCGGAGAAGGTGCTGGAGATTCAGCAGTACGCCCGTGAGCCCATCTCACTGGACCAGACCATCGGCGATGAGGGCGACAGCCAGCTCGGTGACTTCATCGAGGACTCCGAGGCCGTCGTGGCGGTCGACGCGGTGTCCTTCACGCTGCTGCAGGATCAGCTGCAGTCCGTGCTTGAGACGCTGTCGGAGCGCGAGGCCGGCGTGGTCCGGCTGCGGTTCGGCCTTACCGACGGTCAGCCGCGCACGCTTGACGAGATCGGCCAGGTCTACGGCGTCACCCGCGAACGGATCCGTCAGATCGAGTCCAAGACCATGTCGAAGCTACGCCACCCGAGCCGGTCGCAGGTTCTCCGGGACTATCTAGACTAGAGTCCGAAACCGCTTGGTGCACAAGCAATTACAACGGTAGTGGGTCTAGTCGCAGCAGGTTCTTCTTCGGCGATTTGGTGTCCAGTCCCACCAACGGGGTTCCGTCGTCGAGGATCACCAGCCCCTCGGCGTTGTCCGGGCTGCCGGCGATGCGCCACACCGCAGCCGCGTCGACCGTCCCGCCGGCCGAGTCGAGGGCATCGGGCAGCCTGGCGATAGCGCTGCCCTGATCGGACACTAGATAGATGCGGCCGTCTGGCCCCACGGTGGCATCGCTGATATCGGGCAGCCACCCGGAAAGTTCCTCACTCAGCCACCAGGTAGCCAGCACTGTCAGCGTGGCGTCGCCGTGAGCGGGCGCCATGGTCGGGCCGCCGCGCCGCCAGCCCACCGCCTCATCCCCCGCGGGCCCGAATTCCAGGATCGCAGCCGGGTCCTTTTCCTTCACCACGATCAGATGGCCGCGATCGGCGAGCAGCAGTGCCTCACCGCGCGACGAACGGTCACCGAGCCAGGCCTGCCGCAATTGATGACCCTCCGGCACATGCAGATGCAGTTCCCCGACCAATGCCGGTGCGGCCAGATCGAGCTGCAGCACTCTGGCCGGCTGTTCCTGCAGCACCAGAATCGTGTCGTCTCCGGTGGCGACCAGGGCCTCGAACTGGGTGCCGCCGTCAGGCAGCCGGAGGCCGGCCAGATCGATCCCCCGCCATTGCAGCGGCCACTGGTCGCTCGGGGCGGTGAACACCACCGGCTCGTGGTCGCCGACCGCGAGCAGTTCACGGCCGTGCAGGGTAAGTCCGGAGACCTCGCGCAGCGGCACATCGGTGATATCGCGCACGCCGAGCTTGGGCGGTTTGGCCATCCGAGCACTGTAAATCCGCATGAGGTGGCCGGGCGCGACGATCGCGGAATGGGGGACCCCGCTTGGCGGTCGCGCCCGGACACCGTCATGGGATACCGCCGGCGCCGGGGGAAGGGCAACGGGCGGTGCTCCCGGGCCGAAAATTAACAACGCGCCCTACGCCGGGGAATTCACCGCGAATCTCCGTTGTGGATGAGTTGGGGAAACGTCCCGTCCGGGCCGGGCCGGTAGTCCCCGACGTGGACCACGGCCTCGACCGGCAGTGGCCCGTAGAGGTGGGGAAACACCATCGCCTCGGGATCGCCCGGCACGCCGGGCTCCCAACGTACCGGCGAGAGCAGTCGCTCCGGGTCGAGGTAGAGCAGCACCAGGTCAGTGCGGCCGGCGAAAAGCCTGTTCGCCGGCAGATGAACCTGGGCCTGGCTGGACAGATGGACGAATTCCACGTCGGGACCGGGCGCTATCTCACCACGCCGCCGGGCGTTTTCCCACTCGCGTAGCCCGCAGAGGTGGACTAGGAGTTGCGTATCCGGGTACACCACCGCCACACTGCACGAACCCCAACCTTGGCGGCAAAGCGCGTGAGACACGCCACATCCGCACGGCGCGGGAACAAGCCCGCGGGCCTGAACGTCTGACACAGTAGAGACCACGCAAGCGGCAACCGGGAGCAGTTACGGAGGAGCCATGAACGCAACGATCACCAGTCCGGAGTTGACCAAGGCTGATCGCTGCGACCGCTGCGGTGCGGCGGCGCGGGTCCGGGCCAAGCTGCCCTCGGGCGCTGAGCTCCTCTTCTGCCAGCACCACGCCAATGAGCACCAGGCCAAGCTTGTCGAGCTTGCGGCCATCCTCGAGATCAGCGAGGAAGCTGAGGCCTAAGCGAGCCGATACGGCCGCGTTGCCTCCCGCGACGGCCGGCGTCAGGAATGCTGGACGGCGATGACCGACCAGCCAGCCAAGCCCACCCGCCATCATGCATGGCGGATCGCCAAGCGAACCTTGTCGAAAAGCTGGGACGATTCCATCTTCGCCGAGTCGGCGCAGGCCGGATTCTGGACGGTGTTGTCGTTGCCACCACTGCTGCTCGGCATCCTGGGCAGCCTGGCTTACGTGGCGCCTCTCTTCGGCCCGGACACCCTGGCGACCATTCAGCAGCAGCTGATCAGTACGTCAAGCAGTTTCTTCTCGAAGAACATCGTCAACGAGATCATCGAGCCAACGGTGCAGGACATCGTGCAGGGCGCCCGCGGCGAAGTGGTCTCGCTGGGATTCGTGATCAGCCTGTGGGCCGGATCTTCGGCGATCTCGGCCTACGTCGATTCGGTCGTGGAGGCCCACGGCCAGACTCCCCTGCGCCACCCGGTCCGGCAGCGTTTCTTCGCACTCGGCCTGTACCTGGTGATGCTGATCTTCGTCGTCGTCGCCGCGCCGATCCTGGCATTGGGGCCGCGCAAGATCAGCGAGCACATTCCCGCAAGCCTGGACGGCGTCCTGGCTTCCGGCTACTACCCGATGCTGGTGCTGGCCCTGGTGGCGGCAATCACTGTCCTCTACCGGGTGTCACTGCCCAAACCCCTGCCCACCCACCGCCTGGTGTGGGGCGCGATCCTGGCCACGGTGTTTTTCGTGGTGGCCACCGGCGGCCTACGGGTGTACCTGAGCTACATCACCAAGACGGGCTACACCTACGGGGCACTGGCCACGCCGATCGCGTTCCTGTTGTTCGCATTCTTCCTCGGATTCGCCATCATGATCGGCGCCGAGCTCAATGCCGCCATCGAGGAGGAATGGCCCGCGCCAGAACCGCATTGGCACCGCTGGCGGGCCCGCTGGCGCAACCGGGGAAATGCGGATGAGGCCGCCGAATCGGACCGCGCCGAATCGCCCGATCGGCAACCCGCCGGCGTCAGCCCTTCTTGAGCGTCTCGTAGATGCGCTTGCAGTCCGGACACACCGGAGAACCGGGCTTGGCCGCTCGGGTCACCGGGAACACCTCCCCGCACAACGCCACCACATGGTTGCCCATGACTGCGCTCTCGGCGATCTTGTCCTTCTTGACGTAGTGGAAGACCTTGGGCCGGTCACTGTCGTTTCCGTCGTCGACACGCTCGTCGGTATCGGGCCGCTCAATGGTCTGGGTGTCCATCCCGCCATTGTGCCCGCAGAATGCCGGTGACGGTAAGCCAGTCGTAAGAATTCCGGCTCGTTTGAACCGGCCGTGATGTGGAAAAGTAGGGGCATGGCACACGATCTGGGATTCGATGACGACGGTCGGCCCGTCCTCATCACCCGTGCCGCCTACTCCTATGACGAGCAGCACCGTCAGCGCGTCCGCAAATACCTGAAGCTGATGTTCTGGCGTATCCCGGCTTTCGTCGGCGCCGCCGTGGTCTACGGCATCTGGCACAACGGTCTGCTCTCGCTGGCGATCCTGGCCCTCTCGATTCCGCTGCCGTGGATGGCGGTGCTGATCGCCAACGATCGGCCACCCCGGCGCGCAGAGGAACCTCGTCGCTATCCCGACGCGCCCCGGCAGACGGCACTGTTTCCGCATCGCCAGCAGCAGGCTCTGGAAGCCGGCCCATCAGAAAACTCGCAATCTCACGGGACGTATCCCGACGGGGAACGTTCCCGCTAGGTCCCCGAACCGGGTTTTCTTAATACATTCTCACAAATCGTTTGCATTTCTGCACGTCAGCTGGTGTGAGATCCGCCGGGCGTGGGAACTCTCCGGGTCAGTCCGACGTTGAACACCATGACAGTCGGAGCCGATCAGGAGGCCACCATGGCAAACGTCACCATCAACGCGGTTGACGGCGATCTGGACGCACAGAGTCCTGCCGCCGACCTCGTGCGCGTGTATCTGAACGGAATCGGTAAGACCGCTCTGCTGACCGCCGAGGATGAGGTCGAACTCGCCAAGCGGATCGAGGCCGGCCTTTACGCCCAGCACCTGCTGGAGACCCGCAAGCGCCTCGGCGAGGCCCGCAAGCGCGACCTGGCGATCATCGTGCGCGATGGCCAGGCCGCCCGCCGGCATCTGCTGGAGGCCAACCTCCGCCTGGTGGTGTCGCTGGCCAAGCGCTACACCGGTCGCGGTATGCCACTGCTGGATCTCATCCAGGAAGGCAACCTTGGTCTGATCCGCGCGATGGAGAAGTTCGACTACACCAAGGGCTTCAAGTTCTCGACCTACGCCACCTGGTGGATCCGTCAGGCCATCACCCGGGGCATGGCCGACCAGAGTCGCACCATCCGGCTCCCCGTCCACCTGGTGGAGCAGGTCAACAAGCTGGCACGGATCAAGCGTGAGATGCACCAGAACCTCGGCCGCGAGGCCACCGATGAGGAGCTGGCCGAGGAGTCGGGCATTCCGGTGGAGAAGATCAACGATCTGCTCGAGCACAGTCGGGATCCGGTCAGCCTGGACATGCCGGTCGGCACCGATGAGGAGGCCCCGCTGGGCGACTTCATCGAGGACGCCGAGGCGATGTCGGCGGAGAACGTGGTCATCTCCGAGCTGCTGCACACCGACATCCGGCACGTTCTGGCCACGCTCGACGAGCGGGAGCGGCAGGTGATCAAGCTGCGGTTCGGTCTGGACGACGGCCAGCCTCGCACGCTGGATCAGATCGGCAAGCTGTTCGGGCTGTCCCGCGAGCGGGTGCGTCAGATCGAACGCGACGTGATGGCCAAGCTTCGCCAGGGTGACAACGCCGAGAAGCTCCGGGCTTACGCGAGCTAGCCCGACCAGCCAGCTCCAACGAGCCAACGCGATCCTTCCACCCGATGGGCCCGCCGGACTTGTCCGGCGGGCCCATTGCTCGTTATCACCGATTGTCGCCTCGGGTCGGGAAGTAGACTCGACCCGACGAAGGGTGACCTAATGAACGATCTGGTCGACACCACGGAGATGTACCTGCGCACCATCTACGACCTCGAGGAAGAGGGTGTGGTGCCGCTTCGCGCACGCATCGCCGAGCGACTGGAGCAGAGCGGCCCGACGGTCAGCCAGACCGTGGCGCGCATGGAGCGCGACGGACTGGTTCGGGTGGCCGGCGATCGGCACCTGGAGCTCACCGAGAAGGGCCGCAGCCTCGCGGTGTCCGTCATGCGCAAGCACCGCCTCGCCGAACGGCTGCTGGTCGACGTCATCGGTCTGCCCTGGGAGGAGGTACACGCCGAAGCCTGCCGCTGGGAGCATGTGATGAGCGAGGACGTCGAGCGCCGCCTGGTTCAGGTCCTGGACAACCCGACCATCTCCCCCTTCGGTAATCCGATCCCAGGCCTGACACATCTCGGCCTCGAGGCGTCGCGCGCCGAGGCGATGCGCCGGAACCTGGTGCGGCTCACCGAACTGCCGATGGCCTCGTCGGTCGCAGTAGTCGTCCGGCAGCTCACCGAACATGTCCAGGGCGACTCCGGTCTCATCAGCCGGCTCAAGGACGCCGGTGTCGTTCCCAATGCGAGGGTGCTGGTGGAGACCAGCACCGACGGCGACGTCACCATCGTCGTCGGCGGGCACGAGAACGTCGAGCTTCCCCATGAGATGGCCCACGCGGTCATGGTGGAGAAGGTCTGACACTCAGCCAGCGCGCTGGCCGAAGACCTGGCGTGGCGGCAGAGTGACACCCAGCCGCTTAGCCAGCCGATAACTTGTTCCGGCTAGTTCGCGGATCTGATCGGGCCGCATCCCCGACTGCAGCGCGGTGTCGAGCATGCCCGCCATCCGGTGATCGGGGTCGATGCGCAGCGCAGCCTCCAGTGACAATCCAGCCAGCGGCCCGTCGCCGCGCGCATAGGCCGAGAAGGCAAGCAGCGCAAGGGCTTCCACTCGCCATCGATCCGGCAGGGTCCGCGACAAGACGGCCCACAAGGTCTCGGCCTGACCGGCTCGGGCGCCCACGGCCAAGGCATAGAGGGTGTCGCGTACCGCGACATCGGTCAGCCCGCAGGCGATTTTCGCGATCTCAGCGTCACCGAGGTCCGCGCCGGCATAGACCCGTTCGGCTGCGTCGAGAACGTTCTCGACATCCCGTCGGCCACAGCCGTCGGGATCGGCCTTCCAGTCGGCATCACGGCGTGGGCTGCACTCGCTGATCAGGCCCGCCAGTCCGGCGGTTCGCGTCACATCGGTCACCGACACCACGGCCTGCAGATCCGACCGGCGAGCGTAGAGCCGGCGACCATCCAGGACAGCCGCGGCAGCCAGCGGCGAGGCGCGCGGATCCTCCACCACACCCCGGACCCCGCAGTCATCGACGCAGTGCCAGCTGCCGCCGGCCTCGACCCGGTCGACCACGTGTGCGGCGTACACACCGATGTCGTGGTCGCGCAGCGCCTCGGTGAGCGCCTCGCAGAGCTGTCGGTACTCGTCATTGCACATCGGGCACAGGGCGCCGTCAGCGTCGACGACCACCGCCACGACGGTCTGGGCTCCCGATGCTGCGGCCACCTCGGCGAGACGACCGATATTGCCGGTCAGTTCGGCCGACAGGTCGGCCCGTAGGACCGCCCCCATCCGCCCGTCCTCCAGGGAGACCAGGACCAGGGATTTCTCCGGAGCGAAGCCGAGGACGGCGGGCAGGGCGGCGATCAGCGCGCCGGGCCGGTTGATGTGGAATTCGGGTGGGTGCGGGTTCATGCGGACGACGGTGTCAAGGCTCACCGTCAGGGCGGGACCGCCGATCCCCGCAGCGAGGCGCGCCTGTGCATCCGCGCGGGACTGGGGATGGCGGCTTAAGCTGCGGGTGAGGCGTTCCACACAGCGGTCGGGAACGACTGGTACCAGCTTTGCGTTGTGCACAGTGAGACCTGCACGTCAGTGATGTCGAGTGAGGAGGCACGAGGTTGGACGATCAGGAGCGGATGTACGAACTCGAGGTCCCCGCACCGCAATTGACCTCGCCGGATGGCCGTGGGCCGGTGCTCATCCACGCTCTGGAGGGTTTCTCCGACGCCGGGCACGCCATCAGGCTGGCCGCGGAGCATCTCACCGAGAACCTCGACACCGAACTGGTGGCCTCCTTCGCCATCGACGACCTGCTGGACTACCGGTCCCGCCGGCCGATGATGACGTTCAAGAGCGACCACTTCACCCGCTACGAGGATCCCGCACTGAACCTCTATGCGATGTACGACAGCGTCGGAACCCCGTTTCTCCTGTTGGCCGGCCTCGAACCGGACCTCAAGTGGGAGCGCTTCATCACCGCCGTGCGACTGCTCGCCGAGCGACTCGGTGTGCGCCAGACGATCGGCCTGGGCGCCATCCCGATGGCGGTTCCACACACCCGGCCGGTCACCATGACCGCGCATTCGAACAACAAGGAACTCATCGCCGATCACCAACCGTGGGTAAACGAAGTCCAGGTGCCCAGCAGTGTGTCCAACCTGCTCGAGTACCGGATGGCCCAGCACGGCCACGATGCCGTCGGCTTCACCGTGCACGTGCCGCACTACCTGGCACAGACGGATTTCCCGGCGGCTGCACAGGCCCTCCTGGAGCAGGTCGCCAAGTCGGCGACGTTGCAGTTCCCGCTCAACGCCCTCGCCGACGCCGCCGCGACGGTTCGCAACAAGATCGACGAGCAGGTGGACGCCTCCGCGGAGATCAGTCAAGTGGTCTCCGCGCTCGAACGGCAGTACGACACCTTCATCGAGGCCCAGGAGAACCGGTCCCTGCTCGCCCGTGACGAGGATCTGCCCAGCGGCGAGGAACTCGGGGCGGAATTCGAACGCTTTCTCGCCGAGCACGCAGACGGGTTCAAGGACGGCGAAAACCCCGAAGGCTGAGGCGGCGGGTCCGGCGTAATGTCGGATTATGGCCATCGACGTCACGGTGCTTCGGGTGTTCACCGATGCCGCGGGGAACTTCGGTAATCCGCTCGGTGTCGTCGACGCAGCCGCCGTCGCACCGCCGGATCGGCAGCGCATCGCGACCGAATTGGGTTACAGCGAAACGATTTTCATCGATCTGCCCGCTGCCGGTTCGACCACCGCACACGCCCGGATCTTCACACCGGCCACCGAACTTCCGTTCGCCGGGCATCCGACCGTGGGTGCTGCCTGGTGGCTGCGCGACCGGGATACTCCGATTCACACTCTGCAGGTTCCAGCCGGACTCGTTCAGATCCGCTATGAGGATCAGCTGACCGGGATCATCGCACGCGCTGAGTGGTCGCCGGAGTTCGTCGTGCACGACCTGGACTCGGTCACCGATGTGCTCGCCGCCGATCCGACGGACTATGCCGATGACGCCTATCACTACATCTGGGCGTGGACTGATCGCGACCGGGGCCGTATCCGGTCCCGGATGTTCGCCAACGAATTGGGAGTGCCCGAGGACGAGGCGACCGGATCGGCGGCGGCCCGCATGACCGAGTACCTCGCTGTCGACCTGGACATCACTCAGGGCAAGGGTTCGCAGATCGTCACCCGATGGAATCCGGAGGGCTGGGTGCAGGTCTGGGGGCGGGTCGTCAGCGACGGAGTGAGACAGCTGGATTGAGCCGGCTCAGCCGGAGGTGCCGACCTTGCGATGGGCACGAAGCGTCTCGATCTCGCGCTCGAAATCCTCAGCGGAACTGAATGAGCGGTAGACCGACGCGAACCGGAGATAGGCCACCTCGTCGAGTTCCCGCAGCGGGCCGAGAATGGCCAGTCCCACCTCGTTGCTCGGAATCTCCGGCGATCCGGCGGCACGGACGGTGTCCTCGACCTGTTGGGCCAGCAGATTGAGCGCGTCGTCGTCGACCTGACGGCCCTGGCAGGCCCTTCGTACACCGCTGATGACCTTCTCGCGGCTGAAAGGCTCGGTGACCCCACTGCGTTTCACGACCGCCAGCACGGCGGTCTCGACGGTGGTGAAACGCCGCCCGCATTCCGGGCAGGACCGTCGGCGGCGAATCGCCTGGCCTTCGTCAGCCTCGCGCGAATCGACCACTCGCGAATCGGGATGACGGCAGAAAGGACAGTGCATCAGCGCTTCCTTTCTCCCCCATCCGGCCGGAACGCCGGACGAAAGAGAGCCTACCCGCGCGCGCCTGACCGGGAAGGCCATCTCCGTGGCGTCAGCCGACGGGAGCGATCAGCGTCTGGCCGGCGTCGACCGCCGCTGACGCAAGCTTGTTGAGGTCGCGGATCCGCTCGACGATCTGACCGGCCGGAGCATCGGGGGCCACCCGGGCGGCCAGTTGCTGCAACGTCTCACCGGCCTGGACCTGGACGACGGCCAACTGCTCGGGAACGGACGCCGTCGTGGCCAGATGATTGCTGCTGAAGTGCGCGATCGAGCCGAGCCACACCGTGATCAGTGCAGCCAGGGCTGCCAGTGCGACGGTCACCGACGTGCTGACGTTCCGGCGCGGCAGATGAACCGCGCGCGAGACCGAGATCCCGTTGCCGGCATAGCGCAACGGCGCAATCGCCGGGCCCGCCGGCATGGGACGTCCATGACGGGCCGAACTCGGGCGTATCCGGGTGACCTGACGCACGCCGACGACGGGGCCTTCCGCGCGCGCGGCCTCCCGAGGCCAGGCCTGCGCCCACTGTGCCATCTGCCGGTCGATCTGCCGATCATCGAGGACTGTCATGTTCGCCCCTTTCCGCGGACTTATTCGCTCCTGTGTTCGAACTGTACTCGATCGCATGTTCGAATACCGAACATTTGAGCGAGCGTGTCGCCGACGATATCGAGGCCATCCGACAAGTTCTCGCGCATTAGCCCCGGAACACCGCCCGGGCGGTCGCGACACGCTCGAACACATGTTTGATCTTGTCGGAGATCCGGGTTAGATTCGCCTCTATGAGCGAAAGCAACGGCCTGACCGAACGGCAGCGCACCATCCTCGAGGTGATCCGGGCATCGGTCACCAGCCGCGGTTATCCCCCCAGCATCCGGGAGATCGGCGATGCGGTGGGACTGACCTCGACATCCTCGGTCGCACACCAGCTGCGCACCCTGGAGCGCAAGGGCTTCCTGCGCCGCGACCCCAACCGCCCCCGTGCGGTGGACGTGCGCGGTGTGGACGATTCGGCGGCTCCTGTCAGCACCGACGTCGCCGGATCGGATGCGCTGCCGGAGCCGACTTTCGTCCCGGTCCTCGGCCGGATCGCGGCCGGTGGCCCGATCCTCGCCGAGGAGGCGGTCGAAGACGTCTTCCCATTGCCGCGTGAACTGGTCGGCGAGGGTTCACTGTTCCTGTTGAAAGTGGTCGGCGAGTCGATGGTCGACGCGGCGATCTGCGACGGCGACTGGGTCGTCGTCCGTCAGCAGAACGTCGCCGACAATGGGGATATCGTCGCCGCCATGATCGACGGCGAGGCCACCGTCAAGACCTTCAAGCGGACCGGCGGTCAGGTGTGGCTGATGCCGCACAACCCCGTCTTCGATCCGATTCCCGGTAACGACGCCGTCATCCTCGGCAAGGTCGTCACCGTGATCAGGAAGGTCTAGAGCCCTAGCGCGGGGCCTTGATGAAGCCGTTGGCCTGGGCCAGTTCCTCGGTGGCGAACCACACCTCGGGAATCGTGGTCTCGTACATGGCCGAATCCGGGGTGTAGTAGAGGCCGGAGTGGGTGTTGGCCTTGATGACATATCCCTCAGGCGCCTGATAGGGATCGGCCAGCGGCAGATGGATGGCCGGGCGCCAGGTGTCCTCGTCCGGTTCGGTGGCGCCCGGCTCGATCTCGACCGCGACCTCGACCTCGTCGTCAAACGAGTAGCCGGTCCACGAGGACTCGTCAAGACCGCCGACTGCGCCCTCTGCCGGCTGTTCGTCGCCGATTGCATCAAAACGGTTCTCGAACGGCTGAGTCCACCGCGAGAAATCCTGGGCGGCGTGCCGGCGGCGCGGTTCGCCGATCTCTCCGAGATCGAGCTGCCACTTGGACTCGGCGTCGTCGGCGCCGACCGCATGCCGGCCGATGTCGGGCCGTTGATCCTCCTCGAAACCCTCGCTGAAACCGTCGATTTCCGACTCGCTCGGAATTCGGGTCGGGGCGGTGTCGATGGTGTCCTCGTCTTCGAAAGTCTTTGCAGACCAACGATATTCGGCCGTCCGCTCCTCCTCTGAAGCTCCACCAAGCCGCTCGCCGGGCCAGTGAGCCTCATCGCGGTCGTAGTCGTAGGCTCGACCTCCGGTGGTCGCACTGCCGCGGCGCATCGCCCACGCGCCGAACAGACCCAGCAGCAGCAGCGCCGGGATCGCGATCGCCACCCACCACCACTGCTTGGCACCCTTGGCGGCAGACCCACCCGAGGTCGTCCCGGGCTTGCCACTATTGCCGGGAACTTCGATACCGGTCAGTTGAGACGCGAGGTCAGCGGGGTTCGAGCTGAACTCCTTGGTCGCCTGGTTCCAGGAGATCTGTCCGCCGCTGAAGGTCTGGCTGATGACGTCACCGTTGGTGGCCTGCTCACCGGTCGGTGCGCCGAGAGTTCCCGTCGCTCCCCCGAGCTTCTGCCAGGCGGCGTTGAGCGGACCACGGACGACGATCGCTCCGGTGTCGGGGGTCCAGAAGATCACCGGCTTGTCCGGTGCGCTGAACGATCCGGTGCGGCTGTTCGGCAGACCTCCGTCGGCCTCGGTCCCGATCGGGAAGCCCAGATCACCGGTGGGACCACCGAGCGATTCGTACTTCGACAGGATCGCTCCGGTCACCGCGTGAGCGCCGGTCTCCGGCGAGTAGAAGATTTTGCCGCCGGCGTAACCCTGCTCAGCGCCCTGCTGCGGGCCCGGGTCGCCGATCGACGACTGCGCACCCTGACGCGCGCCCAGTGGGCCGCCCAGTCCACCGGCGGCCCGCCACGCCATGTTGATCTGGGTGGTCGGATCAGCGGGGATCTCAAGCCCGGTGAGGCCGTCGGCCAGGCTGGACGGGTCGCTGCTGAAGGTCTTGGTGGTGGTGTTCCACGACAGCTCACCGCCGGTGAACTTCTGGCTCACCACATCGCCGTTGTAGCGCTCGTCCTCGATCGGCACGCCCAGGGTGCCGGCCGATCCGCCCAGCTTGTCCCATGCGGTGTTGATCGCCCCGCGCACCACCCAGGCACCGGTGTCACCGGTCCAGAAGATGGCGGGCTTGTCGGTCGCACTGAATGTGCTGACCCGGCTGTTGGGTCCCACCAGACCGGCCACCTCGTCGATGGTCGGAAATCCGAGATCGCTCTCGCCCGGGCCGCCGAGGGACTGGTACTTGTTCAGGATGTCGCCGTAGATCAGGTGCGCGCCTGTGTCGGGGGTGTAGAAGATCTGGCCCTCGGTGAACTTCTGACCGTAGCCCGAGCCGACCTCGTAGACCTCGCCGTCGCGGCCGCCGACCGGAGAGTCCGCTGCGCCGGCCGCTTCCCAGGCCTGCGTGATGGCGTTGGCCGCGTCGCTCTCCGGTGAGGCGAAGGCGTGCGGTGAAACCAGAGCGGCGGCCGTGGCAGTGACGGCCACACCCAGCGCCAGACGTCTTCCGTACCTTATGAGACCGTTCACAAGCCGCGTCATCAAAAGTCTCCCGCAATCAGTCCAGGCCCTGGGTAGGCCCGTTCAATTGATCCGAACCGTCGCATAATTTCCGCGCCAGCTAACCACGACACGCGCGGCGAATTAACGCACGAATCCAAATCGAGACGAAACCCGAATTGAACCGGAATACCTCGTACCGGCGATGAATGTCAGGACTCAGACGCCCATGCTGCGGCCGATGATCTCTTTCATGATCTCGGTGGTGCCGCCGTAGATGGTCTGGACGCGGGCGTCCAGGAATGCCCGTGCCACGCCGTACTCCCGCATGTACCCGTAACCGCCGTGCAATTGCACGCAACGGTCGACGAGCTTGACCTGCGCCTCGGTGGTCCACCACTTGGCCATCGCGGCCTGATCGGCGGTGAGTTTCCCCTCGAGATGAAGCCGAATGAATTCATCGGTGAGGATGCGCACCGCGGTGGCCTCGGTGGCCAATTCGGCAAGCAGAAAACGGCTGTTCTGGAATGAGCCGATCGGCTTACCGAACGCCTTGCGTTCTTTGACGTATTGCAGTGTCTCCTCGAGAACCGATTCCATCGCCGCCGCAGCCATGACGGCGATCGACAACCGCTCCTGCGGAAGGTTCTGCATCAGGTAGATGAAGCCCATCCCCTCTTCGCCGATGAGGTTCTCGACCGGAACCTTCACATCGGTGAACGACAACTCTGCGGTGTCCTGGGCGTCCAGACCGACCTTGTCGAGATGACGGCCGCGCTCGAAGCCGGGCATTCCGCGTTCGACGCCCAGCAGCGAGAAGCCCTGGGCGCCCTTCTCCGGGTTGGTCTGGGCCACCACGATCACCAGATCGGCGTTGATGCCGTTGGTGATGAAGGTCTTGGAGCCGTTCAGGACGTAGTGGTCGCCCTCTCGGACCGCCCGGGTCCGGATGCCCTGGAGGTCGCTGCCGGTGCCGGGTTCGGTCATGGCGATCGCGGTGATCATCTCGCCGGTGCAGAACTTCGGCAGCCAGCGCGCCTTCTGCTCGTCGTTGGCCTGGTGCAGCAGATACGGCGCGATGACGTCGTTGTGCAGCGCGAATCCCAGCCCGCTGTAGCGGCCGGCCACTGTCTCCTCGCAGACGACGACGTTGTAGCGGAAATCGGGATTCCCGCCGCCGCCGTACTCTTCGGGCACCGCCATCCCCAGAAAGCCCTGTTTGCCGGCCTCGAGCCACACCGAGCGGTCGACGATCTTGTCCTTCTCCCACTGGTCGTGGAAGGGCTTGACCTGCTTGTCCAGGAACGCCCGGTAGGACTCCCGGAACAGCTCGTGCTCAGGCTCGAACAGGGTGCGCTGGTACTTGACGGCATTGCCCATTGGTATGACCTCCGGCGAGTGGATACGTTCCCCTCGAGGATAGACCAACCGGGCGGTTGGTTGGCGACCCCCCGGGCCGCCTTGTCAGCACTACGTCAGCGTTGCCTCAGCGCGCGCTCTGGACTATCTCGACGGCCAGGTGGTGCGCGGCGCAGGTCCGGCCGGCGGCTTGGCCCGCAGCGTGTCACCCGGGTTGATGCCGTTCTGCGCGGCGCCGAGGCACAGACCGAGGCGCCCCGGCATGCAGGGCGCGTTACCGCCGATACCGCGGGCGGTGCCGAGGTTGTTGAGGTCCTGCTTGCCCCAGCACAAGCCGGTGCGGGCATCGACCTGCTGGTTCGGCGCACACTGCACGGCGCCGGCCGGCGGTGCCGAGAGCACCGGGGCCGACAGGGAGATGACGCCGGCGATCGCCGCGGTGAGCAACGTGGAAGCGTGAAAGCGAATCATTCTCGATATCTCCGGGTGCGTTCGCGGCTAGGGGGCGGTGATCTTGGTGTTTTGGTCGATCGCCTTCATGGCGGCCTGCACGACGGCCTGCTCGCTCTCGAGCGCGTCGCCGTTGAGCTGCAGGACGAAGAAGCTGCCGTCCTTGGCAGGCACCACGACGGTCTTCTCGTCGATGAAGCGCTTCTTGCCCTCGTTCATGTAGGTACCCGAATACTCGATCGCGTCGAATCCGGAGAATGAGCTGATCACCGGCGCACCGGCCGGGGTGAAGCCGTCAAGGTCGTCGAGCAGGCCGGGCGCGTACTGCAGCACATCGGCCGGCTTGACATCGCCGGTCAGCCGGTCGGCGACCGCCATGATGGTCGGCGGATCAGCCGGGTCGGCGGCCTTGGTGTAGAGGATGCCCGCGTAGGCCCACTCCGGGGTCTGGTCGATCTCGGCCCAGCCCTCAGGGATCGTGAAGTCGTAGGTCGGCGTGCCCGCCTCACCGACCTTGTAGGGCGCTTCGGCGATGTTGTTCTCGACGATGTAGTCGTGCAGCGTCTTCTTCAGCCCGCCGTCCTTTTCCGGCGGAGCCGGGATGGTGAGGCTGGCCGAACTCGGGACCGATGCGGATGCCGAGGTCTTAGTCGCCTCTTTAGTGCCCGAAGAGCACCCGACCACGCCAAAGCTCAGCACCGCAGCGGTCAGACCCGCCGTGGCCGCCACCAACACGTTCCTCATGGGCTGCTCGTCTCCTTGTCGATCGACATGCCAGCCGAAGCTTAGCCCAGCAACCGTCCGGCAGCAGCGCCAACAAGGACGTGGCGCTTCAGGTGGTCGTGTACTGCTGCAACGCCGCCGCGATGGCGGCCGGAACCCTGGCCTTGACCCGGGTTCCGGCGTCGGTGTGTTCCACCGCGTCGACCCGGCCCTCGCTGTGCAGCCGGGCGACCAGATCGCCGCGCCGATAGGGAATCGTCACGTCGACGGTGACCTCCCGGGGCGCGACGAGCTCGCCCATGCGGGCACGGAGCCGATCCAGGCCTTCACCGGTGTGCGCCGAGACGAACACCGCACCGGGCAGGGCGCGGCGCAACTGCGTCAGCGTCAGCTCCGAGGCCGCATCGACCTTGTTGACCACGATCAGCTCCGGCGCGGGCGGCGAATGATGCTCGGCCTGCACCTCGCGCACCACCTGATGGACCGCCTCGATCTGGGCCATCGGGTTGGAGTCCGAACCGTCGACGACGTGGACGAGTAACTCTGCGTCGACCACCTCTTCGAGGGTGGAGCGGAATGCCTCGACGAGTTGGGTCGGTAGGTGACGCACGAACCCGACCGTGTCGGTCAGCACGAACGGCCTGCCGTCGTCGAAAGTGCCGCGGCGCGTTGTGGGTTCGAGCGTGGCGAAAAGTGCGTTCTCCACCAGGACACCGGCTCCTGTGAGCGCGTTCAGCAGGCTGGACTTCCCCGCGTTGGTGTATCCGACGATCGCGACCGACGGAACGTCGCTGTGCAGACGCTTGCTGCGCTGGGTGTCGCGGACCTGCTTCATCTCTTTGATCTCGCGCCGCAGTCGCGACATCCGTTCACGGATGCGACGGCGGTCGGTCTCGATCTTGGTCTCGCCCGGTCCTCGGGTTCCCACGCCCCCGCCGCTGCCGCCGGCCCGGCCGCCGGCCTGCCGCGACATCGACTCACCCCAGCCGCGAAGCCGCGGCAGCATGTACTGCATCTGGGCCAGCGACACCTGGGCCTTGCCCTCCCGGCTGGTGGCGTGTTGAGCGAAGATGTCCAGGATCAGCGCGGTGCGGTCGATGACCTTGACCTTGACAACCTTCTCCAGCGCATTGAGCTGGGCGGGACTCAGTTCACCGTCGCAGATCACCGTGTCGGCTCCGGTGGCGACGACGATCTGGCGCAGTTCCTGGGCCTTGCCCGACCCGATGTAGGTGGCTGGGTCCGGCTTGTCGCGCCGCTGAATGAGTCCCTCGAGCACCTCTGAGCCGGCCGTCTCGGCCAGCGCGGCCAGTTCGGCCAGGCTGGCGTCGGCGTCGGCCGCGCTGCCCTCGGTCCAGACTCCGACCAGCACCACGCGCTCCAGGCGTAACTGCCGGTATTCGACCTCCGAGACGTCGGCGAGTTCGGTGGAAAGCCCGGCTACACGGCGCAGCGCGGCGCGGTCTTCCAGGGCGAGTTCGCCGAGGCTGGGCTCGGCGATGCGGTTCAGGTCGGGATCACTCATACGTTGTCATCGATCGTGTCACGCCGGTACAACGTCGCGCACCCCAAATAAAGTCCGCCGGTCAGATCTGAGCGTCCCACCACGCGTCGGCGATCTCGCCGTGTGCCAGCAGGACTGAGGGCCCGCGCAGGTAGCTGGTGGTGGCGGTGATCTCGACGGCGACCTCACCGCCGGGTACCCGCACCCGCAGCCGCCCGGTGTCGGCGCCTTCATGCGACAGGGCGGCGGCGGTGGCGGCGACCGTCCCGGTGCCGCAGGACCGGGTCTCGCCGACGCCGCGCTCGTGCACCCGCATCGAGACGGCTCCGCCCGACGGGGCGGTGAGGATCTCGATGTTGACCCCTTCGGGGAACTGTGCCGGATCGAAGGCGACCGGATCGCCGACGGCCAGGGCGGCCAGATCGCGTTCGGTCAGATCGGGGACCACGCAGGCCAGGTGCGGGTTGCCGACGTCAACCGCCAGGCCGGTGAAGCGGCGCCCACCGACGGTGGCGCTGCCCGTGCCGAACCGGTGGACCTCACCCATCTCGACGGTGACATCGGCGTCGACGGTGTCGGCATGACCGATGACGACCGGACGCGCCCCCGCCAGGGTGGCCACCGTGAACTCGTCGCGGTCCTCAAGACCGCTGACGCGCAGATAGTGGGCGAACACCCGCACGCCGTTGCCGCACATCTGCGCGATCGAACCGTCGGCGTTGCGGTAGTCCATGTACCAGTCGCCGTCGGCGACACCGTCGGGCAACCGGCTGAGCACCCCGAGCGTGACGGCGGTGCCCGCGGTGGTCACCCGAAGCACTCCATCGGCGCCGAGACCGCGGCGGCGGTCACACAGCGCGGCCACCGCAGCCGGTTTGAGATCGACCTCGCCGGGCAGATCGGGCAGCACGACGAAGTCGTTCTGCGTGCCGTGCCCCTTTGCGAACCTCATTTGTTCGAGGATACGGCGCGCCAGTGCTCCAGCACCTCATCGGCGAGGCCGCCGGCCGCACCGTCGAGCCAGTGGATGCGGTGATCGCGACGGAACCAGGACCGCTGGCGCCGTACGTAGCGGCGGGTGCCGATGAAGGTCAGTTCCTGCGCCTGGGCGATCTGGTCGGGACCGGCGCCGGCGTCGATGGCCTCGAGCACCTGCGCGTAGCCCAGCGCCTGGCGCGCGGTGACACCGTCACGCAGGCCCTGGTTCATCATCGCGCGGACTTCGTCGATCAGACCCTTGTCGAACATGAGCGCGGTCCGGCGCGCGAGACGTTCATCGAGAACCGTTGTCTCCCAATCCAACCCGATTATCACGGTACCCCAACGCGGGTCACCGATAACGGGTGCCGAGGCGGCGAAGGGCCGCCCGGTGAGCTGCACGACTTCCAACGCACGCACGATCCGGCGGCCGTCGGTGTCGAGGATGGAGGCCGCCGCAGCCGGATCGAGCCGGGCCAGTTCGGCATGCAGTGCGGCCGTGCCGATCTCGGCCAGCCGATCTTCCCAGCGGGCCCGGATGCCGGGATCGGTGGCCGGAAACTCCCACTCGTCGAGCAGCGACTGGACGTACATCATCGAACCGCCGACGATGACCGGCACCGCGCCGCGGGCCGCGATGGCCTCCACGTCGGCCACCGCCGCCTGCTGATAACGGGCCACGGTGGCGGTCTGCTTGACGTCTAGGACGTCGAGCTGGTGATGCGGGATGCCGCGGCGTTCACCGACGGCGAGCTTGGCCGTCCCGACGTCCATCCCCCGGTACTGCTGCATGGCGTCGGCGTTCACGATCTCCCCGCCAACCCGTTGCGCAACCTCGACGGCCAGTTCCGATTTGCCGGTGCCGGTCGGCCCGATGATCGCGATCGGCCGGGCGTTCATCGGTCAATCGCCCGGCCGCCGCCGGGGGGCCGCCAGACGCCGGCGAAGTAGCCGACGCCGAAAGGCGCACCGCGGATGAGTTCGCAGGCCGAGCCCGCTCCGTTGCCGGTCAGTCCGGCCGCCACCTGATAGGCCACCCGGCCGACAACGGCGTCCGGCAGCGCGGCCAGCGCCACGACGTCTCCGGATGCCAGCGCGTCGTCGAGCGCATCCTGGATCGGCACGTCCTCGGGGCGATGGCCGCCGGGGGCTGCCGGGGTCAGGGTATTGGCTCCGTCGGCGACAACCAGAACACCGATCGGCTCGTCGTCGTCGTCGATCACGGCGCGCAGGGTGTGACCGCACGACAGGGCGGTGCGCGAGTCGAGTCCGGCGTCGTAGACCCGAACCTGCACCGAACCCGCCGGATTGACCTGCCCGCGGAGCCAGCCGGCCATCAGCGCGCACAGCGGCATCTCGACGACGATGTCCGGGGCCCGCGGATCAAGGGCTACCCGCACGTCGACGCCGTAACCCGCGAAGCTGCCACGCAGAAAGCTGTAGACCTCGTCGGCCGGTCCGGTTCCGATGGCGATCCAGCGTTGCGGGAGTTCGGCGGCGGCGGCCAGGGCGGCCTCGCGGTACGCGGCGACCTCGGCTGCCGCGGCGCCCGCTAGTTCGGGCACCAGCACGGGCGCGGAGGGAGTGAGTGCGATGGCCGCCAACACGGCGTCAACGCTAGCGTCCGCTGATGCCGGCCAGCCGAACGGTGGCCAGCACCATGGTCACGACGGCGGCGATCAGCAGAGCCCACCCGCTGTCACCGGGCCGTACCGTCTCACCCAGCACGACGACGCCGAGCAGCGAGCCGACGAGCGGCTCACTGACTGCGGCCCCCGGCAGCGACGCAGCCAGCGATCCAGCCCGGAACGAGGATTGCTCGAGCATGGTGGCCAGCAGCGCCACTACCGCCCAGGCGTACAACTCCGGTGTCATCAGCACCGCCCACAGCCCGTCGCCGAGCCGGTCCACCACACCCTTGGTCAGCACCGCGAACAAACCCCATAGCGATCCCGACACCACGGCCAGCAGAACGGCCGACTTCTGCGGGCTTGCGCGCCGGGCGGCGAGCACCAGGGCGACCAGGATCGGGCTCATCACGACGGCCACCCACGTCCAGGTGTGGGATGACGCACGGGACAGGCCCTCGGTGGGGTTGCCGATCGTGACGATGATCGCCACCGACACCGCCAGCGCGACTGCCCAGGCCCACTGGCTACGAGCGATCCGGGTGCCCGCCACCCACGCGTTCAGCGGCAGCGCGAACAACAATGAGGTGGCCATCAGGGCCTCGACCAGGATCACCGAGCCGAAATCCAGTGCGGCCGCCTGGAAGGCGAATCCCCCCGCTGCGATGATGCTGCCCAGCCACCACTGGGGACTCTTCAGCAGCGCGATGAACAGTTCCAGGTGGCCGGACTTCTGCTCGTCGACGGTCTTGGTGGACCGTTGCTGCATGACATCGCCGACGGCGATGCACAGGGCTGCGCAGATCGCGAGTACGGCGGCGACATCGCTCCTGGCCACGGTGATCAGGACACCACACACCCAACCCCGACCCACACACCGGCCCGACCTGGTTCAATACCCAACGAGGACCGGCCGAGTCGACCGGGCCCACGACGCAACGACGGAGCCGCTTCGCGCGGCAGACATGTGAAGGCACCCATGACGAGCGACGAGACCACCACCGGCGACTCAGCTGAGCCCATTTCCAAGCCCAGCCCCGTGCCCGCTCCCATGCCCGGCAAGCCGCGGCCGATGCCCCGGCCGCACGCGCCGGCCGCGGCCCCCCTGCTTCCGCCGGCGAGCGATCCGCACAAGTTCGGCCGCGTCGCCGAGGACGGCACGGTGTATCTGATCACCACCTCCGGCGAGCGGATGATCGGTTCCTGGCAGGCCGGTGACGCCGAGGCGGCCTTCGCCCACTTCGGACGCCGCTTCGACGACCTGGCCACTGAGGTCACCCTGATGGAGACCCGGCTCGCCTCGGGCAGCGGCGACGCCCGCAAGATCCGCGCGGCGGCTGCGACCCTGGCCGAATCCCTGGCTACCGCAAGCGTTCTCGGCGACGTCGATGCACTGGCGGCCCGGCTCGCAGTCATCACCGATCACGCCGATGAAGCAGCCCAGGCCGAGCGCGCCCGCCGGGACGAGCACCGTGCGGCCCAGACCGCGCTGAAGGAGGCGCTGGCCGCCGAGGCCGAGGATCTCGCCGCGAACGCCACGCAGTGGAAGACCGCCGGCGACCGGATGCGAACCATCCTCGACGAGTGGCGCACCATCACCGGACTGGACCGCAAGACCGACGATGCGCTGTGGAAGCGCTACTCGGCGGCCCGTGACGCCTTCAACCGCCGGCGGGGCGCGCACTTCTCCGAACTCGACAAGGAACGGGCCGGTGCACGGCAGGCCAAGGAGC
>CAYFMA010000051.1:21279-23047 GCA_964344085.1 uncultured Mycobacterium sp.
GACCAAGGAGCGGCTGTGCGAACGGGCCGAGGAACTGTCCGCCTCCACCGACTGGGCGCCGACGGCCGCGAAGTTCCGCAGTCTGCTCGACGAGTGGAAGGCGGCCGGCCGCGCGGCCAAGGAGGTCGACGAGACGCTGTGGCAGCGGTTCAAGAAGGCGCAGGACACCTTCTTCGCAGCCCGTAACGCGATCAGCGCCGAGCGCGACGCCGAGTTCGCCGCCAATACCGAGGCCAAGGAGCGTCTGCTCGCCGAGGCAGAGAAGATCGACGTCTCAAACACCAAAGCAGCCCAGGCCGCACTGCGGACCATCACCGACAAGTGGGATGAGACCGGCAAGGCCTCCCGCGAGCGCGGCCCTGATCTCGAGCGCCGGCTGCGCGCCATCGAGAAGAAGGTGCGCGACGCGGCCGACGCCGGCCGCGTCGATCCGGAGGCACAGGCGCGCGCCGAGCAGTTCCGGGCCCGGGTCGAGCAGTTCGAGCGCCAGGCCGAGAAGGCTGAGGCTGCGGGTCGCACCAAGGAGGCGGCCGAGGCCCGGGCAAGTGCCGATCAGTGGCGCGAGTGGGCGTCGGCGGCAGCTCAGGCTGTCAGTAAGAAACGCTGACGCTTAAGCCTTCTGCTCATCCGGCGGGTCGATCCCGTCCAGTATCGAGCGTGGCTGCCGGCGGGCCGCTTCCTCGCGGCGCTCGGCTTCGGCCGCCAACTGCAGCGCGGTACGGGTCCAGACCACCCTGGCCCAGTGGAACGCGAGCAGGATCACCGCGATCCAGCCGATGATCAGCCCGATGCCCGGGCCCGGGTTGCCGTGCGTCGCGGTCTGACGGGACCAGACCGCCAGCATCCCGATCGGAACGCCCACTGCGCAACCGGCCAGCGCGATCCAAGCCAGCGTCCAGCGCCGGGTGATCAGGGCCAGCATCGAGAAACCGACACCGAACACCAGTGCCAGCCAGGTGAAGATCCGAGAGGGCAGTGCGATGCCGACGCCGACTGCTTTGTCATCACCTATCAACACATCGATCCCCCGCGCTCCGCCGGTATGAGGCAGAACGAACGACACCAGCAGCACGAACACCAGTGCAGCCACCACCACACCGCGCAGTCCGGGATCGATCTCGCCGGCGACCTTGCGCTCGGCGGCTTCCAATTCGGCCTTGTAGGCCTCGAAGTCAGGTTGGGGGTTCATCGCTCGCATCCTGTGTTGATGGTCATCGGCGGCTCGCCGATCGGGGGAAGTCCCAGTCCGACGGTATGTGGGCGCAGTCCGGCGGCATGCGCGTCGCCCGCGCGGGTCCGGCGGTGCGAGAGCACCGTGGCATCGGCGATGAGATGATGCGGCGCCGCACTGGTCACTGTCGTCGTCACCACATCACCGGGCCGGATGTCGGTGCCGCCGGCGAAGTGCACCAGCCGGCCATCGCGGGCGCGGCCCGACATCCGCGCGGTGGCGGCGTCCTTGCGGCCCTCGCCGGTGGCGACCAGCAGTTCGACGGTGGCGCCGATGAGCTTCTGATTCTCTTCGAAGGAGATGGCCTCCTGAAGCTCGATGAGGCGCATATACCGTTCCTGCACAACCTCTTTCGTCAGCTGGCCGTCCATCTCCGCGGCCGGCGTGCCCGGCCGTCGGGAGTACTGGAAGGTGAATGCGGCCGAGAATCGGGCCGCCCGCACCACATCGAGCGTTGCCGCGAAGTCCTCCTCGGTCTCCCCGGGGAATCCCACGATGATGTCGGTGGTGATCGCCGCGTGCGGCATCGCTTCACGG
>CAYFMA010000052.1:0-22845 GCA_964344085.1 uncultured Mycobacterium sp.
CGGCGGCCACCGCCGGTGAGGGAACCGGGTCGGCAGGATCGGCGAGAGCCTGCGGTGCCGCCGCGGGCATCAGCGCGCACGCGACGAGGATGGCGTGGCGCCATCGGGTGATCGGGACGGTCCCCATGACCGGATATCGGCGGCCTGACGGACTCCGTTACAGCGTTATCCGCAGTTTTGATCAGGTGTGAGGGCATGCTGATGGCGTGCGACTGCTGCGCTCCCACCCCCTGATCGCGTTCTTCACCCTGGCCTACCTGGTCACCTGGGCGTTGTGGACGCCGGTGCTGATCAAGGGGATCCCGGCCTTCTCCGAGGCGCGGCATGTGCCGTCGCTGGCAGCGCTGCCCGGTGTCGCCATCGGGGTGACCGGAACGGCGTTGTTCATGACCTGGGTGACGCAGGGTGCTGCCGGAATCCGCCGGCTGATGCAGCGGCTGACGACGTGGGATGTGGGGATCGGCTGGTATCTCGTTGCGCTGCTTGCCATTCCCCTCATCGAGATCCTCATCACGGCTGCGGTCGCGGGATCCCAGATGTTCCGGGCGCTGAGTCCTTCGGCGTTGCTTCTGTATCCGGCGGCGTTCGGCGCGCATTTCATCTTCGGCCCGCTGTTCGAGGAGATCGGATGGCGCGGGTTCGCGCTACCGCGCATGCAGCACCGGTTCGGCCCATTGCCCGGCACGCTGCTGCTGGGTCTGCTGTGGGCGGGGTGGCACTTCTTTCTCTACGCGCCCTCCTGGTTCGCCGGCGGAGTGGCCGGCGGAGTGGCCAACGCGCTGATCTTCATCGGATTCACCACGGCCATCAGCGTGCTGTTCACCTGGCTGTCCAATAACACCCGGGCCAGCCTCCTGCTGGTGATGCTGCTGCACGGCTCGATCAACGGCACCGCCACCTATGTGCAGGTTCTTGCCGACCGCGGTGTGGTCTCCAAGGATGCGGCGACATTCTGCGCGGGCTTCGGGGCATTGTTCGCCGCGGTGCTGACAGCCGTGCTGATCATCTGGCGGACGCACCGCCGGCTCAGCTACGGGCGATACCGCTACGAGGCCGAGCACTTCGACATCCGGCAGATAATGGTGTGATGCGCACTCGACTCGCCACCGCGGTGACGACTCTCGCAGTGGCATCGGCAGCACCGGCCGGCGCCGTCCCGGACATCGGCATTCCGCCGGTCTCGCCGCAGGCCCGGGCCGCTGGTTTCGTCGATGTGCGCTCGGTGATACCCGACGCCATCATCGATCTGCGCTATGCGACGGCCAACAATTTCGTCGGGGCGCCACTGTATCCGGCGAATGCACGCTGCCTGGTGCACGAGTCGCTGATTCCGGGTCTCGCGACGGCCGCGGCGACATTGCGCGCGCAGGGCGCAACCCTGGTTTTCTGGGACTGCTACCGCCCGCATGAGGTTCAGGTCCGGATGTTCGAGGCGGTGCCCAATCCGGCCTGGGTCGCCAAGCCGGGTCCGTATGCGCGCAGCCACGAGACCGGGCGGTCGGTGGACGTCACCATCGCCCAGGGCGGCCGGTTGGTGGATATGGGCACGGATTTCGACGACTTCTCCGCGCATGCCACCGCGTTTGCCACCGACGGCGTGAGCGCCCAGCAGCAGGCCAACCGCGCGGTGTTGCGCAACGCCATGGCCGCCGGCGGCCTGGCGGTCTACCCCGGCGAGTGGTGGCATTTCAATGGTCCCGGCGCCGACGTCCCGCGACCGATCCTCGACGTTCCTGTGAATTGAGGCAGTTCGCCGGTAGCGTCGGGGAATGGGCACCGGTGGCCGTGCAGCTATCGCATCGGTGCTTGCTGCAGCCCTGATCGCCGCCCCGGACGCCCACGCCGCGACCTCGCTGACCATGGGTGGCACCTTCAATCCGCTGAAGGTGCCACCACAGCCGTCGGACTGGGTCGGCTACTACATCGACACGATGAACGACAAATACGTCCGCGACACCGGTCTGTGCGGCCCGCAGTGCACCCGGGTCGGGGTGTACACCCCCGAGCAGATCGGCTGGCTCGGCGGTTTGGGGAATCCGAGCTTCGACGCATCGGTCGCGGCCGGCGTGGCCAATCTCGACGCGTGCGTGCGCGGTACCGCCTGCACGGTGACCACCCCGGCGTACACGCGCACCACCACGACACCGCTCACCGATACGGCCTTCACGGTGTTCGGCTACTCGCAGAGTGCGACGATCGCGAGTAACGAGAAGGCCGCCCTCATCGCCGACCCGTCGACCGCGACGGTCAACGTCGTGATGCTGGCCAACCCCAACCGGCCCGACGGCGGGATCCTGGCCCGGGTTCCCGGTCTGTACATCCCGTTCCTCGGCGTGACGTTCAACGGCGCGACGCCGACGGACTCAGCGCAGGCCACACCGATCACCACAGTGGACGTGGCGGGACAGTACGACCCGATCTCGGACGCCCCGACCAACCCGTTCAACCTGGTCACCTGGATCAACGCGCTGGCCGCCTACTACCTCGTGCACCTGCAGCCGTTGAGCATCGGAACGCCGGAACTGCAAGGGCAGTACCAGGATTCGACGTACTACCTGATCCCGGCCCCGACGCTGCCCATCCTTCAGCCGATCGCGCTGGTGCCCTGGATCGGGCCGCTGATCGCCACCGTGCTGGATCCGCCTCTTCGCGTGTTCATCGAGACCGCCTATGACCGGACCATCAATCCCGGTACCCCGACGATGGCGAATCCGCTCTACATCGCCGACCCGTTCAAGGCCGTCGTCGACCTGCTGACCGCGATCCCGACCGGCTGGGACAACGGGATCGCCTATCTGTCCGGCGATCCGGCGAACCGACCGTTCGGCACCACGGTTCCGGGAACGTACGGCGTCGGCGGCCCGGCGGTGTACACCAGTGCCATCGACCCCTACGGTCCGCCGACCGCGTACACACCGCCGGATCAGAGCATGTCCCCGACGACGGCTGCGACGCCGGCTCCGGCCCCGATATCCCTGCGGCGCAAGGCTTCTCTAGCTGCCGGTGCTCGCCTTGTTCAGGAACGGCAGCAGCAGCCCGGCGAACAGGTCGGGGCTCTCGATCTGGGGCATGTGGCCGACTCCCGGCAGCAGATGCAGCTCGGCATGCGGGAAGACCCGTCGGGCCTCGTCGATGTGGTGAGCCGGCAGCACGCGATCGGCCTCGCCCCACATCACCAGCGTGGGCCGGGGGTTTAGCGCGGCGAAGGCGGCCAGTTGCCGGCGCCAGCCGGGCTTGATGCCCCGGGCGGTGGCGAGTTCGGTGGCCGTCGCCAGCATGACCTCGCCATGATGCGGTTTGGCGGCGATGGCCATCGCACGGTCGATGCGGGCCTCGGTGGCCAGTGACGCGTCGGCGAAGCAGGCCCGCTCCAGCATGCGGGCGGCCGGCCGGGTGGTCCGCCGGGTGCTCAGCGGTCCAATGACCGGAACGGCCAGTATCCGCAGCAGCGGGGTGACCTCACTGCCGAATCCCGCGCTGTTGATTAGCGCCAGGCTGGCCACACGCTCGGGTCTGGTGGCCAGTATCTGCAGTGCGATCGCACCGCCGAGAGAGTTGCCGACGATATGCAGCGGCCGGTCCTCCCCGAGCGCGTCGACGGCGGCGAGAGCCCCTTTGGCGAAGGTGGACAACGTGATCGGGCCGTCGGGCCGGTCGGAGAACCCGAAGCCCGGCACGTCCACGGCGATCACCCGGTAGCGGGCCGACAGCGGTTCGTACTGCGGGTCCCAGTCCTCCAGACTGCGGCCGATGCCGTGCAGCAGGAGCACCGGCGGGTTGTCCGGATCACCTACGACGCGGACCCGCACCCGCCGTCCGTCGACCTCGAGGAAGGCGGGCCGGCTCATGCCCGGGCCGCTCCGGCGGTCACGACCGAACGGGCGGTGCTGGAGAACCGCAGCGCGGCATCCTCCACCGGTCCCTTGCGCAACCGGGCGGCGTCGGCCCTGAAGTTCATCTCCACCGTCCACGGTCCGGATGTGCCCTGCTGTGGGAACAGTTCGATGGCCCGCATGATGTAGCCGGCCGGGAAGTCCAGCATCGGCCGCTTCTCGATGGACGGGTCATCGCACACCGGGACAACGGTGTCATAGCCGTGCTGATCCATGTAGGCCATCAGGCGGCACAGGTGCTCGCAGACCAGGTCGACCTTCAGCGTCCACGACGAGTTGGTGTAGCCGAATGCGAACGCCATGTTCGGGATGCCCGAGAGCATGAAACTCTTGTAGACCACGCTGTCATGCGGATCCTTGAGTTCGCCGTCGACCGAGACCGCGATCCCGCCGAACGGCAGCAGCTTCAGACCGGTGGCGGTGACGATGATGTCGGCGGGCAGTTCCCGGCCGGACGCCAGCAGGATGCCGGTCTTGGTGAACCGCACGATTTTGTCGGTGACCACCGAGGCCTTGCCGCTGGAGATCACCTTGAACAGATCGTTGTCCGGCACCGCGCACAGCCGCTGATCCCACGGGTTGTAGGTGGGGCTGAAGTGGGTGTCGAGGTCATAGCCCTTGGGCAGTGCGGCCTTGTTGAACGCCCGGATGATCTTTTTGGCGATCTTCGGATGGTTCTGACCGAGGTTGTAGATGAACCGCTGCCGGCCCTTGTTCAGCGAACGGGTCAGCTTGTAGGCGGTCTTGTCCGGCAACACCTTTCGCAGACCGTTGGCCACCGGATCCTTCTTCGGTAGCGGCATCACGTAGGTGGGCGAACGCTGCAGCATGGTGATGTGCGCGGTGTCGTCGGCCATCGCCGGGATCAGCGTGACGGCGGTGGCGCCGCTGCCGATCACGACGACGTTCTTGTTCTTGTAGTCCAGGTCCTCCGGCCAGAACTGCGGGTGCACGATGGCGCCCGCGAAGTCCTCCTCGCCCTCCCAGTGCGGACGGTGGCCGGCGGCGTAGTCGTAATAGCCGGTCGCGCCGAACAACCAGTTCGCGGTGACCTGCCACTGCTGGCCGTCACGTTCCAACGTCGCGGTCCACTGCGCGGTCTGCGAATCGAAATCGGCCTTGATCACCTTGTGGTGGAAGTACATCCGCTTGGCCAGGCCGTTCTCCTCGACGACCTCATGCATGTAGTCGAGGATCTCGCTCGCGTCGGCGATGGCGTTATCGGACGTCCACGGCTTGAACTCGTAGCCGAAGGTGTGCAGATCGGAGTCCGACCGGATGCCCGGGTAGCGGAACAGGTCCCAGGTGCCGCCGATGGTGTCGCGGCCGTCGACGATCGCGAAGGACCGGCCGGGCTGCATGGTGACCAGGTAATGACCCATTCCGATGCCGGAGATGCCGGCCCCGACGATCAGCACGTCGACGTGCCCGGTCAGCGGTCCGGTGGGGCGGGCCTGGTTCAGCGTGGTGACGGACATCGGATCTCCCGGATGACGTGCGGTTTACCAAACGCTAACAATGTTATAGTTTTGCCCGGAGCTGTCAAGAGATCGCCGGGCGAAAGGACTCAATCGGTGACGACCGCGAGTGTGAGCCGCCGGGCGCCGGTGCAGGAACGCGGCCGGCAGACCGTCAACCGCATCCTGGACGCAGCCGCCGAGATCGCCGACGCCCACGGCGTCGACGCCGTCACCACCCGGGCCGTCGCCGACCGGGCGGGGGTCTCCTACCCGTCGCTGTACCGGTTCTTCCCCGACCGGGAGGCCATCCTCGGCGAACTGCTCGAACGCCAGTGCGCCGATCTCGACGAGCGCTGCATCGAGGCCGAACAGATCTGGGACATCGGCTCGATCGCCGATCTGCTCAACCGCGAGATCGATCTGCATCTGGAGTACTACCGGGAACACCCGAGCACTGCGCGGATGTGGATGGGCGGACGGACGTCGCCGGGGGTGACCGCCTATGTGCGCACCCGCATGCAGAATCTCGCCGCACGCATTCACACGATCCTGGTCGAGCGCGGTCTGATCCCCGCTGACACCGATCCCCGCGCGATGCTGGTGGCGGTGGAACTGGCCGACCGCGCACTCGAACTGGCGTTCCGTGACAACGCCGACTTCGACGAGGACATCGTCGGGATCGGCCGCCGCGCGCTCATCGCCTTCGGTCGCGACCTCGGCCGGGACCCTTCTTAGGACCACGCCCCGCACCGCCCCAGGTGATCTGCATCAGATCCGCCCCCGGGGTCGCGTCGACCAACCGGGTGAAGGCGGCGGCGAAGCCGTCGACGATCGTCTCGTGATCCGGGACAAGGCCTGTGTCACAGGCGATTCCGACGGTCACCTCGCCGTCGTAGCTGTAGATGGTGAAGCTCATCGGCTGATCGCCGGAAATGGGCGCCCACCCGACCATGCCGTCGACCAGACTGCCCGCCAGATAGACAGGCATGGGCGGGCCGGGGACGTTGGTCAGGGTGCCCAGTGTCCGGTTGGTGAACAGGTCGACCGAAGCCTCGTACAGGCTTCGACTGAAGCCGGCGATGGTCTCCTGCAAGCGGAACGCCACCGCGGCCTCGTGCCCGTTCTTGATCCGGTCCATCCGGCGTTTGGCCGCCTCCAGCACCTTGCCGGCGTCCGGTTCGTCGGTGGGCAGTTCCAGTTGCACGAGCGCGAACTCGTTGCCCAGGGTGTCCGGCAGCGTGGTGTCGATCGGCTTGAGATTGACCGGCACCATGAACGTCACCGAGGAGCATCGGGCGTTGTGCGCTTTGAGGTAGTCGTGCAGCGTTCCGGCCACCGTGGTCACCAGCACGTCGTTGATGGTGCAGCGATTGGCATGGGCGACCGCCTTGATCGCCGGCAGTGAGATCGGCTCGGACCATGCGACGCTCTTCTGCCCGCTGGCCTCGCCGGTCCAGATGGTGGCGTCGTTGCGGGTGCCGATCAGCAGCTTGCGCAGGGTGTCGACATCGCCGGGCGCGGCGGAGAACACGTCGACCATCGAGCCGCCACCCGGCAGCACCGAGCGGACCGTTTCGGCCACCGCGGCGCCGGTGCTCTGCACGGCGGTCACCAGGGTGTCGCCGGCGCCCAGTGGGTTGCGCAGGGCGAACCGGCCCAGGCGACCGGCCTGCTGCAGCAGGCCGGCGGGGTCGGCGAGCCCACCGAGGGCCTCGGTCACCTTCGACAGGGCCGCGCCCGCCAACATGGTCGCCCCGGCGGCGGTGCTGCGAACCCGCTGGGCCAGCGACTGGCCGGGCGGCTGTGGGTGGGCGGCCTGCTGGATCACCGCGGGGGCCATGATCGGGCCGCCCTGCGGGCTGGCGTCGAACAGGCTCATCGACAGCTGCACCATCCGCATACCGTCGGCGATGGCGTGATGGCTGCGCAGGATCATCGCGCTGCCGCCGCGGTACCGCTTGACCCAGATCGCCTGCCAGAGTGGGCGGTCGCGGTCGAGCATCTCGGTGCGGTGGGCGCCCACCAGTTCCTGCAGGGCACGCGGATCGTCGGGCTTGTTCAGCGAGACCAGCGCGACGTGGTTGTCGAAGTCGAAATCCTCGTCGAGTTCCCACCACCAGGAACCGTCGTCATCCCGCACGGCCTTGCTGCGGAACACGGGATAGCGGTTGAGCAGGCGTTCTTCGACCACAGCGCGCACCTTGGCGAAATCCAGCGGCTGGGCCGTCCAGATCACCGAGTCGACGACCATCAGGTTGTTGGGACGGTCCATCTCGAGCCAGAGGGCGTCCTGAACGCCCAACCGGCGCCGCTGTTCCATACCCCCATTCTGCGTTGATCGGCGCGCCAGCGCGGCGAATCGGCCACAGCAAAGAATTCGGCTGCCATCATGGCCTGCAGACCAGGAAGGACGAGCATGTCGAACGCTGCACGCTACCGGATCATCGCCGCCATCATGGCGGTGCTGACCTTTCTCACCGCCGCCCCCGCGGCCGACGCCTGTAGCCGGGTGACCTGGCTGGGCCCCAACGGCATGGTGATCACCGGCCGCTCGATGGACTGGCCCTACTCGTTCCACTCCCATCTGTACGCCGTACCGGCGGGCAGCGAGCAGGACGGCAGCGGCGGGGTGAACTCGCTGACGTGGACGCGCAAGTACGGCGCGATCGAGGTGGCCGGAACCACCGATCCGTCCGGCCCGATCGACGGGGTCTTCGACGGGATGAACACCAGCGGCCTGGTGGCCAATCTGCTCTATCTCGGTGAGTCCGATTTCGGCCCGGCTCCCGGCGACAACCGGCCGCGACTGTCCTTCGCCGGCTGGGTGGATTACGTGCTGACGTCATTCGCCACCGTGCAGGAAGTCGTGGACGCATTCACCGACCCGAAGATCTACATCGTGCCGATCAACTTCGGCCCCGGCGGTGCCGCGCATCCGACGGTGCATCTGTCGGTGACCGACGCCTCCGGCGACTCGGCGGTCATCGAGTACCTCGAGGGTAAGCCGGTGATCCACCACGGCCGTCAGTACCAGGTGATGACCAACAGCCCGACCTACGACGAGCAACTCAAGCTCAACGCCAAGTGGGACAACGTCGACAAGAACAAGGATCTGCCCGGCTCCATCCAGTCCCAGGACAGGTTCGTGCGGGCGTCGTACTACCTCAGCAAGTTGCCGCAGACCGACGACCAACGCCAAGCCGTCGCAGGTGTTTTCAGTGTGATGCGCAACGTCTCGGTGCCATGGGGAGTCGGTGATCCCGAGCATCCGAACCTGTCCCCCACCTACTGGCGCTCGGTGGCCGACTCGACGAACAAGGTCTACTACTTCGAGTCGGCCCTGAGTCCGAACATCGTGTGGGTGAACCTCGACAAGATCGACTTCGCACCCGGTTCGGGTGTGCGCGCGGTGGCGGTCGAGGAGAACTACGCGATCATCGGCAATATCGACGACGCCTTGAAGCCCGCCGCCCCGATCACCTACCTGGCGCCGAACGCCGCCAACGCACCTCAGCCGAGCGCCAAGGCCCCGGAGGCTCCGAAGGTGGAGACTCCCAAGGCGGCGGACAAGGGCGGCCTGAAGTGGTGGTGGGCGCTGCCGGTCATCGCGGTGCTGGGACTGTTGGGTTTCCTGCCGCGGATGTTCCGCAAGCCGACGCCGTAACTACTTGAATCGGCCGGCGAACCCACGCAACGGAAGATCGGCGCTGGTGAGCAGTCCGGGCGGGGCGGCGACGACGGACCGGATCGCGTTCAGTGCGGGCATGCCGGTGACCGTCATACCGATCGAGGCGAACGACGTCGGGTCCGACATGTCGATACCCGGCTTGGGGTAGATCATGTGCTTGTTGTGGACGCACGGGTCACCCTTGATCTGAGTGATGTAGCAGCCCTTGATGTTCCAGTGCGGTTCGGTGTGAGGGGTCATCTGCCACTCGAGGTGGGTCTCGATCCTCGGGACACCGCCGGCCATGCCCTGGTACTTGATGTAACTGGCGCCGAGCGATCCCTTCGGCAGGTGATACCAGCCCAGGTCGACGTCTTCGGTGCAGGCTCCGAGGTCATAGCTGAACTTCACCTCGTCGAGTGCCAGATCGAAACAGTCGGCCATCATCAGCACGCTGTCGGCGAAGACGCGGGTGTACTTCTCCAGCATGTCGGGTAGGTCGGGGTGATCGACGGACAGGCCGTAGCCCACCTCTTTCCAGGTGTCGGCCGAGTGATGACATGACACGTCAACGGACTCGATGGTGGTGATGTTCTCGATCTCGGCGACATCGGCTGAGCAGACCACACCCAGGATCTGATTGACTCCCGGGTTCATCCCGGTGCCGTAGAACGTGGATCCGCCTGCCGCGCAGGCCTCTTGGAGCAATCGAGTGACCGGCTTGCCAGAGTGGTGTGGGTGGTTGGTGTCGCGATGCCAGCCGGTGATCCAGTCCGCGGTGGTGACGATGTTGATACCCGCTTCGAGCACCCGGACATAGAGGTCCTCGTCGGGGAACACCCCGTGGAACGTCAGCACATCGGGGTGCGCGGCGATGATCTCCTCGACGGTGGCGGTGGCCTTGACCCCGATCGGTCCGATGCCGGCGATGTCACCGGCATCGCGACCGATCTTCTCCGGCGTGTAGCAGTGCAGGCCGATGAGTTCCAGATCGGGACGATGGGTGATGCGTTTGATCATCTCGGTGCCGACGTTGCCGGTGGCCACCTGGAAGACCCGGATCTTGTTCATACGTCTGCCTTTTCGGGGTAGAACTGTGAAGCCCATTGCCGGAAGGCCATGAAACTGTCATTCTCGGTCGGCGCCAGCGCGGGAGTGGCGCGGTAACGCTGATGAGACCAAATCTCGATATCGGCAGCGAACTGGTCGATCACCATCTGTCCGAATTCCTGCGCCCGTTGATGAGTGCGGCCGATGTAGACCATGAATCGCACATCGCAGGTGCGTTCGTCGACCGGGGTGATGGCCGAGATCGTGCGGTTGTCCACCATCCCCCAGCTCCTGGTGACGGCCACCCCCAGGCCGCCGTTGACGGCCTCGACCCCGCTGTTGACGTCGTCGATTGACTGGCCGTCCCAGTCATCTGAGCTGCCTTCGAAGGTGATGGTGAAGTCGACGTAGGACGTTGGTCCGGAGAAATCGTGCCGGGTGAACAGCGGGACGATGGGCGTCTTGTGCACGAATTTGAAATGGGCGAAGTCCACACCGTTTTCGAGAACGTACTGCGGGTGCAGCTGCTCCCCGGGCCGGTACATCCGCTGCGGCGGCGTGTAGTCGTCGGCGGTGCGCCCATCACCGAAACCGGCGAAGATGTCGGGCACCTCGAAGTAGGGATCGCCCGCGGCGGTGTCATGCCAGATGTAGACCGACTCGTTGCGTTCGGTCACCGGGTAGGTGCGCATACGCCGGCCGCGATTGGGCCGCGGTTCGTACGGGATGCAGACATTGCGGCCCTCGGCGTCCCACTGCCAGCCGTGGAACGGGCATTGGATGGTTTCTCCCTCGACATGCCCGCCGTGACCGAGATGCGCGCCGAGGTGTTCGCAGTAGGCGTCCATCACGCTGAGCCGTCCGGACTGTGCGCGCCAGGCCACCATGTCGGTGCCGAAGTAGGTCATCCGATGCACCTGTCCGGGCACGATCTCGTCGGACCAGGCGACCTGGAACCACCCCGTCGGCGTCATCGACAGCGGTGAACTGGACACCTGTCCAGGCTAGCTCAGCCGGTCTCGAAGTGCTGGTAGTCGACCGGATTGCGCCAGGCGCCACCCCATCGCCAGCCACGCGCAGTGAACGCCGCAACCGCCGGCGAATCGGCCCGCAGGATGCCCGGTTCGTCCCGGTTGCGGTCCAGATACCTCGCGGCGGTGGTGGGCTCGAGGTGTCCGCCGGCCTCGATGTAGGGGTTGATCAAGGGGTTGAGGTCGACGGCCCGGCCGTAGGCGTGCGGCGACCAGTCGGCACTGCCGGGCAGGTGGCGGCAGTTGAACGCCGAGGTGTTGTTGTCCTCCATCGACAGTTCGTCCTGCGCACCCGGATAGTGATCGACGGTCTGCATGCGCGCGATCGGATAGTGCAACTGCTGGAGTACCTCGAAGATCGCGATGACCTCCTCGACGACCGCACGATGCACCACCAGTGCGCCGCGATGCGATTGCCCGTCGAATCCGGTGTAGCCCAGTTCGACGCGGCGCAGATCGGCCGGGCCCACCGGGCATTCCGGTCGCCAGGTCGAACCGAGGTCGGCCGCCGAGACTCCGGTGACCACCGCGACGGCCGGCGAGGCGGCCGCGGGTGGGGACACGGCGACAAGACTCAGCGTCGCTGCCAGTGCCACGATCCCTCGGTTCATCACCGTCGATCCCACCACACGCGTCACTAGACTCACCGGATGAGGACGACGTGGTTGCGCGTGGCGTTACTGGCGGTTCTGGCGCTGCCGGGCTGTTCGGCACCGGCCGGTTCCACCCCGTCGGCGAGTGATCAGGTCGTCTTTCAGGTGGGAACGGCCGGCGGGATGGTGCCGGCCGTGGCGTTGGCGCTGGAGTCGCCGGCACTGGTGATCTACCGCGACGGCCGGGTGCTGACGAAGGTGAACAGCCTTGCGATCCAATTCGTTCCGGCACGCTACGACATCGCCCAGATCGATCCGTCGGCGGTGGCGTCGTTCGCGTCGTCGGCCGAGAGCGCGGTTGATCCGGGGACGGATTTCGGAACCCCGGGTGTGACGGATGCCGGTTCGACGACGGTGGCGCTCAACGGCCGCCAGGTCAGCGTGTACGCGTTCGACGAGACCTTCGATACCGGCCTGACCCCTGCGCAACGAAATGCGCGGGCGGCCCTGCGCAGCCTTGTCGACCGCGCCTACGCCCTCTCAGGCGGGGCCGCCCGCGCGCCGTACACCCCCGACCGAGTGGTGGTGTACGAGCTGGACTCACATTTCGCAAGAACGCCTGCCACTGTCGGCTGGCCCGGCCCCCCGCCCGCCGCGTTCCTGACCGCGAGTTCGTCGCGGCAGTCGATCGCGTGCGGCGAACTGGTCGCCGATCCGGCCGAGATGGTCTACCGCGCGGCCCTGGACAATCCCGGTGCCGGCTGGCTGGTGGACGGCGTCACCCGCATCCTGGCGGTGAACCCGTTACCAGCCCCCGGCGCCTGTCCCTGACCGCGCGGTAGCCCTGCGTCCTACTTGGCGCGCTTGGACGCGGCAGCGGCCTTGGGGGCCGACTTAGCCGCGGCGGCGCGAGGCGCGGCAGCAGCCGACTTCGCCCGGCCGGCAGCAGCCTTCGGAGTCGCCACCGACACGGTCGCAGCCGCAGCGCGCGGCAGCGAAGCGGCCGCGGCCGAGACCGCAGCGGTCTTAGCAGCGGCAGCCGGGGTGGCCGGCGGGGTCTGCAGACCGAGCGAGGCGGTCACATACGAGATGATTCCCGCGAGTCCGGTCGCCGAGCCGTTGTAACCGTCGAAGAACGCGTTGGCCAGCCGGCCACCGCCGACCCAGACCGGTCCGAGCGGGATCGCCGGGATCAGGCTGGTCACGGTCAGCACCATGTTCTTGATGAAGGTCTTGACATCACCGATCTGGCTGGTGACGTAGGCCAGCACGCCCGGTAGCCCGGTGGCCGACCCGTTGTAGCCGTTGTAAAACGCGTTCGCCAGCACACCCTGACCCAGCTGGATCGGTCCCAGGTAGAAGGTCGGGACCCCTGCGGCAAAGGCTTCGACCTCAGCCTGGTTGTTGGCCAGGAAGTTGCCGATCATGCCGAAGATATTGCCGAAGCCGTGGTGATGGTCGCCCTCGTGGTCGCCGTCATCACTGCTGGAGCTGCTGCTCGAACTGAACGAGGGGACGTTCGAGCCCGAGTTGCCGTTGCCCCAGTTGCCATTGCCGTGCTCCCAGCCATGCTCCGAGTCCAGCAGGGTGAAAGCGCTGGAAATCGACGGCATCGGGATGCTGGCCGAGCTGTGGGTGATGGGCAGTGCAACAGCCCCCGCGACCATCGCGGCAGCAGTAGCCAGGCCCAGCCCGGTGGCCATCACCGGCTTCGTTTGGCTGTTCATTTTCAAAAATCCCCTTTTATCTTGCGAACGTTGCCCGCTCTTTGCCGAGGTTGGTTCCTCAGCTAATTACTATCTTCTACTCAGACGTCATTGTCCAGTAGGGACTTTCGGCCCAAAGCTCGTCAGTCCGGCAACCACCAGCGATTTGCTCAAAACGTGCAGGTCGTTTGCTGCATCAAATCGACGGCCCGTCGGAGGACTCCGGCGCGCCGCGAGTCACTTCAGCCTCTTTGACCCCTTTTGTTGCACGGCGAACTCCTGCTCGGGGCGCCCGGTGGTGCCGTACCGCAGGCTGACCTTGACCTCGTCACTGGTGGCCATGTTGGCCAGATAGCGCTGGGCGGTGGCCCGGGAGACACCGATCGCCGCGGCCACCTCGGCCGCCGACATCGGCATGTCGGAAGCCGCGAGAGCCTCCAGGACCAGGTCCTTGGTGGGTGACGGGGCCGCGGCCAGCGACTGCTGCGGGGCGACCTTGGGCCGCAGGGCGTCGAGTGCGGTGTCGATATCGTCCTGGCTGAGGTTGCGGCCGCTGAGGATCCGCCGGTACCGGGCGTAGCCGGACAGTCGCGCGGCCAGTTCGGTCGGAGCGAACGGTTTGACCAGATAGCTCAGTGCGCCGGCGGCGATCGCCGCCCGAATCGTCTCGGCCTCGGTGGCCGCGCTGAGCACCATGGCGTCGCAGTGCAGTTCGCGCACCAGGTCGATGCCGGACCCGTCGGGCAGATAGACGTCGACCAGGGCCAGGTCTACCCGGGCGGCCTTGCGTGCGGCGGCCAGGGTGTTGGCGGTGCCGACCACCGTGAAGCCGGGTAGTGCCTCGACGATCCCGGCGTGCATGTGCGCGACGCGGAAGTCGTCGTCGACGACCAGAACGGTGAACTCCTTGCCGGGGGCGCTCATCGGGAACCAGCCATCACACCGGCCATCACACCCGGCATCCGGGCGATGAACTCGGCTCCGCACAACTCGGCACCCGGGTTGCTGCGCCGCGACAGCCGGATGTCGCCGCCGAGCGCACGGGTGATCTGGCGCGACAGTGTCAGCCCGATGCCGCGGCCGCCGGGCAGATCCGATGCCGGCTTGGTCGAGGTCCCCTCGATGAAGATGTCGTCGGCGAGATCCTCGGCCACGCCGTCGCCACTGTCGGCGACAGTGATGTGCAGCGTCGAATTATCCTGCAGCAGTTCGACTTCCACGACTTTGGCCGGGCTGCTGCCGGTGCGCGCGGCATCGATGGCGTTGTCGATCAGATTGCCCAGCACGGTGGTCACATCGACAGGCAGCGCGAGTTGTCCGGGTACCCAGGTGTTCTCGCTGATACGCAGCGTCACACCGGCCTCCCGCACGCCGGCGGCCTTGGCCGCGAGCAGAGCCTGCAGATAGTTGTCGCGCACGGTGTCGATACCGGGCAGCGCGGCACCGAGCGGGCCCGAACCCAACAACTCCTCAAGATATTGCGAGGCCTCCTCGGTGTGGCCGCTGTGCAGCAGGCCGTTGAGCAGATGCAGGCGGTTGGCATACTCGTGCCGCTGGGCCCGCAGCACCGTGCTCATCAGCCGCACGGCGTCGAGCTGGCGGGTCAGCGATTCGACGTCGGTGCGGTCGCGGACGACCAGCACGGTGCCCAGTTCACTGCCCTCTCGGGACACCGGTCGTGCCGAGACGACCAGCACCCGATCCCCCACCGCGGCCAGCGTCGGACTGGGATCGCAGGCCCGCAGCACTTCCAGCACACGCGGAGTCAGGCCGATCTCGTCAGCAGGCTTGCCGGTGGCAGCCGTGATGCCGAGCAATCGGCAGGCTTCGTCGTTGACGAACGTGATGTTGCCGTGGGTGTCGGTTGCCAGCACACCCTCGCCGATTCCGTGCAGCACCGCCTCCTGGGTGCGCACCAGTTCCTTCATCTCGGTGGGCTGCAGATCGAGGGTCTGGCGGCGCCAGCGCCGGGCCAGCAGGATCGAGAGCACCGCTCCGGTCAGCAGCGCAGGGCCGCCGGTCAGAAGGGCCGCCCGCAGGTCGTTGTTGAGCAACCGGTACACCCACGACGTGGACATGCCGACGCTCACCTGACCGATGACCTTGTCCGAATCCAGTGCGTAGACCGGGACTTTCGCGCGCACCGACGGACCGAGCGTGCCGGTCCCCTGGCTGACCTCTTCGCGGCCGGCCAGCCCGGCCGGGTCGGTGCTGACCGGCTTGCCCAGCTCGTCGAAGGTGGGATGGGTCAGCCGCAGGCCGCGGTCGTTGGTCACGACGACGAACAGCGCGCCGGTGGCGTGCATGACCTGATTGGCCAGCTTCTGCAGCGGTCCCTTGTCCAGGTCCTCGGCCGTCGGCATCTTCTCGTTGAGCCGGGCGACCTCGGTGCGCACCCCCGGACCGTCGGCCACCACCCTGGCGATGTCCAGGGATCGGGTGCCGTACTCGTTGATCAGCCGGCGCTGACTGACCACGGCCAGCAGCGCGAAGGCGATCCCCAGGGTGAGCGCCACCACCGTCAGCTGCAACAGCAGGATCTGCGTTGCGAGCCGCAGGTCTATGCGGTGCTTGCCGGCCACCCCGGCAGCTTAGGACGACTTAAGCAGAATGAGCAAAAGCCTGGTCGGTCTCGGCCCAGACCTCGGTCAGCGCCGCGGTGCCCAGGAAGGCGGCCCGCAGGGCGCCCAGGTACTCGTGCACCGAGTGGCGACCCTCGACGGTGTCCGGGTAGGACACCGTGACGATGGTGTTGTCGGCGTTGCGGGTGACCCACATGTTGATGCCGCCGTGGTTCAGGTCGTCGATGTACATCCCCAGCCGGTTCGCGTTGGCGTCGGCCAGCTTGCGGAAGTCGAACAGCGACACCATCATCGGGCGCTTCGACTGGGTCTGGCCCAGCTCCTCGCCCTGCGCCTCGGCCACCGCGAACGCACGCTCGAACGGAACCGCCGACAGGTGCTTGTTGGCGTCGAACGACTTCTGAGCCGAACGGGCCATCATCGCGAAGTCGCCGTCCTCGACGTCGACCGTGACCGGGAACAGGCTGGCGTACCAGCCGGCGCTGTGCATCTGGTCGCCGCTGCGGGTGTCCGAGGGGGTGAAGGTGTGGAACACCTCGGCGCCGGTGAACTGGTGGTCGGCCATCGCCGCGCACGCCATGACGCCACCGCTGAACCGGGCACCCGCGGCACGGCAGGCCGTGTCGAACGCCTCGGTCTGCTCACCGTTGAGCAGCTCGATGGTGATGGCGCGGCCGGCGCCGGTGGCACCCGCATCGCCCAGGGGCAGCGGGAAGCTCGGCCAGCCGCCGTCGGCCTCGCGGGCGAACTCGATCCAGTCCTTGATCGGACGCGAGTCGCGGTCCATGGTCTCGACCTGCAGCCGCTGCTTGGCGGTGTACTCCCGGTACTCCGCGGTGCGCGGGGCGTTGATGATCTGCTCGTCGACCAGGGCCTGGTAGGCCTGGTGGATGTCGCGGTAGATCAGCACGCCCGACGAGCCGTCGGTGTGCAGGTGATCGATGTTGGCGTACACGGTGAAGTGGTCGGCCTTCTGGATCACACCGAAGGTGAAGCAATCCCATTCCAGGGTGCCCGGGGTGGAGGACTGCACGTACTCGCGGATCTCGTCCTGCTCCATGAAGCCCATCGCGGCCGGCACGAACTCGATGTCGGCCGGGTCGTCGATGGTGCGACGGACGATGGTGATGGTGTCGTCGTCGTCACTGAAGACGTCGAAGGCACTGTGGTAGGTGTCGTGGCGACGGACGTGGGCGTTGATCGCCTCGGTCATCGCGGCGATATCGCACCAGCCATCGACGTCCCAGGCGGCCAGGATCAACCGCGGGACCTTACGGTCCAGGGTGCGGGCGTAGTGCGCCGAACGCAGGTGCTGCGCCTGCTGGAAGCTGGGCTTCAGCGGGTCGACGGAGGCCTGCGCCATGAGCTGGCGGCTGGCCGGCGATGCCGTCCACGTGGTGACCGGACCACGGCCGGGATGCCAGGTGGAACCGATCGAGCCGATGGCGACCATGTCGCACTCCTAACGTTGCGGTAATTAACCTTTCGCCCAAAGTAGGAGCGGCGTTACTGCGCTGTCGTGGTTGTGCTCGCAACTCGCGAAGTGCGCGATTTATTCAGTTTTACGCATTCTGCTCACCCAGCTTGAATTCGGCGCTCTGGGTGAAATAAAGGCCGTTTGAAATGCAGAAATAGAACTTTCCACGTACACCGCGCAGTCATCGGTGACGGCCGTCACAGGGCTTTTGCCCGCAGCCTTCTACTCAGGTCCAGCAAACAACCGATCGGGCCGGCTGGAATTCACTGGAATTCATAGGGGGCCAATCACAGCCCGGTTAAGTCGTCCGGCACGTCGACCGCGTGCTCTTTGAGGGCCTCCAACGGCACCACGTCGAGGGTGCGCTGGTGGGTGCTCGCCAGCACGACGGGAGCCGCGCATCCGTCCGCATAAGCCCGCAGCCAGTTGAGTGCGGTGACGCACCAGCGGTCCCCCGGTACCAGGCCGGGGAACCGGTACTGCGGCATCGGGGTGCTCAGGTCGTTGCCGATGGACCGCTGGTGATCGAGGAACTCGGCGGTGACCACCGCGCAGATGGTGTGCAGGCCGCGATCCTCCGGACCACTCGAGCAGCAGCCGTCGCGGTAGAACCCGGTCATCGGGTCGGTGCCGCAGGGTTCCAGAGGCTCGCCGAGCACGTTGAGGTCAGCCACGTCCCTCAGTATCGGCGTTCTCAGGCGAATTTGATGGCGAAGGACTCCGCGGCCTTCACGCCCGAGGAGTTGGTGGCCGTCAGCACGACGGTCACCGACTTCGTCCCGACCGGAGCCGTGCCGGAGAACTGTCCGGTCTGGGCGTTGAAAGTCAGCCAGTTCGGCAGCGTCGCGCCGCCGGGCAGGTTGGCCGTGTAGGTCATCGTCTGCCCCAGCGGGTCGACGAAGGTGTTGGCGGCGAGGGTGAAGGTGAACGCGGTGTTCACCCGCTGGTTCTGAGTCGGGGTCCGGTTGGTCAGGACCGGCGCCGGTTCCCTGAACACGACGCCGAAGGCCTCGCTCGTGTGCAGACCCGAGGTGTTGGTGGCGGTGACGACGACGACCGCATTGCCGGTGCCGGCGGGCGGCGTGCCCGCGAACTGACCGGTCTGCGGGTTGAAGGTGACCCACGACGGCAGCGCGGCGCCGCCGGCCAGAGTGGCCGTGTACGTGATCGCCTGGCCCTGCAGGTCGACGAACGTATTGGCCGGCAGGGTGAAGGTGAACGCCGTTCCGTTGGTGAAGGTCTGCCGCGGGGTCTTGGTGACCAGTTGCGGCGGCTGCAGGAAGTCGGCGGTGACATAGGTGCGCGTCAGGCTCGCGTTCAGCGCGGCGACGGAGTCGACGACCTTGTCCTCGCGGTTGCCGTTCTGATTCGTCTGCCACAGCACGCCGTTGTTCACCGTGGTCGGGAAGGGCATGTGGGTGAGGATGTTGTCGTCGAAGAAGTTGGCGATGGCACGCTTGCCGTTGTTGAGTCCGCCACCCACGTACAGGGTCTGACCGTCCACCCGGTTCTGAAAGTCAGTGGTGTAACCGGCATAGCGGGCGATCGACGAATTGTTCAGGCCGTGTCCCTGCAGGCCGAGTTCCAGCAGGGTCGGATCACCCTGCAGGACGGTCTCGACCGCGAGGTACTGCGCCGAGGTCAGCGTGTTGTCGAGATTGACCCCCGCACCGACGAATGCGGCGTACATGGCGTCGAACTGACGCTGTGCGTCCTGACGGCCGATCGACAACTGCTCAGCGGTGAGGTTCTTCAGGCCGGTGTTCTCGAACACGGCCTCGGCGTTGCCCTCGAGTCGCTGGATGTCATTGAGCGACGAGCCCTGTCCGGCTTTCATCTGGGTGTAGTAGGTCTGCCACTCGTTCGCGAGGTCTGTCGCCGTCGTGTAGAGGTGCGTGGTCGGGTCGGCGGTCCAGGTGTGTCCGTTGACGCTCACCGATCCGGCGGCGGTGGTGCCGAAGATGGTGGTGAACGAGTTCGTGGCGACGGTGGTGATGGGCAGTGCCGCGGCGCGGGGTGCGTTGCTCACCGCGGCAGCCGCGACAGCGGGGCCGGTGGCGGTGGCGCTCTGCCGGCGCGCCTGCCGCAGACCGAGCAGTTGCACGGCACCGGCCTGCAACACATCACCCAGGGGGCCGTTGGGCTCGGCACCAGCCGTGGCCGAAGCGCCGCTGGTCAGCACCGGCAATGCGCCGGCTGGAGTCAGTGTGCCCGGGGCGGACTTCCTCGCCGCCGCGCGCGACGCAGCCGGCCGGGCCGGACGCGAGGTCTGCTGGCGGGGAGCGGCGGCTCCGGTTGCGGTGGGCTCCGCACTGTCGGCGGTGGCAAGACCGATCACAGGCCCTGACAGCGCCACCCCCAGCATCACCGCGGCCGCGGCACCGGCCTGCGCACCGCGTCGGACCATGGATTTCTTCGTCGGCGTGATGATCACAACGAGCCTCATTCCCGGAGAGCCCCAATCTCTCCTAGCTAACCCTCATCGTCGGGGTTCCGCGTTCGCGGTCGTAGAGACTTTAGGCCCGTATCAGACGACGGTGCGCGGACTTAAAACGGCGCCCGGGCCCGAACCTGGACAACAGCTCCGTCGCCGTGGTGAAGCGGGCCCTCCTGGACCTCCCGCACCGTTTCCGCCCCGTACTCGAACTCCAGACCCTCGAGTTCGGCGCGCAGGCCGTCGAGGTCCATCATCATCTCCGCGACCGGAGGCCCTCCGGTTTTGTACTGCAATTGTTCCGGCCGGTAGGCCTCCAGGATCAGGACGCCGCCCGGGCGCAGTCCGGTGACGACCTCGCGATGGATATGCCGCCGGGCCGGCGGCGGGACGTGCGCGAAGATCGAGACGATGCCGTCCCACGCCTGAGGTTCGATCCGGAATTCGCCGAGATCAGCGACCAGCGTGGAGATTTCGACGCCTCGTTCCTGCGCGAGGTGTTCGGCCTTGGCCAGCCCGACCGATGACTGATCGACAGCGGTCACCGTGAAGCCCTGCTCAGCGAGGAATACCGCGTTACGGCCCTCGCCTTCAGCCAGGCAGAGCACCCGTCCGGCGGGGATATGTCCGATCTGGCTGCGCAGGAAGTCATTCGGAGCGGTGCCGTACACGTACTCCTCACGCTGATACCGCTCGTCCCACATCTGAGTCATACCGTCATCCTGCCCGGGGTCCTGAAGTCTTGCCGAGTTGCCTCCTCGGAGGGAAGGAGGTGGGCCGGCGTCCGGCCGGGAAAGCCGGCGGTCGGCGCTGATTCAGGACTCGCAGGCGACACCGTCGCCGTCGCGGTCGAGTCCGGGCCGGTAGCCGGGGGCTCCGATCGGGATATTGGATCGGCCTTCCGCGCGCGCCGCCGCGCAACTGCGGTAGTAGACGTCACCGCCACTGCCGGGGACCAGCGGGGCGATCGGAACGGCGGTGCTGGTCTGTGGAACCTGCGGAGGCACCACATACACGGTGGTGGTCTCCGGCGTCGGCGTCCAGGTCGGCGTCGGCGCCGGCGTCGGGTAGTAACTCGTCTCGGTGACGGTTGTCGTTGTGGGCCGCTGACTGGTCGTGGAGGGCGTCTCCCACGTGGGGGTCGTCGTTCGGGTCGAGTAGGTCGGGTCCGGAGTGCGACTGGTGCTCGAGCGGGTGGAACTGGAATCCGAACCGACTCCGGGGATCTGGGCAAGCAGCATGGCCACGCCGACACCGCCCGCCACCACAGCCGCCGGCGCGGCCCGCCGGACCCGCGTCAGCGGTGGCACGGCGGGGATGGCGTGCGACGGGCGTTCGGGCGGGGCGACCGTGCCGTCGTCGCGCACGTAATCCATGAGGTCCGCAGCGTCCGCGCCGAAGACACCGCGCAGATCGCCCTGGCGCACCCACTCGTCCTGCTTATCGGCGGTGGCGGCGACCTTGGCGCAGTAGTCCCCGTACTCCTGTTTACGGCGGTGGTTGTCGCGCAGGACGGCCCGCGCCGCGTAGATCGAGGCGGCGATGGCCAGCAGGCCGAGGATCGGGCCGATGTAGCGCAGGATGAGGCTGACGATCCACACGATCACCACCAGCACGACCAGCAGTCCGAAGGCACTGCCATTCGACGATGAACTCCGCGACATACCGATATCCCCCACTGATTCACCCATCCCCCGATGGATGGCTCCATCATCCCACCGGCCACCGACAGATACGGTGGCTGCGTGGACCGGTTCAATCGGCGGCGGGCGCTGGGGTTGACAGCGCTCGCGCTGGCCTCGGCGGGGTATTCCGTCACGACGGTCCCCTCCGCCTCGGCCGCGGCGACGTCCGGTGTGATGCTCTGCCGTCAGGCCTGGGGCGCCAAGCCGGCCAAGCCGGGCGGCCGGCCACACACCATCACCCGGATGACGCTGCACCACTCGGCGGTCGCACTGCCCGACAACCGCGGAATCGTCGCCCGCCTGCAGTCCCACCAGCGTTACCACCAGGTCGACAAGGGCTGGGTCGACATCGCCTACCACGCGGCCGTCGACCGCAAGGGAAATATCTTCGCGTTGCGCGATCCGGCGATAGCCGGTGACACCGCCACCGTGTACGACACCACCGGCCACTATCTCGTGCTCTGCGAGGGAAATTTCGACGAGGAGGCCGTCACCGAGGAGCAGCTCAACGGTGCTGCTCTGGTATTCGCCTGGGCGACAAGGCAATTCGGCATCGGGGTGAACACGCTGGCCAGCCATGAGGAGGTGGCGTCGGGCACTAGCTGCCCGGGCCGCAACCTGGAGGCGCATATGACATCCGGTGATCTGAAGGCGCGCATCACGAATCTGATCGCGACGGGTTTCGATCTTCAGCCGATCTGCGGGCCGGAGGCCGACGAGCGCGCCGCGGCGATCACCGCTGGGCGCTAGTGCTTCGGAATCGGGCTGGGATGGAAACTCATCGGGTTGCGGGTGAGCTCGACACGACTCGTCGGCGGGCTCTGCCGCGGCGAGGACGGAGTGGGCGCCGACGAGCGTGACGGCGCCGGCGAATCGGAGGGCTCCGGTGCGGGTGTCTCCGATGTCGAGGCCTCCGAGGAGGAGGGGGCGGCGGTCACCGGGGCGTGCGGCGGAGCACTGGACCTCGCGGTCGATTCACTGGGCGTGAGCCGCTTGACATGCGGGACGGTGGAGAAGTCGCCGGGGCTGTTGAGCATGATCGCCGTCGCACCTGCCGCGACGAGGACGGCTGAGGCCCCACCGATGACGAAGCCGAGGTTTCGCGGGTTGCGCCAGAACGGCGGGGGCGGCGGTGGCTTCTTCTTCATCGGTCAGTGTTGAGCTTGATGCTGACCGCCATTGTCCTGGCCGTCCCCGCTGATCCGGTTCGCCTGGTGATTGGGTCCCGGGCCGGGGCCGGGGCCAGGGCCCTGGTGCGGTCCCGGGC
>CAYFMA010000053.1:0-22744 GCA_964344085.1 uncultured Mycobacterium sp.
TGCGCCCCCGTAGCTCAGGGGATAGAGCGTCTGCCTCCGGAGCAGAAGGCCGCAGGTTCGAATCCTGCCGGGGGCACAGACTGACCTCAACGGACTTCGATCCACACGACTCAGGCCCCGTACTCACGGACTGTCTGCGCCTGGCCGGTGCCGCCCCCGATCAGAGGATCAGCGCACGCACCGAGGCCGGGACCGGATTTTCCGGATCACAGTCCGGTGCCCGCAGGGGTTCGCCATAGCTGACCGTCATCGGCACCACCCCGGCCCAGCCGCCGGCGGCGACGTCCTCCTCCGGATCATCCGGCCAGCCGTTTGCGACCTTCAGCGACCAGTTGTCCGCGCCGATCGGCAGTCGCAGCACGAGCGTTGCGGCGAGCTCCTTGGTGGTGCTGGGCCGGACCTCGGCCACCCGGCCGGGGATGAAGTGGTCGGTGAGTGACTCCAGGTAGGCGTTCTTGTCCTCCCGCGCGACGACGCCGAACGCGCCGAAGAGCACCGCGCTGCGGTAGTGAAACGAGGATTCGAAACCGCTGCGCGCCACCAGGATTCCGTCCAGAGCGGTCACCGACACGGCCACCTGGGCACCGTCGGCGAGTTGACGCATCCAGGGCGATCCGGTGGAACCGTGGATCACCAGTTCGTCGCGCAGTCGCGCGAAGCCGGTCGGGAGCGCGACCGGATGCCCGTCACGAATGAAGGCGACGGTGGCCACCGGAACGCAGTCCAGTAGTGCGTCGAGATCGGCTCGTGTGGTGATCTGCCGCTCGCTCAGCCGGGAGATCTCGGTGGTCGGGCGGGCCATCAGCCCACCCTACGCAACGCATCGGGGGTCAGATCGCCGAGCGTGGGATAGCCGTCGATGGCCATGATCAGATCGGCCTCGGCCAGGATCGACCGCAGCACATGAACGATGCCGTCGGCACCGGCCAGCGCGGCACCGTAGGCATAGGGCCGGCCGATGCCGACGGCTTTGGCGCCCAACGCCAACGCCTTGATCACGTCAGCACCGGAGCGCACCCCGGAGTCGAACAGCACCGGCACGTCCCCCGCTGCTTCTACGACTTCGGGCAGGCAGTCGATGGCCGGCAACCCGCCGTTGGCCTGCCGGCCGCCGTGATTTGAGCAGTAGATTCCGTCGACCCCGGCGTCGATCGCCCGACGCGCGTCCTCGGGGTGGCAGATACCTTTGAGGATCAGCGGCAGCTTGGTGATCGAGCGCAGCCATGACAGGTCATTCCACGTCAACGAGTTTCCGAAGATGCTGACCCAGTGCATTACGGCATTGCGGGGATCGGAGAGATCGGCGTCGACCTTGGCCCGGAAGTGCGGATCGCTGATGTAATTGGCCAGGCTCATCCCCCGCAACTGCGGGAAATTCGCGGTTGTGAGATCGCGGGGCCGCCAGCCCGGAACCCACGTATCCAGAGTCACCACGATCCCGGCGTATCCGGCCGCTTCGGCACGATGCACCAGGCTTTCCGCGAGATCACGGTCGGTCGGTGTGTAGAGCTGGAAAAGACCTGGGGTAGCGCCGAATTCGGCCGCGATGTCCTCCAGTGGGTCCATCGTCAGCGTCGACACACACATAGGAACCCCGGTGCGCGCTGCAGCATGAGCGGCAGCCAGGTCGCCGTGGTGGTCGGTGGTGCACACCCCGATCACGCCGATCGGCGCCATGAAGATCGGGACGTCCCAGCGCCGGCCCCACAACTCGACCGACATATCTCGCTCGGTGGCGCCGACCAGCATCCTGGGCATCAGACCCCACCGGTTGAATGCCGTGACATTGGTTCGCTGGGTCAATTCATCTCCGGCGCCGCCGGCGACGTAAGACCAGATGCCCGGCGGCATGGCCTGTTCGGCACGGGCCTCGAGTTCGGCGAAGGACATCGGCAGGCTGGGTTGCACACCGCCCAGACCCTGGAAATAGATCTCGATCTGATAGTTGCCGTAGTTCACGTTGCGAACTCCCGATTGAGATCGGCGACCACGTCAGCGACAGCGCGCAGCTGTCCGAGGTCGGAACTGGTTGGTATCAAATGAATTTCGCTGGTGCCGACGGCGGCGAAGCCGCGCAGGACATCGGCGAGCTGGTCCTGGTTCCCAGCCCATCCGGTATGAGGTGCCATGGCGTCGACATACTCGGCCGGGATCCAGTTCATATAGTGCCGCAGGTGCCGATGGATCTGAGCGCGGGCATCGGACGGATCGCCGAGGGCGAACCAGAACGAGGTGGCCAGATGCGGTGCCGGCTTGCCGACCGCGGCCCATGCGGCTCGGCCGACGTCGAACAATTCGTTCTGTTTGGTGATGTCGAGATCCAGGGTGATTCCGGCCAGCCCGTCGGCCCAGGCGGAAGCACTGCGCAATGTCTTGGGCCCGATGGTGCCGACCAGCAGCCGCGGACCGGGTTGCTGAACCGGCCGCGGCCCGACCGGTAACACCGCGTCGGTGATCTTCTCCTGCGCCCACACCCGTTTCATGACAGCCACCCGCTCGGCCATCTCCCGCATGGTCTGAGTGGCGGGATCGGCTCCGACAGCGCGGTAATCCTCATGCCGGCCGCCGACGCCGATGCCGACGGTGAGTCGACCGCCTGACAACATGTCGCCGGTGGCCAGTGACTTGGCCAGCAGCACCGGATCGTGCAACTGCGGCACGACGACGGTGGTGATCAGTGGCACTCGCTGCGTCCAGGCGGCCAGTGCGCCGAGCAGAGTCAAAGCTTCAGGATTGCCGAAGGCGATGCGCTCGCCCCAGCACAGCGATGAGAACGGGCCCTCGTCGACGGCTTGGGCCCACTGCCGGAGCAGGCCGGCGTCGAGATCGGGCTCCATCACCGGCATCGTCATGCCAATCTGCACGGTGGTGATTCTGGCACGCCCGCTGCCGCCGATCCCGAGAGTTACCGGACCGGGTCCTTATGGGGACGGACGGGGCGGGGAGGCTGCGCCGGTGTGAGCAGATTGCCGAACAGACTTCCCCTGGCGGTGCGTACCGCCACCAGAATCCAGGTACTGAGCAGACCCGCGTAGGCCAGCGCGGCGACCACTTTGAAGACAGTCAGGTGGGTGTGCAGCGCCAGTTGCGTGGTGCCGGTGACGAAAGTCCCGACCGGGAAGGTCAGGCTCCACCAAGTGAGCGCGAACGGCATCCCACGGCGCAGGGTGCGGATCGTCAACCCGGCCGCCAGCCCGATCCACAGCACGGCGAAGCCCCACATCGGCACACCGAAGAGGATCGCGAAGGCATTCATCGCCTGCGCGATTCCAGGATCGACGGCCAGTGCGGCATTGGTGCCCAGAAGGCCTGCAGCGGTGATGGATTGGCCCAACGGGCCCAGCACGATCCACAACGTGGGAACGCGCGCGGTGCCGGTGGTGCCGTAGAGAACAAGTCGGCTCCAGATCATCGTGATGATGATGAAGGCCGCCATCAGCGAGAGTCCGAACATCGCGTAGCAGCCATAGAGCAATGTCTGCCGGCCCTCCGCGGACTCGATATGGGGAATGAGCAGGGCTCCGGTGGCGGCCGAAACCATCGGGGGCACCACCGGCATCAGCCAGCCGCCGAACGCCGAGTCGGGTTCGACGTCGTGCTGCGTGAACATGAGGAAGGGAATGGTGACGGCGGTGAAAAGTCCCCCGGCGGTGCCCAGAGTCCACAGCACCCAGTCCAGATGGACCGCGAGGCGTTCGCCGATGATGTCGCGGCCGACGAGCATCGCTCCGGCGCCGACTGTCAGCATCGCCATCGGAGCCGCACCGTAGAAGTGCGCCATCTGTGGATTGCGTGCATGACTCCGCGCCACCGTCGGCCGGCGCAACCAGTGCACCCCGACCACGAAAGCGAGGCCGACGAGCAGGGTCAGGGCCACCACCCACACCACCCGGGTGAAGGTCTGCAGACCGGGAATATGGACCGGCAACGTCGCACCGGCGGTGGCGACGATGCCGGTGCCCATCACCGAGGCGAACCAGTTCGGCCCGATGGTGCCCAGTTTCTCCACGACGTGCGTGCTCATCGGCCGTTCACTCTCCCGTCCGTCCACGGTGACCTTCCTGGCGTCGATAGTCCTCTGCCAGTTGTGCGACGTGTCTGGGGAGCGCTCCCGAAGCCACGTCCGCGAGGCTCGTCTCTTCCAGCACCGCGCGCATTCCGGCCCGCAGGGCCCGCCATACGTCGGTCAGCGCCGCACTAGGCCCCGCGTAGTCGAGATCGGCGAGGCTGATGTCGCGGACACTGGCCAGCGGTCCGTCGATACAGCGCAGCACATCGGCAACGCTGATCTGCTCGGCCGGCCGAGCCAGTTCATAGCCTCCGTCGCGGCCGCGATGGCTACGCACCAGACGATCGGCGCGCAGTTCGGAAAGGATGTCTACGAGAAACTGCGGAGGGATGCCCTGCGCTTTGGCGAGATCGTCCGTCTTGACCAGCCCGCCCGGACCGGCCGCCGCGAGTTGGGTCATGGCACGGACGGCGTACTCCGCCTTGGCCGACATCCGCATAGCGCGGATTCTTTCATCCGCGACCGGCGGAACGGGGATATCTAGCGCGCGCCCGCGGCCCGCGAGCGGGCGGTGGCCTTACCGGCCGCGACACCCTGGTCCTGCACCGCCGCGCTCACCTGCTCGCCGGCCGATGCAATCGCATCCCGAACCGCACCGGCGGCCTGCCGGGGAGCGGCCAGTGCCGCGGCGGCACGGGGCAACGGCTTGGCCAGGCCCGAACGGGGCGACAATGCCGCGGCCGCCGAGACCTTGTTCGCGGTCCGTGCCGCCGACAACGCGACCGGAAGTTCGGCGTACGGGCGACGACCGCTGGCCGTCGGGGCCGCCGGCTGATCAGGAGCCGTCACGCCGGGAACGATGACTCCCTGCGGGGTCGGGAGGAAGAAGTTCTCCAGTTCCTGCAGGTGGTTCTCGATGATGTCTTTGACCGCGTTGATGATCAGCATCGACGAGGTGATCGGCGTTTCAACGGCCTTCACGACGGCCTTCACCGCGGTCTGCAGGGCGCCGCTGATATCTCCGTTGACCAGAGCCTTCAGGGTGTCCCCGATCAGACCCGGTTCCGCGGCGACCGCAGCGCCGACGGCGAATGCGGCCGTCAGCACGTTCTTCCCGACATAGGTGGCGTCGTAGGCGATGGCCGAGACCACCTGCTCGACGACCGGCACGACCGAACCGTTGATCAAGGAGGTCGTCGCATTCGCAAGTTCGGCGGGCACGCTTGAAATGGTCGACGAGAGTACCGAGGTGTCGACGTGCGGGACGGTCGCCGGAATCAGGCTCGACAGATCCGGCGGCGGCACGACGACGGGGGCAGTCGGCAGCGGGGCTGCCGGGGGGACATACGTGTTGGTGACGGAACCCAACTCCGGACCGGTGACCGCGCCGACCCCGGCAACGAAGGCATCGACGATGGCGTTCTTGCCGATATAGGTGGCATCGGCGGCGAGCGCCGAAACCAACTGCTTGAGGACCGAGAAGGGACTGCTCGACTCCGGCGGAGCCGGGGCGATCGCGTCCAAGAAGGATTTATCCAGCATGCTGTCGGCGGTTCCAGCCGAGAGCGCGACGGCGGGGATCTGGACGTCACCGCGCGGAGCGAGGATCGGATTGGCCACGACGACACCGGCAGCCACCATGGCCACCCCGGTCGTGACAATCGGACCAATCGCGCGACGCACGGTCCTCACCGCCTTTCTATACGGCCGATTCTAGCATACCTGAGAAGAAACTGAGAAGCCCAGCCTGAACCCCGCTAGCAGAGTGCCCCCTCCCCGGAAGGGAGGGGGCACCCGTGCTGTGCGTTGTTGCGAACTAGCTGGCAGCCCGAGCGTGACGGCCGGCCTTGGCGGCGGCCTTGGCCGGAGCCGGGGCAGCGTCGCTGCTGGCGGCCTCGGTGCTGGCGGCGGCCGCAGCGGCCTTCACCGTCTTGACCGCAGCCGCGGAACGGACGGCAGCGGCCGATGCCGGAGCGGTGCCGAGCGCACCCTTGACCGACTGGCCGAGGGTCTGGATGGTCGCGCGAACCGACGGCACATAGGTGGTCGGATCCGCGGTCAACTGCACGCCCGCACCCAGGGTGAGGTTGAGCAGCGTGCCCGGGATACCGAGCGGGCTGAGCAGGCTGGCGACGGTGGTGTTCCAGATGTTGGTGATGTCACCGCCGGCGATCGCAGCCGTGATGGCGGCGAGGTTGGTCGTGACCGAGGCCGACAGCGCGGTGACCTGACCCTGGATCGTGGCGACCAGGGCCGGCAGCGCGGTGCTGACATTGGTGACCAGAGCCTGAGCCTTGGCGACGATGCTGCCCGCGATCTCCTGCACACCGCTGACCACCGCGGTGATCGAGTCGGTGATGCCGCTGATCGCGGTCTGCACGGCGGCCTGGATGATGGTCGGGATCTGCGCGAAGTTGCCGGTCAGAACGGCCTGTGCGATCGCGATGGTCACGCCGACCGGGGCCCAGATCAGGTTGGACAGGTTGGCCAGCACCTGAGCGCCGGTGTCGACGACGATGCCGGCGTAGCCCAGCCAGTTGTTGACGACCTGGGTGCCGATCGGGAACGGCACCGACAGGAAGTTCGGCACGATGCCGACGTTCTTGATGGCCGGCAGGTAACCCGGGCCGGGGGACGGCACGTAGGCGTTGTAGATCAGGCCGTTGACGATGTCACCGATACCGGAGTTGGTACCCATGCCCGAACCCCAGTTGGCGGTACCGCCGCCGGCGCCCAGCTGGTACTGGCCGTTGATCAGGTAGTCGATCAGCAGGCCGCCGGTGTTCACCAGCGCGGTGATCGGGTTCGACAAGTCCGCCATGAGCGCGACATTGGCCTTGGTGACGTTGAGCGACGGCAACGAAACGGCCGGCGCGATCGGAGTCATGGCGATGGCGGTGGCGCCAACGAGAGCGGTGGTGCCCGCGATCATCTGCGAGCGAAGTGAGATCTGCATTTTCCTAGGTCCTCCAGTGAGAGTCGACACTGACATACATGAGACTACCTGAGAAAAACCTGAGCGCAAGACTTTTGTGATAATTCGGAACTATTTTTCTGGGATTCACACTCAAACGCGGATGCCGAACAGTGAATTCGCAGTTCATAACACCCCCCAGGGATGACTTGAGCGCAACCCGCTGGGGTCTCCCCAGTTTGCTGAAAACGCCGATCCTGTGAAAATCCGGCGTCCCAGGTCACGGTTTGGCTCAGATTTCTTCAGCATCACAGACCACAGCAGCACCTCCAGTACACCCAACTGAGCTCTGAAACAGACGCAAAGCGGCGCCCCTCCCAGGAGGGGCGCCGCTTTGCGTTCCGCGCGGATTACCTGGCGGCTGCAGCAGCACTGCCGGCAGCTGCGGCGGCCTTGCCTGCAGCGGCCTTGGCAGTTGCGGCCTGGCGGCCGACATGCTTGCCGACTGACTTCGGAACCGAGGCGCTCGAGGCCGCGGTGTCCTTAGCAGTAGCGTCTGCACCGGCAGCCGCGGTACCCGCGGCGACGGCCGCGACGGCTGCCGCGGCAGCCGGGGCCCGCTTGGCGGAGGCAGCCGCGGCGGCCTGCGGCAGCGGGGCGAACGGCTCGTTGAGGATGCCGCCGTAACCCAGCGAGCGGTAGTCGCCAAGACGCTGGAAGGTGCTGGTGGCCACAGCGCGGACACTGGGAACCACGACCGTCGGAACCGTGATGGTGCCGCCCTGTCCGTCGTCGTAGGTGATGTCCTGGACGATGCCGGTGGCACCGACGGTCAGCGCAGCAATCTGGCCGAGGGTGCCGTTGACGCCGAGGATGCCGTTGACGGCGTCGTTCCAGGCGTTCTCGAGCTGAAGGCCGGCCAGGTCGGTGGCAACCTGGGACACTGTCGTGATCGCCGACTGAACCACGTAACTCGTGGCACCGACGACCTGGCTGACCACGTTGGCCACCAGCCGCGGGATGGTGTCACCGACGAGCGTCTGCACATTGCCGATGACGTTGTCGACGATGTATCCGATGCCGTTGGCGGCCTCCTGGATGCCGGTCGTCAGCGGCGCGATGATCTGGGTCTGCAGCACGGCGAGCGCAGAGGCGGTGTCGCCGGCGGCCAGGTAGCCGACCGCGGCGACCACGGCCTGCGGGGTGTTCCACACCGCTGTGGTGACACCTTCGATCAGCGCGGTGGTCGAAAGACCCGCCTCGACATAGCCGGACACATTGTTCACCAAGGCGCTCAGCGCGCCGAAGGAGAACTGATTGACGGCATCCGGGATAAGGCCCACATACCCGGGGGCGTACAGGACGTCGAAGTTGGGGTCGCTGTAGAAGGAGTCCGGCCAGTACAGGCTGTTCTGGTCGGGCAAGGCCGCGGAGTTGAACACGTCGGCGACGGTTCCCTCGATCACGCCGGCAACCGCGGCGATCGGGTTGACCAACGACGCCAGCGCGACCGGGCTGGACACCCGCGCCATCGATGGCATCACGGCCGACCCGGCGATCGGGGTGATCGCGACCGCGGTCGCGCCGAGGGCTGCGACGCCGGCGATCATCTGCGAGCGGAGAGAGAGTTGCATATCCGGTTCTTCTTCCAGTCGATGACAGGCACTGACCCTGCCAACGTACCTGAGAATAACCTGAGTGCAAACCCACCAATCCCGGTCTCGGTCAGAACATTCAGCAAAACAGCTGTAAGCAGCCATATTGCCGCTTGATTACGCCGTTCGCTGAAATTCGATGCCTGCGTAGCGAATGTCTACTCCGGATACCGATCCAGCCCCCGGGGCGATGAAACTGATAAATGTCTGTGCGCAGATGACGCTGCCCAGACAGCAGGGTGCCCCCTCCCGTGGGAGGGGGCACCCTGTCTGTGGTTGCGATTTACTTCGCGGCAGCAGCCCGGGCAGCCGCAGCGTGGCGACCGACCTTGGCGACAGCCTTGGCCGCGGGCGCCGAAGCGCTGTCGCCGGCGGTCGCCGCGACTGCCTTGGCAGCCGCGGCCGGACGGACAGCCGACGCCGACGCGACGGCGGTCTGCGACAGGGCGATCGACAGGCCCTGGCCGAGGGTCTGCACCTCGTTGCGGACGCTGGGCACCACGTTGGCGAGGTAGGTCGTCCCGTTGGTGACATCGCCGGTCTGGATGCCGGCGCCCAGGGTCAGGTTGACGATCGTGCCGGGCACCCCGCTCGGGCCGAGCAGACCGGAGACCGCGGCGTTCCACGCACCCTCGACGTTGCCGGTCGAGAGCGCGGTAGTGATGTTGGTGATGGCAGTCGTCGCAGATGCGCTGATCACCGCGAGCTGACGCGGGATGTTGGCCAGCGCGGTCGGGATCGCGGCGGCCAGCAGCTGCACCGCGGCGGTCGCCTTCGCGATGAAGTTCTGCACGATGACGGTGGCGCCACCGACGACGGCCGTGACCGCAAGCTGAGCCTGGGCGACCGCGTAGGTGATGCTGTTCTGGATCTGGACCGGGATGTCGGCGAAGTTGCCGCTCACGATGTCCTGAACGATGGCGACGCCGAGACCGACCGGGGCCCACAGCAGGTTCAGGCCGGCATTGATGACCTGGCCGGCAGCCTGGTAGGCGGTGTTGGCGTAGCCGATCCAGTTGTTGACCACCTGGGTGCCGACCGGGAACGGCACGGTGATGAAGTTCGGGATCAGGCCGATGTTGGTGATGGCCGGCAGGTAGGCCGTACCGTCATTGAAATAGGCGTACGGCAGCACGCCGTTGGTGTAATCGGAGATGCTCGCATACGGCCAGTTGGACGCGCCGGCGCCTGTGTTGAGATCGTAGTTGCCGTTGATGAGGTAGTTGATGCCGAGGTTGACGCTGTTGTACAGCGCGGACAGCGGATTGGCGTAAGCGGCCAGTTCCACCGCGGCCTTCGAGGCCGACAGGGCCGGGAGCTGAACAGCGGGGGCGATCGGGGTCATGGCGACGGCCGCGGCGCCCATGAGCGCGGTAGTACCCGCGATCATCTGAGAACGAAGAGAGATCTGCACGGTACTTTCCTTCGGGTAGAGGTTTTGCCGACTCGATCTAATCTACCTGAGAAAAACCTTAACGAAAAATGAGGCAGTCCTCAGCGTAAGGCCGCCAGCACGGCGTCTGCGTATTGAGGCCGGCACACCACCAGATCAGGAAGCAGCGGGTCGGCCTGGTTGTACCGCAGTGGCGAGCCGTCGATTCGGGAGGTGTGCAGCCCAGCGGCCCTGGCCACGGCAACCGGCGCGGCCGAATCCCACTCGTACTGACCGCCGGCGTGGACATACACCTCGGCTCGGCCCTGGACGACCGCCGCGACCTTCGCTCCCGCCGATCCCATCTCCACCAGTACTCCGTCGAGGTGCTCGCGGACTTGAAGAGCCGCCGCCGGCGGCCGGGTACGCGAGACCAGGATCCGGGGCGGCCCCGGCAGAGGCGGCGCCGCGACAGCGTCCGGAGTGGCCAGCGTGGCGCCCTGTGCGGGCAGGGCCACCGCACCGGCGACGAGTTCTCCGTCCTGCCAGAGCGCCACGTGCACGGCCCAGTCGTCGCGGCCGGTTTCGGAGAATTCGCGGGTTCCGTCGAGTGGGTCGACGATCCACACGCGCTTCGATCGCAACCGAACCGGGTCATCGGCACCCTCCTCCGACAGCACAGCGTCGTCAGGGCGGGCGGCGGCAAGAGCCTCCATCAGATAGTCGTGAGATCCCTTGTCCCCAGCTGCTTTTCGAGCCTGCACAGGGGCGTCGATCAACTCGGCACGGATCGCCAGCAAGAGCTCGCCTGCCTGGGTCGCCAGATCGGCGGCGAGTTGATGGTCGTTCACCGATCCGACGCCAGCAGCGCGACGACCTGATGAGCGAGGTCCTCCGGGCCATGCTCCGGCGTCAGCCGCAGATCGGGATTCTCCGGCGGCTCATACGGGCTGCCGATCCCGGTGAAATCGGTGATCTCCCCACGACGGGCCTTGACGTAGAGGCCCTTGGGGTCGCGCCGTTCGCAGTCCTCCAGCGGGGTGTCGACGAAGACTTCGAAGAACTCCACCCCGGCTTCGGCATGCACCCGGCGGGCCATCTCCCGGTGCTCGGCCAGGGGGCTGATCGCCGGCACCAGCACCGTCAGACCGGCGTCGGCCATCAGGGTTGCCACGTGAGCCAGCCGGCGCAGGTTCTCGGCCCGGTCTGCCATCGAGAAAGCGAGGTCAGAGTTGAGTCCGTGGCGCAGGTTGTCGCCGTCGAGGATGTACGCGGGAGTCCCGTGCTCGAGCAGCATCCGCTCCACCAGAACCGCGACAGATGATTTCCCGGATCCCGACAAACCCGTGAACCAGACCGTACGGCCCTTGGTCAACCGGTCGGCGGCCGTCACCAGCGACTGGTGACGCACGGTGTTCGGGGAGGCTCCCCTGGTGACGACCGGCACCGTCTCGCGGACCATTCCAGCTGCGACGGTCACGTTGGTATCGGGGTCGATGAGGATGAACGAACCGGTTGCGGAGTTGCTCGAGTACTCGTCGAGCATCAGCGGCACCTGTGTGCGCAGGCTGATTCGGCCCATCTCATTGAGCTTGAGCGCGGTGGCGCTCTTGTCGCGGTGCAGTGTGTTGACGTCGAGGCGGTAGTCCAGGGCGGCGATCCGGGCACGTGTGGTGCGGGTGGTCTGTTTGATGACGTAGTCGCGTCCGGGTTCGAGCGCGGCGTCGTCAGCCATCCAGCACACGGTGGCGTCGAATTCCTGCGTCACCTTCGGCTGGTTCTGCGGGCGGGCGATCATGTCCCCGCGCGAGACGTCGATATCGTCGGCCAGGGTTATCGAGACCGCCATCGGCGGGAATGCCTCGGGCACAGCGCCATTGGGTCCCTCGATCGCGGTGATGCGGCTGCTCTTGCCGCTGGGCAGTACCACCACCTCGTCACCCGGGCGCATGATCCCGCTGGCAACGGTCCCCGCATAGCTGCGGTGATCGGCATGTTCGTGAGTCTGCGGGCGGATGACGTACTGCACCGGGAACCTCGCGTCGAGCAGGTTGCGATCACCGGCGATGTAGACGTCTTCGAGGTGCGCCAGCAGCGAGGGTCCGCCGTACCACGGCGCCTTGTTCGATTTGGTGACGACGTTGTCGCCGTGCAGTGCCGAGATCGGAATTGTCGCGACATCCTGAATGTCCAACCGGGCGGCAAAGGAGTGGAACTCGTCGCGAATCCAGGTGAACCGTTCCTCGTCCCAATCGATCAGATCCATCTTGTTGATCGCGAGCACAATGTGCTGGACGCCGAGCAGTGAAGCGAGGAAGGCGTGCCGGCGGGACTGCTCGAGCAGCCCGTGCCGGGCGTCGACGAGAACGATCACCAACTGGGCGGTGGACGCTCCGGTGACCATATTGCGGGTGTACTGGATGTGCCCGGGGGTGTCGGCGATGATGAATTTGCGTTTTGCCGTGGCGAAGTACCGGTACGCAACGTCGATGGTGATGCCCTGCTCCCGCTCGGAGCGCAATCCGTCGGTCACCAGGGCAAGATCGGTGTAGTCATTGCCGCGTTCGCGCGAGGTGCGCTCCACGGCCGCCAACTGATCCTCCATTACGGCCTTGGAGTCGTAGAGCAGCCTGCCGATCAGGGTCGACTTGCCGTCGTCAACCGAACCGGCCGTGGCGAGGCGCAGCAATGTGCTCATCAGAAGTAGCCCTCCCGCTTGCGGTCCTCCATGCCGGCGTCGGAGATGCGGTCGTCGGCGCGGGTGGCGCCCCGTTCGGAGAGCCGGGACACCGCGGTTTCGGCGATGACCTCCTCGACGGTGGCCGCCGGGGATTCGACGCAGCCCGTGCAAGTCACGTCCCCCACGGTGCGGAAACGGACCGAGGTCTCGAACACCTCCTCCCCATCAGCCGGCTGCATGAACTCGTGCACGGCCAGCAGCATGCCGTCGCGACGGAAAACCGGCCGTGTGTGCGCGAAATAGATTGAGGGCAGGGGGATTTCCTCCTCGCCGATGTAGGCCCAGATGTCGTATTCGGTCCAGTTCGACAGCGGGAACGCCCGGATGTGCTCACCCTTGCGGTGCCGGCCGTTGTAGAGGTTCCACAGTTCGGGGCGCTGCGCCTTGGGGTCCCATTGGCCGAACTCGTCGCGGAAGCTGAACACCCTTTCCTTGGCGCGGGCCTTCTCCTCATCGCGGCGGGCTCCGCCGAAGGCCGCGTCGAAGTTGTTCTCCCGGATCGCCCTCAACAGGGTCACGGTCTGCAGTGGATTGCGCGACGGCCCCTTCTCGACCACCCGGCCGGCATCGATGTCCTCCTGCACGCTGGCGACAACAAGCCGAAGCCCGTAGCGCTGCACAAGTTCGTCGCGGGTCCGCAGAACCTCTTCGAAGTTGTGACCGGTGTCGACGTGCATGACCGGAAAGGGCACCCGGGCCGGGGCGAACGCCTTGATCGCCAGGTGGAGCATCACGATCGAATCCTTGCCGCCGGAGAACAGCAGAACCGGACGCTCGAACTCGGCGGCCACCTCCCGGATGATGTGGATCGCCTCGGCCTCCAGCGAGCGCAGGTGGCTGAGCTCGTATTGCCCGGCCCGGGGGTAATCGACGGTCGAACTCGCCATGGTTTCCTCGTAAAGTTGGTTTGTTTAACCCTATTTACCGGATTAACCAGACTTTAGCGCGTCCAGACCACGAAATCCACACCCCGGCCGCAGTTCGCCCGTGGGCGCAGCCGGGGTGCGGATCTCCCGAGAACGTGGGCTACAGCGTGACCTCGCGAAGCTTGCCCGTCGCGACGTCGAAGACGAAGCCGCGAAGCGAGGTGTGCTTGGTGACGAACGGGCTGTGCTCGATGCGGCGCAGCGACTGCCGGACGTCCTCGTCGATGTCCGGGAAGGCCTCGGCCGCCCACTCCGGCTTGATCCCGGTCTCGGCCTGCAGATCGCGCTTGAATTCATCGTCGGTGAAGGTCAGCATCCCGCAGTCGGTGTGGTGGATGAGGATGATCTCGCGGGTGCCGAGCAGGCGCTGGCTGATCGCCAGTGACCTGATCTCGTCGTCGGTGACGACTCCGCCGGCATTGCGGATCACGTGTGCCTCGCCCTCACCCAGCCCGAGGATTCCGTAGACGTTGAGACGGGCATCCATACACGCCACCACCGCGACGTGCTTGCTCGGCGGCAGAGGCAGCGGGCCCTTGAAGGTCTTGGCGTATTCGGCGTTGTTGGCGAGATAGTCGTCGGTGACGCTCACGATGGCCTTCCTGTAGATAGACGGAACGAGAGCACCGTAACCACCCGCGCGCCGCCTGTCAGCACCGCGAATCAGCGTGATTCAAAGGCCGGATTCAGGCGGCGGGGCGGGCCTACTGATCAGAATGGGACGGAACGGCATCGCGGCCGTGATCGTCGCCGGCATGGCCGGCATGGCCGGCACCGGAGCGACCAGAATCCGCACTTCAGAACTGGGCGAACTGGGATGGGGTTCGGCCGACCCACACGCACCGGCCGAGAAACCCATGCCGAGCACTGCCGCCGCGCCGGTGGCAGCCGCTGCGAGCAGAGTGTGCGTATTCATAGCGGCGGGGTTGCCGGATCAGTGGGTACCCAAACCCCTACCCTGTGCTCCATGACGCGGTTCCTGGCGCGCCGCCTGCTCAACTACCTCGTGCTGCTTGCGCTGGCCTCATTTCTGACCTTCAGCCTCACCTCGTTCACCTTCACCCCGCTCAACAGCCTGCTGCAGCGCAATCCGCGACCACCGCAGGCTGTGATCGATGCGAAGGCCGCCGAACTCGATCTCGACAAACCCATCCCACTGCGTTACGCCCACTGGGTGTCCGGAGCGGTGCGCGGCGATTTCGGCACCACCGTCAACGGGCAGCCGGTTTCCGCGGAGTTGGGCCGGCGGATCGGCGTCAGTCTGCGACTGCTGGTGCTGGGATCGGTACTGGGAACGATCATCGGCGTCGTTGTCGGCGCGTGGGGGGCCGTCCGGCAGTACAAATTGTCCGATCGGGTGATCACGATGCTGTCCCTACTGGTGATAAGCACACCGACATTCGTTTTGGCCAACCTGCTGATCCTCGCGGCTCTAGACGTCAATTCCGTTCTCGGGGTGCGGATCTTCGAATACACCGGCGAGACATCACCGGATGCGATCAACGGATGGTGGAACCAGTTCCTCGACCGCGCACAGCATCTGGTGCTGCCGAGCCTGACGCTGGCTCTGATGTCGATCGCGGGCTACAGCCGATACCAGCGCAACGCCATGCTCGACGTGCTCGGCCAGGACTTCATCCGCACCGCCCGGGCCAAAGGCCTGACCCGCCGGCAGGCGTTGTTCAAACACGGCCTGCGGACGGCTCTGATACCGATGGCGACGCTTTTCGCCTACAGCGTCGCCGGTCTGGTGACCGGCGCGGTGTTCGTCGAGAAGATCTTCGGGTGGCACGGGATGGGCGAATGGGTGGTGCAGGGCATCGCGACCCAGGACACCAATATCGTCGCGGCCATCACAGTGTTCTCCGGAGCGGTGGTGTTGCTGGCCGGCCTGCTCTCCGACGTCATCTACGCGATCCTCGACCCGCGGGTGCGGGTGACATGACCGAGATGACCCAGGCGGCAGACGATCAGACCGAGGACTTCGTCTCGCGGCGCACCCTGGTGGCCCGCCGCTTTCTGCGCAACCGCCTCGCCGTCGTCTCGCTGGCGCTGCTGGCACTGATGTTTCTCGCGGCCTACGCGCTCCCGCCGCTACTCCCCTACTCCCACACCGATATCGACTTCTACAACCTGCAGGCCCCGCCCAGCCCGGAGCACTGGTTCGGCACCAACGCGATCGGGCAGGACATCCTGGCCCAGGTGCTGCGCGGTATGCAGAAGTCGATGCTGATCGGTCTGTGCGTGGCCGTCATCTCGACGCTCATCGCAGCGACGGTGGGCTCCATCGCCGGCTATTTCGGCGGCTGGCGCGACCGGGCCCTGATGTGGTTCGTCGATCTGCTGCTGGTGGTGCCCAGCTTCATCCTGATCGCGATCGTCAGTCCGCGGACGAAGAACTCGGCGAACATCACCCTGCTGATAGTCCTGCTGGCGGCGTTCAGTTGGATGATCAGCGCGCGTATGGTGCGGGGTCTGACGATGAGCCTTCGTGAACGCGAATACGTTCAGGCCGCGCGCTACATGGGCGTGCCGAGTGCGCGGATCATCGCCCGGCACATCGTGCCCAACGTGGCCTCGATCCTGATCATCGACACCGCGCTCAACATCGGGGTGGCGATCCTGGCCGAGACGGGCCTGAGCTTCCTCGGATTCGGTGTCCAGCCGCCCGATGTGTCACTGGGCACGCTGATCGCCGACGGTACCAAATCGGCGACGACCTTCCCGTGGGTGTTCCTTTTCCCGGCCGGGGTTCTGGTCGCAATCCTGATCTGCGCCAACCTCGCCGGTGACGGTCTGCGTGACGCGCTCGACCCCGGCAGCGCCGCGCTACGGGTTCGGAAGAAGGCCCGGTGAGCACGCCTCTGCTGAAGGTCAAGGACCTCAATGTCAACTTCCCGACCGATGGCGGAGAACTGCACGCGGTACGCGGGCTGAGCTACCACATCGAACCCGGCGAGGTCGTCGCGATGGTGGGCGAATCGGGTTCCGGAAAGTCCGCGGCGGCGATGGCGGTGATCGGACTGCTGCCCGGCTATGCGACCGTGTCAGGTTCGGCGATGCTCGACGGCGAGGAACTGCTCGGAATGTCCGACACCGAGATGTCGTCGATCCGGGGCAAGCGGATCGGGACGGTGTTCCAGGACCCGATGTCGGCACTGACCCCGGTGTACACCGTCGGGGATCAGATCGCCGAGGCGATAACCGTGCACGACCACGACGTCGACAAGGCTGCGGCGCGGCGCCGGGCGGTCGAATTGCTCGAACTCGTCGGGATCACCCAACCCGTCCAGCGGGCGCGGGCCTTCCCGCATGAACTGTCCGGCGGCGAGCGCCAGCGGGTGGTGATCGCCATCGCGATCGCCAATAACCCCGACCTGATCATCTGCGATGAGCCGACGACCGCCCTGGACGTCACCGTGCAGGCGCAGATACTCGATGTGCTGCGCACCGCACGCGACGTGACCGGCGCCGGTGTGCTGATCATCACCCATGACCTCGGGGTGGTCGCAGAGTTCGCCGACCGTGCTTTGGTCATGTATGCCGGGCGCGCCGTTGAGATGGCAGATGTCGACGAGCTCTACGCAGATCGCCGGATGCCTTACACCGCAGGGCTTCTGGGATCGGTGCCGCGACTGGACTCTCCGCGCGGATCACGACTGGTGCCGATTCCCGGCGCTCCCCCGTCACTGGTGGCACTGCCGCCTGGATGCCCGTTCTCACCACGCTGCCCACTGGCCGTCGACGAGTGCCGCCGGACCGAGCCACCACTGGTTGAGGTCGGCATCGGCCACTCGGCGGCCTGCATCCGCACCGATGATGTTGCCGGACGCAGCGCCGCGGAGATCTATGGCGTGGCGACCGATCCCCCGGAGTCGGTGGATCGCGCACCACGGGATGTCGTGGTGCGGGTGCGAGACCTGACGAAGACCTACAAGCTGACCAAGGGCGTGGTCTTCCGGCGACAGATCGGCGAGGTCCGAGCAGTCGACGGTGTGAGCTTCGAACTGGAGCAGGGCCGCACCCTGGGCATCGTCGGCGAATCCGGTTCGGGCAAGTCGACCACCTTGCACGAGATCCTGGAACTGCGGGCGCCGCAATCCGGACATATCGAGGTCCTCGGCACCGACGTCGCGTCGATGAGCAAACAACGCCGCCGCGAACTTCGCGGGGAACTGCAGGTGGTTTTCCAGGATCCGGTCGCCGCACTTGACCCGAGACTGCCGGTGTTCGACATCCTCGCCGAACCGCTGGCGGCAAACGGTTTCGACAAACCGGCGATCGACACGCGGGTGGCCGCACTGCTGGACATCGTGGGGTTGCGGCACGCCGATGCCATCCGATACCCGGGTGAGTTCTCCGGCGGCCAGAAACAGCGGATCGGCATCGCCCGCGCGCTCGCGCTGGAGCCGAAGATCCTCGCACCTCGCGAGCCGGTGTCGGCCCTTGACGGTTCGATTCAGGCCGGCATCAGACACCTGCTGCTGGATCTGCAGCGCGAACTGGACCTGTCCTATCTGTTCGTCTCCCATGACCTGTCCGTCGTCAAGCACCTGGCCCACCGGGTGGCGGTCATGTATCGCGGCGCGATCGTCGAATACGGGGAAGGGGAGGAGATCTTCAGCAATCCGCGCAACGAGTACACCCGGCGGCTACTCGCCGCGATCCCCCAACCGCACACCGACCACGGATAACATCGACCGCGTGACTCACGTGATCCGCCGCTCGGCGGCCCTGGCCCTGACGTTGGCCCTTGTCATCACCGGTTGCTCGACCGGCAAGCGCTCCGGCTCGGCCGGTGTCGGCAGCGGCCAGCTCGGCACCTCCAGCGATATCAATCCGCAGGATCCGGCCACCCTGAAGCAGGGCGGCAATCTGCGGCTGGCCATCGGCGCGATGCCCGCGAACTTCAACACCCTCAACATCGATGGCAACGAGGCCGACACCGCCGCACTGCTGCGGCCCACCATGCCGCGGGCGTTCGTCATCGCCCCCGACGGAACGATGAAGGTCAACACCGACTACTTCACCAACGTGGAGTTGACCAAGACCGATCCGCAGGTGATCACCTACACCATCAACCCGAAGGCCACCTGGTCCGACGGCACCCCGATCACCTGGGAGGACATCGCCGCCCAGATCGCGGCCACCAGCGGCAAGGACAAGGCGTTCGCGATCGCCTCCCCCAGCGGTTCGGATCGGGTGGCCTCGGTGACCCGAGGCGTCGACGACCGGCAGGCCGTGATGACATTCGCTCAGCACTATCCGGAGTGGCGCGGGATGTTCGCCGGCAACACGATGCTGCTGCCCAAGAGCATGACGTCCAACCCGGACGTGTTCAACAAGGGTCAGCTCGACAAGCCCGGCCCGTCGGCCGGACCCTTCATGGTCACCGCAGTCGACAAGACAGCTCAGCGAATCACGTTGACCCGCAATCCGAATTGGTGGGGAACCCCGCCACTGCTGGACACCATCACCTTCCTGGCACTCGATGACGCGGCCCGGATCCCGGCACTCATGAACAACACCATCGACGCCACCGGACTCGCCTCCCTCGATGAGCTGACCACTGTGCAGGGCAACCCCGACATCTCGATCCGGCGGGCACCCGGACCGAGCTGGTACCACATGACGTTCAACGGTGCGCCGGGCTCGATCCTGTCCGACAAGGCGCTGCGTCAGGCGGTAGCCAAGGGCATCGACCGCCAGGCCATCGCCAACGTCAACCTGCGCGGACTGGTGGAGACCCCCACACCGCTGGGTAATCACATCTTCGTGGCCGGGCAGGACGGCTATCAGGACAACAGTGCGGCGATGGCCTACAACCCGGAGAAGGCGAAGGCCGAACTCGATGCGCTGGGCTGGAAGCTCAATGGGGACGTCCGCGAGAAGGATGGCCGCAAGCTGGTGATCCGCGACGTCCTCTATGACTCCCCGCCCGGGCGGCAGGCGGCACAGGTCGCGCAGAACACCCTCGGACAAATCGGTGTGAAGCTGGAACTGGACGTCAAGCCGGCCAACGGGTTCTTCACCAATTACGTCAACGTGGGCGACTTCGACATAACCCAGTTCTCCTGGGTGGGAGACGCTTTCGCGCTGTGCTGCCTCAACCAGATTTTCACCACCGGCGCGGAGAGCAACTTCGGCAAAATCTCCTCCCCCGCGATCGACGCCAAGGTCGACGCGGTTCTCGACGAACTGGATCCAGCCAAGGCCCGCGCGCTGGCAAACGAGGTGGACACGATGTTGTGGGACGAGGTCTTCAGCCTCGCGCTCTATCAGTCACCCGGCAACGCCGGCGTTCGTAAAAGCCTGGCCAACTACGGGCCGTCCGGCGTAGGCGACTTGAACTACAGCGCAATCGGTTTCATGAAGTGACGGGCTTCCCGCCGAAGCGGGGAAGCACGGCGGCCAACTGAGCCGCCACCACCAGCGCGGGCGCCATCAACCGCACCGAGGTGACCGGCGGGAGTGCGTCGAGGGCCTCACCCTGGGCCGGCAGAGTCCCGGCCCGACCGGCGGCCACCTCGGCGATGATGCGGATCGCCGCGTCCTCGCGGGTGTCGAGCATGCTGTGGGCGGCGTTGGGCAGCCGGACCAAGGCCTCGTCGGAAGGCAACAGTCCGGCGATGCGCTCGGCGATCGCCATCGGCGTGATGAGATCCCGGCCGCCGGACACCACGACAGTCGGCCAGCGGAAATCAGGCATCTCGGCGACGAGGTCGAACGGTTCGGCCTCGAACGGCGTGCCCGCGGCCGGAACCCCGCGCCAGGTGAGTGTGGTGTCCAGCGGCCGGCCATCCGGCGTGCCGACGAAATTGAGTTCACGGAAACCGATCCGGGCAACGAGATCGGCTTCGTTGTGGAACGGCACTTTGCGGCGAGCCACCGTCAGCGTGAGTCCACGCAACACCGACCACAACAGGCGCCGTCCGTCGAGCAGCAGGTTCAGATGGCGGGCCAGCAGACCGGAGCCACCGAGGCCGTACACGGCGGCAGCGATCGTGAGGTCCTCAGGCTCAAGCGCGCCGGCTTCGGTGAGCGCGCGAACCTTGGCGGCGATCTCGGAGTCGTCATGCCACAGCAGGTCCCGGCAACCGCTGCGGACGACTTCGAAGTCGTTGCGATTCAACAGCGGCGAGTCAAGCACCATCGCCTGCACCCGTGCCGGATGACGCACGCCGACACCGGCGGCCAGATACGTGCCGTAGGACGCCCCGTACACGACAGCGGTTTCGATGCCGGCGTCGTCGAGGACCGCTGCGACATCGTCGACCACCTGCTCGATGGTCAGCGCGTCGGGTGGCAGATCGGCGCCGGAGTCGTCACGTCGCGACATTCCCACCCCGCGATGCTCGATCATGAGCACGTCGAGGCCCAGGCTCGCTGCTCGCCTACGCACACTCTGATAGGCCGAGATGGACGCCATCCCCGGCCCGCCGGGGATGATCACCAGCGGGGTGCCGCCCACCGGGCCGGTGCGTACGTAATGGAGGTCGAAGTGGTCTTCGGCACCGGGGGTCACCGGACGGCGGACCGCACGCACGCCCTGCATGGCGGCCAGTTTCGCTCGGCGGCGTTCGGCGAGGAGATCTGCCGGGAACATGGCCTCGATTCTGCCAAGAGCCGAAATAGACCGAGTGGCGTAGGGGAACAAAGTCCCCACTTGAACCGAAGGGTTCCGCGAAGCGTCACCGCGGTCGTAGTTTTGAGCCGATGAGTGAATTCATGAGCCAGACCGATGCCTTCACCTGGGCGATGGAGTCCGACGCCCGGCTGCGATCGACCGTCGTGTCGGTGATCCTGCTGGATAAGTCGCCGGATTGGGATGTGGTGCGCGCCCGCTTCGAGGCGTTGTCCCACGACCTTCCGATCTGGCGTCAGCGCGTGGTGGAGTCACCCCCGCCGACGCCCCCGCGATGGGAGTACGCGCCGGACTTCGACCTCGACTTCCACCTGCGGAAGGTGTCGGCTCCGGAGCCGGGCAATCTCGAGGGGGTGCTTGAGATGGCCCGGGTGGCGGCGATGTCCGACTTCGACCGAGCCCGGCCGCTGTGGACCGCGACCCTGATCGAGGGGCTGGACGACGGCGGAGCTGCGGTGCTGTGCAAGTTCCATCACGCGCTGACCGATGGGGTGGGTGGGGTGCAGATCGCCATGCACCTGTTCGACCTCACCGAGGAGCCGCGCACCGTCGAGGCGGTGGAGAGCGGAACAGACAAGCCGCAGGTACACGCGCTCGGGCCGCTGAGCGATTACGTCGACGCGTTGCGTTATGACCTCGGCCTGGTTCAGCAGGCGGTCAGCGGCGTGGCCGGGAACGCCCCGAAGCTGTTGTTCAAGGCGCTGCGCAATCCGCTGCAGGCGGTCGCCGATGCCGGCGAGATGGCAGCCTCGGTTTACCGCACCATGCGCCCGGTGACCGAGACCGGTTCGCCGCTGATGAAAGAGCGCACCCTGGTGCGCAAACTCGCCGTGCATGAGGTGCCGCTGTCGAAGCTGAAAGAAGCCGCCCATGCCGGTGGCGGTGCACTCAACGACGCCTTCGTCGCCGGTATCGCCGGCGGGCTGCGGCGCTACCACGAACTTCATGACGTCGTCGTCGGCGATCTCCATCTGACGATGCCGATTAGCGTGCGCACCGAAGACGACGCCGAGGGCGGCAACCACATCACTCTGGCCCGCTTCGATGTACCGGTCGGGCTCGCCGACCCCGCCAGCCGGATCAGTGAGACCCGGGAGCGCACCACCAGGGTGCGTAACGAGAAATCGACGCCCTATATCCAGATCATCGCCGGCGCGATGAACCTGATGCCGCGCTGGTACATCGGGTCGGTGCTGCGGAAGGTCGACTTCCTGGCCAGTGATGTGCCCGGCGTGCCGATGCCGGTGTACCTGGCTGGGGCGAAGGTCCGGACCCAGTACGCATTCGGGCCGACCATCGGCTCGGCGGTCAACGTCACGCTGCTGACCTACGTGGATACCTGCGCGTTGGGAATCGACGTCGATACCGGGGCGATCCCCGACTTCGACGCCTTCTACGAGTGCCTCGTGGCGGGGTTCGACGAGGTGCTGGCGCTCGCTGACTGACGACGATGCGGGCGCGGCAGCCCCCGATGAGGAGTCAG
>CAYFMA010000054.1:0-8374 GCA_964344085.1 uncultured Mycobacterium sp.
GTGCCGGCCCGCACCCTGACCCTGCCGCTGACCACCAATGCCCGGGCCAAGATGTCGCTGCTGCGCCGGGGTTTCGTCAAGATCTTCTGCCGCCCGGCCACCGGGGTGGTGATCGGCGGGGTGATCGTCGCGCCGATCGCCTCGGAACTGATCCTGCCGGTCGCCCTGGCCGTGCAGAACCGCATCACGGTGACCGACCTGGCCCAGACCCTGTCGGTCTATCCCTCGCTGTCGGGCTCGATCGTCGAGGCGGCCCGTCGGCTGATGGCCCACGACGACCTCGACTAACCTGGCTGCCATGATCGACCCGATTCTGCGACCGGGCCAAGGCCAGACCTTCCTCGGACCAGTCCAGAGGGCGGAAGCCTGGGAGCGCCTCGGCAGCGAACAGTTCGACGTCGTCGTCATCGGAGGCGGCGTGGTTGGCGCTGGAGCCGCCCTCGATGCCGCCACCCGCGGACTCAAGGTGGCTCTGGTCGAAGCGCGTGACTTCGCCTCCGGCACCTCCAGCCGCAGTTCCAAGATGTTCCACGGCGGTCTTCGCTATCTCGAGCAGTTGGAATTCGGGCTGGTGCGCGAGGCTCTGCACGAGCGCGAGTTATCGCTGAGCACCCTGGCGCCCCATCTGGTCAAGCCGCTGCCGTTCCTGTTCCCGCTGACCCACCGGGTCTGGGAGCGGCCCTACATCGCAGCCGGCATCTTCCTCTACGACCAGCTCGGTGGCGCGAAATCCGTTCCCGCCCAGCGCCACCTGACCAAGGCGGGCGCGCTGCGCCTGGCCCCGGGACTCAAGCGCAGCTCCCTGATAGGCGGTATCCGCTACTACGACACCGTCGTCGATGACGCCCGGCACACCATGACGGTGGCCCGCACCGCGGCGCACTACGGGGCGGTGGTCCGGACCTCCACGCAGGTGGTCGGCATGCTGACCGAGGGTGACCGGGTGGTCGGAGTGACGGTGCGCGATTCCGAGGACGGTTCGCTCACCGAGGTTCGCGGCCATGTCGTCATCAACGCCACCGGCGTATGGACCGACGAGATCCAGGCACTGTCGCGACAGCGCGGCCGGTTCCGGGTTCGGGCTTCCAAGGGTGTGCACATCGTGGTGCCGCGGGATCGGATCGTCAGTGAGGTGGCGATCATCCTGCGCACCGAGAAGTCGGTGCTGTTCATCATCCCGTGGGGAACCCATTGGATCATCGGCACCACCGACACCGATTGGAACCTGGACCTGGCCCATCCGGCGGCGACCAAGGCCGATATCGACTACATCCTCGACACCGTCAACACCGTGCTGGCCACACCGATCACCCACGATGACATCGATGGGGTGTACGCCGGGTTGCGGCCACTGCTGCACGGCGAGAGCGAGGAGACCTCCAAGCTGTCCCGCGAACACGCGGTCGGGGTTCCGACTCCCGGTCTGGTCGCCATCGCGGGTGGCAAGTACACGACCTACCGGGTGATGGCGGCCGACGCCGTCGACGCCGCATCGGAATTCGTTCCGTCGAGGGTGGCGCCGTCGATCACCGAGAAGGTGCCACTGCTCGGTGCGGACGGCTACTTCGCCCTGGTGAATCAGACCGATCACGTCGGCAAGGAATACGACCTGCACCCGTACCGGGTCCGGCATCTGCTGGACCGTTACGGCTCACTGATCGGCGAGGTGCTCGAACTCGCGGACGGCCGGCCCGATCTGCTGGAGCCGATCACCGAAGCGCCGGTGTATCTGAGGGTCGAGGCCGCCTACGCGGCCGCCGCCGAGGCCGCATTGCATCTCGAGGACGTCCTGGCCCGCCGGATGAGAATCTCGATCGAGTACCCGCACCGCGGCGTGGACTGCGCCCGCGAGGTCGCCGAAGTGGTTGCGCCGATTCTGGGCTGGAGCCCCGAGGACGTCGACCGGGAGGTGGCCACGTATCTGGCGCGAGTGGAAGCCGAGGTGCTCTCGCAGAGCCAGCTCGACGATGAGTCCGCCGACGCGCTGCGGGCGGCTGCGCCGGAGGCTCGGGTGGAGATTCTCGAGCCGGTCCCGCTGGATTAGCCCGCCGGCGACGATGCCGAGCGAAGCGAGGAGGAGGATCGGCGCATTAATCCAGCCTTGAGCCATTCGGGGATCGGTCGGGCCCGGCTGCGACTGCAGGGCGGAAATGTCGCGGAGGAGCTGTCGCGCAGGTTCGGTCCGGACGCGGGGGCCAAGGTCCTCGCCGGCGAGGTCGTCGATGCGCGTGGCACGGTTATCGACGCAACGACGGAGTTACCGGCCGGCGCCCTCATCTACCTCTTCCGCGATCTGCCCGACGAAGTCCCGGTGCCTTTCGACATCCCGATCATCCATCGCGACGAGAACATCCTCGTCGTCGACAAGCCACACTTTCTGGCCACCATGCCGCGCGGTTCACACGTCGTGCAGACCGCCCTGGTTCGGCTGCGTCGCGAACTCGACCTGCCGGAACTCAGTCCGGCACATCGGCTGGATCGTCTGACTGCCGGGGTGCTGCTGTTCACCTGCCGCCGCGAGGTGCGGGGGGCGTATCAGACTCTGTTCGCCCACGGGCAGGTGGCTAAGACCTATCTCGCCCACTCATCGGCTGATGCGGGATTGACTGAGCCGCAGATGGTTTCGAACCGGATCGTCAAGCGGCGCGGTGTGCTGCAGGCCACCGTGGAGCCCGGGGAGACGAACGCCGAGACACTGATCGAACCGCTGGGGGAGGACCGTTATCGGTTGTCGCCGCGGACGGGCCGCACTCACCAGTTGCGGGTCCATATGTCTGGCTTGGGCGTGCCGATCGACAACGACCCGCTCTACCCCGACGTTGTTGAGGTGGACACCGGCGATTTCTCCCGTCCCCTTCAATTGGTGGCTCATCGGTTGGAGTTCGATGACCCGATGACCGGCCGGCGCCAGGTATTCGTAAGCTCGCGAGTATGATCGAAACCCGGCGGATGACCATCGAAGGTCTGAACACCTCGGTGCTGGTCGGTGGTTCCGGTACGCCCGGTGAAGCGGTGGTCTTCGTGCACGGTAACCCCGACACCGGTGAGGACTGGATGCCGCTCATGACCAGGGTGGCCCCGCTGGCCACCGTCGTCGCACCGGATCTGCCCGGCTTCGGCAACTGCGACCCGAGGCCCGACGGCGACTACACCATCTACAGTTACGCCCGGTTTCTGGACGGAGTGATCAGCGGCCTGGGTATCGAGCGTGTGCATCTGGTGGCGCATGACTTCGGTGGACCGTTTGCGGCGGCATGGGCTGCCGACCATCCGCAGAAGGTGGCCAGCGTGACTTTCATCAACACCGGCTTGCTGCTGGGTTACCGCTGGCACCGGATGGCGCGGGTGTGGCGCACTCCGCTACTCGGTGAGTTGTCGATGCGCACGTTGAACTCGCGGATGGCGCTGAAGATGCTGGCCCGGGAGAACCGTGGACTGTCGGTGGAGTGGGTGCGGACGATCGTCCGCCACCTCACGCCGGAGAAGACCCGTCGCGCCGTGCTGCGGCTGTACCGATCGACTCGCCCGGGCGATATGGAACAGTTGGCCGCCCGCCTGCGTCAGCACGACCATGACGCCCGGGTGCTGTTCGGCGATGCCGACTCCTACATCCCGGTCGAGCAGACCCATCGTCAGGTCGAGGCCTTTCCCCGGGTGGACGTGACGATCCTCCCCGGGCTCGGTCACTGGTGCTGGCTGGAGAACACTGATGCGGTGGCAGAGCCCCTGCTGGCATTCCTGAAGGAGAGAGTGCGGTGACGGAAGACAATCGCCCGGTCAACCTCAAGGCGTTCGCGAATCTCCCGGCTGATCAGCCGGTGGTGATGATCAACCTGTTGAAGTTCAACGACACCGGAGGCGTGGACAGCTACCGGCGTTACGGCGTGGAGGTGCAACCGCATCTCGAACGGGTGGGCGGACGCGTCGTCTACTCCGGCGGCAATCCGTGGTCGATCATCGGCGACGACGAGCGGCCTTGGTGGGACGCCATTCTGGTGGTGGAGTACCCGTCACCGCAGGCCTTCGTCGATATGGTGACCGATCCCGGTTACCAGGAGGTTCACCACCACCGGGCCGCTGCGCTGACCCAGGGTGACCTTATCGCCACGTCAAAATGGGTGCTCGGCTAGATTTGGCCTCGAGAGGGAGGCTGCCATGAAGGACAAGCATCAGCTGATTCTGATCGCCGCGTACGCAAGCTTGGAGGCGGCCGAGACCGACTTCCGTGATCTGGAGGGTCGGGTCAAGCACGGCGTGGAGTTGCGATCGGCTGCGCTGGTCACCAAGGGCGACGACGGTGAGGCCAAGGTGGTCGAGGCGGCCAACCGGCACGGCCGGCTGGGCACCGCCGTCGGCGCCGGCCTGGGCCTGCTGGCCGGACTGGTGTTCCAGCCGGTGCTGCTCGGGGTCGTCGTCGGCGGGGCCGGTGGCGCACTGGTGACCGCGATCGCCGAACATGAGCTGCGCAGTGGTCTCAAGAACGAGGTAGGCGCGGCACTTGAAAAGGGCACCGCCGTCGTGCTGGCCCTGGTCTACCCCGACGGGCAGAGCCAGATCGAGTCGACGCTGGACAGGGCGAACTCGCTCCGCGTGGTCGAGTTGGACCGCTCGACGGTGAAGAGCCTCGATGATGCGGTGGCGGCTGAGATCGCTAAGCTCCCGCACGCTGACACGCCGGACACCAGTAGCTGATTCTTTCCGCGCTTTCGTCGCGCTGGATGGGTGTCCGGCAGCGGCGGCAGGGCTGACCCCCGCGGCCGTAGACCCAGAGCTCCTCACCGGGTCGGGTGTTCCCGGTCGTCGTGCGGTTCCAGCGGGATCGGTTGGCCCACAACATGTCCCGTGCCCGTGTCACCAGCCGCTTCGGGTCCTTGACGGTGTGTACCGGACTGGTGGGAAGCAGCCCGAACAGGAAACACAACTCGTTGCAGTAGACGTTGCCGACGCCGGCCATGATCTTCTGATCGAGCAGCGCCTGCGCGAGTGGGCGACCCGGGTCTGCCGTGAGGTTGGCGGCGGCCAGATCGGGATCCCAGTCCGGGCCGAGGAGGTCGGGCCCCAGATAGGCGACGGCGTCCATGTCCGTCTCCCGGTCGAGGACTTCCAGGATGCCGAGGTCGATACCGACGGCCGTGACGTCGCCGGCCTGTAGCAGGATCCGGATCTTGTGGCTGGGCCTTGGTCCCTCGTGGCTGATTCGCCACTTGCCGTCCATCTTCAGATGCGAGTGGATGCTGGCCTGCCCGACCCGGATGAACAGGTGCTTGCCGCGGCTGATCACCTCGTCGACCCGTTCGCCGGTGAGATCGACCGTGGCGTAGCGCGGGACCCGGATATCGCAGCGGTTCAGTGTCTTGTCCTGTAGCGCCTCGCGGAGGGCGGCGGCGGTTCGGAAGACGGTGTCGCCCTCGGGCATGTGTTCAGGTTAGGGCAGCAGGCAATCGCGCGTTCGTGGCCATCGTCGGAGTTAGCTGCACGGACTCCACTATGCGGTTGTGCAGATGATTGCATGTTTGGGTAGAGTAGCCCGACAAGGTAAAACCCATTGCTGACGGTAATTTATTTAACATGACCACGGGCGGTGCGAATCCCATGAAGGCTGTGCTGTTGGCCGGCGGATTGGGTACCCGTTTGAGTGAGGAGACCTCGACCCGTCCGAAGCCGATGGTTGAGATCGGCGGTCGTCCGATCTTGTGGCACATCATGAAGGTGTACTCGCACCACGGCATTCATGACTTCGTCATCTGCTGTGGTTATAAGGGCTATGTCATCAAGGAGTACTTCGCCAACTACTTCCTGCACATGTCGGATGTGACCTTCGACATCGCGGCGAACACGATGGAAGTCCATCAGCGGCATGCCGAACCGTGGCGGGTCACTTTGGTGGACACCGGCGACGACACCTTGACCGGCGGGAGGCTCAAGCGGGTCGCCAGTTACATCGAGGGCGACGACGCGTTTTGTTTCACCTATGGCGATGGTCTGAGCAATATCGACATCGGCGCCAGTATCGATTTTCACCGAAGTCATGGCCGGCATGCGACGGTGACGGCGGTTCTTCCGCCTGGTCGCTACGGCGCGATCGAACGCGACGGGGACCGGGTGCGGAATTTCGTGGAGAAGCCCCCGGGGGATGGCGGGCTGATCAATGGCGGGTTCTTCGTGCTCTCTCCGGCGGTGTTGGAGTACATCGAGGGCGATGAGACCCCGTGGGAGGGTCAGCCGTTGGCCAAGCTGGCCGCCGATGACCAGCTGATGGCTTTCGAGCATTCCGGCTTTTGGCAGCCGATGGACACCCTCCGGGATAAGAACCTGCTCGAGGACCTCTGGAGCTCAGGTAGGGCGCCGTGGAAATGCTGGAGTTGAACGGTTTCGGCGGCGCGTATCGGGGGCGTCGCGTCCTGGTGACCGGACACACCGGGTTCAAGGGCAGCTGGATGTCGTTGTGGCTGGGTGCCCTGGGCGCGCACGTGAGCGGTCTTGCTCTGGATCCACCCTCGCAGCCCAATCACTGGAGTTTGCTTGATCTTCGGGTTAGCGATCACCGCGTAGATGTCCGCGATGAGGGGTCGGTCATGGCGGTCTTCGCCGACGAGCGTCCGGAGATGGTGTTTCACCTGGCGGCTCAGCCACTGGTCCGGCGTTCCTATGCCGAGCCTGTCGGCACGTGGGCGACCAACGTGATGGGCACGGTGCAGGTTTTGGAGGCGGTGCGTCAAACACCTGAGGTCAAGGCTGTCGTGGTCGTCACCAGTGATAAGTGCTATGAGAACCGTGAGTTGGACAGCGCCTACACCGAGGATGATCGGTTGGGCGGTCACGACCCGTATAGCGCCTCGAAGGCCGCCGCGGAGTTGGTGGCCGCCAGTTATCGCAGTGCCTTTTGCGAGGGCGGCCCACTGATCGCGACCGCGCGGGGCGGCAATGTGATCGGTGGTGGGGACTGGTCGCAGGACCGGCTGATTCCCGACTTGGTCCGTGCTCTGGGTGACGGTGAGCCGCTGGTCATCCGGTCGCCGCACGCGACCCGGCCGTGGCAGCACGTCCTGGATTGCCTGAGCGGGTATCTGAACGTAGGGCAGCGGCTTCTTGAGGGTGATCGTGACGGCGCGCAGGCGTGGAACTTCGGCCCCGACGAGAGCGGCAATCACACGGTCGGCGACGTTCTGCGCGACATCAAACGCGATCTGCCCCAGTTGCACTGGCAGGTCAGCACTGATCCGCAGCCTCATGAGGCGGCGCTTCTGCAGATCGACAGCACCAAGGCTCGCACACGGCTGCACTGGCAGCCGGTCTGGAATTACGACCAGGCCGTCCATCACACCGCCGAGTGGTATCGCAAGTGGCTGGACTCCGGTGAAGTCACCAGCGGCGCCCAATTGGCCGGCTACTGCACGGATGCCATCGCCGCCGGCGTGGATTGGGCGGCGTCGTGAAGGTGCTCGACACCCCGCTGGCCGGGCTGACCGTGGTGGAATCCACCCCCGATCACGATCCACGGGGTGCCTTTTCGCGGTTGTTCTGCTCCCGTGAACTGCACGACATCCTGGGTGATCGCCGGATCGCGCAGATCAATCACTCCCGCACGACCCGGGTCGGTGCGATGCGCGGGATGCATTTTCAGTATCCGCCCCATGCGGAGATGAAGATGGTGCGCTGCCTGGCCGGCCGGGTTTGGGACGTAGCGGTCGATCTGCGCTCGGGTTCGCCGACGTTTCTGCAGTGGCACGCCGAGGAACTCACCCCCGAGGGCGGCCGCATGATGGTCATTCCCGAAGGCTTCGCCCACGGCTTCCAAGCCCTGGAACCCGACAGTGAACTGCTCTACCTACACACCGAGTTTTACGAACCCTCTGCCGAAGGTGGCGTGCGCCACGACGACCCCCGGCTGGCCATCGCCTGGCCGCTGGTCGCCCAGGATCTCTCCGAGCGTGACCGCAACCATCCGCTGCTCGGCGATGACTACGCCGGGGTCGCGATATGAAATGCCGGCACTGCGGCACCGTGCTGCAGCACAGCTTCATCGACCTCGGCTACGCGCCTCCGTCGAACGCCTACCTCTCGACGCAGGATCTCGCCCGTCCCGAGGTGCATTACCCGCTGCGGGTCAAGGTGTGCGATCAGTGCTGGCTGGTCCAGACCGAGGACTACGCCCAGGCCGACGAACTGTTCAGTCCCGAGTACGCCTACTTCTCCAGCACATCAACCAGCTGGCTCGATCATGCCGCCCGCTACGCCGCGATGATCACCGCCCGGCTGGAACTCGACGCCCACAGTTTCGTCATCGAGGTGGCCTGCAACGACGGCTATCTGCTGAAAAACTTCATGGCCGCCGGCATTCCGTGTCTGGGGATCGAGCCGACAGCCAGCACCG
>CAYFMA010000054.1:8384-10570 GCA_964344085.1 uncultured Mycobacterium sp.
TGCGCGAGTTTTTTGGAGAGGCCCTAGGCAAACGCCTTGCGATGGAAGGCCGTCAGGCCGATCTGATCGCCGGCAACAACGTCTACGCCCACGTGCCCGACATCAACGACTTCACCGCAGGACTTGCCGCGGCGCTGAAGCCTGAGGGCACCATCACCCTGGAATTTCCCCACCTGCTGCCCCTGATCGAACACACCCAATTCGACACGATCTACCACGAACACTTCTCCTACCTCTCGCTGACCACGGTGAGCCGGATCTTCGCGACTGCGGGTCTGCGGATCTACGACGTAGAGGAACTGCCCACCCACGGAGGCAGCCTGCGGGTATTTGGCTGCCACGACGATGCGCCGATCACCACGACTGCCACCGTTGCGACGCTGCTGAAACGTGAGGAACAGTTCGGCATTACCCGACTCGACACCTACGCCGCCTTCCAAGCGCGCGCCAACCGCGTCAAATACGACTTCCTCGCCTTCCTGCTCGACCAGCAACGGGCCGGGCGCAGGGTCGCCGCGTACGGCGCGGCCGCGAAGGGCAACACGCTGCTCAACTACGCCGGAGTGCGACCCGACCTGCTGCCCTACGTCTGCGACGCCGCGCCCGCCAAACAAGGCAAATACATGCCCGGCAGCCATATCCCCATCCTCCCCCCGCAGACACTACGAAAGCATCCACCAAATACGGTAGTAATTCTGCCTTGGAACATCGCCCACGAGGTACACGGCCAACTGCGCGACCTGGCTGGGAAAGGTACCCAATTCCTCACGGCCGTACCGGAATTGAGATATCTGTGAAGGTCCGCATCCCGTATACGAAGCCGTCGATCACCGACTCGGAGGTCAAATACGCCACGGACGCGGCGGCGCATGGTTGGGGCGAGCGGTGCTACGAATACCTCACCCGATTCGAGCAGGCCTTCGCCGAATACGTTGGTGTCAAGCATGCGATTGCGACCTCCAGTTGCACTGGCGCCCTGCACATGGGAATGGCCGGCCTCGGTATAGGACCCGGTGATCAGGTGATCATGGCCGACGCGAACTGGATCGCCTCGGCTGCGCCCATCGTCCGACTGGGGGCCACGCCGGTGTTCGTCGATATCCTCGCCGACAGCTGGTGTCTGAACCCCGATCTTGTCGAGGCCGCCATCACTGATCGCACCAAAGCGATTGTCGCCGTTCACCTCTACGGCAATCTCTGCGATATGGACCGGTTACTTGCGCTCGGCCGCAAATACGGGATCCCCGTCATCGAGGACGCGGCGGAAGCCATCGGTTCGGTCTACCACGGGCGGCATGCCGGTTCGCTGGGCAGATTCGGTGCGTTTTCCTTTCACGGAACCAAGACGATCACCACCGGTGAAGGCGGCATGTTCGTCACCGACGACGATCAGTTGTACGAGACGGTGCTCACGCTGAGCAATCACGGCCGCGCGCGTGGCCAGACCAGGCAGTTCTGGCCGGATATGGTCGGCTTCAAATACAAGATGTCGAACGTCCAGGCCGCGATCGGGTGCGGCCAGTTGGAACGGGTCGATTCACTTGTTGAACGGAAGCGGGAGATCCTGGGCGCCTACCGGCGCAACCTACGCGGTGTGAGCGGTATCGCCATGAATCCGGAACCAGCTGAAACGACGATCGGGGCGTGGATGCCAACGGTGGTGTTCGCGCCGGAAACCGGAGTGATGCGCGAGCAGATCCAGGCTGCGTTTGGTGCGGAGAACATCGACGCCCGGGTGTTCTTCTGGCCGCTGTCTGGGTTGCCGATCTTCGGCGGGAGCCCGCTCAATCCCATCTCCGACAGCATCGCCTCGCGTGCAATCAATCTGCCCAGCTTCCACGACATCACCGACGAGGAGATCACCCGCGTAAGCGATGTCGTGCGTGGGCTGGCCGGTGCTGCGGAACTGTCGTGATGGAGGCGGCGTTCCGTTCCAGCCGCTGGTCGCAGCGGACGTGTCCGATCTGCGGACTATCCGATCACATGGTGGTGATCGGCGAGAGAATTGCCACGGTGCGGCAGCGGACAACAGCGTTCGAGTGGCGGCAGACCGATGGACTGTGTTCGGGTTGCGGGTTGATTCAGAGCCTGCAGGCGCCTGAGCCGGAGTTCCTCGACGATTACTACGCCGACGCACAGACGGCGGTGGATCCGAGTTTCAACACTCCGGCACGACTGTCCACCAT
>CAYFMA010000054.1:10580-17021 GCA_964344085.1 uncultured Mycobacterium sp.
TCGATTGCACCATGGCGGACGGCTGGTCGAGATCGGCGCCGCCGACGGAGCATTCTGCAAATGTCTGCGGGAGGAGGGCATTGACGCGATCGGCGTCGATCCCCTAGGGGATCAGGAGTCGGAGTTCGTCGTATCCGGCTATGCGTCTGATGGCGCCCTCGCTGCCGGCTCGGCGGAGACCGTCGTTGCCTACCACGTGATGGAACATGTAACCGATCCGCTGGCATGGCTGCAGTCGATCCGGTCCATGCTGAAGGCCGGAGGAACCCTGATCATCGAAGTGCCGGACGTCGACAACTGGCCGGTCGATGCGTGGCATCACGAACACTTCACACAGTTCAACACGGCGTCGCTGACCGCGCTTCTCGAATATGCCGGGTTCACCACCCTTTCGTGCGGTGTCGAACCGCCCAGCAGGCCGCACGGCATTGTCTATGTGGGGCGGCTGGAGCTGACGGGCGGCGCTGGGCAGAAGCTTCCTAAGCCCCCATCAGGCGGGGCCGACCGGGCGGTGTTGTTGTACGAACGGGCCGAGCGTATCCGCGCGGGCCAACTCTCGGCTGCTGAGCGGACAGCCGACCGCGTGCTCCGTGAGGTTCCCGCAGAGTCCGGAAAGGATTGCGAGGTGATCGTTTGGGGTGCCAATGAGATCGCCTCGGCGCTCGGTGCGGCGCTGGCCAACCGGCGCGCGGACCTGACCGTTCGCGTCGTCGACAACGCCGATTCGAAGGCCGGCGTGCCTCATCCTGGCTTTCGTGACCCGGTCGAACGACCGGTCTTCGACGTGGAATCTCAGAAAAGGCATGTCTTCGTGCTGTGCTCGCGCGTCTGCAATGATGCCATCGCCGAGCAGGTACGCAGGATGGATCTTCCCGATATCGTGATCATCGACGGAACCGATTGGCCGACAGACTAGATCGACTTGGCCTTCAGGTTGCTGAACCAGTCCGCGTGGGAGCGGAACTCCTCCAGGCCGTACCCGAGCATCTTCTTCTGGTCCGGCGTCAGATCGGGGTCGGGGCCGAAGATCGACGGGAGGTGAAGTTGCTGACGCCATGCCGGGATCGTGAAGACATGATTGATGGCGCGGCGATCGCTGCTACTCCGGTTGACTCCGCCGCGGTGGTAGGTCATGCAGTCGAGCAGGATGAACGTTCCGGCCTTGGCCGCAACCGGCTGCGCATTACGGATGACGACCTCGTCGGCGCTGAAGTTCTCCACCTTGTGGCTCCCGGGAAGCACTGCAGTGCAACCGTTTTCGATGGTGAAATCATCCAGTGCGAAAAGTGCGTTAACCGCGATCGGTCGTGACATCGTGAGATGCCGGAATGGGAGGTCGCGATGCCAGGGAGATTGGCTGTAGTCGGTGGTGCCAGCGGGGTTGATCAGGCCGTTGACCTGATTGACGATGTAGTAGTCACTGAGAATCTTGCCGAGTAGGTCGTGAAGGCGCTCGTTGAACAGGACTGCGAAGAAGGCATCGTCAAGGAATGGCAGGACGCGGATCACATCCGGTTCGGGGTCGAAGGGGGCTGCGATCTGCGGGTAACGACCTCGTGCGTCCTCGAAGCGCCGGCCCAGATCCTCGATGAATTCGGGGCCGAAGCCACTGTCGAGCGTTGCGAACCCGAGCAGGCCGAGTTCCTCAACGGCGACTTCGATGTCGGTGGCTGCCTGACTCTGCTGCAATACCCCGTAACGGGAGACAGTCTCGCCCACCGTCAGGAGGCCCTTCGGAGGTAGCCCTTGGGGCTGGAGGTGATCAGGAGCTTGTCGCAGATCGTGTTCGCGATCTCGAAGTCCTTGTTCTCCTTCAGGAAGGCGTACATCGCGGTCAGCGGATTGTCGCCCTTGCCCCAGTCGCGGTTGTGGAATGCGTCATCCGGAGCGTTCTCGATCCCGGTGTCGTGAACGATCAGAAAACTGCCCGGTGTGACGAGGCCGGAATACAGCTCCAACTCGCGCATGACGTGTTCGTGAGTGTGGTTGGAGTCGAGGATCACCATCACGCGGTCATCCGGGCGGAGCAGGCTGCGGACGAAATCCACGGTTGCGGTGTCGATCGACGAACCTTCGTGGAGGGTGATCAGCGAGGCCAGGGGATGGGCTTCGAGTGCCTCGCGGTTGTGTGCGCGAATGTCGATATCGATGCCGATGCAGCGGCGCTTGGAGTCAGTTAACGAAGCGCTGGTGCCTTCGCAGAGGTCGAGCATCGCCAGCTGCGATGCGTTGAAGACGATGGAACCGCCTCGCGCAACACCGGTCTCGATGATCACCGTGGGCTTGACGCTCCAGATGATCTCCTGGGTCGCGACGATGTCGGCCGGAAGCTGGATGATCGGCAGCCCCATCCACTTCCAGTTGTAGACGTACCGATACGGCCCAGTGGTGTCGATCCACTCCTGCGAGACCTTGGTCACGGCAGCATCGGCCGCCATGGCGCCGATGTTCTGCTCAGACTCGAGGTCGAAGCTCGCCTGATTGCTCAACTGCATTCCTCCAGTTCAAGGTTGATGACTCGAAGACGTCCACGGCCGAATGCCCGAGGTGAGCGATTGCGTCCAGCGCCGTCACATACGGCGTGAATTCCCCGAAGACCTGTGCGTATTCGGCGAAGCCGTACTTGATGTAGCGCACCTCTACGCCACGTGATTCGAAGAGTTCGTGGTTCAGATAATTCAGCGCGCCGTGGCCGGTCAGATAGATCCGCGCGTTCTGTGCGGCGGAGATGTCCAGCAGTCGCTGCGAACTCGAACCGGCGATGTCGAGGTCGGAACTCGTCAGAAAGGCAGTCTCATCGGTCAGGCCGAGATAGCCGGCGATCGCCATGATCGAACTGATTCCGAGTTCACCAAGCATCTCGGGCCGGCGGCCCGTCACATCGTCGAAGATGGCGATCGCGTCGGAGAGATAGGGTGTCTTCTTGTAGGAACTCGTCAGAACTGCGCGGTGCTGACTCACCCAGTCCGATTCGTAACTGATCCGGCAGTCGTTGATCTTGCTGTCGCGGTGTTTGTTCTTCAGTGGCACGGTGATCATCGAGGTGCCCTGCGGGGTTTTCACCTGCACTCGATTGTAAAAGCCGCGGGCCAGTTGAACATCGTCGTAGTGGATGAAGACATCGGCTGCGCGCATCTGCTCGAACAATCCCAACCATGGAAAGTACATGGGCTGTGAGATAACGACCGTGCGCCCGGAGGTCTCTCTGCCGCGGCTCACCATTCGACGATCTCGAGTTGCCGATCGGACACGGCATAGCCGAGACCTCCACGGCCGACGCCGTTGCCCGAGTAGAACATGTAGGTATTGCCCTCATGGTTGATCACCGCGGGGTAGCAGACCATCTCCGAGTCCCACCCGCTCGGCGAGACGGTGATGCCGGCTTGATCGTCGAGGCGGCGCCATGAGATGCCGTCTGCCGACTCGGCATAGCCGATTCGGTAGTTTTTGTCGGCCTTATCCACGCAACCGCGCTTCGAGTACCACATGGAGTAGCCGGTTGGCGTCTTGACGACCCAGGGAGCTGAGATGACCTCGTCGTCGAATTGGTACGGAATCACCGGTTCTCCGTGCGGAATCCAGGTCAGTCCGTCGTCGGACTCGGCGTAGAAGACGGTGTAGATCGGCTCCGGGTTGCCCTCTGGGAACTGCCAATCCGTCCCCGAGCAGTACCACATCTTGAATCGGCCGGCGTCCTTGACGACGAACGGACCCGCAGTCAGTAGCGGGTGATGGCGGTCTTGGCCTATCAGGGGACCTTCGTAGACCCGATGCAGGGACTCGGTGGCCGGGTCCCAGCGCATCAGACCGATCAGCAACTCGAAGCTGACGACCCGTCGCCGTTTCCAGCCGGTGTAATAGAAGAGGAGTTCGCCGTCGTGCTCGATCGCGCTCCCCAGTGTCACGCCCGAGTCGTCGAAGGTGCCAGGTGATCCGAGACCAGCGAGTGCGTTGTCGTGAACCCTCAGCACACGTGAGGGATTCGTTCCGTCGACATCGAGCATCGCCGGCAGCATGCGATCGTCGCTGTCCCGCGACGAATAGAAGATTCGGAGTGAGCCGTCGGACTGCTTCCACACGACGGGTCGTGCAGCGTGCGTCTTGAAGAAGCCCTCTCCCGACGGACAGAAGATGAGGCCCTTCTTCTCCCACTCGACTGTGTGCATGCTGCTGTCCAATATCAGATGACGTCTTTGTCGAGGATGCGGTAGGTCGACTGGGGGGGAAGGACCAGCGAGCGGCTCTCGCAGTTCTTCATGACAATCGCACCGGAACTCACCACCGTGAAATCACCGATCTCGATGTTGTCGCGCAGGGTCGAGTTCACCCCGAGGAAACAGTTCTCGTTGATGACGACGTTGCCCGAGATCACCACGTGCGAACTGATGAAGCAGTGGCTCTTGATCGTCGAGTGGTGCCCGATGTGATTGCCGGACCACAGCGTGACGTTGTCGCCGATCCGCGTGAACGGCTGAATGACGTTGTTCTCCAAGATGAAGCAGTTTTCGCCGACCGGTGTCCCGTAGAACGTCGCCTTCGGGCTGATATAGGTCGCGCAGGTGTAGCTCTTCTGTTTAGCCTCAAGGTAGCGCGCTTGGCGTATCTGGTTGGTCTTCGTGTAGCCCAGGGCGATGAACATGTCGTGGTCCGCCGGCGGGTACCGGTTCTCGATGTCCTCGAATGGGACGAGTGGTCGGCCTTGGAAGCTCTCGTCGGCGATGTATTCGGCGGCGTTGGTGAATGCGGCGATGGTGTAGGGGGTTTCGCGCTCAAAATAGAAACTGGCGACCTCCGCGATGAGCCCGGTGCCGTATATGACGAGGCTTTTCATCGGGATGTCTCCTGACGATAGAGGTAGACCGTGTACTCGTAGAGCGGATAGCTGTGGTCGATCCGGATGTGGGGTGTTATCTCGGTCAGGCACCACGCGAACAGTTCGGCCGGATTTCGGTAGTAGAGGTTGTTGGCGAAGTGGTTCACTTTGGTCGTCATGACGTTGAAGGCCACACCGACCTTGGCCAGTGAGAAGAGTCGCCGGATCAGCGCTCCGGCGAACGCGTCCATTTCCCGACCGGGGATGTCGAGTTTCTGAGTCAGGATTCCGTTGCAGACGACGTAGTCGAATCGGTCCGGGAACGGATGGGACATCACGTCGCCATGGATGAACTCTCCGGCCGGCGCGTTGTCCCCGGCCCATCGGATCATGTTCTCGGCGACGTCAATGCCCGTGTACTCAAGATCGATGTTCCGGTCGGCGGCGAAACCCAGTAGCCCGCCATAGCCGCACCCCACGTCGAGCAATGAGGGGACCGCCGCATCGGGCGGGCGAAGCAGGTCGAGCATTTTCGAATAGCGAAGGAACATCCGCGATTCGTCAGTTCCCCAGTCAACGCCCTGCGAGTTGGCGCCGTGCAGATCGAACTTTTCCGCGTAGTGGCGACCCAAAGTGGCGGCGACCTGGTCCGCCGGCGCGCGGCGATCCATCATTTCGCTCACGGCGGGTCCTCTCACAGCAAAGAGGGATGCGCGTTGTACGCTCCCGCCCGGCTACTCTACTCACGCAGTCGGCGCGGTGCACGCGCGGCCGTTTTTGCGGGGTCTCTACCTGGTCGGATTACTCAAACGGGCGCCGCGCGGGGTTCGGGAGAAGCCAGCGGCCAGCAACGCGGCAGATGTCTCGTTTTGTAGTGCTTTCAGAACGGATTCCCCGTCGATCTTCTCGATCAGGATCCCGCCGAGGCCGCCGGAGGCAACGGTGTCGGCGAGCGCTGCGGCCGCGGCGCGCTGCGATTCGTAGTCGGTGGTGAAGGTCAGCAGCGACCGGCCGCCCCGTTCCGAGTACCAGACCAGCCTGCCGTCGACGAGGACCACCAGTGCGCCGGCCTTGCGGCCCGGACGATGCCCCTCGCCGGAGGGATTCGACGGCTGCGCCGGCCAGGGCAGGGCTGCCCCGTAGGGGTTGGCGGGATCGGCGGCGGCCAGGACGACTGCCTGATAGTCCGGCGCAGCGCCGTTGTCGGCTGAGTCCGCGTACGCGCGTAGTCGATCCACCGTGGAGGCGACGGCGAACTGGGCGCCGCCGAGTGATTCGATGAAATAACCGCGTTGGCAGCGGCCGGCTTCCTCGAAAGCGGTCAGCACCTTGTAGAGGGTCGCGAAGCCACCGGGGACACCCTGGGCGGATACCGCGGACCTGGTCAGCACGCCGTACCGGTTCATCAACAGATCAGCGTTGAAGTGCAGGCGCAGCGTCGAATCGGTCTCGGCCGCCGGCAGCACTGCCCAGCGTCCGGCGACGGTGGGATCGATGGCGCGGGTCTGGGGCTGGGTGAGGGCATACCGGCTCAGTCGCGGCGCACGGCGATGCCGATGCGCTGGCGGACGGCGGCTTCCGGTCAGCATGGCCCGCACCGGAGAAAAGGTGTCGCCGGTGATCCAGCC
>CAYFMA010000054.1:17031-21021 GCA_964344085.1 uncultured Mycobacterium sp.
AGAAGGGTGCCTGGCCCCCGACGAATGCGGTCACGGTGATCCAGCCGGCCCAGATGAGTTCCCAGAGAGCGGCTTTCACCTGCTCCTCCGCGCCGGGCTCGGCCAGTTGACGGAAGAAGAACGCACCCCGGGCGTCGCCGGGGTAGCCCAGAACGTCGAGGATCGCCCGGTGTGTAGCGGTCAGGTCCATCTCGACCGGCGCTGCCAGCGTCAGGGGCGCGGTCTCGGCGAGATGGAAGCAGATCCATCCGTCACTGCCCGAGATTGCACCGGCTCCCGACCAGGTGACCTCTCCGGATGCCAGCAGTTCGTCGAGCATCGCGGGCTGGTATCCGCGAACCCGGGAGCCGAACACCAGTGGTTCGACCGCGGAAGCGGGCAACGGCGCTCCGGCCAGTTGCTCGATGACACTGATCAGCCCATCGACACCGGTAACCGACGCGTTACCCACCTGCTGCCAGGCGGGTAGGAAGCGGGCGTAGGCGGCTGTGGACACCGGCTCGACCTGCGCCCGCAGCGCCGCCAGCGAGCGCCGGCGCAGGGTCCGCAGAACCCCGGCGTCGCACCACTGTTGATCGGAGCCGACCTCGGTGAACTCCCCGCGAACCACCTTGCCGTCCAGGGCCATTCGGCTCAGTGCGTCGGCGGCTATCCTCAGACCAAGCCCGAATCGGGCAGCGGCATCCGAGGTGGAGAACGGGCCCCGGGTTCGGGCGTAGCGGGCCAATAGCTCGCCCAGCGGATCAGCGACCGATTCGGTGAACGCACTGGGAACGCCTACCGGCACCGCGATCCCAACTGCATCGCGTAGCCGGCCGAGGTCCTCCACCGCTACCCACCACTGCTCGTCGGCATAGGAGACCGGCAGCGCGCGGCGGGCCGTGTGCAGACCGTCCAGCCATGCATCGATGTTGGCGGCCGTGGAACGTTCGGCGATCTCCACAGACGTCAGCGGTCCCAGCAGGCGAAGCAGATCCGCAACCGCTTCGGCGTCACGCGCTCTGCGGTCATCGGTCAGGTGTTGAAGCTGACGGCCGGTCGCAACGACGACCTGCTGATCGAGCAGCTCTCGGAGCTCGACCTTCCCCAGCAGTTCGGCCAGCAGTGTGGTGTCCAGGGAGAGTGCCGCCGCGCGGCGTTCGGCCAGCGGATTGTCGCCCTCGTACATGAACGCCCCGACGTAGCCGAACAGCAACGAGGCGGCGAAGGGTGACGGGATCGGTGTCTCGACCTCGAGGATCCGGACCTTGCGCTGGACGATCCGGGTCATCAGTTCGGTGAGCATGGGAACGTCGTAGACGTCTTGCAGGCACTCCCGCACCGTCTCCAGAACCATCGGGAAGTCGGGGTACTTGCGTGCGACGTCGAGCAGTTGGGCGGCTCGTTGGCGCTGATGCCACAACGGTGAGCGCTTGCCGGGGTGGCGGCGGGGCAACAGCACTGCGCGGGCCGAGCACTCCCGGAAGCGGGAGGCGAACAACGCCGAGCCGCCGACCTCGGCGGTGACCAACGGCTCGATCTCCTCGGGTTCGAAGACGAACAACTCGGCGCCCGGCGGGGAGTCGTCGGTATCCGGAAGCCGGACCACGATCCCGTTGTCGCTGGGAGTCGGTTTCTCGTCGATGCCGTACCGCTCGAACAATCGCCGTCCCACTGCCAGCGCCAGCGGCCCGTGCACCTTCAGTCCATACGGCGAGTGCAACACCACCCGCCAGTCGCCGAGTTCGTCCCGGAAACGCTCCACGACCAGCGTGGTGTCGCTGGGAACCGTCTTCGTCGCAGCGCGCTGATCCTCCAGCAGCGTCCACAGGTTGTTCACGGCGAAATCATTTAATCCCATTGCAGCACAGTGCTTTTCGAATGTAGCCCGATCCAGTCCGGCGAGCTCACCGGTGAATCTCCCGATCGCCTCGCCGAGTTCGGCAGGCCGGCCAGCCTCGTCACCTCGCCAGAACGGCAGCCTGGCCGGCTCGCCGGGCGCCGGGATCACCAGCACCCGATCGTGGGTGATCTCGGTGATCCGCCAACTGGTCGCACCGAGCGCGATGACATCACCCGGGCGTGACTCGTAGACCATCTCCTCGTCGAGTTCGCCCACCCGGGAGGGCTTCTCGGATTCCGTGGCCAGATAGACCGTGAACAGGCCCCGGTCCGGAATTGTTCCACCTGACGTCACTGCGAGCCGTTGTGCGCCCGGCCGCCCGGTCAGCATCCCCGTATCGCGGTCATAGACCAGCCTCGGCCGCAGTTCGGCGAAGTCCGTGGAGGGATACTTGACGGAGAGCAGATCAAGGGTCGCTTCGAATGCGCTGCGTGGGAGCGTCGCGAACGGTGCACTTCGCCGGACCAGGTCGAACCATATGTCAGCACTCAGCGGTTCCAATGCGCAGGCCGCAATCGTCTGCTGGGCCAGTACGTCGAGGGGGTTCGCCGGCACACGCATCGTCTCGATCGCGCCGCCGAGCATGCGTTGGGCCGTCACCGCGCAGTCGATCAGGTCGGTCCGGTGTTTGGGGAGTAGCACCCCGCGGGAGATCTCGCCGACCTGGTGTCCGGCCCGACCCACGCGCTGCAGGCCCGCAGCCACCGAAGGGGGCGCCTCGACCTGAATCACCAGATCGACGGCACCCATATCGATTCCGAGCTCCAGGCTCGAGGTCGCGACCACCGCGCGCAATCGCCCGCTCTTGAGGTCGTCTTCGACGTCGGCGCGCTGCTCCTTGGAGACTGAGCCATGGTGCGCCCGGGCCAGCTGCTGTTCATCGCCGGAGCGCTCGGCGTGAATCTCGTTGATGCGGGCCGTGAGTCGTTCGGCGAGCCGCCGTGAGTTTGCGAAGACGATGGTGGAGCTGTGCGCCTCGATAAGGGCGACGATCCGATTCTCGACGTCCGGCCAGATGGTGTGCTTCTCCAGGTTCGCCATATCCGGGACGGGCACCTGTACGGAGAGTTCGACAGTTTTGGCGGCAGGCGGGTTGACGATCCGGGCCGGTCTTCCGCCGGTGAGGAAGCGGGCTACCTCCTCCGGCGGTCGTACGGTGGCCGACAACCCGATCCGTTGTGCAGGTTCGGCGAGCAGGCCGTCCAGACGTTCCAACGACACCGCAAGGTGCGCTCCGCGTTTGGTCCCTGCCAGCGCGTGAATCTCGTCGATTATCACCGTCTGCACGCCTGCCAGCGTCTCTCGGGCGGCGGAGGTGAGCATCAGGAACAGCGACTCCGGGGTGGTGATCAGAATGTCAGGTGGGTGGGCGATCAGTTCACGCCGCCGCGCCGGCGGAGTGTCACCGGAGCGGACGCCGACTGTGATCTGCGGTGCCGACTGGCCATCGCGCTCCGCGATCCGGGCGATGCCGGCCAGCGGTGTGCGGAGGTTTCGTTCGACATCGATCGCCAGCGCCTTGAGTGGCGAGACGTACAACACCCGGGTGCCCGACGCCGGAGGCTCATGGGCCAACCGGTCGATCGCCGACAGAAAGGCCGCCAGCGTCTTGCCCGAACCGGTCGGCGCGATGACCAGGGTGTGTTCACCATCGGCGATCGCCGACCAGGCCTCCGACTGTGACGGCGTCGGCGCGGGGAAGGTGCCTTCGAACCAGCGCCGGGTGAGGGCGCTGAACCGGTCGAGGGCGTTCACCCCTCCAGTCTTTAGTCCACGATCTCCGCGAAGTCCACCCAGAGGTGGCGCGGTCCGCGGAAGACCTGGTTGTGCCGGTACGGGGGCGGGTCCACGACCAGTCGCGGGGACTTGACCCGGCGTAGGAATACCTCCAGTGCCAGGTTGATCTCCAGCCTGGCCAGCGGACCGCCGAAGCAGGTGTGTATTCCGCTGCCGAAACCCAGATGCTCGTTGTCCTCCCGCGTCGGGTCGAACCGATCGGGGTCCGGGAACCGTCGTGGATCGCGGTTGGCGGCCGCCCACACCAGGAAGACCGCGGAGCCGGCCGGGATCCGGGTGCCGCCGATCTCGATATCGGCGGTGGCCCAGCG
>CAYFMA010000054.1:21031-22179 GCA_964344085.1 uncultured Mycobacterium sp.
CGCCTGCAGGGCTCGGTGCAGTTCTTCCCGAGCCCTGCAGGCGTTGCACCTCTTCGACGGTGCGCGGCAACAAATCCGGGTTGTCGCGCAACAGATCCCAAGAGCCAGGGTTGCGCAGCAGGGTCATCACCGTGTTGGTGATGGTGTTCACCGTCGAGTCGTGTCCCGCGATGAGCAGCAGTTGCGCATTGCTAGCCGCCACTTCTTGCGATACCGGACCGTCCGGACCGTCGTCGTGCAGCACCGCCGACAGCAGACCGGGCTCGGGTTCGCGGGCGAGTCGCTCGACCCAGGCGCGCACGTACTCATCCAGTTTCGCCATGCTCTGGGCAGCCTTCGCGACCGCGGCCTGCCCTTCCGGCGTATCGCGTTCCGGCCCCACGTCGGCACCCTGCATGAAGTCCATCACGAGTGCGTGGAACATCGGCTCGTCGGCAATCGGGGCACCGAGCACCCTGAAGATCACCGACACCGGGATCGGGTAGGAGAAATCGTCGACGACGTCCATCCGCGTGGTGCCACGGGCCTTGATCTTGTCGAGCAGTTCGTTGGCCAGGTCGACGACGAAGCCGGCCATCGACGGGATCAGGTCGGGGGAGTGCGGCGGGCCGAAGTGGCGCATGAACTGCCGGCGCATGACGTCGTGGTAGGGCGGGTCGGAGACCAGCATGCTGCTGTCGCGCGCCTGCGGCTGTTCGGAAGCGTCGAGCTTCGCCGCGGTCTCGCCGAACAGGCCCGACGGACTGCGGCTGATATCGGAACTGATGCGCGGATCATGTGCCAGCGCAACGGCTTCGGGATAGCCGGTGACCACATAGGTGTGCTCGGAGACTTTCGCCACCGGTGTCTTGCGGAGCTCCTCGTAATAGGGATACGGGTTAGGGCGGTTCTCGTACTTCATCGCCTCAGCCCAGGCCGTTGCGGCATCCATCGTCGGCGTACTCCTCGTGGCTTGTCAGTGGCTGCGGGGCCGGAAGGTGGCGGTGCGGTCGGTGGGGTCATGTCCGGTGAGCACCACATCGGGATTTCCGGAGGGCTCGCGCGGATCCGGGAAGCGCGCCGGCATCACGTCGCTGTTCACCGGCCGGTCATAGCCGGGCGGTGGAGGAGGGAACGGTGCCGATTGCTCTATCAGGTCGGCGTAGTAC
>CAYFMA010000054.1:22220-22534 GCA_964344085.1 uncultured Mycobacterium sp.
GTGGTTGAAGGTCACTGCGCCGACGATACGACCGTTCTTTCCATAGGCGGCCGCGAAGCGGCGATCCTCCGGTGAGCCCTGGGTGAACACGATCTCATCCCCGTATGAACAAACCCCGACGCTCTTGATGTTCACGCCGAATTGACCGGACCAGAACGACGGCAGCGGCAGATGAGGCCGCCGTCCCACCTCCAGATTGAGCATGTTGTTGGCAGCCACTTCCGCACCGAAAACCGCATTGTCCCAATGCTCGAGTGCCAGGAATTCGTAGCCGTAGAGCACATGGGGGGCGCGTGCGACATCACCGGCCACGA
>CAYFMA010000055.1:0-12899 GCA_964344085.1 uncultured Mycobacterium sp.
GACGATCCCACACATCACGTCGAACATCATCGCGACCACTCCGCCGTGCACGGCGTTGTTGCCGCCGACGTGGTAGCGGCTGAACTGCACGCCGACCTCCACCGCTTCGGTGTCGAATCGGCTTATCTGCCACGGGGGCATCAGGATGCTCCCGGCCCCGGGCATGCTGGCGACCCGGCCGGCCGGCCCGATGCCGTCCGGGCCGCGGTGCGGAGCCAGCAGATCGATGAGGTCCTCCACCCGGTCGGCGGCGGCGTCCCAGTCGGCGCCATCGGCCGAGACGGCCAGGTCCTGGGCGCGACGCATGGCGTTGACGAACCGCTCGAATCCGGGCGGCGCGACGTCGACCACCTGGAACCGCGGGAAACCACCGTGTTTTTCGTAATCCGGGTCGAGTTCGCGAGGATCCCGATCAGTCATGCGCGCGCGGCCAGAACGTCGCGCCGCACGATGGTCTGCTCCCGCCCGGGACCGACACCGATGCACGAAATATGGGCTCCGGCAAGCTCTTCCAGTCGCAGCACGTAATCCTGAGCCTTGGCCGGCAGATCGCTGAAGTCCCGGGCCGCTGAGATGTCCTCCCACCAGCCCGGCATCTCCTCGTAGATCGGCACGGCGCGGGCGATATCGCTTTGGGTCATCGGCATCTCGTCGGTGCGCTTGCCGTCCACGGTGTAGCCGACGCAGATCGGCACCGTCTCCAGGCTGGAGAGCACATCGAGCTTGGTCAGGAAGTAGTCGGTGATGCCGTTGACCCGAGTCGCGTAGCGGGCGATCACCGCGTCGAACCAGCCGCAGCGTCGCGCCCGCCCGGTCGTGACGCCGACCTCGCCGCCGGTCTTGGACAGGTACGCGCCGTACTCGTCGAACAGTTCGGTGGGGAACGGACCGGAGCCGACCCGGGTGGTGTAGGCCTTGAGGATGCCCAGCACCGTGGTGATCCGGGTGGGGCCGATACCCGAACCGACGGCCGCCCCGCCGGCGGTGGGGTTGGACGAGGTGACGTATGGGTAGGTGCCGTGGTCGACGTCGAGCAGGGTGCCCTGCGATCCCTCCAGCAGCACCGTCTCGCCGGATTCGAGCGCGTCGCCGAGCAGCAGTCGGGTGTCGGCGATGCGGTGCTTGAACCCCTCGGCCTGAGCCAGCAGCGCCTCGGTGATCGCAACCGGGTCCAGCGCCTTGCGGTTGTAGATCTTCACCAGCACCTGATTCTTGAACTCGAGTGCGGCGCCGATCTTGGCGGCCAGCAGTTCGGGGTCGAGAACGTCGGCTACCCGCACGCCGATACGGGCGATCTTGTCCTGATAGCAGGGTCCGATGCCGCGGCCGGTGGTGCCGATCTTCTTGTTGCCAAGGTAGCGCTCGGTCACCTTGTCGATGGCGACGTGATAGGGCATCAGCAGGTGCGCGTCGGCGGAGATCAGCAGCCGGGAGGTGTCCACTCCGCGGTCCTCGAGCCCGCGCAGCTCGGTCAACAGCACGCCGGGGTCGACGACCACACCGTTGCCGATGACGTTGGTGACGCCCGGTGTGAGGATGCCCGACGGAATCAGGTGCAGGGCGAAGTTCTCCCCCGTCGGCAGTACGACGGTGTGCCCGGCGTTATTGCCGCCCTGATAGCGCACCACCCACTGGACCCGGCCACCGAGCAGATCGGTGGCTTTACCCTTGCCCTCGTCACCCCATTGGGCGCCGATGAGGACGATTGCCGGCATGGCCTGACCCCGCTCCACTCCTGGCTTACTGTGTTCCAGCCGGTGACAAACCTTATCGGAGCGCAGTGGCGGGAGTGGCGTTGACGACAGTGTTGAGGTTCCGGGACCACCGGCTGCCCCGCGCACTGGCCGGGGCGACGACGGCGCACATCACCGACCCGGCGGCCATCGACGAGGCGATCGGCGACGCCCGGCGGGTTGCGGTCGTCGGTGGGGACGCCGACCTGGCGGCGGTTTTGACCAGGCTGTTGCGCATCGACCGGCTCGACGTGGAGGTCGCCCACATCCGTAACTGGCGTTCGGCCCGTCGGGCCACCTCGGCGCCCGCCCACCGGATCCCGCTGATCCGGGACGACACCGGAACGGCCTTGGTGGGCTCCGCCCTGTGGCTGCCGCCGGAGGGGGCCGACATGCTGCACGGGGAGGCCGTGGTCGACGACACCGTCCTGTTCGACGGCGCGGTCACCGGGGTGCGGATCGAGCCGACGGCGACCATGCCCGGACTTCGCGCCCGATTGATCGCCGGACCGCGGGGACGGTGGGTCAGCGGCCGGGCTGCCCAGTTGGGCACCACCGGTGTGCGGGTGATCAGCGACGGCGTACCAGGCCGGCGGGAGCCCCGGCGTTCGACGTTCTACCGGCACACCACCGGCTGGCTGCGGGTCGATTGTTGAGTGGGCGTGCCATCATCGCCGTGTGTGGTTTTTCTACACGGTGATCCTCGGCATGGCGTTCGGCCGGGTGCTGCAGGAACTGGCGATCGCGATGCGCGACTGGCGACACGGCACACGCCGGCCCTTTGCGCCGGCGATGCTCTGGCAGGTCTTCCTCCTGGCGCTGATCGTTCAGGTGTGGCTGGCCGTGAAGCACGCCGTGAAATCACCGCAGATCTCGGTTCTCGGTCTGTTGGCCTATCTCGCCGTTCCGGCCGGAATCCTGGTGATGTCCTTTCTGCTCCCCCAGTCCGATCTGGACCCGCAGACGGATCCCGAGGACGCCTTCAGTCGCGTTCGGCCACTGTTCTTCGGTGTGCTGATCGCGATGGTGGCGATCAACCTGGTGCACACGTTCTGGGTCGGCCAGCGTGGTCTGGACCTCGATCTGCTGTTTCAGTGCCTGGTGGTCGCCGGGTCGGTGACCGGATTGCTTCTGCGCCGTCGCGGCGGCGACACCATGCTGGCCGCGGTGATGATCGCGGTGGTCGTCATCTACATCGCAGTGGGTTATTCGACCGTGGAGGTGGGTTCGCCATGACCGTCAGTCCGCTACGCCAGTCGGTGCGCCCGAGTCCGGTGTTCCTGCTGTTGGTCGCCCTCACCGTCGTGGGCGGTGTGATCGCCTGGACGGCGACCGACGACTACGGCCCGATGGCCCGCGTCGGGGTCTTCCTCTTCGTCATCGCGGGCTGGGTGGTGTCGCTGTGCCTGCACGAGTTCGGCCACGCCTATACCGCGTGGCGGTTCGGCGACACCGACGTCGCGGCGCGCGGCTACCTCACGCTGAATCCGCTGAAGTACTCCAATCCCTTTCTGTCCCTGGTTCTTCCGCTGGTGTTCATTGCCCTCGGCGGCATCGGATTGCCCGGCGGCGCGGTCTACCTTCGCACCGGGTTCATGACACCGCGGCAACGCACGCTGGTCAATCTGGCCGGCCCATTCGCCAATCTGCTGCTCGGGGTGGCGCTGCTGGCCGCGACGCGACTGTTCGGCAGTGCCGATCATCTGGCGTTCTGGATCGGCGTGGCGTTCCTGGGCTTCCTCCAGATCACCGCACTGCTGCTGAACCTGCTGCCGATCCCCGGGCTGGACGGTTTCAACGCCCTGGAACCACACCTGAGTCCGGCGACTCAGCGCGCCCTGCAACCGGCCAAACAGTTCGGGTTCCTGATCCTGCTCATGGTTCTGCTCGCACCGGGACCGAACCGGATGTTCTTCGACGCCGTGTTCCGGTTGGTCGATTTCCTGGGCGTCGACCCGCGACTGGCGATTTCCGGGATCCACCTGATCAGGTTCTGGTCGGCATGAGCCGGACTTCCCACGCGACAGGCGAAAGGAAACGGCAGCGGACCCCCCTGCCGCTGCCGTCGGTCGACGCTAACGCGACCCGCTCACGCATGACTAGGGACCTAAGTACTCATCCGGCCGCATCGCGTTTGCCATACATGCACGAAACTGCATAGATTTCACCCATGGGAGCCGGACACAGCCACGGAGGCGCCGATACGCGGGCCAGTCGGATGATCATGGCCTCAGCGGTGCTGGGCGTGTTCTTCGTGGTCGAGCTCGGCACCGCACTGGCCATCGGATCACTGGCGCTGCTGGCCGACGCCACCCACATGCTCACCGATCTGGTCGCCCTGTTCATGGGCCTGACCGCAGTACTGCTGGCCCGCCGCGGATCGACGTCGCCGGCACGGACCTACGGCTGGCACCGCGCCGAGGTGTTCACCGCGGTGGCCAACGCGGCGCTTCTGCTCGGTGTCGCCGCTTTCATCGTCTACGAAGCGATCCGTCGCCTGGGTGAGCCACCGGAGATCCCCGGTTGGCCGATGGTGGCCGTGGCGCTGCTGGCACTGCTAGCGAATCTCGTTGTGGTGCTTCTGCTCCGGTCGCACTCCCAGGACAGCCTCGCCGTCAAAGGCGCCTACATGGAGGTGATGGCCGACGCGGTCAGCAGTGTGGGTGTTCTCATCGCCGGCATCGTGATGGTCACCACCGGATGGCACTACGCCGACACCGTGGTGGCCGTGCTGGTCGCGCTCTGGGTGCTGCCGCGGGCGATCGCGCTGGCGCGTGCCGCGCTGCGCATCCTCTCGGAGTCCTCACCCAAACACATCGACGTCACCGAACTGCGAGCGGCGCTGGCTGCTGTCGACGGTGTGACCGAGGTACATGATCTGCACGTTTGGACCCTGGTGCCGGGCAAGGACATGGCCACCGCTCACCTGACCACCGATGGCCGCTCCGATCGGGTGCTGGCCGACGCCCGGGCGGTACTCGCCGCCCGGGGACTGGACCACGCCACCGTCCAGGTGGAGACCCCGGGCTCTGCCGCGGACTGTCCGACCCAGAGCGACGTCTAGCGGCTAGGCGCCCAGTTGGCCGCGGGCCGCGGGATCGCAGTCGTCGAGCAGATCCCGGCAGCGGTTGACCTCATCGGTCTCGCCGATGGCGTCGGCGGCGCGAGCCAATGCGGCGACACAACGCAGGAATCCGCGGTTCGGTTCGTGGCTGTAGGGCACCGGCCCGAAACCCTTCCACCCGTTGCGGCGCAGCTGATCCAGCCCGCGGTGATAGCCGGTCCGCGCGTAGGCATAGGCGGTGATCGCCTTGTCCTCGTCCAGTGCGGCTTCGGCCAGTACCGCCCAGGCGATCGAGGCCGACGGATGCGCGGCAGCCACGACGGCGGGGTTCTCGCCGGCGAGGAGTTGGGACTCGGCGTCTTCGTCGCCGGGCAGCAGCACGGGGGGTGGTCCGAGAAGATCGCCAAACGAAGTCATGTGCCCATTCTGCACATCCCGCGCCCTGTCGGGTGCACCCGCTAGGGTCGAAAGGACATCAGCCGTTCCAGGGAGGAATGCAGCCCACCATGTCGAACCCGTCGGGGCCCGACCACACCGGAGCCGTCCGGCCCACGCCGGCCGACGACGATCCGGTGACCGAGGTGATCGACATCTACGCGGACCCATACATCGATGGGGCGCAAACCGGCGAACGCCGTTACACCGCACCGGGATTCGATGCGGGCTCGACACAGATCATCGACCGGGTACCCGACCCACCGACTGAGATGATCGAGGCGACCGGATCCCGTCATCGCACCGCCGCGCCGCGGACCATCCCGCCGCGACCACGGCTGAGCCGGCACCCTAAGTGGTTGCTGCCGCTGATAATGGCGGTCCTGGGCCTGATCGCAGCGGCGGCGCTCGGTGTGTTCCTGATGAAACGCAGTGAAGCCGCCGCGCGGACGGCCCAGGAGAACGCGGTGCGCACCAGCATCGAGCACTTCGACACCGCCATCCGCACGGGCGACCTGGCGACCCTTCGAAGCATCACCTGCGGGCCGACCCGTGATGCATACGTCAATTACGACCAGAACGCCTGGGCCGACACTTACGCCCGGGTTTCAGCCGCCAAGCAGTACCCCGTGGTCGCCAGCATCGACGAGGTGGTGGTCAACGGCGATCACGCCGAGGCGAACGTCACCTCGTATCTGGCGTCCGATCCGGCCAACAAGTCGACCCGAAGCTTCGATCTGCAGTTCCGCGACGATCAGTGGAAGATCTGCCAGGCGAGCTGAGGAGGTGGAGCCCGATTTCGGGCTAAGCCGAAACAGAACGCCCCGAGCTCTTCAGGTCGTTGCAGGCCTCGACGACGCGGACGGCCATGCCCTCCTCGCCCTTCTTGAGGTAGCTGCGCGGGTCGTACACCTTCTTGTTGCCCACCTCGCCGTCGGTCTTGAGCACACCGTCGTAGTTGGTGAACATGTGGCCGGCGATCGGGCGGGTGAAGGCGTACTGGGTATCGGTGTCGACGTTCATCTTCACGACGCCGTACTTCAGCGAGTCCTCGATCTCCGATTTCAGCGAGCCCGAGCCGCCGTGGAAGACGAAGTCGAACGGCTTGGAGCCTTCGGGCAGACCGAGTTTGGCCGCAGCGACCCGCTGCCCCTCGGCCAGCACCTCCGGCTTGAGCTTCACGTTTCCGGGCTTGTAGACGCCGTGCACGTTGCCGAATGTCGCGGCCAGCAGGTAGCGGCCCTTCTCCCCGGAGCCTAGCGCGGCGACCGTCTTCTCGAAGTCCTCGTTGCTGGTGTAGAGCTTGTCGTTGATCTCCGCCTCGACGCCGTCCTCCTCGCCACCGACGACGCCGATCTCGACCTCGAGGATGATTCTGGCGGCGACGGCCTGGGCGAGGAGTTCCTCGGCGATGGTGAGGTTTTCACCCATCGGCACCGCCGAGCCGTCCCACATGTGTGACTGGAACAACGGATTACGGCCCGCTTTCACCCGCTCTGCCGAGATGGCGAGCAGGGGACGCACGTAGGTGTCGAGTTTGTCCTTGGGGCAGTGGTCGGTGTGCAGTGCGACGGTGATCGGGTACTTCGCGGCGATCACATGAGCGAACTCGGCAAGTGCCACCGCACCGGTGACCATGTCCTTGACGCCGAGGCCCGAAGCGAACTCGGCGCCACCGGTGGAGAACTGGATGATGCCGTCACTGCCGGCGTCGGCGAAGCCCTTGATCGCGGCGTTGATGCTCTCCGACCCGACGCAGTTGATGGCCGGAAACGCGAAGGAGTTCGCCTTGGCCCGATCCAGCATCTCTGCGTAGACCTCAGGGGTTGCGATGGGCATGACGGGTCCTTCCGGAGAGATCGGGTGCGTCCGATAGGTGAGTATGTCAAACCCCGAGGAATTCGGGGCAGCCACCAAACGACCGGTATCTTGGGGCCTCATGACCACGACCCTGCTGGCCCTGCCGAGCATCATGGATCCGATGTACTGGCTGGGCGAGGGCGGCCCGTTCGCCTCAGCGGTCCTGCCGGGCATTCTGGTCATCGTCTTCATCGAGACCGGCCTGCTGTTCCCGTTATTACCGGGCGACTCGCTGCTGTTCACCGGCGGCCTGCTGGCGGCGGCCCCGAATCCGCCGGTCAACATCTGGGTCCTGGTCATCTGCGTCGCCGCGGTGGCGGTGCTCGGTGATCAGTGCGCCTATTTCATCGGCCGGCGGATCGGCCCGGCCCTCTTCGACAAGGAAGACTCCCGGTTCTTCAAGAAGCACTATGTGACCGAGTCACACGCCTTCTTCGAGAAGTACGGGCCGAAGACGATCATCCTGGCCCGCTTCGTGCCGATCGTCCGGACCTTCACACCGGTGCTGGCCGGTGTTTCCTACATGCGCTACCCGGTCTTCCTGGGCTTCGACATCGTCGGCGGCGCGCTCTGGGGGGCCGGTGTCACGCTGCTGGGCTACTTCCTGGGCAACGTGCCGTTCGTGAAGGCGCACCTGGAACTGATGATCCTGCTGATCGTGTTCCTGTCGGTGCTGCCGGCACTCATCAGCGTCGGCCGCAATCTGCTCAGACGCCGCGGTGCCCTCCCGGAGGAGAGTTAGCCGGACGACGATCCGGCGCTCCTTACGGCCAGGACTGGAGTCCTCCGACACCGGTGTTCTTCGGCAGGTTCGCCCCGGGAATCTGGGAGTTCTGCAGACCGCCCAGGCACAGTCCCAACCGACCCGGCATGCAGGTGCCTCCGGTGCCGGAGATGCCGCCGCCGGCCGATGACCCTGACCAGCACAGGCCGGTGATCGGATCGGTCATTCCGGAGCAGGCCGCCTGAGCAGCCGGCGCGGTGACGATCTGGGTGGCCATCAGGATGCCGCCGAACGTCGCCGCCAGCATGAGTCCGGAAGCCTTGATACCGCCCAGTGCCTTGATAAAAGTCGTCATGTCGTTCTCCGCAAGTCTCGTGTAGGTCCGGGTGATCAGGACGGGAGGGTGATCTTGGTCTGCTCGCGGATCAGCTTGATCGCATCGACGACGGGTTGTTCCTGGCCTTTAGGTGCCTCCGCGTTCAACTGCAGCGCGAAGACCGTGTCCTTGCCCGGGATGACGATGGTCTGCTGGCCGACGGCGCGTGTCTCGCCTTCCCAGACGTAGGTGCCGACGTAGTCGATCGCGTCAAAACCGCTGACCTTGTCGCGATGGGGTGCTTCCCGCGGCGTGAATTCAGGAAGCTCGTTGAGTTGTCCGGGGGCCAGTTCGAGAATCTTGGCCGGATCGACTTTTCCGGTCAGCTTCGAGGCGATGGCGTAAATGAACGGCGGGTTCTCAGGATCGGGCGCCTTGTCGTAGATGATTGCGCCGTAGGCCCAGTCCGGGGTCCGGTCACCGGCCGGACGCCAGTCCGGCGGGAACGGGAACTCGATCTTCGGAGTGCCGGGCTCGTCCTTCTTGAACGGGACTTCGGCGATCTTGTTCTCGACGATGTAGGCGTTCAGGGTGGCGCCCACGGCCCGACCCTCGCCGTGTTCACCGCCGGCGTTGCTGTGCACCGGCGCGGGTGATCCGGTCCAGATCGTCGGCGTGGACTGACCAGTTCCGGTATACGCCTTTTCGGTAGTCGGGGTGCAGCCGGCCAGCGCGACACTGACCACCATCGCTGCGCCCGCCGCCATCGTCATCTTCTTCATCAGACCGCCGTCCTCCTTCGTCGCCGTGCTCCGCGCGAAACTTAACACGGCAGAGTCAGCAGCAGCTCACCGAATGGGCCGCTTCCATCAGCATCCAGCCCGACACCTGAACCGACATATCCCGTTCGGCGATATGCGAGGCGTACACCATCCCGTCGGCGAAGGCCGCCGCCTTCCCGCCCCTCGACGGCAATTCGGCCGTCCGGTCCCAGAACGCACCGAACAACGGCAGTCCGTCGACGGTCTGCCGGTTCTCCCAAGCGGCTTCGGCGGACGACAGCACGATGTCGCGAGCGGTGTTGCGGGCGACGTCATCGGCCTCGGTGTCACCGGGCAGTTCGGTGGTCACCATGGCCAGATAGCGCGCGGTGATTCCGGCGAACAGGCCACCGTCACCTCCGCCGCCGCCGACCAGAACACCGCCGGGTGCCATGTTCTCGGCCACCGCCGTCACCAACCGATGCACCCGAGGGGCGTGCCGATGATCCTCGGTCCGCACCGCCAGTTCGGTCTCGAGTCCCACAACCACGCCCTGGCAGTAGGTGTACTGGGCGCGCACCAGGGACCCGTCGTTGAGACCGTCGAACACCAGATGCGTTTCGGGATCGATCAGCGTCTCGTCGATCCAGTCGGCCATCTGCTGGGCTCGACGCAACTTCCCGTAGCGGGCCAGGAAGATCCCGGCCGGACCGTTGGCCGGGGCGTTGAAGAACTGATCCTGTTTGCGCCACGGGATTCCGCCACCGTCCTCCGGCGCCCAGGAGTCGAAGAGCTGAAGGGCCAAAGTCTGCAGCGCGGCGGGCCGTTGGACACCCGCGATGCGCCCCGCCCGCTCCAATGCCAGTGCGAGCCAGGCCATGTCGTCGTAGTAGTTGTTCGTCCAGCGGCCGAGGTTGCGGGTCCGGTGTCCGTGGATCTGCCGGCGGATGCGTTGCGCTCGCGCCGGTTGCGGGTCACGCACCTGGGCGTCGACGAGGGTGTCCAGCAGATGCGCCTGCCACCAGTAGTGCCATGAGCCGAAGGCGCGGTCCTTGCGTGTGGGCGGCCAGCCCACCAACCCGAGCTGAGTGCCGGGAATCTGCCACAGCCGCCGGAGATGACGGCGGATGATCGCCGCCTCGGCGCTGGCCGCGCGGTTCGCCCACTGCTGGCTCATGTTCGGCAATCCTGCCCTACCAGGCTTGCGACAGATCCGCCCATTGCCGGATCCAGGTGTGCATCGCGATGCCTGCCGCCACCGCTGCGTTGATGCTGCGGGTCGAGCCGAACTGGGCGATCGAGACCACGGCGGCGGCGCCCTCGGCGGCCTCCGTGGAGATACCGGGACCCTCCTGGCCGAACACCAGCAGACAGTCGCGGGGCAGCGCGGTCTCCTCGATCCGGACCGCACCCTCGACGTTGTCGACGGCGATGACTGTCAGTCCCGCACCGGCGGCGAAGGCCAGCAGATCGGTGGTGCTGTCGTGATGGGACAGATGCTGGTAGCGATCGGTGACCATCGCGCCGCGGCGATTCCACCGCCTACGGCCGACGATGTGGACGGTGTGAACGGCGAAGGCGTTCGCGGTGCGCACCACCGCACCGATATTGGCGTCATTGCCGAAATTCTCGATCGCCACATGCAACCGATGCCTTCGGGTGTCGATATCGGCGATGATCGCCTCGCGGGTCCAGTACCGGTAGAAGTCGACGACGTTGCGAGCGTCACCCTGTGCCAGCAGTTCCCGGTCGTAGCGGGGATCATCGGGTGCCGGTGTGTCGTGTGTCTGGTCCCACGGCCCCACCCCGGCGGCGCCGGTCGACCATTCGGTCGGCCCCGGGTCTTGCGGCTCAGTCATCGCCGCCCGGCCCCTCGAGCACCACCTCGAGGCGGGCGAAGCGGCCGGCCGGCCGGCTCACCAGTGCCAGTGATCCCTGTCGCGGCCACTGCCCGGCGGGCCCGATCGGCAGTGCCAGTCCGGCCCCGGCCCGAACCCGGCGTTCCCCGGACCGTCCCGTGATGAGGGCGCCGGCCAGTCGGCCCTCCTCATAGATCAGGCCGGCGAACATGTCTGTGGCCGAACCCATTTCAGCGGAGTCGGGAACCGTCATGACGGTGATGATCTCACCGGCGTCGGATCGCATCCGGGTGAACTGATCGGGCACCTGGGTGAACACCACCGCGAACGGCGAGGCCATGCAAACCGACGACCACTCCCGCAATTGCTCACCGAAGAACGGATCCAGGACATCGGGGCGGCCGCGCGCATCACGACGAGGGGGGGCCGGCACCGCATTGGTGACGGCCGGTTCGGACTCCGGAGTCCGGATGTCCAGTCCCTCGGTCATCGCGGCGAGATAGAAAGATGTCTCGGCATCGAACTCGGCCGGTGACGCGATATGGAGAACATCGAGATCGGCTGCCGAACAAGCATTCCCATAGGCGAGCACACCGGGATTGGAGCCCACACAGATCACGTCTACGACGTCGTCCCACTGTGTGACCCAGTCCGGGTCCTCGGATTCGTTCACTCCAGGCCGAGGTCGGCCAGACCGAGAATGCTTCGGTAGGGCACCCCTTCGGCCTCAATGGTCTCGGCTGCGCCGGTTGCGCGGTCGACGACGGTGGCGACACCGACCACCGTCGCGCCGGCCTCACGGACCGCGCGCACCGCCGTCAGCGCCGAACCGCCGGTGGTGCTGGTGTCCTCGACGACCAGGACCCGCGTGCCGGTCACGTCCGCGCCTTCAATCTGCCGTTGCATGCCATGGGCTTTGGCCGCCTTGCGGACAACGAAGGCGTCGATGGGACGGCCCGGAGCGTGCATCACCGCACATGCCACCGGATCGGCACCCATGGTCAGACCGCCGACCGCGGCGTAATCCCAGTCCGCGGTGAGCTGACGCATCAGCCGGCCGATCAACGGGGCGGCCCGGTGGTGCAGGGTGGCGCGGCGCAGATCGACGTAATAGTCGGCTTCCTTGCCGGAGGACAGGGTGACCCGACCGTGCACAACCGACAGCTGCCGCACCAGTCCGGCGAGTTCGGTGAGTTCCGCGGCGTTGAGTTCAGGTGTGCCCACGGCAGTCACCCTATCGGCGGACTCAGTGCTGGTAGTTAGGGGCCTGTGTGCCGGGGCGCGGCGAAACCGGGGTGGCGCGGCGGGCGGCCGACTGTGCGGCCGCGGCCTGGGCCGGAATCGGCGGGAGCACGCGCAGCAGGTCATTGAACTGCCGCACGGTGCGCATGCCCTCGTCCCACTGGGCGCGAGTGGACGAGATCGGCATAGCCAGCAGCGTCCAGTTCTGCTCGTTCCACAGCACCTCCGCACAGTCCGGTGCGGTGTGGGCGAAGGTCACCATCCGGCGATCGCAGGCACGCCGCGCGGCATCGAGGTTGTTGGAGTACACCATCCGCGGCCCGATCGCGCCGAGCAGCCAGACATCGGTCTCGCGGGGTTCCTTGACACCCTTGAGACGAAGGTCCATCACGACGTTCGTGCCGACCTTGCGATGCAGTGCGATGACGGTGGCGACGTCCTCGAGGTCGAAGATGTAGACGGCTTCACCACGGATCTGGCCGAGCACCACGTTGCGGGCTGTGACGTCGCCGACCGTCGACATCACGCCACGCGTCCAGCGGTCGACGATGTCGCTGGACTCGTGCTCGTAGTCGAAACCGTGCGCGCGCGCCCATGACTTGCGGCGACGGCCGAGGCCACGGCGGCGGCCGATATCGATGTACAGCAGCACGGCCGCACCGACGAAGCACAGTGCGGACAGCGTGAACCAGAACGGGACCATTGCGCCTAGCCTAACCGTTTCCCCGGGTTAACCAAGAGGCCGTGCAGGTCACAAGCGAGTCGTCATTACTTGCGGCCGCAAATACGCGAAGACCCCCGTCACGCTCAGCGTGCGGGGGTCTTCGCTCAATCGCTCATCCCAACCTGCGGGTCTTCGCTCAATCGCTCATCCCAACCTGCGGGTCTTCGCTCAATCGCTCATC
>CAYFMA010000055.1:12999-14544 GCA_964344085.1 uncultured Mycobacterium sp.
CCAGGATCAGCGAGTTGCCGTCCGAGGAGACGTTCACCGGCACGACGTCGCCGTCGTGCACCTCGCCGGCCAGCAGCATCTTGGCCAGCTGGTCGCCGATCGCCTGCTGCACCAGGCGACGCAGCGGGCGGGCGCCGTAGACGGGATCGAAGCCGCGTTCGGCCAGCCATTCCTTAGCCGGCAGCGAGACCTGCAGTTCCAGGCGACGCTGTGCCAGCCGCTTCTGCAGCTGCTCCAGCTGGATGTCGACGATCCGGACGAGTTCCTCCTCATTCAGCGCATCGAAGATCAGCACGTCATCGAGACGATTGATGAACTCCGGCTTGAACTTGGCGCGCACCGCCGCCATCACCTGCTCCTCGTCGCCGCCTGAACCGAGGTTGGAGGTCAGGATGAGGATGGTGTTGCGGAAGTCGACCGTCCGGCCCTGACCGTCGGTCAGCCGGCCCTCGTCGAGCACCTGCAGCAGCACGTCGAACACGTCCGGGTGCGCCTTCTCGACCTCGTCGAACAGCACCACCGTGTAGGGACGGCGGCGGACCGCCTCGGTCAGCTGACCACCCTGGTCGTAACCGATGTAGCCCGGAGGGGCACCGACAAGCCTTGCGACGGAATGCTTTTCGCCGTATTCGCTCATGTCGATCCGGACCATCGCCCGCTCATCGTCGAACAGGAAGTCCGCCAGCGCCTTGGCCAGTTCGGTCTTGCCGACACCGGTCGGGCCGAGGAACAGGAAGGAGCCCGTCGGGCGGTTGGGGTCGGCGACCCCGGCCCGGGTGCGACGCACGGCATCGGACACCGCGGCGACGGCCTTACGCTGACCGATCACCCGCTTGCCGAGTTCGTCCTCCATGCGCAGCAGCTTGGCCGTCTCGCCCTCGAGCAGCCGGCCGGCCGGGATACCGGTCCATGAGGCCACCACGTCGGCGATGTCATCGGGACCGACCTGTTCCTTGAGCATGACGGCCTCACGGGCCTCGGCTTGCGGCAGCGCCGAATCGAGCTTCTTCTCCACTTCCGGGATCCGGCCGTAGCGCAACTCGGCGGCCTTGGCCAGGTCTCCGTCACGCTCGGCACGATCGGCCTCGCCACGCAGATCCTCGAGCTGACCCTTGAGCTCACGGACGACGTCGATGGCGTTCTTCTCGTTCTGCCACCGGGTCGTCAGCTCGGCGAGCTTCTCCTTCTGGTCTGCCAGTTCGGAGCGCAGCTTCTCCAGCCGCTCCTTGGACGCATCGTCCTCCTCCTTCTCCAGCGCCATCTCCTCGATCTCGAGACGGCGCACCAGGCGCTCGACCTCATCGACTTCGACGGGGCGGGAGTCGATCTCCATCCGCAACCGGGAGGCGGCCTCATCGACGAGGTCGATGGCCTTGTCCGGCAGGAAGCGGCTGGTGATGTAGCGGTCGGACAGCGTCGCGGCGGCGACCAGGGCGGAGTCGGTGATCCGCACACCGTGGTGCACCTCGTAGCGTTCCTTGAGTCCGCGCAGGATGCCTACGGTGTCGTCCACCGAGGGCTCACCGACGAACACCTGCTGGAAGC
>CAYFMA010000055.1:14554-18875 GCA_964344085.1 uncultured Mycobacterium sp.
GTACTCGTCGAGGGTGGTCGCACCGACCAGTCGCAGCTCGCCACGGGCCAGCATGGGCTTGATCATGTTGCCGGCGTCCATCGCGCCCTCGCCGGTCGCGCCGGCACCGACGATGGTGTGCAACTCGTCGATGAAGGTGATGATCTGCCCGGCGGATTCCTTGATCTCGTCGAGCACGGCCTTCAGCCGCTCCTCGAACTCACCGCGGTACTTCGCACCGGCGACCATCGAACCGAGGTCGAGCGAGATGACGGTTTTACCCTGCAGGCTCTCCGGAACGTCGCCGTCGATGATGCGCTGGGCCAGACCTTCCACGATGGCGGTCTTGCCGACACCGGGCTCACCGATGAGCACCGGGTTGTTCTTGGTACGCCGGCTCAGTACCTGGATGACGCGACGGATCTCGTTGTCACGGCCGACGACCGGGTCGAGCTTGCCCTCCCGGGCCCGCGCGGTCAGGTCGGTGGAGTACTTCTCCAGCGCCTGGTAGCTGGCTTCGGGATCCGGGCTGGTGACCCGGCCGCTGCCGCGCACCTTGACGAACGCCTCCCGCAGCGCCTGCGGAGAGGCGCCCGCTCCGGTGAGCAGCTTGGCGACATCGGAGTCGCCGGTGGCCAGGCCGACCAGCAGGTGCTCGGTCGAGACGTATTCATCGCCCATCTCGGTGGCCAGTTGCTGGGCGACGTTGATCGCCGCCAGGGACTCGCGGGAAAGCTGCGGCTGCGAGGTCGCACCGCTGCTCGAGGGCAACCGGTCGACGAGGCGCTGCGCCTCGGCCCGGATCGTCGCGGGGTTGACGCCGACCGCCTCGAGGAGCGGTCCGGCGATACCGTCGGTCTGCGCGAGCAGCGCCGACAGCAGATGAGCGGGCCGAATCTCCGGATTGCCGGCCGCACTGGCGGCCTGCAACGCGGCGGTCAGCGCCGCCTGAGTCTTCGTGGTCGGGTTGAACGAGTCCACGACACCTCCATTTCTTCTGGTCAAAAGTCTGTCGAGAGGTACAACACCGGCGAGATTGAGTCTGTTCCACTCAAGTTTAGTGAATTTGTCCGGACTGGGACTAGGGCCTTCCGCCACCTATTGCGGCGGCGAAAATCGAACATATGATCGACATCATCCGTCTCGCGGATCTAAAATCCGACGGTGGGCGACCTGGCGTCGATCGGTTACAACGGCCAGCCGCTGCGGCCCCCGCTGCGACCGGTGCGGCCCCCGGTGCCGGTCCTGCTCGACCTCGCCACGCTGTTCCCCCGGCACCCGCACCGCCGCGGCCGGCACCAGCCGTGCGGTTTGCAGATGTACAAGGTGGTCACCGGCTCGCTGAGTTGCTGGGGACTCTGCGAACAGGGCGAATGGTGGGGGCTGGTGAGCTACGAGATCGCCTACGGCGCCGAGCGCCGGCCGGTGACGCACTGGGTACCCGCATGGCTGCTTCGGCGCGCACCGGACGTGGGTTAGGTTGCCGGAGTGACCGATGCCGGGAAGGCCTTCGACCTTGCCGAGGTGATCCCACTGGCCCTGGTGGTCGCGTTCTCCCCGTTCTCGGTCATCCCGGGCATCCTCGTCCTGCACACCCCCCGGCCGCGGCCGACCAGCCTGGCCTTCCTGGTCGGCTGGGTGCTCGGCATCGCCGCGGTGACCGCGGCCTTCGTCGAAGCCGCCGACCTCGCCCACGGCCTGGGGACCCAACCCGCGTCGGCACCGTACGTCCGGATCGCGATCGGCCTCGGCTTGATCGGCTGGGGCCTCTATCGCTGGTTCACCCGCAACCACGCGACCGAGACTCCGCGATGGCTGACGGCGATGACGACGATCGGACCGCGCCGGGCGTTCCTCACCGCGCTGACTCTCACGGTGGCCAATATCAAGGTGTTGCTGATGTCGGCGGCGGCCGGGGTGGCGATCGGCACCTCCTCGCTGCGCCCCTTCGGGGCGTGGCTGGCGGTCGCCCAGTACACCGTGTTGGCGACGTCGACAGTCGCCATACCGGTGTTGGCGTTCCAGTTCGCCGGAGACCGGCTCGACGCTCCGCTGAACCGGCTCAAGAACTGGATGGAACAGAACCACGCCGCCCTGATCGCCGTCATCCTGATCCTCATCGGAGCGGCGGTGCTCTACAAGGGGATTCACGGCCTCTAGTCACCGCTCGGCCGGTTCAGTGACTTTCGCCCCTTACGCCCGGCGCTGTGCTGCGATGAATATCACAGGGTGACGAAGGGCGAGGGGGACTGTGCATGAGGAAGGTCGTCGACGCGACGGGCGATATCGACGACGTCGCGTGGAAGTTCCTGTGCTCGCCCTACACCGACCGGCTGTACTGGGACTGGCCGTTGGAGCGACGCATCGACGCCTTCTTGCGGCACCTCGACCGTGAGGATCTCCTCAACAACGGGGCCGCCTACAGCGCGCTGATCGAGCGGGTGATGGCGAACTTCCCGCGCGCCCGCCGCGACGGCAAGCTCGACCGACATCCCTGAGGAGGCGGCGATGGACGACGACACCATCATTCGCAAGGGTCCCGCCGACCTGAAGGTCACCCCAAACCTCGATGATTACGCGAAGACCCGGGCCTCGTTCTCGTGGTCACAGGTCCCCGATCCGTGCGCGGGCATGGGTGACGGACTGTGCAATATCGCCTGGGCCGCCGTCGACCGGCACGCCGAAGGCCCGGATTCCGGGCGCACCGCACTGCGCTTCATCGCCGACGACCCAGGATCCGAGACGCTGAACACCCGTGACGTGAGCTACGCCGAACTCGGTCGGCTCACCCGGCAGTTCACCAACGTGCTGAGGGGCCTGGGAATCGGCAAGGGAGACAAGGTCTTCGTCATCATGGGGCGCGTTCCGGAGCTCTACATCAGCATGCTCGGCGCCCTGCGCAACGGCAGTGTGGTGTCGCCGCTGTTCTCCGCATTCGGCCCTGAGCCCATCGAGACCCGGGTGAACATCGGATCAGCCGACGTCCTGGTGACCACCGCAGCCATCTACAAACGCAAGATCGCCAAGATCCGCGATCAGATGCCGTCGGTCAAACATGTCCTGATCGTCACCGGGGACGACGCGGAGGACATCGAGGGCACCGAGAATTTCCACCGGCTGCTCGACGCCGCATCCGATGTGGCCCCCATCGAACCGACGACCGCAACCGACCCGTCGCTGCTGCACTTCACCAGCGGCACCACCGGGACACCCAAGGGCGCGCAGCACGTCCACGGTGCGGTGACGATGCACTACACCACCGGCCTGTACGCCCTCGATCTACACGACGGCGATATCTATTGGTGCACAGCTGATCCCGGCTGGGTGACAGGGACGGCCTACGGCATCATCGCCCCATTGCTGCACGGGGTGACGTCGATCATCGACGAGGCAGAGTTCGACGCCGAGCACTGGTACCGGATCCTTCAGGACGAGGCGGTCACGGTCTGGTACACCGCACCGACGGCCATCCGCATGCTGATCAAAGCCGGACCGGAACTAGCCGCCAAGTACCGCTTCCCGCATCTACGCTTCATCGCCAGCGTCGGCGAACCGCTCAACGCCGAGGCGGTGTGGTGGGGAAAGCGGGTGCTGGGCTTGCCCATCCACGACAACTGGTGGCAGACCGAGACCGGCGGGATCATGGTCGCCAACACCCCGGCCTTCGACATCAAGCCCGGTTCGATGGGCCGCCCGTTACCCGGCGTCGAGGTCTGCGTGGTGGACCACGACGAGGACAGCGGCGCGGTGACCGTGATCGATGAGCCCGATATCGAAGGCGAACTCGCACTGCGGGTCGGCTGGCCGTCGATGTTCCGCGGCTACCTCAATCAGGAGGAGCGTTATCGGAAGTCCTTCTCCGGCGATCTCTATCTGTCCGGCGACCTAGTCAAGCGCGACGCCGACGGGTATCTGTGGTTCGTCGGCCGCGCCGACGACGTCATCAAGGCCTCCGGGCATCTGATCGGCCCGTTCGAGGTGGAGAACGTGCTGACCGACCATCCTGCGGTCGCCGAGGCCGCCGTCATCGGCAAGCCGGATCCGACCTACGGAGCGATCGTGAAAGCCTTCGTCACCCTCAAGACGGGTTACACCGGCGATGACGAACTGCGTCGTGACCTGATGGGACAGGCGCGCAAGCGCCTGGGGGCGGCGGTGGCGCCCAAGGAGATCGATTTCGTCGACTCGCTGCCTCACACCCGAAGCGGCAAGATCATGCGCCGGCTTCTCAAGGCGCGCGAACTCGGACTGGCCGAGGGCGACACGTCGACCCTGGAGGGACCGGCGACACCGGAATCCTCTGCTCCAGAGGGCAAGTCATGACCGATGCCGCGGCATCCCC
>CAYFMA010000055.1:18885-22111 GCA_964344085.1 uncultured Mycobacterium sp.
CAACGACCCCGCCCTGGCCCGTGACCTCCTGACCGACATGATCCGGATCCGGCGCATGGAGGAGAAGTGTGCCGAGACCTACAGCGCCGGCAAGATCCGCGGTTTCCTACACCTCTACGTCGGCGAAGAAGCCGTGGCGGCGGGGTCGTTGAGGGTGCTCGGGCCGCAGGACGCGGTGATCGCCACCTATCGCGAACACGCACATGCACTGATGCGCGGTATCCCGATGCCCAAGATCATGGCGGAGATGTTCGGCAAGCAGGAGGGTTGCTCGGGCGGTCGCGGTGGCTCGATGCATCTGTTCGACGCCTCCCGCCGCTTCTACGGCGGCAACGCGATCGTCGCCGGCGGTCTCCCGACCGCGGCGGGCCTGGCCTTCGCAGACGCGCAACTGAAGCGAAACCAGGTGACCGCGTGCTACTTCGGCGAGGGCGCAATGGCCGAGGGCGCCTTTCACGAGACGATGAACATGGCACAACTCTGGAAACTGCCGGTGCTGTTCTGTTGCGAGAACAACGGCTATGCGATGGGCACGTCGATAGAACGCGAACTCTCCGATATCGACCTGATCACGCTGGCAGAGTCCTACCGGATTCCGGCCGCCAGCGCTGACGGGATGGATGTGCTGGCGTCGCACACGGCGATGCAGCACGCCGTCGACCACATCCGGACCGAAGGCGGCCCATTCTTCCTGGAGTTCCGCACCTACCGGTTCCGGCCGCACTCGATGTTCGATCCGGAGCTTTACCGGGACAAGGCCGAGGTGGAGAAACATAAGGAGCACGACCCGATCCGGACCTTCACCGACCGCTGCATTGCCGATGGCCTGCTCACCGCAGAGGATGTCGCGGCTATCGAGCGGCAGGCGGCCGTCGAGGTCGACGAAGCGGTCGCCTATGCCGATGCCGGGACCCCGGAGAGCGTCGAGACGATCACCCGTCACCTGATGACACCCGTCGGCGGGGAGACGGTTTCGTGAAGGCGACTTATCGTGGCGCGATCCACGACGCGATCGCTGAAGCGATGCGTGATGACGAGCGGGTGGTCCTGCTCGGCGAAGACGTCGGACGTTACGGCGGTTCATACGCGGTGTCGAAGGGTCTACTGGAGGAGTTCGGGCCGGAACGCATCCGCGACACCCCGATCTCGGAGCTGGGCTTCGTCGGCATCGGCATCGGTGCCGCGCTGAACGGACTGCGCCCGATCGTCGAGGTGATGACGGTCAACTTCAGCCTGCTCGCGCTGGATCAGATCGTGAACACCGCATCGGCGCTACGGCATATGTCCAACGGACAGTTCTCGGTTCCGATCGTGGTGCGGATGGCCACCGGTGCCGGACGCCAATTGGCAGCTCAACATTCACACAGTCTGGAGAACTGGTACGCCCACATCCCCGGCATCTCGGTGCTGGCGCCGGCCACAGTCGAAGATGCATACGGGATGCTGCGCACGGCGCTGAAGAATCCCGACCCCGTGGTCATCTTCGAACACGCGGGGCTCTACAACCTCTCCGCCGACGTCGAGACATTGACGCCCACCGATATCGCGCATGCGGCGGTGCGTCGCGCCGGCAACGACGCCACGGTGATCACCTACGGTGGATGTCTGTCCAAAGCGCTCGATGCCGCCGAACAACTCGCCCAGGCCGGAATCGACTGCGAGGTGATCGATCTGCGCGTACTGCGGCCGTTGGATGACGAGACCATCCTGGCGTCGGTGCGCAAGACCCATCGGGTGGTCGTGGTCGACGAGGCCTGGCATACCGGAAGCCTGGCGGCGGAGATCAGCGCACGCATCGTCGAGGGGGCCTTCTACGAACTCGACGCCCCGATCGCCCGGGTGTGCACCATGGAGATCCCGATCCCCTACGCCAAACAGTTGGAGCAGGCCGCCCTGCCGCAACCGGACAAGATCGTCGCCGCTGTGCGCGGCCTGTTCGGAGAGGAAGGCCGCCGGTGATCGAGTTCACCATGCCGGCTCTCGGCGCAGACATGGACGAGGGCACGCTCAACGAGTGGCTGGTCTCCCCCGGCGACACCGTCAAGCGAGGCCAGATCGTCGCCGTCGTCGAAACCACCAAGGCCGCAGTCGAAATCGAATGCTGGCACGACGGCGTGGTGGGTGAGTTGCTGGTGCCGATCGGCCAAACCGTCGCCGTCGGCACCCCGCTGGCGACGCTGCTGGAGCCCGGCGAGACGGCAGGCGAGAAGCCCGCGCCCGCAGCGGCACCCGAACCACCCGCTCCGGCGACAGCAGCGCCCGCCGCCCCGGCACCGCACCCCGATGCCGAACCGGCACCGGTAGGCCACCGGCTGTGGGTCTCCCCGGTGGCCCGGCGAACCGCGGCCACCCTCGGGGTCGATCTGAAAACCGTCACCGGAACCGGGCCACAGGGTGCCGTCACCCTCCACGACGTCGAGCACGCCGCCGCGGCCGTGCACCACGAGACACCCAAACCTGCCCCAGCCCCGTCGAAACCGGCGTCCGCCGAACCCAAGTCGGCCGCCGAGAAGGCCCGCGAACGCGGCGCAGCCATGCGGGCCTCCATCGCGGCGGCGATGAGCCGGTCAAAGCGGGAGATACCGCATTACTACCTCGCCGACGAGATCATCCTCGACACCGCCCTGGCATGGCTTACCGAGCAGAACGCCGGCCTGCCGATCACCGAGCGGCTGTTGCCCGCAGTGCTTCAACTCAAGGCCGTCGCGGTGGCAACGTTGAAGTTCGGCGAATTCAACGGCTTCTGGCGCGGAGACACCAGTGGTGGCCATTTCGAACCCGGCGCGGGAACCCATGTGGGAGTGGCCATCTCGCTGCGCGGCGGAGGCCTGGTGGCACCCGCCATCCATGATGTCGCAGAGAAGAGCCTGGCCGAACTGATGGCGGACCTGACCGATCTGGTGGCGCGGGCGAGGGCCGGATCGCTGCGGAGTTCTGAGATGTCCGACCCGACGATCACCATCACAAATCTGGGCGAGAAGGGTGTGGACTCGGTATTCGGCGTCATCTACCCCGAGCAAGTCGCCATCGTGGGGTTCGGCCGGCCGGCCGAGCGGGTGGTCGTGGTGGACGGCGGAATCCGGGTCGCCACGACGGTGCACTCGAGCCTGGCGGCCGATCACCGTGCCAGCGACGGCGCCCGCGGGGCGCTGTTCCTGGCAGAGATCAACCGGCTGCTGCAGCAGCCCGGCGAGCTATAGATAGGGAGTAATGGTGAGCACACGCG
>CAYFMA010000056.1:0-18414 GCA_964344085.1 uncultured Mycobacterium sp.
ACCCCGGCCCCGTCGGCCAAGCCCGCCCCGCCGCCGGGTGTCGACGACGTGGCCGGGGCGCTGCGTCAGTCCGCCGACAGCGCGGCCAGACTCGCCCCGACACTGTCGGGCTACCGCGCCGGTCTGATGGGCTCGATCGCCGCAGCCTGCGCGACGTCGGCGGCGATCGGACTGGTCTCCACGGAGAAGCACCGATGACGACACCGACCCCCACCCCGACCCCGGATCCGAACCGGCCCAGGGACGCCGATCAGGCGGCCTGGTTCGACGCGGTGGCCGCCGAACATGCCGCGATCTACGGCTACGGGGTGGTGTCCGCGCATGTGATGCCCGAGCAGAACGATCTGGTCTCCGAGTCGGTGGCCCAGCACCGCGACCGCCGGGAGGCGGCGCTGGTCAAACTCAAGGAGCGTTCCGTCACCGCACCGCTGCCCGCGGCCGGCTACCAGTTGCCCTTCCCGGTGACCGGTCCTATCGGCGCGGGGAAACTCGCCGTGCAGATGGAGAGCGACTGCGCGGTGGCCTGGCGTGCGGTGCTCGAGCAGGCCGACTCAGAACAGGATCGGACCTTCGCTCTCACCGCGCTGACTCAGTGCGCGCTGACTGCTGCGAAATGGCGTCAGGTGCTCGGCGCATGGCCGGTGACCGAGGCCTTCCCCGGCGGCAAGGAGTAGTTAGGGCTCAACGGGCCAGGGCCGCAACGATTTCCGCGGCCGCACCGTCGACCGGGATTTCCCGGGCCTCGCCCGTCAGGCGGTTGCGCAGTTCCACCACGCCCTCGGCCCAGCCGCGCCCCACCACCACGATCCACGGCATACCGAGCAGTTCGGCGTCCTTGAACTTCACTCCTGGCGAGGCGGTGCGATCGTCGAGGAGAACCTCCTGCCCGAGATGGTCGAGTTCGGCGGCGAGCCGTTCTGCGCCGGCACGGGCCTCGGAGTCCTTATTGGCCATCACCACATGCACGTCGAACGGCGCAACCGCGGCCGGCCAGCGCAAGCCGAGATCGTCATGGGTCTGTTCGGCGATCACCGCGACGAGCCGTGACACCCCGATCCCGTAGGAGCCCATCGTCAACCGGATCGGCTTACCGTCCTCGCCGAGGACGTCGACCTGGAATGCGTCGGTGTACTTGCGGCCCAGCTGGAAGATGTGGCCGATCTCGATGCCGCGGGCGCTCACCAGCGCGCCGGCTCCATCCGGCGAGGGGTCGCCGTCGCGAACCTCCGCGGCCTCGATGACGCCGTCGGGGGTGAAATCACGGCCGGTCACCAGGCCCACCACATGCTTGCCGGTCTCGTCGGCGCCGGTGATCCAGGATGTGCCGTTCACCACCCGCGGATCCACCAGGTAGCGAACCCCGTTGGCCTGCAACGCCTTCGGACCGATATAACCCCTCTTGAGGAACGGGTACCTGGCGAAGTCGGAGTCGTCGATCATCGCGTACTCGGCGGGATCGAGCGCGGCACCGAGACGCTTGTCGTCGACCTCCCGGTCACCGGGCACACCGATCGCCAGCAGTTCCCAATCACCGCCGGGCGCGCGAACCTTCAGCATGACGTTCTTGAGGGTGTCCGCCGCGGTGACAGTCCGGCCGAGCGCTCCGTTGGCCCAGTCCACCAGCGAGGAAATGGTCGGGGTGTCCCCGGTGTCGTGCACGGCCGGCTCGGGCAACCCGTCGAACGGCAGCGCCGCGGGCACCCGGGTGGTGACCGCCTCGACGTTGGCGGCGTAACCGGACTCCAGACACCGCACGAAGGTGTCCTCGCCGATCTCACTCTCGGCCAGGAACTCCTCGGACGCACTGCCGCCCATCGCCCCGGAGACCGCGGAGACGATGACGTAGCGGATTCCCAAGCGGCCGAAGATCTTCTGATAGGCCAGCCGGTGAGCGAGATAGACCTGCCGCAGTCCGTCGTCGGTGGTGTCGAAGGAATACGAGTCCTTCATGATGAACTCGCGGCCGCGCAGGATGCCCGCCCGCGGCCGGGCCTCATCGCGGTACTTGGTCTGGATCTGGAACAGCAGCAACGGGAAGTCCTTGTAGGAGCTGTACTCACCCTTGACCGTGAGGGTGAACAGTTCCTCGTGGGTCGGCCCCAGCAGGTAGTCGTTATCGCGGCGGTCCTTGAGCCGGAACACCCCGTCGCCGTACTCGGTCCAGCGGTTGGTGGTCTCGTACGGCGCCCGCGGCAACAGCGCCGGGAACAGGATCTCCTGGCCGCCGATGGCGACCATCTCCTCGCGCACGATGTTCTCGATCTTGCGCAGCACCCGCAGACCCAGCGGCAGCCAGCTGTAAAGACCCGGCCCGATCGGGCGGACGTAACCGGCCCGGATGAGCAGCTTGTGGCTGGGCACTTCGGCGTCGGCCGGATCGTCGCGCAAGGTGCGCAAGAACAGCTCGGACATGCGGGTGATCACAGCGGGCCAGCTTAGCGGCCGTAGTGTGGAGCGATGGCCACGGATATCTTCGCGGGCCGGATGCCGGCCCGCTCCGGAGACTGGGGCGTCGAGACCCACGGCATCGCCCCGGTTCCCGCGACCAATCGCTATGGGACCGCCCGGCGTCTGTTCACCGTGTGGTTCGCCCCGCAGGTGAATATGACGGTGGTGTTCACCGGAACGCTGGCCGTCGCGCTGGGACTCGGGTTCTGGCTGGGGCTACTTGCGATGACGATCGGGACGCTGATCGGGTCCTTGGCCCCGGCCTATCTGTCGACATGGGGGCCGCGGACCGGAACCGCGCAACTGCCCAACGCCCGGATGGCCTTCGGGTCGACGGTGACAGTGGTGGCGGTCATCCAGTGGCTGTCCTCGATCGCCTGGGACGGGCTGGTCGGCCTGTTCGGCGGTGAGGCGCTCGCCGCGCTCAGCGGGATGCCGTTCTGGCTCGCGGTTGCCCTGGTCCTGATGGCTCAGGGCGTGGTCGGCGTGTTCGGCTACGAGGTGATTCACCGGGTCCAGGCTGTGATGACGGTGTTGCTGGTGATCACCTTCGCGGTGTTCGCCGCCAAACTGATCGGCGGCCATCAGGTGATCGCTCCGCCGACGGTCTCCGGAGCAGACCTGACCGGTGCGTTCGTCCTGGAGGTGACCATCGCGCTCAGCCTGGCGATCTCCTGGGCCAGTTACGCCTCGGACTACAGCCGGTACCTGCCGGCCCGGACCTCGCGGGCGGCGGTGTTCGGCTACACCTTCGCCGGCCTGGCGCTGGCCTACGTCGCCGTGCAGGCGATCGGCATCGCGGCCGCAGGCGTGCTGACAGATCAGACCGCGCAGGGTGTCCGGTCGATCATGGGTGGCGGAACCCTCGGCGCGGTGGCCCTTCTGGCGATCGCGTTGGGCTCGGTGGCCTCCAACGCGATGAACGACTACAGCGGTTCACTGGCGCTTCAGACCGTCGGGGTGAAAGTGCGCCGGCCGCTGTCCGCGGTGGTCGTGGTGGTGATCGCGTTCGCGTTGATCATGTGGCTGCACGCCGGGGATATCACCGCGCGATTCCAGGGCGTGCTGCTGTTCGTCAGCTACTGGATACCGGCGTTCGTGGCGATCGTCGCCATCGACTGGCGGCGGCGCAGCGCCGGCCGCCAACTTGTGGACCCGACCGTCGAGACCACGTCTCGCCGTGACGCGGTCGCCGCACTGGTGACGTTCGCCCTCGCGTTCGCCGCCGCAGTGCCGTTCATGAACACCAACCTGTTCGTCGGGCCGGTGGCCTCCTGGCTGCACGGCGCCGATCTCGCATACTTCGTGAATTTCGTTGTGGCAGCGGTGTTGTACGGCGGCTTCATGCGTACGGCGCGGTCCGGGCTTCGAACGTCATAGGGTTGAAGTCGCGCAGCAACGCCGGTTCGGCGAGCGTCTGAGCATCGCGCTCGGGCACGCTTACCGCGTACAGACAACCGCCCTCGGCGTACACCACTCGCCGACGGTCGAGTTCAGCCCACTCCCAGTCAGGTGCCGCGATTGTGACGCCGGTCGTCGTATTGACCAGTTCGTGTTCGTCCCAGTAGCAGCCCTTACCGGGTGGGCTGTCGAGTTGCTCGTGGGCCACCTTGCGAATGAGCCAGCCGTGCGCGAGCGGTTTGTCGAACACCGTGAAAGACGCGCTCGGGCTGACGGTGGTGCGTTCACGCAGGGTCCAGCCGTCGCGGATCAGCCGCGGGTAGTAGACGCCGGGGCACTCCCCGCCGAAGCGCTGTTGCGGCGCCGAGTCCGGATCCGGCTGCACCTCGGAGGAGGTGCGGATGACCCGATGGCCCTGACCGTCGTTGAGCCAGTAACGGTGCTTGCGCGTGAACAGCCCGCCACCGTTCCAGCCGTCGCCCTTACCGAACAGCGTCACCGCGTGCAGCCATGGCGCGCGTGAGATCGCCGTCCACGATCCACCGGTCTCGGACTCCCACTGGGCATTCAGCGCGAAGTAGATGAGGTATCGGCCGTCCGCCGAGAGATCACTGCGGCGCTCATAGATACGCCCGTGCAGCCACTGTCCCTCGGTGAAGGTGTCGGTCGCCCGATCCCAGCCGATGGTGCAGACCGAGTCCGACGGCCCGCGTCTGATCACCACGGCCATCGGATTCTCCCGGGCCAGCAGAACGTGCAGCCGCGCCGGGAACCGGGTCGGCATCGCCTACAGCTCCCCGGCCTCGACGGCTTCGCGGGTGTGCTGGGCGGTGGCGATCTGCTGGGCGGAGAACCGGATGAAGAACGCGCTGACACCGACCAGGACAGCGACGGCGGCAACCCAGAGCAGCGAGTAGGTGTAGCCGGCGTCGAGCGCGTCGAGTTGGGCGGGGTTCATCTTGGCAACCGGCCCGGTGGTGCCGCCGAGATACAGCGTGCGGGAGATCTGCACCGCCTGGATGACCACGAGCACCATCGGACCGCCGAGATTCTGGGCCATCAAGGTGATCGCGCTGACCGGACCGATCTCCCGCGGCCCGACGTCGGCCACCGCGCACAGCGGCAGGATCACCGAGATGACGCCGATGCCGAATCCGCCGATCACGATGGGCAGCAACAGGTCCGGGAAATACGGGATACTCCGGGTCAGTGTCGAGCCGTAGATCATGGCGCCGAGCACGAACAGTCCGCCGCCGATGATCAGCCACCGCGGCGCGATGTACGGGGCCAGGCGTGCGGTGAGCAGGTTGCCGAATCCCAGAGCCAGGGCGAACGGGATGAAACCGATACCGGCGTGCAGCGCCGAATAGCCCAGGACGTCCTGCACGTAGAGTCCGATCATCACGGTCAAGGTCAGCAGCACCCCGCCGGCCAGGAACAGCGAGACGAACGTCGCCACCCGGTTGCGGTCGGCGAACAGCGAGAGCGGAACCAGCGGGTGGTCGGCCTTGCGCTCGGCCACCAGGAATCCGACGCCGAGCAACACGGCCAGCACACCGGCGCCGATCACCCACGGATCGGCCCAGCCGCGTGCCGGACCCTGGGTGAAAACCAGCACCGCGGCGGTGCAGCCGAGGGTGGCCAGCAGCGCGCCGGAGATGTCGAGTTTGAGACGCTCGTGGCGGGTCTCCTCGAGCCGGGTCAGCGCGATCCAGATGATCAGCGCGCCGATCGGGAAGTTGATCAGAAAAGCCAGCCGCCAGGAGATGACGGTCAGTGCGCCGCCGACGACCAGGCCGAGCACCGAGCCGATGCCCTGCATGGCCGCCGAGATCGCCATCGCCTGGTTGCGGGCATGCCCGGCTGCGTAGGTGGTGGCGATCAGCGCCAGGCCGGTCGGGGCGGCCACCGCGGCCCCGATGCCCTGGACCGCGCGGGCAGCGATCAGCAGCGGGCCGTCGGTGGCCAGCCCGCAGGCCATCGAGGCGATGGTGAATACGCCCACCCCGGAGATGAAGGCACGTTTGTGCCCGATGGCGTCGCCGACCCGGCCGCCGAGCAGCAGCAGACCGCCGAAGGTCAGCACGTAGGCGGTGATCACCCAACTTTTGGCGGCCTCGGACAAGCCCAACTCGGCCTGCATCCGCGGCAGGGCGACGATGACGATGGTGCCGTCCAGAGTGGACATCAGCTGCATGCCGGTGATCGCGATGATCGCGATCCCCAGAACGCTGGAGGCAAGCTGGCGGGCCGGCGGTTCAGGAACGCTCGCGCCGGCCATGGGTAGTCACCCTACCGGCGCGACTCCCCCGAGTTAGATCTCTCCGGCGTCGATCGCTTCCTTGACTTCCTGCGCGTGGGCCACCTGCTGGGCGGTGTAGCCGATGAACAGAGCGGCGACGCCGACGATGACGGCCACTGCGGCAACCCAGAGCAGACCGTAGGTGTAGCCCTGGTCCAGTGCGTGCAGCTGGGCTGGATTCATCTTCTTCACCGGGCCGGTGGTTCCGCCCAGGTAGAGGGTGCGCGAGGTGATCACCGCCTGGATGACTGCCAGCACGACGGGTCCGCCGAGGTTCTGCAGCATCAGCGCGATCGCCGAGACCGGGCCGATCTGGTCGAAGCCCACACCGGCGATCGCCGAGACCGTCAGCGGGACGACGATCATGCCGATACCGAAACCGCCGACGGTGATCGGGATGACCAGGTTGGGAAAGTACGGGATACCCGCGTTGAGCGTCGAGCCGTAGATCATGGCGCCGAGCACCAGAATGCCGCCGGCGATAACGAGGATGCGCGGGGCGAAGAAGTTCACCAGCTGGGACGAGGCGCCCAGACCGATCCCGAGGGCGATGACGAACGGGATGAAGCCGATGCCGGCCCGCAGTGCGCTGTAACCCATGATGTCCTGCACGTACAGGCCGATCAGCACGGTGAGGGTGAACATCACGCCGCCGGCCAGGAAGATCGCGGCGAAGGTGGCCAGCCGGTTGCGGTCGCGGAACAGGGCGAACGGAACCACCGGGTTGACGGCGGTGCGCTCGATGAGGACGAAGGCGCCGAAGGCCGCAGCGGCCACTAGTCCCGATGTCAGAGTCGTCGGGCGCAGCCAGCCGTTCTCCGGGCCCTGGCTGAAACCGAACACCGCGGCGGTACAGGCGACCGTGGCCAGCAGCGCGCCGGCCGCATCCAGCTTCATCCGCTCTTTGTGGGTCTCCCGCAGTGTGGTGCGGGCCAGGTAGATCATCAGGATGCCGATCGGCACGTTGACCAGGAAGGCCAACCGCCAGGACACCTCGGTCAGCGCGCCGCCGACGACCAGGCCCATCACCGAGCCGATACCGGTCATCGCGGCGAACACGGCGGTGGCGGCGTTGCGGGCCGGCCCCTTCGGGAAGGTGGTGGCCACCAGTGCCAGGCCGGTCGGCGAGGCGATCGCCGCACCGACGCCCTGCAGCAGCCGCGCGATCACCAGGGTCGTCTGATCCCACGCACTTCCGCACAGGATCGAGGCGATGGTGAACAGCGTGACACCGACGATGAAGGTCCGTTTGCGGCCGATGGTGTCGCCGAGTCGCCCACCGAGGAGCATCAGCCCGCCGAAGGTCAGAACATAGGCCGTGATGACCCAACTACGGCCGGCGTCGGAGAGGTTCAGCTCGTCCTGAATCTTGGGCAGCGCCACGATTGCGACGGTGGAGTCCATGGTGGCCAGCAACTGCATGCCGCCGATGGCGATCACCGCCGACAGGAAGCGCCGGGACGGGAGCCACTCCGGATAGGAGGACGTGTGCTCCAGAGCCGAGGAGGGCAACCGCGCGGGGACCGCGGCGGTGTGGCCACCCGTATTCGGGGCAGCCGCGCGCTCGGCATCGTTGAGAGCCGTCATAACGACCCAGCTTACCCCAAAATTAAGAGGACTTTAAAGTCTCGATAAAGTCTCAAATCCCGCGACCGGGCCGATCACGATGATCGCCGGCGGCCGAATTCCTTCCGCGCGAATTCGTTCCGGCACGTCAGCAAGGGTGGCACGCAGAATTCGCTCTGCGGATGTCGCGCCGTGCTGCACCACCAGAACTGGCGTTTCCGCAGGTCGGCCGCCCTTTTTAAGAGCCTCGGCGAATAATTCAATACGTTCGACGGCCATCAAAAGAACCAACGTTCCGGATAATTGGGCAAGCGCCTCCCAATTCACCAGGGATTCCGGATGCTCAGGCGATAAATGGCCGCTGACCACCACGAATTCATGATTAACCGCGCGATGCGTGACCGGAACTCCGGCCAATGCGGGCACCGCGATCGCGCTGGTCACGCCCGGCACGACTGTGACCGGGATCCCAGCCTCGGCACAGGCGAGAACTTCCTCATACCCGCGGGCGAACACGAACGGATCCCCGCCCTTCAGGCGCACCACGAACTTCCCCGACCTGGCCCGATCGATCAGGACCTCGTTGATCGCGTCCTGGGCCATCGCGCGGCCGTACGGGATCTTGGCGGCGTCGATCACCTCGACGTGCGAGGGCAGTTCGGCCAGCAGTTCGGGGGGTGCGAGCCGGTCGGCGACCACGACATCGGCGTGCGCCAGCAGCCGCCGGCCGCGCACGGTGATCAACTCCGGGTCCCCCGGGCCGCCGCCGACCAGGGCCACTCCTCCCGGCACCACGTCGGCGTCAGTCGACGCGACGATGTCCGGGGCTATGCGACCCTCCAGCAGGGCCTCCCTGATCGCCGAGCGGACCGCGGCCGAGCGCCGATGGGCGCCGGCCAACACCCCGACCAACAGTCCCTCGTAGCCGAAGGAGGCCGGGGTCGCCGCGGTGCCTTCGCGGCCGGCGTCGGCCCGCACGCAGAAGATCCGGCGGCTCTCCGCCTCGGCGACGATCGCGGCGTTGGTCTCCGGTTCGTCGGTGGCTGCGATCGCGTACCACGCATCGGCCAGGTCGCCGTCGCGGTAGTCGCGGATCTCCAGGGTGATGCCCGGGTCCTGACCCGCCATCGCCTCGACCGCCGGGGTGGCGGCGCGGGTGATGACGTGCACGTCGGCCCCGTTGGCCAGCAGCAGCGGGACCCGGCGCCGGGCCACCGTTCCCCCGCCGATCACGACCACCTTCTTGCCGGCCAGGCGCAGGCCGACGAGGTAGGCGTTCCCGGTCACCGGGCGAGCCTAGTGAAGGCGTTCCCGACGAAGCGACGCAACGAGTGCGGCGCGGCGGCCGGATGGGTGTGCAGATACGAGGCGTGCACTCCGGCCGCCAGCGCACCCTCAGCCGACGGCGCGCCCACATCGGTGCGCAGCAGCCAGGCCGGCTGGACCGGCTCGGCGAATTCGACTGTGGTGCGATGGAATTCGTGGCCGGTCATCCTTTCGCCGGCTGTGAACAGCACCGAATCCACCGGCGCGACGGCATCGCGGTAGCCGAGGGCGAGCCTCTCGGTGAAGCGAGCCGAGCCGGGCAGTACTCCGCACATCGGGTTGCCGTCGAGATCGGACATCAGGTAAGTCAGTCCGCCGCACTCGGCGTGCACCGGTGCGACGGTCGACAGTCCGGCGATCTCGCTACGCAGCGCGATGTTGCCGGCCAGTTCCCGGCCGTACTGCTCCGGGAAGCCGCCGGGTAACACCAGTGCCGCGGTGCCCTGCGGCAGCACGTCGCGAATCGGATCGAACGTCACCACCTCTGCCCCGGCGGCCCGCAGCAGTTCGTCGCGTTCGGCGTAGCCGAAGGTGAACGCCGGCCCGGCGGCGACGGCGACCAGAGGGCGGCCGGTGACCGGTTCGCCGACGGCCCGTTCCGGTGACCACGGTTGCGCGCTGACCGAAGACCGGGCCAGGGCCGCAACCGCCGCCACGTCGACGCACCCGGCAACCAGATCGGCCATCGCCGCGACCGCCGCGGCGGCCGCACCACCGTGCTCCTCTGCCGTCACCAGTCCCAGATGGCGTGACGGCACGGACAGATCGTCATGGCGGCCGAGGGATCCCAGGACAGGAATCCCGGCGGATTCGCACGCTTGCCGCAGCACCTGCTCGTGGCGTGGCGAGCCGACCCGGTTGAGGATCACCCCGCCGATGTGAATGGCGTTGGAATACGTCGAAAAGCCCTGCAAGACGGCGCCGATGCTCTGACTCTGCCCGCGGGCGTCGATGACGAGGATCACCGGAGCGCCGATGAGTTGGGCGATCTGCGCGGTCGAGCCACGCGCGGGGGTGACGGGGTGTTCGTCGATGCGGCCGTCGAACAGACCCATCACGCCCTCGACGACGGCGATGTCTGCACCGTCGGACCCGTGCCGGTAGAGCGGCCCGATCAGATCCTCACCGACCAGAACCGGGTCCAGGTTGCGGCCGGGCCGCCCGGTGGCCAGCGCGTGGTATCCCGGGTCGATGAAGTCGGGCCCGACCTTGAAGGGGGCGACCCGGTGTCCGGCCCGGCGCAACGCGGCCATCAAACCCGTTGCGACAGTGGTTTTTCCGCTGCCGGAGGCGGGTGCGGAGATCACCACCGCTCCCGTGGCCTTCACCATCTGCCGCTCACCACTCGATCCCGCGCTGGCCCTTGCGGCCGCTGCCCATCGGATGCTTGACCAGAGTCATCTCGGTGACCAGATCAGCGGCGTCGATGAGCGCTTGTGGGGCGTCCCGTCCGGTGATCACCACATGCTGGCGGCCGGGCCGACTCCTCAGCACCTCGACGACCTCGTCGACGTCGATCCAGCCCCACTTGAGCGGATAGGTGAACTCGTCGAGGACGTAGAAGTCGTGCTCCTCGGCAGCCAGCCGGCGGGCGATCTCGGTCCACCCCTCGGCAGCTGCGGCGGCGTGGTCGTCATCGGATCCGGGCTTGCGGCTCCAACTCCAGCCGCTGCCCATCTTGTGCCATTCGACGGCTCCGCCGGCCGCTCCCCCGAGTTGCGCGAAGGCGGTCTCCTCGCCGACCTTCCACTTGGCACTCTTGACGAACTGGAACACCGCGATGCGCATGCCCGCGTTCCAGGCGCGCAGCGCCATCCCGAAAGCCGCGGTGGACTTGCCCTTGCCGGGCCCGGTGTGCACAGCGAGCACCGGCAGGTTCCGGCGCTCCCTGGTCGTCAGCCCGTCCTCGGGAACGGACATGGGTTGACCCCGGGGCATCAGGCCGCCCGGCGGACAGCCGCCGTGAGGTGGTCGGCGTGCAACTGATCGAGCCGCATCAGCGGGGCGCCGAGATGACCGGCCAGTTCGGCGGCCAGCCCAAGCCGGACATACGAGGTCTCGCAGTCCACCACCACCGCCGCTGTGCCCTCGGAGGCCAGCCGGGCGGCGGCGATTCGGCTGCGCGCAAGCGGATCCGGGCCACCGGTGGCGCGGCCGTCGGTGAGCACCACGATCAGCGGCCGGCGGGCCGGATCCTTGACCCGCTCGCGCAGAACCACGTCACGCGCAGCCAGCAGTCCCGCGGCCAGCGGTGTGGTGCCGCCGGTGTCGAAGCGGGTGAGCCGCCGGGAGGCGATATGCGCCGACGATGTCGGTGGCAGCAGCAGTCGAGCGCCGTCGGCGCGGAAGGTGACCACCGCGACCTTGTCACGGCGCTGATAGGCGTCCCGCAACAGCGACAGTGCCGCACCACTGACGGCGGCCATCCGATCGCGGGCGGCCATCGATCCGGAGGCGTCGACCACGAAGACCACCAGGTTGCCCTCCCGGCCGACGCGTTCGGCGCGACGGATGTCGTCGGTATCGGGTCGCACGCGGCCGCGGCCGGCGCTGCGGCCGGCGGCGTTCAGTACGGTGCCGAACAGGTGCACGCCATATCCCCGGTCACTGGGCCGGATCACCGCACCCGATGAGTTGCGGGCCGCCGAGCGTCGGCCTGCGCTCCCCTCGCCGATTCCCGGAACAGTCAACGCGCGGGTGCGAAACGTCGGCGACGGCGTACCCGACGGACGCGGCGCCGATGACGAATTCTGCTGGCGCGTCTTCTGTTCGATCGGACCGCTCTCTTCCACCGGACCTTCGCTGGCCTGGCCGCCGCCCGGCGGATCCGGGTCCGGATCGGGTTCGGGTTCGGCATTGGACAGCGCCTGGTCGAGTTCGGCAGGGTCCAGACCGGGATCGTCGAACGGATCGCGGCGCCGCCGATGCGGAAGCGCCAGTTCAGCGGCAACACGCACGTCCTCGGCGGCCACTGCCGCCACTCCGCGCCAGGCCGCATGCGCCATCGCGGTGCGGGCCACCACGAGATCGGCGCGCATACCGTCGACGTCGAACGCCGCGCACACGGCGGCGATCCGGTTCAGTTCCCTGTCGTCGAGAACGACGTGATCGATCAGCCGGCGCGCGTGGGCGATCCGGTGTGCGAGATCGGTGTCGGTCGCCGCCCACTGCGCGGCGAAACCGCGTGGATCCGACTCGAAGGCCAGCCGGCGACGGATCACCTCGGTGCGGACGGCGACCTCGCGGGAGGCTGCGATATCGACGGTCAGGCCGAAGCGGTCCAGTAGTTGCGGACGCAGTTCACCCTCTTCGGGATTCATCGTGCCGACCAACACGAACCGGGACTCATAGGAGTGCGACACCCCGTCCCGTTCGACGTGCACCCGGCCCATGGCGGCCGCGTCGAGCAGGACGTCGACCAGATGGTCGGGCAGCAGGTTGACCTCGTCGACGTAGAGGACTCCGCCGTCGGCGCGGGCGAGCAGTCCCGGTGCGAAGGCATGCTCGCCGTCGGCGAGCACCTTCTTGAGGTCCAGCGAGCCGATCACCCGGTCCTCGGTGGCGCCGATCGGAAGTTCCACCAGGCGGGCGGATTCATCCACCTGAGCGAGCACCGCCGCCAGTGCGCGAACGGCGGTCGACTTCGCGGTGCCCTTCTCCCCACGGATCAGCACTCCGCCGATCTCCGGGCGAACCGCGCACAGCAGCAATGCCAGCCGCAACCGGTCGTGGCCGACGATGGCGCTGAACGGGTAGGCCGGCGGGGTCACGATCGCGGCACCCGCGACATCGGGAAGTGCGGTATGCCGTCCTCGAGGAATTCCGCACCGGCGGTGACGAAGCCGTGCCGGGCGTACATGTCGACCAGATAACTCTGCGCGTTGAGATGACACGGTTCGTCTCTGACATCGGCCAACGCGGCACGAATCAGCCGGGCGGTATGCCCCTGCCCGCGTGACTCTCGTTTGGTGCATACCCGGCCGATGCGAAAGGCCTTCTGCCCGTTCGGATGTTCCTCCATCAGCCGCAAGGTGGAGATGACCGCGCCATCGGTGTCCTGGAGCCAGAAGTGCCGGGTGCCGGTGAGCAGATCACGTCCGTCGAGTTCCGGATACGGGCAGGACTGTTCGACGACGAAAACCTCCACCCGCAGCTTCAGCAGCTCGTAGAGAGTGGCCGCGTCGAGGTCCTTCCCCCAGCTACGCCGCAGCGCGACGGTCACATGACTCCCGCACGGCTGTCCAGGCCGAGTACCCGAGTGCCGTGGTCCCACACCTGCCGGAACAGGGCCGGTTCGTCGGAGAGCTTGACGCCCAGCGAGGGCACGATCTCCTTGAGCCTGGGTTCCCAGGACGGATAGCGGTCGGCGAAGCAGCGCTGCATCACCTCGAGCATCGCCGGCACCGCAGTCGAGGCCCCCGGCGATGCGCCGAGCAGACCGGCGATCGAACCGTCGGCAGCGGCCAGCACCGTTGTGCCGAACTCGAGCACCCCGAGTTTCTTGGAGTCCCGGCGGATCACCTGCACACGCTGGCCGGCGATGTCGATCTCCCAGTCGTTGCCCTGCACGCTCGGCGCGAACTGGCGCAGGGTGTCCACCCGGTCGCCGAAGGACTGCAGCAGTTCGCCGATGAGGTACTTCAGCAGGGAAAGTTCGGTGAGACCGACACCGACCATGGACAGCAGATTGTCCGGCTTGACCGACAACGGCAGATCGGTGTTCTTGCCGGTCTTCAGGAACTTCGGCGACCACCCCGCGAAGGGGCCGAACAGCAGCCAGTTCTTGCCGGTGATGACGCGGGTGTCCAAGTGCGGCACCGACATCGGCGGGGCGCCCAGCGGCGGCATGCCGTAGACCTTGGCGTGGTGGCGGCCGGTCAGATCCGGCTTGCTGGTGCGCAACCATTGGCCGCTGACCGGGAACCCGCCGAAGCCCTTGACCTCCTTGATGCCCGCCTTCTGCAGCAGCGGAAGCGCGCCACCGCCGGCGCCGACGAACACGAATCTGCTTGCGATACTGAATTTCTCACCGGTTCGCCGGTTGAGCAGCTTGACCGTCCAGCTGCCATCGGACTCCTGCTTGAGATCGCGCACCTCATGACCGAACAGGGTGTTCATCCCCCGCGAGGTTCCGTAGGCGAGCAACTGCTTGGACAGCGCACCGAAGTCCACGTCGGTGCCGGCCTCGGTCCAGTTCAGTCCGACCGGCTCGGCGAAGTCGCGGCCGTCGGCCATCAGCGGCAGCCGGCGGGCGAACTCGTCGGCGTCGTCGATGAACTCCATCTCGGCGAACAGCGGGTTGCGCACCAGAGCCTCGCGGCGGCGGCGCAGATAGTCGACATTGTCGGCGCCCTGCACGTAGCTGACGTGCGGCACGGCATTGAGGAAGCTGTGGACGTCGGTCAGGATTCCGTTCTCATAGGCATAGGCCCAGAACTGACGCGTCACCTGGAACTGCTCATTGACGTTGATCGCCTTGGCGATATCGATACTGCCGTCCGGCTTCTCCGGGGTGTAGTTCAGCTCGCACAGCGCAGAGTGCCCGGTGCCGGCGTTGTTCCACGGGTCGCTGCTCTCGGCGGCAGCAGCGTCGAGCCGCTCGACCAGGGTGATGTTCCAGTCCGGCTCCACCAGCCGCAGCAGCGCACCGAGGGTGGCGCTCATGATTCCGGCACCGACCAGAACGACGTCGGTCTTGGCGTTGGGAGACTTCCCGCCCTTCTCAGACATAGGGCCTAGGTTATCTGGCGTGACGGCAGCGCGGGTGCCCTGGTCCGATTGGTCGGACGACGTCCTGATCGGCTTCCGGCAGGCCACCGCCGACCTGGGATCCGACCCCGACGGCGAGGGTGAGATCTTCACCACCCTGGTCCGCCGGGAGGCTCCGGCGGCGGGAACCGCGGTGCTCGTGGTGCACGGCTACACCGACTACTTCTTCAACACCGGACTGGCCGACCACTTCGCCGCACGCGGCACCCGCTGCTACGGGCTCGATCTGCGCAGATGCGGCCGGTCCTGGCGGGAGGGACAGACCCCGCACTTCACCACCGACCTGGCCCGCTACGACCGCGAACTCGAACTTGCCGTGGGAATGATCCTCGCGGAGAACCCGGGCGTCAGGCTGCTGCTCTACGGTCACTCCACCGGCGGCCTGGTGATCCCGCTGTGGCTGGACCGGGTGCGCCGGCGCGGCGACACCGCCCGGCTGGGCGTGGCCGGCGCGATCCTGAACAGTCCGTTCCTCGATCTCAACGGACCGCCGGTACTGCGCACCCGGATCACCTCGACGGCCATCGGTGCGGCGTCCAAGGTGAGCCGTACCCGGGTGGTGCGCCCAGCAGGCAGGGGCGGCTACGGGCTGACGCTGCATCGCGATTACCACGGCGAGTTCGACTACAACCTGAAGTGGAAACCGATCGGCGGGTTCCCGATCACCGTCGGCTGGATCAATGCGATCCGCCGTGCTCAGGCGACCTTGCACCGCGGGCTCGACATCGGCGTGCCGAATCTGGTCCTACGTTCGGACCACAGCGTCTCCGAGGAGGCCGGCACCGGCGTCATCCAGCGCGGGGACGCCGTGCTCGACGTCGCCCACATCGCGCAGTGGGCAGGCTGCATCGGCAACCGGCAGAGCATCGTCCCGGTGACCGACGCCAAACACGATGTGTTCCTGTCGCTGCCCGGGCCGCGAACGGTGGCCTACCGCGAACTCGATCGCTGGCTGGACGGAATGGACCTCTAGCTCTCCCGGACCGCCCAGCGTTCCTCGATGCGACCGAACCGCCAGACCAAGAGGGCCACAACCCAGGTCAGCACGAACAGTCCGACGATCGCGAAGCCGACGATGTTGAGGTCCAGCCCGGAGATCCAGTCCCAGAAGCCACCGGTCCAGCCGAGCTGATCGGCGAGCAGACCCAGCAGTTCGATGGTTCCGATGATCAGCGCCACCGCGACTGACAACCCCGTGATGGTGATGTTGTAGTACACCTTTCGCACCGGGTTGGAGAACGCCCAGCCGTAGGCGAAGTTCATGAAGGTGCCGTCGATGGTGTCCAGCAGCGTCATCCCGGCCGCGAAGATCACCGGCAGGCACAGGATCGCGTACCAGGGCAGGCCTACCGCCGCACTGGTGCCGGCCAGCACCAGCAGGGCGACCTCGGTGGCCGTGTCGAACCCGATGCCGAACAACGCGCCCAACGGGTACATCTGCCAGGACTTGCTGATCGAGTTGGTGAAGCGGCCGAACAGCCGGTTGAGGAATCCGCGGTTGTTGAGGTGATGGTGCAGTTGCGCCTCGTCGTACTCGCCGCGGCGCATCGCGGCGAACACCTTGAGGATGCCGATCAGGATCACGATGTTGATGGCGGCGATGAGATAGAGGAACAGTCCGGAGACGCTGGTACCGATCAGCGAGGCGTAGTGATGCAGGGCGGAGTCAGGTTCCTTGACCGGACCGACGAGCGTCTTGACTCCCAGTGAGATCAACAGTGCCAGCACGAACACCACGCTGGAGTGTCCCAGCGAGAAGAAGAACCCGACTGACAGCGGGCGGCGGCCGTCCTCCATCAGCTTGCGGGTGGTGTTGTCGATCGCGGCGATGTGGTCGGCGTCGAAGGCGTGCCGCAACCCGAGGGCGTAGGCGGTCAAGCCGACGCCCATCCCGAGCACCTTGTCGCCGAGACTGAAGTGCTGCGGCGTGACCAGGAAGAACAGCGTCCCCCAGCCGACGAGGTGCAGCAGGGCGACGAAGCCGAACATCGCGATGAGTTCGGTCCATTCCCGACGGGACAGCCGGGCGCGCACTCGCTCCCAGCGGCTCACCGTCACATCAGGGGACGCTACTTCTTTTGCGACCGATTTGCAGGAATCTCCTGCGAATATTCTGCAACAGGCCACACTGGTGGGGTGGATGTCACGCCCGAGGCCGAGGAGCGGATCGGAGAACTGCTGCGGGCACGCGGGTTGCGCCGGATGCCGTCTCGCATCGCGGTGCTCGCCGTCCTCGAACCGGTGGACGGGCACCTCTCCGTCGCAGAGATTCACCAGCGCATCACCGGCACCGGCGACCAGAACCCGGATCTGGCGACGGTCTACCGAACCGTCACCACCCTGGTGGAGCAGCATGTGTTGCACGCATTGGCCGTCGACGGCGGTGTCACCACCTACGGGCTGGCCGCCCAACCACACCACCATGCCGTGTGCACCCGATGCGGCACCATCATCGAAGTCCCCGCGAAACGGTTGTCGGCCGCACTTGAGCACGCCATCGAGGGCAGCGCGTTCACCCTGACCGAGCAGGCCGGACTGACCCTGCACGGCTTGTGTCCGCAATGCCAGGGGTCAGTCCAGGAACCCGTGCAGTAGCGCCGACGATCCCCCGACGTGGGTGAGCATGGCCGCGGCTGCCTGTTCCGGATCTCCGGCCAGGATCGCGGACACGACGGCCTCATGCTGGGCGTCGGAGTGACTGATGTTGCGCGCCAACAGCGGAATCCGATCGAGCAGCGCATTGACCCGCATCCGGTTCTCGGCCACCAGTGGCACCAGCGACGGAGAGCCGGCGGCCTCGGCGATCGCCAGGTGCAACCGCGAGTCCAGCCGGCGATAGTCATCCGGGCTGGCGGCCCGCAGTTCAGTCAGTCGCATCCGCAGCCCGTCGCGTTCGGCCGCGCTCAACGTGCGTGCGGCCGCCATCCTGGCCGCGCCGACTTCGAGGATCTCCCGGATGCGCAACGCATCGTCGATCTCATCCCGGTTGATCCCGCTCTTCTGGGCGCTGGGCGCGGGTAGCTCGTCGGCGAGGAAGGTGCCGCCGTAGCGGCCGCGCCGCGAGACGAGATAGCCGGCATCCGACAGCGACTTGATGGCGTCCCGCACGGTGTCCCGGCTGACACCGAGTTTGGCGGCAAGCTCGCGTTCGGGCGGCAGGCTGTCGCCGGGCGCCAGCACGCCGAGCCGGATGGTCGCCAGCAATCGGCCCACCGTGTCCTCGAACGGGTTCGCCAGCGGGCGCAGCAGGGCGTCGCTGAACGGAACCGGTTCGGGATTGGCCATATCGTTGTGGACCTGTGCCTTACAGCGGCGTGACGTAGTGGCCGCTGATGCCGCCGTCGACCAGGAAGGTTGAGCCGGTGATGAACGACGAGTCGTCACTGGCGAGGAACGCCACCGCGGCGGCCATCTCCTCCGGTTCGCCGAAGCGGCCCATCGGGACATGCACCAGCCGCCGCGCCGCCCGCTCGGGATCCTTGGCGAAAAGCTCCTGCAGCAGCGGGGTGTTCACCGGTCCGGGGCACAGCGCGTTGACCCGGATGCCCTGGCGGGCGAACTGCACCCCGAGTTCGCGGCTAATCGCCAGCACGCCGCCCTTG
>CAYFMA010000056.1:18424-21988 GCA_964344085.1 uncultured Mycobacterium sp.
CCAGGCCGATACCGCTGGCGGCGCCGGTGATCACGGCCACCTTGCCTGCCAGACGCTGGGTCAGGTCGATGTTGGTGGCGCTCACTTGCTCTCTCCGATCGCGTAGAAGACGTTCTTGGTTTCAGTGAAGTGCAGGGGTGCATCCGGTCCGAGTTCGCGGCCCAGTCCGGATTGTTTGAATCCGCCGAACGGGGTGTTGTAACGCACCGAGGAATGCGAGTTGACGCTGAGGTTGCCCGCCTCGACGGCACGCGACACCCGCAGTGCCCGGGACAGGTCGTCTGTCCAGATCGATCCGGACAGACCGTATTCGGTGTCGTTGGCCAGCGCGATGGCGTCGGCCTCGTCCTCGAACGGCAGCACCGTGACGACGGGCCCGAAGATCTCCTCTTTCACCGTGCGATGTCCGCGGTCCGGGGTCAGCACCGTCGGCGGGAACCAGTAACCCGGTCCACTCGGGGCCGAACCCCGGAAGGCGACCGGCGCGTCGTCGGGCACGTAGGCCGCGACGGACTCGAAGTGCTTGGCCGATACCAGCGGACCCATCTCAGTGTCCCGTGCGACGGGATCACCGACGACCACACCCTTGACCGCCGGTTCCAGCATCTCCATGAACTTCTCGAAGACGCTGCGCTGCACCAGGATCCGGCTGCGCGCGCAGCAGTCCTGTCCGGCGTTGTCGAAAACGCCGTAGGGGGCGGTGGCGGCGGCCTTCTCCAGATCACAGTCGGCGAAGACGATATTGGCGCTCTTACCGCCGAGCTCCAGGGTCACGCGCTTGACCTGCTGGGCCGCTCCGGCCATCACCCGGGTGCCCACCTCGGTCGAACCGGTGAAGACGATCTTGCGGACGTCGGGATGGGTGACGAACCGCTCCCCCACGACACTGCCCTTGCCGGGGATCACCTGGAACAGATCTGCCGGAAGTCCCGACTGGACGGCGAGTTCGCCGAGCCGGATTCCGGTCAGCGGCGTCCACTCCGCGGGCTTGAGCAGGACCGCATTGCCGGCTGCCAACGCCGGGGCGAACCCCCAGGCGGCGATCGGCATCGGGAAGTTCCAGGGAGTGATCAGTCCGACGACGCCGATCGGCTCGTTGAAGGTGATGTCCAGACCGCCGGCGACCGGAATCTGCTTGCCGGACAACCGTTCCGGGGCTGCCGAGTAGTACTGCAGCACATCGCGGACGTGACCGGCCTCCCATTCGGCGGCTGACACCGGATGCCCCGAGTTGGCCACCTCCAGAGCGGCCAGCTCGTCGACATGGGCGTCGACTGCGGCGGCGAAGGCGCGCAGTGCGGCGGCACGTTCGGCCGGAGGCCTCGCCGCCCAGGTCTTCTGGGCCGATCTGGCGCGGGCGACAGCATCGTCGACGGCCGGCACGTCGGCCAGTTCGACGGTCCGCAGCACCTGTTCGGTTGCCGGATTGATCACATCGGTGGTTGCCACTAGCTCACTTTCTGTTGCTCGTGCACGAAGTCGCGGGCCGCCGTGATGAGCCCCGCGAAGATCCGAACGTCCTCGAGGTTCTCCTCGGGATGCCACTGCACCGCCACCACGAAGCCGCGGCCGGGCATCTCGACGGCTTCGATCACACCGTCGCCATCCGTGGCGCTGACCGTCAAGCCGTCACCGAGCCGGTCGATGGCCTGATGGTGATAGCACTGCACCGCAGCGCTGTCCCCGATCAGTCCGGCCAGCCGGCTTCCCGCCACGGTGTTCACGGCGGAGGTGGAGAACACCGCCTTGCCCTGCTGATGACCGGTATGCCCGATGACGTCGGGCAGGTGCTGATGCAGGGTGCCGCCGAGGGCGACATTGAGGACCTGGGCTCCGCGGCAGATTCCGAGCACCGGCATCCGTCGCCGCAGCGCGGCCCTGAGCAGCACGAATTCCCACTGATCGCGGTCACGGGCCGGTTCGTCAGTGCTCGGATGCGGGTCGTGGCCGTAGATCGCCGGTTCGACGTCCCGGCCGCCGGTGATGACAAGACCGTCGATGCTCTGCACCACGCGGTCGGCGACAGCATCGTCGACGGGTTGGGGCGGCAGCAGCGTCGCGATACCGCCGGCCCGGGTGACACCCTCGATGTAGACGCCGGGCAGAAAGCTCGCCTGGACGTCCCAGACTCCGGACTGGGTGCGCTGGCGGTAAGTGCTGAGGCCTATCAGAGGCAGATCAGAAGCGCTCAAATCCGCGCACCCTCTCCCAGTCCGTCACCGCCGAGTTGAACGCCTTCAGTTCGATGCGGGCGTTGTTCAGATAGTGCTCGACGACCTCGTCACCGAACGCCTCCCGGGCCAGCGCGGAGTTCCGGAACAGATCTGCCGCCTCGGCCAGCGTGGTCGGAAGCCGCTGCGCGTCGCTGTCGTAGGCGTTGCCCTCCAGTGCAGCGGGCAGTTCGAGGCCGGCGTCGATACCGTGCAGACCGCCGGCGATCAGCGCCGCCACCGCGAGGTACTGGTTGACGTCGCCGCCGGGCGCACGGCATTCCATCCGCATCGAATGACCGTGACCGACTACCCGCAGCGCGCACGTGCGGTTGTCTACTCCCCACGCGACGGCGGTAGGGGCGAAACTTCCCTCCACGAATCGCTTGTAGGAGTTGATGTTCGGCGCGTAGAAGAGGGTGAAGTCGCGCAGCGTCGCCAACGGGCCGGCTATGAAGCTGCGGAACATCTGCGACATCTCGGGGCCCTCGGCGAACACCGCTGATCCATCGGTGCCGCGCAGCGAGATGTGGATATGACAGCTGTTGCCCTCCCGCTCGTCGAATTTGGCCATGAAGGTCAGGCTCTTGCCGTGCTGGTCGGCGATCTCCTTGGCGCCGTTCTTGTAGATCGTGTGGTTGTCACAGGTGACCATGGCGTCGTCATAGCGGAACGCGATCTCCTGCTGACCGAAGTTGCACTCCCCCTTGACGCCCTCGCAATACATGCCCGCGCCGTCCATCCCCAGCCGGATGTCACGCAACAGCGGCTCCATCCGGGTGGAGGCATGGATGGCGTAGTCGATGTTGTAGTCGCTGGACTTGGTCAGGCCGCGGTATCCGGAGGCCCAGGCGGCGCGGTAGGTGTCGTCGAAGACGATGAACTCCAGTTCGGTGCCGACGAACGCGCCCAGGCCGCGCTGGGCCAGCCGGTCGAGTTGGCTGCGCAGCACCGAGCGCGGCGAGGCCACCACCGGATCGCCGTTCTCCCAGCACAGGTCGGCCATCACCAGAGCGGTGCCGGGCAGCCAGGGCAGCAGCCGCAGGGTGGACATGTCCGGGCGCATCACCATGTCGCCGTAGCCGGAGTCCCAGCTCGACATGGCGTACCCGTCGACCGTGTTCATCTCCACGTCGACGGCCAGCAGGTAGTTGCAGCATTCAGCGCCGTGGGCGGCGACCTCCTCGGCGAACAGCCGGGCCGAGACCCGCTTGCCGGTCAGCCGACCCTGCATGTCGGCGAAGGCCACGATCACGGTGTCGATCTCGCCGGCCGCCATCAGCCGATCCAGTTCTCCGGGGGTGAGCAGGCCGTGACGGCGGCCCGGGCTGTCAGACGTCACGTTCACTCCTCG
>CAYFMA010000057.1:0-21531 GCA_964344085.1 uncultured Mycobacterium sp.
CCTGACGGCGATGCTGTTCATCGTCTTCGACATCGAGATCGTGTTCCTCTACCCGTGGGCGGTCTCCTTCGATTCCCTGGGGCTCTTCGCGTTGATCGAGATGGTGATCTTCATGGCCACCGTCTTCGTCGCCTACGCCTATGTCTGGCGCCGGGGTGGTCTGGAATGGGATTAGAGGAAGCCCTGCCTGGCGGCGTCCTGCTGACCACGCTGGAGAAGATCGTCGGGTACGCCCGTAAAGGATCGCTGTGGCCGGCGACGTTCGGATTGGCCTGCTGCGCAATCGAAATGATGGCGACGGCGGGTCCGCGCTTCGACATCGCCCGATTCGGGATGGAGCGGTTCTCGGCGACCCCGCGGCAGGCCGACCTGATGATCGTTGCCGGACGGGTCAGCCAGAAGATGGCGCCGGTGCTGCGCCAGGTCTATGACCAGATGGCCGAACCGAAGTGGGTTCTGGCCATGGGCGTCTGCGCCTCCAGTGGCGGGATGTTCAACAACTACGCGGTGGTTCAGGGCGTCGACCACATCGTCCCCGTCGACATCTATCTGCCGGGCTGCCCGCCGCGGCCGGAGATGCTGCTCAACGCGATCCTGGCCCTGCACGCCAAGATCGCCGAGATGCCACTGGGCGTGCACCGCGCCGAGGCGATCGCCGCGGCCGAAAAGGCCGCACTGTCAACGCCGCCCACCATCGAACTCAAGGGGCTGCTGCGATGACGGGCGGCATCCACGAAGACGAGGTGATCGGCGTGCGCCGCGGCATGTTCGGCGTCAGCGGCAGCGGCGACACCTCCGGCTACGGACGACTGGTCAGCCCGATCGAGTTGCCGACGGGTTCGCCTCGTCCCTACGGCGGCTACTTCGACGCGATGGTCGACCGTCTGACCCAGCTGCTCGGTGAGGGATTCTTCAACGCGGCGGTCGAACGCGTCGTCGTGCAGCACGACCAGCTGACCCTGGAGGTGCGCCGCGAGCATCTGGTCCGGGTCGCCACCGAACTGCGGGACGACGCCGCGCTGCGGTTCGAATTGTGCTGCGGCGTATCGGGTGTGCACTATCCCGGCGATACCGGACGCGAATTGCACGCGTTCTACCCGCTGCTGTCGATCACCCACAACCGGCGCATCCATCTCGAGGTCTCCTGCCCGGACGACGACCCGCACATCCCCTCGCTGTTCGGGGTCTATCCGACCTGCGACTGGCACGAGCGGGAGACCTACGACTTCTTCGGCATCATCTTCGACGGTCATCCCGGCCTGACCCGGATCGAGATGCCCGACGACTGGGTCGGCCACCCACAGCGCAAGGACTATCCACTCGGTGGAGTCCCGGTGGAGTACCACGGCGCCCAGATCCCCCCGCCCGACACCCGCAGGTCGTACTCCTGATGAGCATCAACGAGACCGTGGTCAACCTCGGCGGCCAGGACTGGGACGATCTCGTCGCAGCAGCCCAGGCCGGCGACGTGAGCGAACGCATCGTGGTCAACATGGGACCGCAGCACCCGTCCACCCATGGCGTGCTGCGGCTGATTCTGGAGATCGAGGGCGAGACAGTCCTCGAGGCCCGATGCGGAATCGGCTACCTGCACACCGGAATCGAGAAGAACCTCGAATTCCGCACCTGGACGCAGGGCGTGACATTCGTGACCCGGATGGACTACCTGTCCCCGTTCTTCAACGAGACCGCCTACTGCCTGGGCGTCGAACGACTGCTCGGCATCACCGACGAGATCCCCGAACGGGCCACCGTGATCCGGGTTCTGATGATGGAACTCAACCGGATCTCCTCGCATCTGGTGGCGCTCGCCACCGGCGGCATGGAACTCGGCGCCATGTCGCCGATGTTCTTCGGGTTCCGCAGCCGCGACATGATCCTGACCTTCTTCGAGGCGATCACCGGCCTGCGGATGAACAGTGCCTACGTCCGGCCCGGCGGGGTGGCCGCCGATCTGCCCGAGGACGGTCTCTCCCAGCTGGCCGAGCTGCTGCGGGTGCTGCCCGGCCATCTCAAGGAGCTCGAGGATCTGCTGACCGAGAGCTACATCTGGAAGGCCCGCACCGTCGGCATCGGATATCTGGATCTGACCGGCTGCATGGCACTGGGCATCACCGGCCCGGTGCTGCGCTCCACCGGCCTGCCGCACGACCTTCGCAAGACCCAGCCCTACTGCGGGTACGAGACCTACGACTTCGACGTGATCACCGACACCGGCGCCGACTGCTACGGCCGCTATCTGATCCGGGTCGGCGAGATGCACGAATCGATCAAGATCGCCCGCCAGTGCATGGAACGGCTGACAGCGATGGGTCCGGGACCGGTGATGATCGAGGACAAGAAACTGGCGTGGCCGGCCGATCTGGCTGTCGGCCCCGACGGACTGGGCAACTCCCCGGCCCACATCGCCAAGATCATGGGCACCTCGATGGAGGGCTTGATCCACCACTTCAAGCTCGTCACCGAAGGCTTCCGGGTACCCGCCGGACAGGTGTACTCGGCGGTGGAGTCCCCGCGCGGAGAACTGGGCGTGCACATGGTCTCCGACGGCGGAACCCGGCCCTACCGGGTGCACTATCGCGACCCGAGTTTCACCAATCTGCAGGCTGTCGCGGCGATGTGCGAAGGCGGCATGGTCGCCGACGTCATCTCCGCGGTGGCGAGCATCGACCCGGTCATGGGGGGTGTCGACCGATGAGGGTCACAACCCGAAGCGCGTCGACCCGATCAGGGCGGGGCGTCGACCGATGAGCATCGACCTCACCCTGGGCCCTCGGCCCGACGAGCCCGGCCCCCCGATCGGAGGGCCGGATTCGTACTCCCCCGACGTGACCGCGCGCCTGGCCGCCGACGCGGCGACGATCATCGCCCGCTATCCGCAGTCCCGTTCGGCGCTACTGCCGTTGCTGCACCTGGTGCAGTCCGAGGACGGCTACCTCACCGCAGCCGGGATCTCCTTCTGCGCACAGCAACTCGGCCTGAGCGACGCGGAGGTCACCGCGGTCGCCACGTTCTACTCGATGTACCGGCGAACACCCACCGGCGACTATCTGATCGGCGTGTGCACCAACACGTTGTGCGCGGTGATGGGCGGTGACGCCATCCTCGAGACGCTGGAGTCCGAACTCGGCGTGCACCACGGCCAGACCACCGCCGACGGGCTGATCACCCTCGAGCACATCGAGTGCAACGCCGCCTGCGACTACGCCCCCGTCGTCATGGTCAACTGGGAGTTCTTCGACAACCAAACGCCCACCAGCGCAAGGGATCTGGTGGCAGCCCTGCGCGAGGGACGGCCGGTGGTACCGACCCGCGGCGGAGACGCACTGTGCCCGTTCCGCGATACCGCACGAACCCTGGCCGGTGTCGAGGCCGGCGAGGTCAACGGCGCGCCGGGTGCTCCCACGCTGGCGGGTCTGCAGGAGTACCGGACGGCGACCGAATCCGGGGAGGGCTCATGAACACTCCCCTGACTCCCGTCCTGAGCCGGTTCTGGGATCAGCCGCACCCGTGGACGTTGTCCACCTATCTGTGGCATGACGGCTACCAGGGTCTGCACAAGGCGCTGAGCATGACACCCGACGAGGTGATCGAGCTGGTCAAGGAGTCCGGACTCCGCGGACGCGGCGGCGCCGGCTTCCCGACCGGCACCAAGTGGTCGTTCATCGACCAGAAGTCCACCAAACCCAAGTACCTCGTCATCAACGCCGACGAGTCCGAACCCGGCACCTGCAAAGACATCCCGCTGATGCTGACCGCTCCGCACTTCCTGATCGAGGGGGCCATCATCGCCGCCTACGCGATCCGGGCCCGGCACGCGTTCATCTATCTGCGCGGCGAGGTGGTGCCGGTGCTGCGCCGGTTGCGCGAGGCCGTCGCCGAGGCCTACGACGCCGGTTACCTCGGCAACAACATCCAGGGCTCCGGGTTCGACCTGGACCTGATCGTGCACGCCGGCGCCGGTGCCTACATCTGTGGCGAGGAGACCGCACTGCTGGACTCCCTCGAGGGCCGGCGCGGCCAGCCGCGGTTGCGCCCGCCGTTCCCCGCGGTGGCGGGCCTGTACGCCTGCCCCACCGTCGTCAACAACGTCGAGTCCATCGCCAGCGTGCCGCCGATCCTGACCAACGGAGTGGACTGGTTCAAGTCGATGGGCACCGAGAAGTCGCCCGGCTTCACGCTGTATTCGCTGTCCGGACACGTCGCCCGGCCGGGCCAGTACGAGGCCCCGCTCGGCATCACCCTGCGCGAACTGCTGGAGTACGCCGGCGGAATCCGGGCCGGACACCAGCTGAAGTTCTGGACCCCGGGCGGATCCTCGACACCGCTGCTGACGGCCGAGCATCTCGACGTGCCACTCGATTACGAGGGCATGGCCTCGGTGGGCTCGATGCTGGGCACCAAGGCGCTGCAGATCTTCGATGAGACCACCTGTGTGGTCCGTGCGGTGCGGCGCTGGACGGAGTTCTACGCGCACGAGTCCTGCGGCAAGTGCACGCCGTGTCGCGAGGGCACCTACTGGCTGACTCAGATCTACGAACGTCTGGAGACCGGACGCGCCGGCGAGGAGGACCTCGACAAACTCCTCGACATCTCCGACGCCATCCTCGGCAAGTCGTTCTGCGCCCTGGGCGACGGCGCCGCCTCCCCCATCATGTCCTCGCTGACCCACTTCCGCGCCGAGTACGAGGCCCACCTGTCCGGCGGTTGCCCGTTCGACCCCCGGGCCGCGATGCTCAACGCCCCCGAGGGGGTGCCCGGATGAGCGACGACGATCTGGTCACCATCACCATCGACGACACCACCCTGTCGGTCCCCAAGGGCACCTTGGTGATTCGCGCGGCCGAGATGATCGGCGTGCAGATCCCGCGATTCTGCGACCATCCGCTGCTCGAGCCGGTCGGCGCCTGCCGCCAGTGCCTGGTGGAGGTCGAAGGCCAGCGCAAGCCGCTGGCCAGCTGCACCACCACCGTCACCGACGGCATGGTGGTGCGAACACAGCACACCTCGGAGGCCGCCGACAAGGCCCAGCGGGGCGTGATGGAACTGCTGCTGATCAACCACCCGCTGGACTGCCCGGTGTGCGACAAGGGCGGCGAGTGCCCGCTGCAGAACCAGGCCATGTCCACCGGCCGGACCGAGACGCGGTTCGCCGATATCAAGCGCACCTTCCCCAAGCCGATCAGCCTGTCCTCGGAGGTGCTGCTCGATCGCGAACGCTGCGTGCTGTGCGCGCGCTGCACCCGGTTCGCCGGCGAGATCGCCGGTGACCCGCTCATCGCCCTGCTCGAACGCGGCGCGTCCCAACAGGTCGGCATCGGACCGGACGAGGCGTTCGACTCCTACTTCAGCGGCAACACCGTGCAGATCTGTCCGGTCGGGGCACTGACCTCGACCGCCTACCGTTTCCGGGCCCGGCCCTTCGACCTGGTCTCGGTTCCCAGCGTGTGCGAACACTGCTCCTCGGGCTGCGCCCAGCGCACCGACCACCGTCGCGGTGTGGTGCTGCGCCGGTTGGCCGGCGACGATCCCGAGGTCAACGAGGAGTGGAACTGCGACAAGGGCCGCTGGGCCTTCGCCTACACCCGCCTCGGCGACCGCATCGAGACTCCGATGGTCCGCGACGAGGACGGTCACCTGCGCCCGGCCTCCTGGCCGGAGGCCATCGGCCGCGCGGCAGCCGGGCTGACCGCCGGCCGGGCCGGCGTGCTGGTCGGCGGAAGGGTCACCGCCGAGGACGCGTACGCCTACTCGAAGTTCGCCCGAATGGTGTTGGGCACCAACGACATCGACTTCCGCGCCCGCCCGCACTCGGCCGAGGAGGCCGGCTTCCTGGCATCCGAAGTGGCCGGGCGCAGTGGCCTGAGCTACGCCGACCTGGAAGCCGCGCCGGTCGTGGTGCTGGTCGGATTCGAACCCGAGGACGAGTCGCCGATCGTCTTCCTGCGACTGCGCAAGGCCGTCCGCAAGCACGGGATGCGGGTCATCACCATCGCGCCGCTGCGCTCCCGGGGTGCCGAGAAGCTCGACGCCGAACTGATCGCCACCGTGCCCGGGGCCGAGGCGAACGCCCTCGATCGGCTGGCGCCGAAGTTGCCCGACGGTGCGGTCATCCTGGCCGGCGAGCGACTGGCCACCTCTGCCGGTGCGCTGTCCGCAGCTGCCAGGGTCGCGGCCGCCACCGGCGCCCGACTGGCCTGGATTCCCCGCCGGGCCGGCGAACGGGGCGCGCTGGACACCGGCTGCCTGGGCAACCTGCTCCCCGGCGGCCGGCCGCTCGACGATGACGACGCACGCCGTCAGATCGCCGACGCCTGGGCGATCGCCGGACTGCCCGCCGACCCGGGCCGCGACACCGACGCAATCCTGGCCGCAGCGGCACACGGCGAACTCAACGCTCTGCTGATCGGTGGCGTCGAACCCGCCGATCTGACCGACCCGCAGGCCGCGCTGAGCGCGATCGAGGGCGCCGACTTCGTCGTCAGCCTGGAGATCCGCCATTCCGAGGTCACCGCACTGGCCGACGTCGTGTTCCCGGTGGCGCCGGTGGCGGAGAAGGCCGGCACCTTCCTCAACTGGGAAGGCCGGCTGCGGTCCTTCGATGTGGCGTTGACATCGAACGCCGCACCGGATCTGCGGGTGCTGGCGACGCTGGCCGACGAAGTCGGAACCGACCTCGGATTCCGCAACGCGGCCGATGCGCGGGCTGAGATGGCCGGCCTCGGCGTGTGGAACGGTCCCCGGCCCGCCCCGCCGGCCGTCGGCCCGCCGGCCAGGCGCCATCTGGAACCCGGCGAGGCGACCCTGGCCGGCTGGCGGATGCTGCTGGACTGCGGACGGTTACAGGACGGCGAACCGAATCTGGCCGGGACCGCCCCGCTGGCGGTGGCGCGGATGAGCCGGGCCACCGCCGCGGCCATCGGCAACCCGGAAGTGGTGATGGTGTCGACCGGCCGCGGGACGCTGGGCCTGCACCTCGTCGTCACCGATATGCCCGATCAGGTGGTCTGGTTGCCGTTGAACTCCGTCGGCAGCGAGGTCCACCGAAACCTCGGAGTCACCACCGGGGCCACTGTGCGCATCGAGGCGGGAGGCTTCCGGTGACCTACCCTGATCCGACCATCTTCGGCCACGACCCGTGGTGGCTCATCCTGATCAAGGCCGTAGCGGTGTTCGCCTTCCTGCTGCTGACCGTTCTGGTCGCGATCCTGGTGGAACGAAAGCTGTTGGGCCGCATGCAGTTGCGCTACGGACCCAACCGCGTCGGACCCTTCGGTCTGCTGCAGTCGATGATCGACGGCATCAAACTCGCACTGAAGGAAGGCCTCACCCCGACCGGCGTCGACAAGCCCATCTACCTGCTAGCGCCGATCATCGCGGTGGTGCCGGCCGTCACCGCCTTCGCCGTCATCCCGATGGGGCCGGCCGTATCGGTGTTCGGGCACACCACCGCCCTGCAACTGACCGATCTGCCCGTCGGCGTGCTCTACGTCCTGGCGTTCACCTCGATCGGGGTGTACGGAATCGTGCTGGCGGGCTGGGCATCCGGATCCACCTACCCGCTGCTGGGCGGCCTGCGCTCCAGCGCCCAGGTGATCTCCTATGAGATCGCCATGGCGCTGTGCTTCGCCGCGGTGTTCCTCTACGCCGGCACCATGTCCACCTCCGGCATCGTGGCCGCCCAGGAACACACCTGGTACATCCTGCTGCTGTTGCCGTCGTTCTGCGTCTACGTCGTCGCCATGGTCGGCGAGACCAACCGCGCCCCGTTCGACCTTCCGGATGCCGAGGGCGAGCTCGTCGGCGGCTTCCACACCGAGTACTCGTCGCTGAAGTTCGCCATGTTCATGCTCGCCGAGTACGTCAACATGACGACCGTCTCCGCCCTGGCCGCCACCATGTTCCTCGGCGGCTGGCGCGCACCCTGGCCGATCACGATCTGGTCGGGTGCCAACACCGGCTGGTGGGGCCTGCTGTGGTTCACCGCCAAGGTCTGGACCTTCCTCGCCGTGTTCATGTGGCTGCGCGCCACGTTGCCCAGGCTGCGCTACGACCAGTTCATGGCGATCGGCTGGAAGCTGCTGATACCGGTCTCCCTGATCTGGATCCTCACCGTCGCGGTGCTGCGCTACACCGGACACGGCACCGTCATTGCGAGCCTGATCGCCGCGTTCGTGTTGCTCGCCGTCGTGCAGACCGGAAACCTCCTGCGGCAGTGGACGATCCGCCGTTCAGCACCGGAGTTGCCACCCGACGACGGCGGCGGTTTCCCGGTTCCGCCGCTGCCCCGCACGAGGGAGTCCGCACGTGCCACTTAAGTTTTTGAACTCCATCGCCGGTTTCGGTGTCACGCTCAGGACGATCTTCAAGAAGCCGATCACCGAGCAGTACCCGGAGAAGCCGGGTCCGGTCGCGCCGCGTTACCACGGACGCCATCAGCTCAACCGCTACCCCGACGGCCTGGAGAAGTGCATCGGCTGCGAGCTGTGCGCCTGGTCGTGCCCGGCCGACGCGATCTACGTCGAGGGCGCCGACAACACCCCTGAGGAGCGCTACTCCCCGGGCGAACGGTATGGGCGGGTCTACCAGATCAACTATCTGCGCTGTATCGGGTGCGGACTGTGCATCGAGGCCTGCCCCACCCGGGCGCTCACCATGACCAACATCTACGAGCTGGCCGACGACAACCGCTCAGACCTGATCTTCGGCAAGGACAAGCTGCTGGCGCCGCTGCAACCCGGAATGACTCCACCCCCGCACGCCATGGCGCCGGGGAAGACCGACGACGACTACTACCTCGGCCGCGTCACCGGGCGGGAGGTGGCCCAGTGAACGCCGAAGTCATCGCCTTCTGGGTGCTGGGCACCATCGCCGTGATCGGTGCGATCGGAGTCGTCGCCGCGCCCAAGGCCGTCTACTCCGCGCTGTGCCTGGCCACCACGATGATCTCCCTGGCGATCATCTACGTCGCCGAGGAGGCCCTCTTCCTCGGTGTGGTGCAGATCGTCGTCTACACCGGCGCGGTGATGATGCTGTTCCTGTTCGTGCTCATGCTCATCGGCGTGGACTCCGCACAGTCACTGGTGGAAACCATTCGCGGACAACGCGTCGCCGGCGTCCTGACCGGGCTGGGCTTCGGCGTGCTGCTGATCGCCGCCATCGGATCGGTGTCCACCTCCAGGTTCACCGGTCTGACCGAGGCCAACGCCGGCGGCAACGTCGAGGGCCTGGCACAGCTGATCTTCACCCGCAGCCTGTGGGCCTTCGAACTCACCAGCGCGCTGCTGATCACCGCGGCCCTGGGCGCGATGGTGCTGGCACACCGGGAACGGATCGGCCGTCGCAAGACTCAGCGGGAACTTGCCGTCGAACGCTTCCGCGACGGACACCGCGCCACCCCGATGCCCAGCCCCGGCGTCTACGCCCGGCACAACGCCGTGGACACTCCCGCCCTGCTGCCGGACGGATCCGAGGACCCCTCCTCGGTCAACGACATTCTGCGGAGCGGGCGATGAATCCGGCCAACTACCTCTACCTCTCGGCGCTGATATTCACCATCGGCGCCGCCGGAGTGCTGCTGCGACGCAACGCCATCGTCATGTTCATGTGCGTGGAACTGATGCTCAACGCCGGCAACCTGGCCTTCGTCACCTTCGCCCGGATGCACGGCCACCTCGACGGTCAGGTGGTGGCGTTCTTCACCATGGTGGTGGCCGCCTGCGAGGTGGTCGTCGGACTGGCGATCATCCTGACCATCTTCCGCGCCCGACGCAGTTCGGACGTCGACGAGTCGAATCTGCTGCGGCACTGATATGACGAACCTCATCTGGTGGACCATCGCGCTGCCCCTGGCCGGGGCGGCGATCCTGTTGCTGGGCGGCAAGGCCACCAACGCCTGGGGCCATCTGCTGGCCACCGCCGCGGTGATCGGCTCCTTCATCTGCGCCGCAGTCCTTTTCATCGAACTGCTCGGCCGTCCCGCCGAAGGCAGGGTGATTCACGGCACGCTGTTCACCTGGGTTCCGGTGGGCCTGTTGCAGGTCGACTTCGGCGCGCAGCTGGACGCCCTGTCGATCTGCTTCGTATTGCTGATCACCGGCGTCGGCGCCTTGATCCACATCTACTCGATCGGCTACATGGCCCACGATCCGGAGCGGCGACGTTTCTTCTCGTACCTGAACCTGTTCGTCGCCGCGATGCTGGTCCTGGTGCTCGCCGACAACTACCTCGGTCTCTACCTCGGCTGGGAGGGCGTCGGTCTGGCGTCCTATCTGCTGATCGGATTCTGGTCCTACAAGCCCAGTGCGGCCACCGCCGCCAAGAAGGCCTTCATCGTCAACCGGGTCGGTGACACCGGCCTGGCCATCGCCCTGATGGTCATGTTCGCCACCCTCGGCTCGGTCAATTTCGGCACCGTCTTCTCCAACGCACCGACGATGACCTCCGGCACCCTCAACGCGATCGGCCTGCTGCTGCTGCTCGGCGCCTGCGGCAAGAGTGCGCAGGTGCCCCTGCAGTCCTGGCTCGGCGACGCGATGGAAGGCCCCACCCCGGTTTCGGCGCTCATCCACGCCGCCACCATGGTGACCGCCGGCGTCTACCTGATCGTGCGCTCCGGACCGGTGTTCAACCTCGCGCCCATCGCCCAGACCGCGGTGGTCACCGTCGGCGCGGTGACCCTGCTGTTCGGCGCGATCATCGGCTGCGCCAAGGACGACATCAAGAAGGCCCTGGCAGCCTCCACCATGAGTCAGATCGGGTACATGGTGCTGGCCGCCGGACTCGGCCCGGCCGGCTACGCGGTGGCCATCCTGCACCTGCTGACCCACGGCTTCTTCAAAGCCGGACTGTTCCTCGGCGCCGGATCGGTCATGCACGCCATGGACGACGAGGTCGACATGCGTCGCTATGGCGGCCTGCGCACGGTGCTGCCGATCACCTACGCCACCTTCGGCCTGGGCTATCTCGCCATCATCGGGGTACCGCCGTTCGCCGGCTTCTTCTCCAAGGACGCCATCATCGAATCCGCCTTCAACGCAGGCGGACTGCGGGGCTGGCTGCTCGGCGGCGCCGCTCTGCTCGGTGCGGCGATCACCGCGTTCTACATGACCCGGGTCATGCTGCTGACCTTCTTCGGCGAGCGCCGCTGGCGGCCGTCCACCCATCCGCACGAGTCCCCGGCGATCATGACCGCGCCGATGGTGGTGCTGGCCATCGGATCGGTCGGCGCCGGCGTGGTGCTGGGCCTCGGGCATCTGCAGCGCTGGCTGGAACCGGTCGTCGGAAGCCATGAAGCCGAGCCCGCGGTGCCGGCCTGGGTGACGACGGTCGCCGCCCTGGCCGTCGTCGCCATCGGTGTGGCGATCGCCTACCGCCAGTACGCCAACCGGCCGGTGCCGGTGAATGTGCCGCGCGACGTCTCCGCACTCACCGTGGCCGCGCGGCGCGACCTGTACGGCGACGCGTTCAACGAGTCGGTGTTCATGCGGCCCGGCCAGCTGCTGACCAAGGCCGTGGTCGGCACCGACGAGGGTCTGGTGGAAGGTTCGGTCAGCGGCTTCGCCTGGTCGATCCGGACGCTGTCGGAGGGGCTCAGCCGCCTGCAGACGGGTTACGCCCGCACCTACGCCCTGTCCATGCTCGCCGGCGCCACGCTGATCGCCGGCGCGGTCCTGCTGACGGTGATGTGGAGGTGATGGTGACCGGCTTCCCGTTGCTGACCGCACTGTGGGTGGTTCCCGCGGTGGCGGCCCTGCTGATCGTCGCGCTGCCGCCGTCGATGCGTTCGGCCGCGCGCGGCGCCGCCCTGATCGTCTCGCTGGCCGTACTGGTGCTCGCCGTCGTCGTGGCGGTGAACTTCGACCCGCAGGGTGAGCGCTTCCAGTTCGTCGAGAAGCACAGCTGGATCGACTATTTCGGCACCGGTTACATCCTCGGCATCGACGGCATCGCGCTGTCGCTGATCGTGCTGACCGCCGCCCTGGTGCCATTGCTGCTGATCGCCGGATGGCGTGACGCCGACAACGCCACCGGGCGTGGTCCGCTGGTCTACGTGGCGCTGATACTGGTCACCGAGGGCATGGTGATGCTGTCGCTGTGCGCCCTGGACATCCTGCTGTTCTACGTCTTCTTCGAGGCCATGCTGGTGCCGATGTACTTCCTCATCGGCGGCTTCGGCGGCCCGCAGAGGTCCAAGGCGGCGGTGAAGTTCCTGCTCTACAACCTCGCCGGCGGTCTGATCATGCTGACCGCCGTGGTGGGCCTCTACGTGGTGACCGCGAAGTCCGATTCCTTCCGCGGCGGCACCTTCGACTTCCGCATCGTCGCCGACGCGATCAGCCACGGCCGCTTCACCATCGCACCGGCGGCGGCAACCGCGATGTTCCTGGCGTTCATGTTCGCCTTCGGCGTCAAGGCCCCATTGTGGCCGCTGCACCGCTGGCTGCCCGATGCCGCGGTCCAGGCCACCCCGGCCTCGGCGGTGCTCATGATGGCGGTGATGGACAAGGTCGGCACGTTCGGCATGCTGCGCTACTGCCTGCCGTTGTTCCCCGGCGCCGCGACTCAGTTCCGCACCGCGATCATCGTTCTCGCGGTGATCAGCATCGTCTACGGCGCGCTGATGGCGATCGGCCAGACCGACGTGATCCGCCTCATCGCCTACACCTCGATCAGCCACTTCGGCTTCATCATCCTGGGCATCTTCGCGATGACCACTCAGGGCCAGTCCGGTGCGGCGCTCTACATGATCAATCACGGCATCTCGACTGCAGCGCTGTTCCTCATCGCCGGGTTCCTGGTCAGCCGTCGCGGCACTCGAGCCATCGCCGCCTACGGCGGCGTGCAGAAGGTGGCGCCGGTGCTTGCCGGCACCTTCCTGATAGCCGGGCTCGCCACCCTGGCGCTGCCCGGTCTGGCTTCGTTCATCAGTGAATTCCTGGTTCTCATCGGCACATTCACCCGTTTCCCGGTGTTCGCGGTGATCTCCACCGTCGCACTGGTGCTCTCGGCGGTCTACATCCTGTGGCTCTACCAGAGGATGATGACCGGACCGGTGACCCACGGCAACGAGAAGCTCACCGATCTGCGGTCACGGGAACTCGTGGTGGTCGCCCCCCTGGTCGCCGCACTGATCGCCCTCGGGGTCTACCCCGCGATCGCCCTCAACGTCATCAATCCGGCGGTCCAGCACACCCTCAAGGCTGTTCATGTGACCGATCCGGTTCCCACGCTCAGCGCGGGAGGTCCGCGATGACCGTGCCGAGCATCGAATACAGCCTGCTGTCACCGGTTCTCATCGTGTTCGGCGTGGCCACACTCGGGGTCCTCATCGAGGCATTCCTGCCACGCGGCCCCCGCTACGTCGTCCAGGTCCTGGTGGCGCTGACCGGACTGGTGGCCGCACTGGTGGCACTGGTGGGGATCTATCCGGGCGCGGCGGCCCAAACCGGGACACCGGCCGCGATGGGGGCCGTCACCGTCGACCGTCCCGCGTTGTTCCTCCAGGGGGCCCTGCTGCTGATGGCGGTGCTCGGAATCCTGCTGATCGCCGAGCGGACCGCTCCCGACGAATCCGATTCCGGGCGTTGGGGATTGGACGCCTTCACCGCGCAGGCCTCCACCGTGCCGGGAACCGTCGCCGAGCTGGTGGCCACCCGCGCCGGGGCGATGCAGACCGAGGTGTTCCCGCTGACCATGTTCTCGGTCGGCGGCATGATGCTCTTCCCCGCCGCCGGTGACCTGCTGACCATGTTCGTCGCGCTGGAGGTGTTCTCGCTGCCGCTGTACCTGATGTGCGGTCTGGCCCGGCACCGCCGGCTGCTGTCCCAGGAAGCCGCGCTGAAGTACTTCCTGCTGGGAGCGTTCTCCTCGGCGATCTTCCTGTACGGCATGGCGATGATGTACGGCTACGCCGGCACGTTGAGCATCACCGGGATCGCCTCGGCCATCGACGCCGGATCGGGTGACACCAGGCTGGTCCTGCTCGGCTCGGCGCTGGTGACGGTCGGCCTGCTGTTCAAGGTCAGTGCGGTTCCGTTCCACGCCTGGGTGCCCGATGTGTATCAGGGCGCGCCGACGCCCGTCGTGGCGTTCATGGCGGCCGGCACCAAGATCGCCGCGTTCGGTGCGCTGCTGCGGCTGTTCTATGTCGCACTCCCCGCACTCAAGGACGACTGGCGGCCGGTGCTGTGGGCGATCGCGATCATCACCATGGCGGTCGGCACCATCACCGCGGTCACCCAGCGCGATGTGAAACGTCTGCTCGGCTATTCCGCCGTGGCGCATACCGGTTTCATCCTCACGGGTGTGATCGCGCTCAACGTCGACGGACTGTCCGGCACGCTGTTCTATCTGACCGCCTACGGCTTCGCCACCATCGGAGCCTTCGCTCTGGTCAGCGTCGTTCGCGGCGCCGACGGCGTCGAGCAGACCGGGATCGCACGGTGGGCCGGACTGGGCAAGCGCTACCCGGTGACCGCCGCGGTGGCCGCGCTGTTCCTGCTGTCCTTCGCCGGCATCCCGCTGACGAGCGGATTCATCAGCAAGTTCGCGGTGTTCAAAGCCGCCGCCGAGGGCGGGGCCGCACCACTGGTGGTCGTCGGCGTGCTGGCCAGTGCGGTGGCCGCCTACTTCTACCTACGGGTCATCGTGGCGATGTTCTTCACCGACGCACCCGTCGACGCCCCGGAGGTCCGTCCGCCGAGTGTGATGACGGTGGCGGTGATCGCGGCGACGCTGGCGATCACCTTCGTCCTCGGCATGTTGCCGCAACCCCTTCTCGATATCGCCGATCAGGCCACGCACTTCTTCACACGCTGATCCGCCTCTGGAGAATCGGCTCCGTGTGCGCCCGCTGTATGGCAGCGTCGAGGGGGTGACGAACCAGCCGAACGTCGAGACCGACGTCGGACGCCTGCAGCGCTCCGGTCGCGACACCAGCACCATTCCCGCGGTGCTCTCCGAATGGCTCACCCCGCTCCTCGGGGTCACCCCGGAGGTGACCGTCGAGAGCGGCGTGGACTCCAACGGGATGTCCTCGGAGACCATCATCCTGACCGGACGCTGGATGCGGGACGGTGAGCCGGTCGAGGAGAAGTGGGTGGCCCGGATGGCGCCGACGGCTGCCGACGTTCCGGTGTTCACCGCCTACCGGATGGACCATCAGTTCGATGTCATCCGTCTGGTCGGCGAACTGACCGATGTGCCGGTGCCGCGGGTGCGCTGGATCGAACCGACCGGCCAGGTGCTGGGCAGCCCGTTCTTCCTGATGGATCTCGTCGAGGGCATCGTGCCGCCCGATGTCATGCCCTACACCTTCGGCGGCAACTGGTTCGCCGACGCCCCGGCCGCACAACAGCGCGAGTTGCAGGACGCCACCGTCGGGGTGCTCGCCGCACTGCACGCGATCCCCGACGCCGCAACGACGTTCGGCTTCCTCACCGAGGTCGACCCGCCGGGCGACACCCCGTTGCACCGGCACTTCGGCTGGCTCAAGGACTGGTACGAGTTCGCGGTCCCCGATATCGGCCGCTCGGCACTGGTGGAGCAGGCACTGGCCTGGCTGGAGGACAACTTCCCCGCCGATGTCGCCGCCGGTGACCCGGTGCTGGCCTGGGGCGACTCCCGGATCGGCAATGTGCTCTACCGCGACTTCCGTCCGGTCGCGGTGTTGGACTGGGAGATGGCGACCGTCGGGCCGCGCGAACTCGACGTCGCGTGGATCATCTTCGCGCACATGGTGTTCCAGGAACTGGCCGGTCTGGCCGGGCTGCCGGGACTACCCGACGTGCTGCGCGAGGACGACGTCCGCGCCACCTACCAGAATCTCTCCGGCGCCGAACTGGGCGATCTGCGCTGGTTCTACGTCTACTCCGGGGTGATCTGGTGCGTGGTGTTCATGCGCACCGGTGCGCGCCGGGTGCACTTCGGGGAGATGCCCAAACCGGATGACGTCGAGTCGCTGTTCTACCACGGGGGTCTGTTGCGGCGTTTGATCCAGGAGGCGTAGATGATCGGTCCGCTTGACGAATATCCCGTCCACCAGGTCCCGCAGCCGATCGCCTGGCCGGGTTACTCCGACCGCAACTTCTACGACCGGTCCTACTTCAACGCCCACGACCGCACCGGCGAGATCTTCATCATCACCGGAATCGGCTACTACCCCAACCTCGGGGTGAAGGACGCTTTCGTCCTGGTGCGCCGCGGCGAGGAGCAGACCGCCGTGCACCTGTCCGACGCGATCGACCAGAACCGCCTGCATCAGCATGTGATGGGTTACCACCTCGACGTCGTCGACCCGTTGCAGACCATCCGCATCGTGATGGAGGAGACCGACGGCATCGCCGTCGACCTGACCTGGGACGGCCTGTTCCCGGTGGTCCAGGAACAGCGGCACATGATGCGCCAGGGCGCGAAGGTCACCCTGGACGCGCAACGCTTCGCCCAACTGGGCACCTGGAGCGGCGGTCTGGTGATCGACGGGCAGGACATCCCCGTCGACCCGGCCACGTGGATCGGCACGCGGGACCGGTCCTGGGGCATCCGTCCGGTCGGCGAACCCGAACCCGCCGGCCGGCCCGCCGATCCTCCGTTCGAGGGCATGTGGTGGCTGTACGTTCCGATGGCCTTCGAGGAGTTCGCGATCGTCATCATCATCCAGGAGGAACCCAACGGGTTCCGCACCATGAACGACTGCACCCGGATCTGGAAGGACGGCCGCGTGGAACAGCTCGGCTGGCCGCGGGTGCGGATCCACTACCGTTCCGGCACAAGGATTCCCACCGGCGCCACCATCGAGGCCACCGACGCCGACGGCAACCCGCTGCGCTTCGAGATCGAGTCGAAGCTTCCGGTGCCAATCCATGTCGGCGGCGGCTACGGCGGCGACTCGGACTGGACGCACGGCGTGTGGCGCGGCGAGAAGTTCACCGAACGGCGCACCTACGACATGACCGACCCGGCCATCATCGGCCGGTCCGGTTTCGGCGTCATCGACCACGTCGGCCGGGCGCTCTGTTACGGCGGCAAGCAACAACCCGAGGAGGGCTGGGGGCTCTTCGAGCACGGCGCGCTGGGCCGCCACGATCCGTCGGGATTCGCCGACTGGCTCACCGTGGCTCCCTGAGCTCAGCCCAACTCGTCGACGATCGCAGCCAGCGTCTCCACCGCGATGGGCCCCGGCTGATAGAGGCACACCGTGTCGGCGATGCCGTCGGTGCGCGTGCGGATGTGCGCGGCGATCTCCTTCGGCGACCCGCACGCGGCGATCGTGTGCAGAACCTCGTCGGTGATCAGATCGCCCATCTCGGCCCAGCGACCCTGCTTGGACAACGCGTTGAGTTCGGGCTGAAGATCGCCCCACCCGTGCACGTCGAGCACCGGACGGTAGGCCGGAGTGGACCCGTAGAACGCCAGCAGCCGACGCGTTGACGTGTGAGCCTCATCCCCCTCACCGGCCGACACGATCACCTCGGGAACCACCGCGAAGTCAGTGCGAGCCGACGCCGCAAGGCCGTCGCGCACCGCGGGCATCGTCGCCTCGTGCAGGAACCGGGTCGAGGAGAACGGCATCACCAGCAGACCGTCGGCGCATTCGGCCACCGCCCGGGTCAGCCGCGGGCCCAGCGCTCCGACGTAGATCGGCGGCGGCCCAAAGGGATTCGGTCCCGGATTGAACGTCGGCGTCATCAGGGTGTGCCGGTAGAACTCGCCGCGGAAGTCCAGCCGCTCCCCGCTCTCCCAGACCGCGAAGATCGCCCGCAGCGCCCCCACCAGTTCCCGCATCCGGGCCACCGGGCGTTCGAAGGCCGACCCGTACCGCTTCTCGATCTGGGTGCGGATCTGGGTTCCCAGCCCGAGGGTGAACCGGCCGCCGCTGATCAGCTGATGGTCGTAAGCCTGATGGGCCAGTTGGATCGGATTGCGCGGAAACGCGATCGCCACATTCGTCATCAGGTCCAGATCGCCGATGGTCGAGGCCAGCGTGAGCGGGGCGAACACATCATGCGGACCCTCGAAGGTGAACACCCCGGCGGCGCCGGCCTCACGTAGCGCGCGGGCCCGCTCGATCGCATCGGTCGGCCCGAAAAGGGCGGTCAGGACTCTCACGGTCCTCCCACCCTAGTGTGGAGTCATGGCACACGACGTGGTTGTGATCGGAGCCGGTCTGGCGGGCCTGACGGCGGCCCGCGAGCTCAGCGGCACGGGTTTCGACGTGGTGGTGCTCGAAGGCCGCGACCGGGTCGGTGGCCGGACGGCCCCCGCCACACTTGCCGGGGTGCCGGTGGACCGCGGCGCCTCGTTCGTCGGCCCGACCCAGGACGCGGTGCTCAAACTAGCGGCCGATCTGGGCTGCGAGACCACGCCGACCTACTCCGAGGGCGCCAACCTGATCCGCTGGCGCGGCCGGGTGCACCGCTACCACGGCACCATCCCCAAACTCGGGCTGATCGGCCTGCTCGACATCGGACGCATCCAGTGGCAGTTCGAGCGGATCGCAGCCGGCATCGACATCAGCGAGCCGTGGACGTCGCCGAAGGCGGCCAGATGGGACACCGTCAGCCTCGGTGGCTGGCTGCGTGCGGTCAAGGCCACCAGGGGTTCGCAGGATCTGATGGCGATCATGTCGAGGGTCACCTGGGGTGCCGAACCCGACGAGGTCTCGATGCTGCACGCACTGCGCTACGTCAAGACCTCCGGCGGCCTGGACCGCATGCTCGACACCGTCGGCGGCGCCCAGCAGGATCACTTCACCGGCGGCAGTCATCAGATGTCGGCCCGGATCGCCGCGGAACTGGGCGATCGGATCACCCTGGGCGCCATCGTCTCGCGCATCGAATGGGCCGACGACGCCGTAGCGGTGACCTCATCGGCCGGTGTGGTGGAGGCACGGCGTGCCGTCCTGGCCGTCTCACCCTCCCAGCGCCTCGGCATCGACATCGCCCCGGCGCCGCCGATCGAATACCAGCAGCTGTCGCAACGCTGGCCGCTGGGCGCTCTGACCAAGGCCTACGCCGCCTACCCCACCGCGTTCTGGCGCGCGAAAGGTCTTTCCGGCCAAGCACTCTCGGATCAGGGTCCGGTGTTCATCACTTTCGACGTCAGCCCACCGGAGGGCACTCCCGGCATCCTGCTGGGGTTCACCGACCCGCGCGGTTTCGACGCGCTGCCCGCCGAACAGCGCCGTGCGAAGGCCATCGGGTGTTTCACCGCACTGTTCGGTCCGGAGGCAGCCGACCCGATCGATTACCTCGATCAGCGTTGGGGCGCTGAGGCGTTCGCGCCGGGCGGCCCGACCGCCGCAGTGCCGCCGGGGTCGTGGACACAGTTCGGCCGGCTGCTTCGCCTGCCGGTGGGGCCTCTGCATTGGGCGGGCACCGAGACCGCCGACGAGTGGACGGGATTCATGGACGGCGCGGTGCGTTCCGGGCAGCGGGTGGCCGCCGAAGTGGCATCCGCGCTTCGCGGCGCCTAGGAACTGATCCGCTGCGCCGGGGCTGCGGTGGCGACCAGGTCCCGCAGGTGCGCGTTGACGTCGGCGGAGTGCTCGAGGATCGCGCAGTGACCGCCCGGCATCTCCACCAGTTCAACGAGATTCGGGGCATTCTCAGCGATCCTGCGCGCCTGGCACATCGGCAGCAGCCGGTCTTTCTTGCTGCCGATCACCAGCGTCGGGACGGTCAGCCCGCTGATGTCGATGTGTTTCTCGGGTCCCATCTCGTCGACGAGGACCCGGGCCCAGCCACCGCGGCCGGCGGCCGGGGTGGCGGAGAACAGATCGTGCAGGAACCGGGTGATGGCCGGGTCGGCTTGCGGGCCGACGGCCATCAACTGGAGAAAACGCTTACTGCCCGGCTGCGTTCCGTACATCAGCGGTGCACCGCCGAGCGAGCGGATCATGGCGCGGGCGGCGGCGATTCGGGCCGGCTTGAGCATGCCCGGCACCCGCAGCAGTTTGATCTTGTCCAGCAGATCTCCGGTGGTGGTGTTGATCAGTGCGACGGCGTCGGCGCACTCGGCGACCCGGTGCCGGAAGCGGTCGGCCCAGGCGCTGATGGCGATACCGCCCATCGAATGGCCGGCGATCACCGCGCGTTCGCCCGGATGCAGGGTGGCCGACAACACCGCGTCGAGATCCGCGGCGAGGTGATCGAGGCTGTAGGCCGAGGCCTGGGGAACCCCGCTGCGGCCGTGGCCGCGATGGTCGAAGGCGATGACCCGGAAGTCGCGGGCGAGGTCGTTGATCTGTTCGTGCCAGACCTGCAGCGAGCAGGTGATGCCGTGGGCGAGCACGATCGGGTAGGCGTCCTTGTGGCCGAAGACCTCGGTGTGCAACCGGGTGCCGTCATGACCGTGCACGATCATCGTCTTACTCGGCGGCAGACTGGGCGCCTGAGTCGTCATGTCGGCTCCTCGCCGGACGGCCACGTTGCCGTCCGAGTCGAGAGCGTAACCCGTGTTACACCCCGCGACCCGGATACCGGCAATTTCCCGCGAGTCACCAACTGTCACACCAGCACCATCTGAATCTCCGTTTTCTCAAATTCAGCAAAAACATCAGAAATGCACTACACCGGCACAGCCGAAAACACCGGTCCGTTTGCTAGGTTGTCGCCGACGCGTGCGCCACGGAGACGCCCGAACGTCACCGAGACGAAGGAGAACCCTCAAGGATGAACAGCACCATGGCTCGTGCCGCGGCCGCGGCCGGCGGTCTCGCAATCGCGGCTGCCTTCGCAGTGAGCTGCTCGGCCACCAAGGAAGCCGCCAAGGACGCGGTGTCGAGCGCCTCGAGTATCGGCTCATCGGCGGCCAGCGCGGCCGGAAGCGCAGCCAGCAGCGCCGCCAGCGCAGCCGGAAGCGCGGCCAGCAGCGCCGGAAGTGCGGCCGGAAGCGCGGCCAGCAGCGCTGCCAGCGCGGCCGGCAGTGCGGCCAGCAGCGGCGCCAGCGTCGCCAGCAGCGTCGTCTCCTCGGTCCTCAACGGTGCACCGACCACGCTGAATGTTCCTGGCATCGGGGATGTTTCGCTCGACGGCCCGGCGGCTGCCGCGTACACGAAGGCCGGTGCGGCGGCCACCCTCGGAGCGCCGACCGCGGCGCCCAAGAAGGTCGGCGACGGCACCGAGTACGCCTTCGCCAACGGCACCCTGTTCGAGACACCGTCGAAGGCCGTCTACCTGGTCCAGGGCGAGATCCTCAAGCGCTACCTCGGCGAGCAGGGCGGCCCCACCGGCGCGCTGGGCTGGCCGACCGCCGACGAGACCCAGACCGGCGGCGGCGACAAGGTCGCCGGCGGCGGCTGGATCAGCGAGTTCGAGCACGGCACCATCACCTGGCTCAACGACGGCAAGGGCAACTTCTCCGAGACCGTTACGAAGAAGTAGCAACCCCACGAGAATCGGCCCCCGCGGAACTCCGCGGGGGCCGATTTTTCGCCCACAGCGGAGCGTCGCCGGCTAATACGACATGGGTGTCGGGCGATAATGGGCATATGAGCAAGAAGATGGCAGCGACTCTGCTGGGTGCCCTGGC
>CAYFMA010000058.1:0-21446 GCA_964344085.1 uncultured Mycobacterium sp.
TCAGACCATCAGGCACTGACTGACGACGATGCGGGCGCGGTTAGGCGCTGATCTGGATGATCTCAGCGTCGGCGACCCCGTCGTAACGTCCGGGGGTGCAGGTCAAGACGATCACCTGGCCGTGACCCCCGACGGTATTGAGCACCTCCCCCATCTTCAACAGGCGGTCGGGGTCGGCGAAACCGAGGGCGTCGTCGATGACAACCGGGACGGTGTCCTCCTTGGCGACCAGAGCAGCCCCCGCCAGCCTCGCCAAAATGCCCAACTGCTCCTTGGCGCCGCCCGAAAGTGAGTCGTAGGGCACAGTGCACCCGTCGAGGGTGCGGGTCTGGATCGTCAGATCTGTGTCGACATCCACCTCGAAACTCGGACCGAAAACCTGCCGGCCCAGCCGTTCCAACTCGCGGCGATAGGGCCGCACATAACGCTGCCGCGTGTTGTCGCGATGTCGGATCATGGTGTCTCGCAACAACTCTGCGGCGTCGGCCCGCTCCCCGATTCTGACGTGGTCCGCTCGTACCCGCTCGAGTTCGGTTTGCGCTTTATCCAGGCGGCTCTGACGGCCCTCCCCGCCGATGACCCCCAGTTCCGCGGTTAGGGTGTGCAGGTCCAGCTTGGCCTTGTCACGCTCGGCCGTGATGGTCTCGACGGCCACCGAGGCGGCGGCGAGTTCGGCATCGACTGCCGCCGGGTCTGCTGCGGCGTATCGCTCGGCGAGTGCCGCGACTGCGTCATCGGCTCGCCCCTGTTCCTCGGCATCGGCGGCAGCCTGCGCAGCGACCACCTCGTCGGCCAGGGCGGCTCGCACTGTCACAAGTTGCTCGCGCACCGCGACGAATTCGGTATCGGCGGTCTGCAGGCGGTCCTTCGCGAGAGCGGTCTCGGTACCCGCCTTGGCATGTGCCGCGGCCGTCGACACCGCAATCTTCTGCTGAGCCTCCGCATCGGTGCGGGCGGTGCGTAGCGTTTCGTCAGCAGCCTTGAGTTCGGCGGCCGCGGCCTGCGCGTCGATCGGTTCACCGGCGGCGGCGCGAAGAACTGCGAGTTGGTTGCGCAATGCGGCCGCTTCCTCACCGGCGCAAAGACCTTCGAGTCTCGCCGTGAGGGTGGTGCGCCGTTCGGTGAGGCTGCGGCGCTGGGCGTCGAGAGCGCGGGCTGCTTCCACATCAGCCACGCCGCCAGCCGACAGCTCATTGGCCAGCACTTGCTGTGCGGCGAGCAGGTCGGCGCGAAGCTTGACCGAACTGGCACCGGGGTCGATTCGCACGCTGAGCACCCCGGGCAGTTCGACGAGGACGGCGGCAGAGGCGGGCTGCGTCCAGCCCTGTCCGGCGACCAGGGTGCGGACTTCACCGTCGACGGTGATGTCGAGGTCCGTGGGCGCGGTGAACTCGACGATCGCGGCGCCTGCCTGTAGTTGCGCGTCGATGCGCGCCACCGCTGCCCACTGCAACTCGATGGCCGCCAAGGCTTTCTCGGTGAGCGGGATCGCGGCCAGCTCGCCTTCGATCCGCCGCAGTTCCTGCTCTGCTTCGTCGATACCGGTGACGCGGGCTGCCAGCTTCTCGGCACTGTCGCTGGCGATGCACGCCTCAGCCGCCGAGCGCGCCGCATCGAAGCGCTGCTGCGCTACGACCACGGCTGCCGCAGACTCAGTGGCGGCTGTACTCGCAGCCTCGGCGGCATGCTTGGTCTCAGCTTCCCGCTGTTCGGCCTCAGCCAGCTTCTCGCGCAGTCCTACCAGGGTCTGGCCGCGGCGCTCGACTTCGGCGACCAGCTGCTGGCGCTGGCCGCTGGCCACCGCCGAGTTGGTCGCCGTCGTCGCGGCTTCGGCTGCAGCCAGACGCGCCTGAGCCAATTGCTCGCGCAGCACGGCAAGGGCATCATTGGCCGACCGCGCTGCGCCGAGCCTCTCCGCTGCGGGGTTGAGCGAGGCTTCAAGTGCCCGCAGATCCGCGCTCAAGGTCTCGTGCCGGGCCACTCTCTCGTTGACCTCGTCGACGGCGAGCAGGCAGGCTGCGGTCTCCGTCTCGGCCACCCTCAACCGTTCGACAGCGGCCTTCCAGATGCCGGTGGGCTTGCCGGTGCCGGTGAAGTACTTGGCGTATTCGGCCTCAACACGATCGATAAGCAGCGACTCGTCACCGGACGCGGTGGTTTCGGCTTCGCCGGCGGATGCGTCCAGAGCCCGGGACAGCGCGTCGCTGCCGGAGAGATTCACAGCGTTGGTCGACGCCGACTGCAGCACCCGCTGTGCATCCCACAATTTGGTGTCGAGAGTCTCGGTGAGCATGGCCTCCACTCGTTCGTGGGCGGCGTCACCGGAGAGCTGCTCACGCTTGGGCGCGACGATCTCCAGTTCGGTCATCGCCTTCTTGTGGAACCGCTTGCGATAGATGAAGCGGTAAGGGCCGGTGCTCATCTCGGCCTCGACCTGCGCGCCGACGTCAGCGCCGGCGGGCTTGACCGACTTGACGTCCCGGTGCGTGGATCGGTCCCGGTAGGTCAGCAGGAGATCGAGCGCCTCGAGCATCGAGGACTTACCGACTTCGTTGGGGCCGCACACCACCACCACGCCCTGGTCCGGGAACGTGACCTCACGGTCGGCCACGCCGCGGAAGTCGGTGAGCCGCAGGCGATGAAGGATCACGCTGCGCTCCCATCTTTCAGGCGCAACAGCAGGGCGAGTGCGCCGCGCGCGGCGAGAGCGCCGGCTCCGTCCGAGCGGGCGGTGTCGACCAGTTCGGCGACCGCATCAGCGGCGAATCCCCCCAGGCCGAGATCGTCGAACTCGTGGTCTGCTGGCATCACGGCGAGGTCGGTGTTGCGCTCCCAGAGGCGTAGGCCGGCGAATCGCAGTGACTGCCGGTCGATACTCGCGTCCAGTGCTGCCCTGTCGGTGACGGTCAAGGTGCCGATCAGACCGAGTTTGACCACCGTGCGGTCCTTGTCGGGCAGTTCGTCGAGATTGAGGTTCAGATCGGCGATGTCGCGGCTGTTGTTGACATCGCGGCGCAGAGTGACGAAGCGCCAGGTCCCGACTGGGCGGGACTCGACCGTCACCGGATGTGCCGGATCGTCGAGATCGACTTCGACCACCAGAACATGCCCGGAATCGGCTTCCTTGTGGTCGTAGTTGGTGACCTCAGGCGATCCGGAGTACCAGACGCGGCCGCTGTCGCCGACCGGGGTACGGGAGTGCTTGTCCCCCAACGCCACGTAGTGGATGGTGGATCGCGCGATCGCGGCGGTGAGCCCGGCCATCGCGATATGCGCCGGATTGTCCCGGTCGGGATCGAGGACATCGACCGCACCGTGCGCCAGCAGGATGCGCGCGGTGCCGTCGGCCGGAAGCCCTTCGAGGACCTCGGCAGCGACATCAGTCGTCGGCTTCTTGGACCGCCACGGCGCGGCGACGATCTCCAGTCCGGGACGGACCTCCCACACGCCGGCCCTGTCGAGCACCTTCACGTTGTCCGGGCACTCCCTGCCGAACAGCGCGCTGGTGTAGACCGACGAGGCGTCGAGCGGATCGTGGTTGCCCGGGAGCAGATAGACCGGCACGTCGATACCGCGCATCGCGTCCAGGGACTGACTCACCACCTTCGGGGCCAGCTGGTTGGCGTCGAAGACGTCGCCGGCGACCACGACGAACTCGGCGCCGGTCTCGCGGGCGAGCGCTCCGATGGCGACGATCGCGTCGCGGCGTGCGGCCGAGTAGCGGGCCTGCGCGTCATCGCTGAGGAAGTGCCGCGTCATGCCCAGTTGCCAGTCCGCGGTGTGCAGAAACTTCATAGTGGCGCGAGTGTATGGCCGGGGTCTGACAAGTCCCGGGACGCGACCCGGCATGTGCTTTAACGTGGGACGAATGAGAACCCTGGTGCTGATGCGACACGCAAAATCGGACTATCCCGACGGCGTGCCGGACCACCAGCGGCCGCTGGCCGAGCGCGGCGTCCGGGAGGCCGGGCTGGCCGGCGACTGGTTGCGCGGCCATGTCCCGGCGATCGAGAAGGTGTTGTGCTCATCGGCGACCCGCACCCGACAGACCCTGGGGCGCACTGCGGTCGAGGCGCCGGCCGAATTCCTGGACCGGCTCTACGGTGCCAGCCCGGGTGAGGTGATCGATGAGATCAACAAGGTCGACGACGGGGTGTCCACCCTGCTGGTCGTGGGACACGAACCCACCATGAGCCATCTGGCACTCGGCCTGGCCGGTCCGGGCAGCGATCGCGACGCCGCCGAACAGATCGCACGGAAGTACCCGACGTCGGCTATCGCGATATTGCGGGTGCCGGGGTCGTGGGCGGACCTCGGCCTCAGCGGCGCCGAACTGACGTCATTCCATGTGCCGCGGTAAGGACGGCGGCTAGGAGTTGGTGGCCAGCGTCAGTTCCATCAGCTTGATGGCGATACCGCATGCATCGGTGCCCGGCGTCTGGGGATTGATCCACCAGCCGACGACACCCTGAGCGTCGCTGGCCACGCCGCAACCGCCATTGGGATCGTTGCCGTGCATGACGATCGAGGCCACCCCGTTGATCGCACGATTCTCCGTCTTGTACTGCAGAAAATCGGCGACCTTGCGCTCGTTGTCCAGACTGCCCTGCTCGTACCAGAACCGGGTGATGTCCACCAGGCCGGCCGGGTTGGCTGCCTGCCAGCGGCACACCGCTCCGACGAAGGTGCTCTGGATGTCCAGCGGATCAGCGCCGACGGCCTTGGCGAGAACATCGGCTGTCAGGACGTCGCACTCCTTGAGCAGGTTCGGATACTTCTGCCCGGGATTGGAGTTGCTCGAGCCGCTTCCCGCCTTCATCGCCGTTCCGGAGACGGCCTTGGAGCAACCGGTGAGCACGGCCACTGTCGAGATCGCGGCCAGAGCACCGGCCGCGAGGCGAGTTCGCACGGGGCTGATCATTTCGAGTTCACAATCGACTGGCGGGATAGTTCCTTGGCCACATCGCATGGCGGCGGGAACGGTTTCTCGTTGAAGTTGACCGACCACTCGATGAAATCATCGCCGAATCCGATCGCGATCTCGCACAGGTTATCGCCCAGCGTCGGATCGCTGCCCACCGCGACCCAGCCGTCGTGACCCTCGATGTTGATGTTCTCCACGCTGTTGCGGGACAGTTCCTCGGTCTTGCGTTCCCGGCCGATCGGGCTACCGCGGTACCAGCTGAAGGAGAAGTGCGGCCCGAGAATCCCACCGCCGGCCAACCACTGGCAGCCCACGGAGTTCACCGCCGTCTTGACCAGACCGGTCACCCGGGTCTGCTCGGCGATGGCCTGATCGCTGACACCACCGCACTCGGGGAACATCGGGCCGTGCTTGCCGTCCGCCGAGGGGGCCGGGGACTGCGACTGCTGCTGCTGGCCCGGCCCGGCTTGATCCTGCTTCGGCGAACATGCGCCGATTGAGGTCATCGCAACGACGGCGACAGCCAGGGCAACGAGTCTTCTCACAGGATGCACTGTAGCCGCAGCACCTGGCCGGATCGTCGACATACTCGCTGAACTGCCGGTATGTGCCGCCTGCCGGTGTGGGACAGTAACGACATGCTCCTGGCGCTACTGCGGAGGTATGTCGCGCCGTACCGGTGGCTGGTCGCGGCGGTGATGGTCTTCCAGACCGTCAGCACACTGGCTTCGCTGTATCTGCCGACCGTCAACGCGACCATCATCGACGACGGGGTGACCCAGGGGAACACCGCGCTGATCGCCCGTCTCGGACTGGTGATGCTCGCCGTCACGGCGGTGCAGGGGCTGTGCGCAGTGGGTGCCGTGTACTTCGGCTCCCGCACCGGAATGGGATTCAGTCACGATCTGCGTGCTGCGCTTTTCAGCCACATCACCACGTTCTCCGCCCGGGAGGCCGCACACTTCTCCCCGGCTTCACTGCTGACCCGGACTACCAATGACGTCCAACAGATCCAGATGCTCGTCCAGATGACGGCCACCGTCCTTGTGACCGCGCCGATCATGTGCGTCGGCGGGATTTTCATGGCCATCCGTCAGGATGCCGCGCTTTCCTGGCTGTTGTTGGTCAGCGTGCCGGTGCTGGCCATCGCCAACTATCTGATCGTCTCACGCATGCTGCCGATCTTCCGCAGCATGCAGCGACGGATCGACGGCATCAACCGTGTTCTGCGTGAACAGCTCTCAGGTATCCGGGTGATCCGCGCATTCGCCCGCGAACCCTTCGAACAACGACGGTTCGCCCACGCAAATGAGGCCGTCTCCGATGCCGCGCTCACCGCCGGCCGCTGGCAGGCGCTGATGCTTCCGGTGACCACACTGACCATCAACATCTCCAGCGTCGCGTTGATCTGGTTCGGCGGTTTCCGCATCGAAGCCGGACAGATGCAGGTCGGCTCGCTGATCGCCTTCCTGTCCTATTTCATGCAGATCCTGACGGCCGTCATGATGGCGACGCTGATCCTGGTGATGCTCCCGCGGGCATCGGTGTGCGCTGAGCGCATCACCGAGGTCCTGGAGACGGAAGCCTCGATCGCCAGTCCGGTCGCGCCGGTCCATCCGGAGGGCGGCATCCGCGGCGAAATATCTCTGGATCGGGCCGGATTCCGCTATCCGGGCGCGCAAAGCCCCGTGCTGCAGGATGTCTCATTCACCGCCTCCCCGGGGACCACCACCGCGATCGTCGGCGGCACCGGGTCCGGAAAATCGACGCTGATCGCTCTGATCTGCCGCCTTCATGACCTCACCGATGGCTGCGTGCGAATAGACGGCGTTGATGTCCGGGACTACGACACCGATGACCTGTGGTCGGCACTGGGGCTGGTGCCGCAACGCGGGTATCTGTTCACCGGCACGGTCGCGGACAACCTTCGCTACGGAAAGGCCGATGCGACCGAAGCGGAGATGTGGACGGCCCTCGAGGTCGCGGCCGCCGACGATTTCGTGCGCGCTCATCCCGACGGCCTTCAGATGCGGGTGGCACAGGGCGGCGCCAACTTCTCCGGCGGCCAACGGCAGCGGTTGGCCATCGCGCGGGCGGTGGTCCGCAAACCGGCGGTGTATCTGTTCGACGATGCCTTCTCGGCCCTGGATGTCCATACCGATGCCCGAATCCGCAACAATGTGAAAACGGTGTCCACTGACTCGACCGTCATCGTTGTCGCACAGCGCATTTCAACGGTCCTGCAGGCCGATCAGATCGTCGTTCTCGACGGCGGTCGGGTGGCGGGTGTGGGTACCCATGGGGACCTCGTCGAGCGTTGCCCGGCCTATGCGGAATTCGCCGACTCCCAGTCGCTCGCCGGAGTGGGAGGGCACCCATGAACTCGCCTCCCGCGCGTCAAGGATTGCGGGCGATGATCGCCGATCCCGCCCAATCCCGCTCGCGGGATTTCACCGGGTCTGCACTGCGCCTTCTCAGACGGCTCTCACCGCAACTGCGGCCGACCATCGCAGTCATCGCACTTGCCGTCGGGGGCATCGTGCTGTCGGTGATCGGCCCGCGCGTACTGGGCCACGCCACAGATCTGCTGTTCAACGGAGCGGTCGGGCGGCGGCTTCCGGCAGGGATCACCAAGGAACAGGCCGTGGCGGCCGCCCGCGCACGGGGCGACGTGAACTTCGCCGACATGCTGTCCCGGATGGACCTGACACCCGGCGCCGGGATCGACTTCGCTGCAGTGGGCCGCACCCTGCTGCTGGCACTCTGCATGTACCTTTTTGCGGCGCTGCTGATCTGGGCACAGGCCAGACTGCTCAACGTCATCGTTCAGCGAACCATCACAGCTCTGAGAGCCGAGGTCGAGGCCAAGGTACACCGGCTGCCTCTGTCCTACTTCGACTCCCGGCTGCGCGGTGAGTTGCTGAGCCGGGTGACCAACGATGTCGACAACATCGCGACCTCGATCACGATGACGATCAGCCAGCTGCTCACCGCCGTACTCACCGTCGTCGCCGTTCTGGCGATGATGCTGACCATCTCCCCACTGCTGGCACTCATCACGCTGGCAACAGTCCCGCTGTCTCTATGGGTGACCCGCGCGATCGCACGACGTTCGCAGAAGTTGTTCGTCGCACAGTGGGCCAACACCGGCCGGCTCAACGCCCACGTGGAGGAGACCTACTCGGGTTTCACCGTTGTGAAGACCTTCGGCCATCGGGACTCGGCGCAGGAACGGTTCCGCCAGCTCAACGCCGAGGTCTACCGATCAGGCTTCGGCGCACAGTTCTTCTCCGGCCTCGTGTCACCGGCGACCATGTTCGTCGGAAATCTCAGCTACGTGGCAGTCGCTGTCGTGGGCGGTTTCCAGGTGGCGACGGGACAGATCACGCTGGGCGGAATCCAGGCATTCATCCAATACGTGCGCCAGTTCAATCAGCCGCTGACCCAGGTAGCGGGCTTCTACAACACCCTGCAGTCTGGAGTCGCCAGCGCCGAAAGGGTCTTCGAATTCCTCGACGAGGAGGAGGAAGCACCCTCTGCCGCAGCACCAGCCGGCCCGGGGCCCGGCCGCGTGCAGTTTGAGAACGTCACCTTCGGATACCGGCCGGAAGCACCGGTCATCGAGAATCTCTCTCTGACCGCCGAGCCCGGCAGCACAGTGGCGATCATCGGCCCCACCGGCGCCGGCAAGACCACCCTGGTGAATCTGCTGATGCGGTTCTACGACGTCGACTCCGGCCGGATCCTGCTGGATGGCGACGATATCCGCACGATCAGCCGCCAATCGCTGCGGTCGCGGATCGGGATGGTGCTTCAGGACACCTGGCTGATCGGCGGGACGATCCTCGAGAACATCGCCTATGGCAGACCGGACGCATCCGAGGAAGAGGTGCTCCAGGCGGCGCGGACGGCGTACGTCGACAATTTCGCGCGCTCGCTGCCCGGCGGCTACCAGACCTTCATCAGCGACGACGGCGGCAATATCAGCGCCGGAGAGAAACAGCTCATCACCATCGCGCGGGCCTTTCTCGCCCGTCCGCAATTGCTGATCCTCGATGAGGCGACCAGTTCGGTGGACACCCGCACCGAACTGCTGGTGCAGAAGGCGATGACCCGATTACGCAGCGAGCGCACCAGTTTCATCATCGCGCACCGGCTTTCCACCATCCGCGATGCCGACCTCATCGTGGTGATGGACGACGGACGGATCATCGAGCAGGGCAGCCCTGCCGAACTGCTGGCCCGGCGTGGCGCCTACTGGGAGATGACCCGGGCGTGAGTCCTTAGAGGACGCCGCGAATGATGTTGTTGACCGGAATGCCGCACCGGTTACGCAGATCGAGCGACGGTCCGCGGATTGCGTCAATCGCGTTCTTCACGTCCGGGTTGGCCTGGAAGTAGGCCGACACCTTCTGGTAGACGTCACCCTTCGACGAGCCCTGTAGACCGCTGAAGAAGTTGTTCACGTCCGGGTGCGTCCACAGGTAACCGGTCATGGCGGCGGCCACCCGGGCCTCGGCGTCGGTGACGTCAGCCGCGCTGCACCCCGGGGCCGGATCAGCCGTCGCAGTCGCCATGCCGCCGAACAGAGCGGCGCCGGCGCCGAGAACAACCGCTGCGGCGGTCAAACGAAACGCATTCATGATGCTCCTGATCTCGTCGGTATTGCCCAACAGCTTATGTCACCTTGCTGCGGGTACGATTCAAGGCATCCGACGTTTGTAAAGGACGTGCTCTGATGCGACGTAATCGTCAGTCCCTGGTTCTCATCGCCGCCGGCATCGGCGTGGCGGCCGCACTGGGTACAGCCCCGCTGGCAGCTGCGAACCCGCAACTGCCCAGCTGCGAGACCATGGGTGGCAGCTCGGTGTTGGGCGGGCAGACCACCGACTGCGCCAGCCCCGGCAACGTTCAGATCGATTCAACCCCCGAGTTCGTCCCCGGCGAGATGTACGGCGGCTTCTACGGATTCCCCGGGTTCTTCTGAGTCTCGCCATGGCCAGGGAGCTCGACTCGCAGCGCGCCCGGGCGGCCCGTGACGTCGTCCGGCAGCATCCGGCGATGTCACTAGTCGTCGCATCACCGGTCCTGATCGCGGCCGGCCTGGTGTGGTGGCTGGTGAGTCCCGGCTGGGCGATCGTCCTTCTGGTCGCCGCAGGTGTGATCGCCGGGAAGAAGATCCTGGGCAAGCGCTAGGAGACCGGCGGTCGCCGGTTCGCCCAGGGCCGGGCGGCTTCGAGTTGCGCACTCAGCGATAGCAACGTGGCCTCATCCGACGGACGGCCGACCAGCTGAACCGATACCGGCATGTGCTCGCCTTCAACGAACCACGGCACCGACGCAGCCGGCTGTCCAGTGGCGTTGAAGATCGCGAAGAACGGGACCCGCATCGCCACCAGAGACAGCGTGCTGATTCCGCCGCGGTGCTGGTATTGACCGATCCGCGACGGACCGGTGGCGGCGCCAGGAGTGATCAGCACATCGAAGTCATCGAAGATCGAATTGACCCGTGCCGCCAGTTTCGGTTCGGCGGCAAGGACTTTCGCGATCTGGCTCTCCGAGACCATCGACCCCAACCGTGCCACGGCACGGGTTCGCGGCTCAAGCCGCTCGGGGTAGGGCAGCTTGCGCACCTCCTGGTAGACCCCGCGCCACATCCGAGGCAGCACGTGACCGTACATCGCCCAGGCCGGATAATCGGGATCGCGCCAGAGCACCTCATGACCGAGATCGCGAAGAAGTGCTTCGGCACCGTCGAGTGCGCGCTGCTGCGCTCGGCCAACCCGGCCCACCATCGTGGGGGGGAGCTTGGCGCTCAGCGCGATCCGCAACCGGCCGGGCCTCTTCTCAGCGGCCTTGACGAAACCACCGCGCGGCGCCTTCTGCGTGTTGGTGACATCGAGGAAGAGTGCGGCGTCCTCGACCGAACGAGCCAGCGGACCGTTGACGCTGAGGCCGTACCAGGGGTCCTCGTCACCCCCGATCGGGACCCGGCCGCGTTGCGGCTTGAGACCGTAGAGTCCACACCAGCTCGCCGGGATGCGGATCGAACCGGCGCCGTCGGAACCGAGCGCGAAGGGTGCCAGTCCGGCAGCCACCGCAGCTCCGCTGCCACCGCTACTGCCGCCGGGTGTGTAGGCCAGGTCCCACGGATTGTGGGTCGCCCCGAACGACACCGTCTCGGTGAACGGCCACAGCATCATCTCCGGCACCGACGTCTTGCCGAGGATCACCGCTCCGGCCTCACGTAGCTGTCGCACAACCTCGGAGTCTGCGGTGGCTTCAAGGTCGTAGGCGCTGCTGCCGAAGCAGGTGAATTCGCCGGCGACATCGCTGTCGTCCTTGATCGCGATCGGCACTCCGAGCAGTGGCAGCCGCTCACCGGCGTCGAGACGCTCCTGCGCCGCGGCAGCCTCACGCCGCGCACTGTCGGCCATGACGATCCGGAAGGCGCGCAGTTCGCGGTCGATCCGCGCGATGCGTTCGAGGTACAACTCGAGCAGTGCCGGCGCGGAGATGGATCCCGCCGCGAGCATGCGAGCCTGCTCAGCGGCGCCGGCGAAGGCGATATCGGTGACGTCCACTCGCCGCAGCGTAGCCGCTCCGGAGCCGCCCCCACCCGTTACGGTGGTCCGATGGGATGTGTGTTCTGCGAGATCGTCGCCGGGACCGCCCCGGCGATCCGGGTCTATGAGGACGACGAGTATCTGGCTTTCCTTGATATCCGTCCCTTCACCAGGGGCCACACCCTTGTCATCCCCAAAGCGCACAGCGTCGACCTGACGGACACTCCGGCCGCACTCCTGGCCGGAATGCTGACCGTCGGACAACGCATCGCCCAGGCCACCCGTGTTTCCGGTCTGGCCGCCACCGGTAACAACGTGGCGATCAACGACGGCCGCGCGGCGTTCCAGTCCGTCTTCCACATCCATCTGCATGTTGTGCCACGCCGCGACGGCGACATGCTGTCCTTCGCCAAAGGCATGCTGGTGCGCCGCGACCCGGACCGGGAGGCGACCGGACGCATCCTGCGCGACGCACTTGCGGTGCTGCCGTGAGCGTCGCCGAGAAGGCACTCGGGCTGTTCGTTCGGGTTCACGACGCGCTGTATCAACGCACCAATGGCTGGATCGGCCATCGGATCCCCGGAGCGCCCAACAGCCTGCTGTTGCACACCGTCGGAGCCAGGACCGGGTTGCCGCGCACCAGTGCGCTGTCCTACGCGCGCGACGGAAACAGCTATCTGGTGGTGGCCTCCAACGGCGGAGATCAACGCGCCCCGGGCTGGTACCACAACCTGAAAGCCGATCCGCATGTCGAGATCAATGTGGGACCGCGCCGCTTCACGGTGACGGCCCAGCCGGTACTGCCCACGGATCCCGACTTTGCCCGACTGTGGCGAATAGTCAACGCCAACAACGCCGGTCGCTATGACGGTTACCAGGCGCGCACCACGCGGCCGATTCCGGTGGTACGCCTGACGCCCTGAAGTCCGCACGGCGACAAGCTTTTCGCCCGCCTCGTAGCGACTGAGCACGACCTTGGGGCTGCAGTCTCGGATTGTCGCTACGAGGCGGGCAAAATGTCAGTCGGCCAAGCCGGCGCGCGCGGCCGCGACGGCGAACACATCATCGAGCATCGCCGGGGTCAGTCGACCGGTGAACATGTTCTGCTGACTGGGGTGATAACACCCCAGCAGCGTCACGCCGGGTAGCTCAGCCACCGCGCCGTGTCCGAACTTAGCCGCTCCCACCGGCTTGCCGAGCAGGCGCAATGCCGCCCGCCACGCAAACCCACCGAGTGCCACGATCACTCGCACGGTCGGCGAGATGAGCCGCCACTCGGCAGTCAGCCAGGGCTCGCACGTCGCCTGCTCCTGCGGTGTCGGCTTGTTGGCCGGGGGCGCGCAACGGACAGCGGCAGCGATCCGGACATGCTTGGCAGACAACCCATCTGCCGCGTCGACACTCGTCGACTGGTTCACCAGAGCGGCCCGGTACAACGCGGCGAAAAGCTGATCACCCGAGCGGTCACCGGTGAACACCCGACCGGTTCGGTTGCCGCCGTGCGCGGCAGGAGCCAGACCGAGCACCAGAATCCTAGGCTGGACCGCTCCCCAACCGGCGATCGGCCGGCCCCAGTACGGTTCGCCCGCGTAGGACCGTCGCTTGCTTCCGGCGACCTCTTCGCGCCAGGACACGAGTCGTGGGCAGGCACGGCAGACACTGACTTCCGCATCGAGTTCGGCCAGACGGGTCACCGTCGAGGCCAACCGGGCCACCTCCGCCGCGTCACGAGCCACCGGCGTCGAGGCGGTCGCCGGATCACCCGGCCAACCGCTGCCAGGTGGGACCGGAGACGGGAACGGCAGGCAGGTTCGAGGGTGGAGGAACTCGGTCACGGCTCTATGCTGCCCCGATGAGCACCTCGCGGGTTCCGGTGCTGCTGATCCTGTTCTCGGCGTTTCTCGCCGCCGCGGCAAACGGCATCGCCCTGGTGGCCTTCCCCTGGCTGGTGCTGCAGCGCACGGGCAATGCCACCGGAGCCTCCATCGTGGCGGGAGCCGCGACGTTGCCGCTGGTGTTCGCGACGCTGCTGTCCGGCACGGCGGTGGACTTCCTCGGCAGGCGACGGGTCGCCATGCTCTCCGACGCAATGTCCGCGCTGTCGCTGGCGGCCATCCCGGTGCTGACGATGGCGATGGGTGCCGACATCCTCAACACCGCCCTGCTCTCCGGACTGGCCGCACTCGGCGCGCTGTTCGACCCGGCGGGAATCACCGCCCGGCAGTCGATGCTGCCCGAAGCGACCGCACGTGCGGGCTGGACGCTCGATCACACCAACAGCCTGTACGAGGCCGGCTTCAATCTGGGCTACATCACCGGACCCGGTGTCGGAGGCATGCTGATCGCCGCGATCGGCGGTATCAACACCATGTGGGTCACGGCGGGGGCTTTCGGACTGTCGATTCTGTCGATGGCGATGCTGAGGCTGCACGGCGCCGATCGCCCGGACCCGGAACAGCGGCCCGACGGTGTGGTGTCCGGTGTCATGGAGGGTCTGCGATTCGTCTGGCACAACCGGGTGCTGCGCACCCTCGGCCTGATCGACCTCGCCTTGATCGGCTTGTACCTGCCGATGGAGAGTGTGCTGTTCCCCAAGTACTTCTCCGACCGCAACGAGCCGGCCCAACTGGGTTGGGTGCTCATGGCGCTGTCCATCGGAGGTCTGATCGGCGCGCTGAGTTGGACGCTGCTGTCCCGCATCGCCAGCAGGCGAACGACGGTGCTGACCGCGATCGCGATCTACGGCGTCGCGATCACGGTGATCGCCTTCCTGCCGCCACTGCCCCTGATCCTGGTTCTCGTCGCCCTCATCGGTCTGGTGTACGGACCGATCGGACCGATCTACAACACCCTGCTGCAGTCGCGCACACCCGAACACCTCCGCGGCCGGGTGGTCGGCGTCATGACGTCGATGGCCTACGCGTCGGGACCGTTGGGCTTGATGCTGGCCGGCCCTCTGATCGACACCTTCGGCCTCAAGGCGGCCTTCATCACGCTGGCCGTACCGATCCTGGCCGTGGCTACAGCATGCCCGTGGATTCCGGCCCTTCGAGAGTTGGACGACGCACCCCTAGGATGACGCCATGGCAGATCTGATGAGTCTGGCCGCGGAACTCGGCGAGGGTGTTCTCGTCACCGACCCCGACATCCTGGGCTCCTACCGCCACGACCGCGCGATGGACCCGGCCGCGGGAACGCCACTGGCCGTGGCCCGCCCGACGAGCACCGAGGAAGTTCAGGCGGTGTTGCGCTGGGCGAGTGCGCATCGTGTCGCGATCATTCCGCGCGGGGCGGGCACCGGACTGTCCGGCGGGGCGACCGCCGTCGACGGCGCCATCGTGCTCTCGACTGAGAAGATGCGTCAGATCACCGTCGACCCGGTGACCCGCACCGCGGTGGCACAACCCGGCCTGCTCAACGCCGAGGTGAAGAAGGCCGTGGCTGAATACGGTCTGTGGTACCCGCCGGATCCGTCGTCCTACGAGATCTGCAGCATCGGCGGCAACGTCGCGACCAACGCCGGCGGCCTGTGCTGCGTGAAGTACGGGGTCACGACCGACTACGTACTGGGCCTGCAGGTGGTGCTGGCCGACGGCACCGCCGTCCGCCTCGGCGGTCCACGCCTCAAGGACGTCGCCGGGCTGAGTCTGACCAAACTGTTCGTCGGCAGTGAGGGCACACTCGGGGTGGTCACGGAGGTCACCCTGCGACTGTTGCCGCCGCAGCCCACCACCGCGACCGTCGTGGCGACGTTCGACTCGGTGGAGGCGGCGGCCAGTTCGGTGGTGACGATCACCGGCAAGATCCGGCCCTCGATGCTGGAATTCATGGACGCCGTCGCCATCAATGCCGTCGAGGACAAACTGAAGATGGGATTGGATCGCAACGCCGCCGCCATGATGGTGGCCGCGTCGGACGATCGCGGTCCGGCCGGCGCGCAGGATGCCGAGTTCATGGCGCGGGTGTTCACCGAAGCCGGTGCGACGGAATGCTTCTCGACCGACGATCCGGTCGAGGGAGAGGCGTTCGTGGCAGCCCGCCGGTTCGCCATCCCCGCGGTCGAGGCCAAGGGCTCACTGCTACTCGAGGATGTCGGGGTGCCCCTGCCGAGGCTGGCCGACCTTGTCGGCGGAGTGGCAAAGATCGCGGCCGATGCGGGGCTGACGATCTCGGTGATCGCCCACGCCGGAGACGGCAACACCCACCCGCTGATCGTGTACGACCCCTCGGACGCAGCCATGACGGCCCGCGCCGAGAAGGCGTTCGGCGACATCATGGATCTGGCCGTCGCACTCGGCGGCACCATCACCGGCGAGCACGGGGTGGGCCGGCTGAAGAAGCCGTGGCTGGCCGGTCAACTGGGCCCTGAGGCGATGGAACTCAATCGGCGCATCAAGGCGGCGCTGGACCCGGACGGGATCCTCAACCCCGGCGCGGTGATCTGAACTCCTTGACAGGCACGCCCGCGTGCCATAGGCATGAGACATGTTGACCGATGTGTCTCACGCCGTCCCCCGGTTCGAGCTGCGATCCGGACCTGGCTGGGCCGATCCGTGGCCGATGTATGCAGCACTGCGTGACCACGACCCTGTCCATCACGTCGCCACCGACAATCCCGCCCACGACTACTGGGTGCTGTCCCGGCACGCCGACATCTGGGCTGCAGCCCGCGACCACGAGACGTTCTCCTCGGCCCAGGGCCTGACGGTCAACTACGGGGAACTCGAACTCATCGGCCTCGCCGAGAACCCGCCGATGGTGATGCAGGACCCGCCCGCCCATACCGAGTTCCGCAAGTTGGTCTCCCGCGGATTCACGCCGCGTCAGGTCGAGTCGGTCGAACCGAAGGTTCGCGAGTTTGTCATCGAACGGATCGAGCGGCTTCGCGCGAACGGTGGCGGCGATATCGTCGCCGAGTTGTTCAAGCCGCTGCCGTCGATGGTGGTCGCGCACTACCTCGGCGTGCCTGATGAGGACCGGGTACGTTTCGACGGCTGGACCGATGCGATCGTCGCGGCCTCCACCGAAGCCGGCGGCGTGGCCGGCGCCGGTGAGGCGGTGCTGGAGATGATGGGCTACTTCTCCGGCCTGATAGAGCGCCGCCGCACCGACCCGGGCGATGACACGGTCTCCCACCTGGTGGCGGCCGGCCTGGGCGCCGACGGTGACGTGGCCGGACTGCTGTCAATCCTGGCCTTCACCTTCACCATGGTGGCTGGCGGTAACGACACCACCACCGGATTGCTCGGCGGCGCAATGCAATTGCTCAACCAGAACCCGGAACAACTGCGACTGCTGGCCGCCGATCCGGACCTGATCTCGGATGCGATCGAGGAGTTCCTGCGACTCACCTCCCCGGTGCAGGGACTCGCCCGTACCGCCACCCGTGACGTCACCGTCGAGAACACGACCATCCCGGCCGGCCGCAAAGTGCTGTTGCTCTACGGTTCGGCCAATCGGGACGAACGGCAGTACGGAGCGGACGCCGCCGAACTCGACGTGTGCCGCCGGCCGCGGAACATTCTGACCTTCAGCCACGGCGCTCATCACTGCCTGGGCGCAGCGGCGGCCCGGATGCAGGCGCGGGTGACGCTGACCGAACTGCTGAGCCGGTGCCCGCGGATCGATGTCGATGAGCCTGGAATCGTCTGGGCGGGCGGGAACTACGTCCGGCGGCCGCTGTCGGTGCCGGTCCGACTGGGTTGAGGCCATGGACAGCGATCACATCCTCGATGCCGCGGGTGAACTGTTCACCCGGCACGGTGTCGCCGCAGTCGGCATGAACGAGATCGCCTGCGCCGCAGGCTGTTCGCGGGCAACGCTGTACCGCTATTTCGACTGCCGCGAGGCGCTGCACACCGCATTCGTACACCGGGAGGCACGCCTGGTGGGTGCGCGACTGGCCGGCCTGTCCCGCAGGATCAACGATCCACGGAAGCGGTTGCTGACGACTCTGACCCAGGCGCTGAACCTGGTGCGGGACAGCCCTGCCCTGTCGGCGTGGTTCGCCGGCACCGCCGCCGGAGCCGAAGCGGCCGTCGACTCGGACGTCGTCACCGCGATGGCCGCGGCGTTCCTGCGGTCGCTCGGCCGGGATGGCGCCGACGTCGAGGACCGTGCCCGCTGGCTGGTACGGGTGATCGCGTCGCTGCTGCTCTCCCCGGGCCGCAGCCCGGCCGATGAGCGAAAGATGCTGGAGCAGTTCGTGGTACCGCTGATGGTCCCGGACCTCGAGAGCGTCATCCGGTGAGCGGCCGCAGGAAACTCCATGAGGAGCCATGGTCGTGGACTCTCGAGGAGATCGACGAGGGTCTGCTCCTGACGGTGCTGTGCGGAACGGTCGGTCTCTACGAGATGGCGGTACTGCTCGAACCCGATGAGGTCGCCGCCTGGACTGCCAAGGGACCTGCCGGGCTGGAGCCACTCGCCGAGGCGATCCGCTACAACGCCCCGACCGGGACCGGATTCAGCCACCGCTGGCGGCCGGACCTCATCCCCGGTCGGCCGGAATGACACAACCGGGTGATCAGCTGCTGGACCGGGTCGGCCGATCCTCCACCCGGATGCGGATCGCGATGGCGATCACCGCGGTGCTGTGTCTGCTGATCTCCGCGGGGATCGGATCGGACTCGTCGGTCACCGGCGGGACCCTGGGCTGGAAGGTGGCCGGCGCACTCGGTGAGGTGTTCTTCCTGACCATCGCCGTCGCGCTGATCGCCGGTGCGTTGTGGCGCCAGCGGCGGCACATTTCACGCCTTCAACAGATCCTCGCCGGTCAGCCGGAGCGGATCCGTTCCATCAAACTCATGGTCGCGAGCACCGTCCCCTATGCGTCGTGGTCTCTCAACCGCGGCAACGCCGCGACCGGACTACACATCTCGGTCACCGACGACACGGGCACCAGCTGGTTGCTGCCGGTGTCGCGCGATGAGGCCACCGTGCTGATCGACAACCTCGCCCGGCGCTGTCCGCAGGCCGTCGTCGAGCCACCCGAACTAATGGACTAGGAACGCACCCGGGTGAGCCGGTGCAACAGCCATGCGACCGGGATGGTGAGCGCCAGTGTCACGACGAACAGCACCATCGCGTTGCCGGTGTAGACCCGCCAGTGCAGCACCTGGGTCATCGCCAGTTCCATGATCACCAGATGCACCAGGAAGATCTCGTAGGAGATCTCCCCCAGCCACACCATCGGGCGGCTGCTGAGCACGCGCTCGTACCAGCCGTTGTCGCCGAGTGCGGGCGGCGCCACCACGAGAGTGGCGATCACCGCATAGAAGATGGTCTTGACGACGGCCTGGGCCAGGCCGGTCGGTGAAGTGGTCGGTTCGCCGGCCACCGGCGTGGACACGATGAAGTAACTCACCACCACCAGTGGCAGTGCGACGAACCAGTAGCAGCGCACCCCCATCGCGGCGAGCACGGTGAGCATCATGCCGCCGATGAACCATGCCAGGTAACCCGGCAGCCAGAGCCGGGCGCCGTCCGGAAGTCCCTGTGCGGTATGGACATAGACCATCCACGCCGGGCTGATCATGGCGAACACGGCGAGGCCGGCCAGCGCCAGTTGCGGCTTCCACCGCCGCCGGCACAGCACGGCCAGCACCAGGTAGGCGATGATCGGCAGTACCACGTAGAAGGAAACCTCGACGGCCAGGCTCCACATCTGGGTCAGACCCTGATGGATGTGGGAGAACATGTAGCCGTCTGTGTAGATCTGGGTCAGCGTGAGATTGCGCAGCAGGCCATACCAGGTGTGGCCGGGGTTCGGTCCGGCCTCATGGAAGTGATACAGCAAGTAGGCGGCCAGAACCGCGACGACATAGGCCGGCATGATCCGGCGGATCCGATGCCAGGCATACCGGGCCAGCGACGGTGGGGACGTTCCGTTTCCAGCAGCCCTCACCCATGGACCGAACAGCAGGTAACCGGAGAGCACGAAGAAGATCGGCACACCGATCTCCATGCGGGAGAACAGAAGTCCGGCGTAGCCGTGCGTGTACTTACCCGTGGTGTAGGCGGCGTGGGTGCCGATGACCAGCAGCGCTGCGACCGCACGGATACCGGTGAGCGACGGAATCCGGTCGACCGTCGAGACAGCCTCCAGGCCGCCCTGATCGACATCGCTGGACGCGGTCATTTCTTCGGGCGGTACGGCTTTCCGCCGGCTGGCTTGCGCTTGCCGGCACGCTCGGACTTACCGGCACGCTCGGGCTTGCCGGCACGCTCGGACTTACCGGCACGCTCCGGCTTGAGGTCGATCAGCACACCCTGGATGCGGGTGTTCTCCAGCTTCTTCCAGGTCTCCTTGGACAGCTTGGCCGGCAGTTCCACCAGCGAGTGGTCCACCTTGATGTTGATGTGGCCGAAGTCGCTGCGGTGCAGGCCGCCCTCGTTGGCGATGGCGCCGACGATCGCACCCGGATTCACCTTCTGCCGCCGGCCCACCTCGATCCGGTAGGTGGCCAGATCGTCGCGCAACCTGCGCTCCGGACGGTCCTTACGTTCCCGCTCGGGACGATCAGGACGCTCCTTGCGCTGCTCCGGCGGCGGCTCGGTCATCAGGAACTCAGCACCGTCGCGGCTCTGCAGAGCCAGCGCGGCGGCGATATCGGCCATCGGCACATCGTTGTCGCGTTCGTAGTCCTCGATCAGCCGCCGGAACATGTCGAAGCCGGGAGCGTTGAGCGCATCGCTGATCGAGTCCCGGAACTTCTCCACCCGTTGGGCGTTGACGTCCTCGACCGACGGCAACTGACCCTCGACCAGCTTCTGACGGGTGACCCGCTCGATCGAGTTCAGCAGATGCCGTTCACGCGGGGTGACGAACAGCAGCGCGGTGCCCGAGCGGCCGGCCCGACCCGTGCGTCCGATGCGGTGCACATAGGACTCCGGATCGTGCGGGATGTCGAAGTTCACCACGTGGGAGATTCGCTCGACGTCGAGTCCCCGGGCGGCGACATCGGTGGCGACCAGGATGTCGATCGTGCCGTCCTTGAGCTGCGAGATGGTGCGCTCGCGCACGGCCTGCGGAATGTCCCCGTTGATGGCCGCCGCCGCGAACCCACGGGCCCGCAACTTCTCGGCGACTTCCTCGGTGGCCTGCTTGGTGCGGACGAACACGATCATCGCGTCGCCCTGCTCAACCTCGAGCAGCCGGGTCAGAGCATCCATCTTGCGCGGATAGGACACCTGGAAATAGCGCTGGGTGATGTTCTCGGCGGTCTGGGTCTTCGACTTGACCGTCACCTCGACCGGGTCATGCAGGTATTTGGTGGTGATCTTCTTGATTGCCGGCGGCATGGTGGCCGAGAACAGGGCGACCTGCTTGTACTCCGGTGTGTCGGCCAGGATGCGTTCGACGTCCTCGGCGAAACCCATCTGCAGCATCTCGTCGGCCTCGTCGAGCACCAGGTAATCCAGATGCGACAGATCCAGGCTGCCCTTGTCCAGATGGTCGATCACGCGGCCGGGTGTTCCCACGACGATCTGCGCGCCGCGCTTGAGGCCGGCCAGCTGCGGGACGTAGGACGAACCGCCGTAGATCGGCAGCACGTTGATCTTCAGGTGCGCGCCGTAGCGGCTGAACGCCTCAGCGACCTGCAGGGCCAGTTCACGGGTGGGGGCCAGCACCAGCGCCTGGGTCTGCTTGCTGTCGGTGTCGATGCGGGACAAGATCGGGATGGCGAAGGCCGCCGTCTTGCCCGTACCGGTCTGCGCCAGACCCACCACGTCGGAACCGGCCAGCAGCGCGGGAATGGTCGCAGCCTGGATGGCCGAGGGCGTCTCGTAGCCGACGTCGGTCACGGCCTGCAGCACGGCGGGGTGAATCTGCAGGTCGGCGAAGGTCTGTGGCGAATCGTCGGGGGAAGTCATTGCGCACTGAGTCTAGGCGGGTGCGCGTCGGACCGGCGTCGCCGGGGCGGCTGACGGTACCGTGCGTCGATGTGTGGGAA
>CAYFMA010000059.1:0-21358 GCA_964344085.1 uncultured Mycobacterium sp.
CGATGGGCCACCCGCTGGGCGCCACCGGCGCCATGATCACCGGCACCATGGTCGACGAGCTGGAGCGCCGCGGCGCCAAGCGCGCGCTGATCACCCTGTGCATCGGCGGCGGCATGGGCGTCGCGACCATCATCGAGCGCGTCTAAGACTTCGGGAGTAAGCGAAAAACCATGGCAGAGAACACCATCAAGTGGGACAAGGATGCCGACGGCATCGTCACCCTGACTCTGGACGATCCGACCGGTTCGGCCAATGTGATGAACGAGCACTACCAGGAGTCGATGCACAAGGCGGTCGAACGCCTTGAGGCGGAGAAGGATTCGATCAAGGGCGTCGTGATCACCTCTGCGAAGAAGACCTTCTTCGCCGGCGGTGACCTCACCTCCATCATCAAGATCACGCCCGAGGAAGCCGGCGAGGCATTCGCGACGGTCGAGAACGTCAAGGCCGACCTGCGCAAGCTGGAGACCCTCGGCGTGCCGGTCGTCGCGGCCATCAACGGCGCGGCCCTCGGCGGCGGCCTGGAGATCGCGCTGGCCTGTCACCGCCGGATCGCGGCCGACGTCAAGGGCAGCCAGATCGGTCTGCCCGAGGTCTCGCTGGGCCTGCTGCCCGGCGGTGGCGGCGTCACCCGCACCGTACGGATGCTCGGCATCCAGAACGCCTTCGTCAACGTGCTGAGCCAGGGCACCCGGTTCAACCCGAAGAAGGCCAAGGACAACGGCCTGGTCGACGAATTGGTCGGCAGCGTCGAGGAACTCGTTCCCGCTGCCAAGGCATGGATCAAGGCCAACCCCGAGGCGCACACCCAGCCGTGGGACGCCAAGGGTTACAAGATGCCCGGCGGCACCCCGGCCAGCCCGGCACTCGCGGCCATTCTGCCGTCGTTCCCGTCGCTGTTGCGCAAGCAGATCAAGGGTGCGAACATGCCGGCGCCGCGGGCCATCCTGGCCGCCGCGGTCGAGGGTGCGCAGGTGGACTTCGACACCGCCAGCCGCATCGAGAGCCGGTACTTCACCGAACTGGCCACCGGTCACGTCGCGAAGAACATGATCCAGGCGTTCTTCTTCGATCTGCAGGCGATTAACGCCGGCGGCTCGCGGCCCGCGGGAATCGGCAAGACCCCGATCACCAAGATCGGTGTTCTCGGCGCGGGCATGATGGGCGCCGGTATCGCCTACGTGTCGGCCAAGGCCGGTTTCGACGTGGTGCTCAAGGACGTCACCCTCGAGGCGGCGCAGAAGGGCAAGGGCTACTCGGAGAAGCTGGAAGCCAAGGCTCTCGAGCGCGGCCGCACCACCCAGGAGAAGGTCGACGCGCTGCTGGCGAAGATCACCCCCTCCGCCGACCCCGCCGATTTCAAGGGTGTCGACTTCGTCATCGAGGCGGTCTTCGAGGATCAGGCCCTCAAGCACAAGGTGTTCCAGGAGATCGAGGACATCGTCGAGCCGAACGCGATCCTGGGATCCAACACCTCCACCATGCCGATCACCGGTCTGGCGACCGGTGTGAAGCGCCAGGAGGACTTCATCGGTATCCACTTCTTCTCACCGGTGGACAAGATGCCGCTTGTCGAGATCATCAAGGGTGAGAAGACCTCTGACGAGGCACTGGCCCGGGTGTTCGATTACACGCTGGCAATCGGCAAGACCCCGATCGTGGTCAACGACAGCCGCGGCTTCTACACCAGCCGTGTGATCGGCACGTTCGTCCAGGAGGCGCTGGCGATGCTGGGCGAGGGTGTCGAGCCCGCGTCGATCGAGCACGCGGGCAGCCAGGCCGGCTACCCGGCTCCGCCGCTGCAGCTGTCCGATGAGCTGAACATGGAGCTGATGCACAAGATCTCCGTCGCCACCCAGAAGGGTGTCGAGGCGGCCGGCGGGAAGTACGAGCCGCATCCGGGTGAGGCCGTCGTTGAGAAGATGATCGCGCTGGGCCGTCCGTCGCGGCTCAAGGGCGCCGGTTTCTACGAGTACGTGGACGGCGCCCGCACCCGGCTGTGGCCCGGACTGCGCGACGAGTTCAAGTCGGGCTCCTCGCAGCCGCCGCTTCAGGACATGATCGACCGGATGCTCTTCGCCGAGGCCCTGGAGACCCAGAAGTGCTTCGACGAGGGCGTGATCGAGACGACGGCGGATGCCAACATCGGCTCGATCATGGGCATCGGCTTCCCGCCGTGGACCGGCGGCGCTGCCCAGTTCATCGCCGGCTACCCCGGCGGTAAGGCGGCCTTCGTAGCTCGGGCCAAGGAACTGGCCACCAAGTACGGTGACCGCTTCAACCCGCCGGCTTCGCTGCTGAAGTAGCGACGGCCGACCCAAAAACCCCCGGAACAACGAATGGTCCGGGGGTTTTTGCGTGCTCGGGTGGCCCGTAGAGTCGGACGCATGCGCTTCGGACTTTTCATCCCCCAGGGCTGGCGACTCGATCTCGTCGGCTTGCCCGTCGAAGACCACTGGCCGCTCATGCGCGAGCTCGCCCTCTACGCGGATCGTGGCGGGTGGGACTCGCTGTGGGTCTACGACCATTTCCACACCGTGCCGATGCCGACCGCTGAGGCCACCCACGAAGCCTGGACGCTGATGGCGGCGTTCGCGGCCACCACATCCCGGATCAAGCTGGGCCAGATGTGCACTGCGATGAGTTATCGCAACCCGGCGTATCTGGCGAAGGTCGCCGCCACCACCGACATCATCTCCGGCGGCCGGGTCCAGATGGGTATCGGAGGTGGATGGTACGAGCACGAGTGGCGTGCCTATGGCTACGGTTTCCCGTCTGCCGGCGTCCGGCTCGCTCGTCTTGACGAGGGCGTGCAGATCATGCGCGATGCCTGGCGCGACGGGAAGGTGACCTTCGAGGGCGAGCACTACCAGGTTGACGGAGCCATCGTCGAGCCGAAGCCGTTGCAGCCCAACGGCCTTCCGCTCTGGATCGCCGGTGGAGGCGAAAAGGTGACGTTGAAGATCGCGGCCAAGTACGCGCAGTACACCAACTTCAGCGCCGACCCCGAGGAGTTCACCCGCAAATCGGAGATCCTGGCCGGGCACTGCCGTGAGGTCGGCACCGATTTTGACGCGATCGTTAGATCGGCCAATGTCAACGCGATCATCGGTTCCGACGATGCCGATTTCGCCGCGCGCTGCACCAGGGTCCGTGACCGCATTGCCGGCATCTGCGGCGACGGCGCCGCGGACGCAATGATGGCGATGAATGACAATCCCGGGTCGGCGACCGGAACGCCGGAACGCGTCATCGAACGGATGACCAAACTTCGCGACCTCGGCTGCGAGTACGTCATCTGCTACTTCCCGGAGGCGGCTTACGACCGCTCCGGCATCGAGTTGTTCGAGCGCGAGGTCATCCCCGCACTGGCCTAGTCCCGATGGTCTCCATCCTCCTGGCCGCTGCGCTCCGCATCGACCCGAACCTAGATCGCCGGTCCGAGCAGGTCGTCGGCATCGGTGATGATGTAGCCGTAGCCCTGCTCAGCTAGGAAACGCTGCCGGTGTGCGGCGTAGTCGGCGTCGAGGCTGTCGCGCGCGACGACGGAGTAGAACACCGCGCCGCCGCCGTCATGTTTGGGTCGCAAGAGCCGGCCCAGTCGCTGGGCCTCCTCCTGACGCGACCCGAAGGTCCCGGAAACCTGAACCGCCACTGAGGCTTCCGGAAGGTCGATCGAGAAATTGGCCACTTTGGAGACCACCAGTGTCTTGACCTCGCCACGGCGGAACGCGTCGAAGAGCGCCTCACGTTCGGCGTTCTTCGTCGATCCCTGAATCACCGGCGCATTCAGTTGCTGGCCGAGTTCATCCAGTTGATCCAGATAGGCGCCGATCACCAGGGTCGGCTCATCAGGATGGCGGGCCAGGATCGACTTCACCACGGCGATCTTCGAATGTGCCGTCGAGCAGAGTTTGTAACGCTCCTCGGGTTCGGCGACGGCGTACTGCATCCGCTCGTTGTCGGTCATCGTCACCCGCACCTCGATGCACTCGGCTGGCGCGATCCAACCCTGGGCCTCGATGTCCTTCCAGGGTGCGTCGTAACGCTTGGGGCCGATCAGGCTGAAGACATCGCCCTCGCGACCGTCTTCGCGGATCAGCGTTGCGGTCAGCCCCAACCGCCGGCGGGACTGCAGATCGGCAGTCATCCTGAAGACCGGCGCCGGCAGCAGATGGACCTCGTCATAGATGATCAGGCCCCAGTCCCGGCTGTCGAATAGTTCGAGATGCCGGTATTCACCCTTGGTGCGACGGGTGATCACCTGATAGGTGGCGATGGTGACCGGCCGAATCTCCTTGCGCTCACCTGAGTATTCGCCGATCTCATTCTCGGTCAACGACGTTCGTGCGATCAGCTCACGCTTCCACTGCCTGCCCGCAACCGTGTTGGTGACCAGGATCAGCGTCGTCGCGCCGGCTTTGGCCATGGCGGCCGCGCCGACGATCGTCTTGCCGGCACCGCAGGGCAGCACCACCACGCCTGAGCCGCCCGCCCAGAACGAGTCGGCCGCCATCTGCTGGTAGTCGCGAAGCTGCCAGCCGTCCTGATCCAGGCTGATCGGATGACTCTCGCCGTCGACGTAGCCGGCCAGATCCTCCGCGGGCCAACCGATCTTGAGCAGCATCTGCTTGACCCGGCCACGCTCGCTGGGATGCACGATCACGGTGTCGTCATCGATGCGGGCGCCCAGCATCGGGGCGATCTTCTTGTTGCGCAGGACCTCCTCGAGGACAGCGCGGTCCAGGCTCAGCAGGGTCAGCCCGTGGGCTGGATGTTTGACCAGTTGCAGCCGGCCGTAGCGGGCCATGGTGTCGACGATGTCGACGAGTAACGGTTGGGGCACCGCGTAGCGCGAGAAGGAGACCAGAGCGTCGACCACCTGCTCGGCGTCGTGGCCGGCGGCCCGGGCGTTCCACAAGGCCAGGGGAGTGATGCGATAGGTGTGGATGTGTTCGGGTGCGCGCTCGAGTTCGGCGAACGGCGCGATGGCCGCGCGCGCGGCGTTCGCCTGCTCATGGTCGACCTCAAGCAGGACCGTCTTGTCGGATTGGACGATCAGCGGGCCGTCGGTCATCCGCGACCCGTCCTGCGCTGCTCGGTCATGTCTTCCACTTTATGGGAGCCCCCCGACACCGGCTCAGTCGTCGTGCGCGGCCATCACCGAGGTGACCCTGTGCACGGCGAACTCACGGATGCGGCCCTGCGCCGGATCGAAGGCCATCAGGTGGCCGCCGTGCACCGAGATCGGGGTCACCACTCGCTGGGTGGCGACCCCGGCGGCGTCCACGTAACCCATCAGGACGTCCTTGCCGTGAACGGCCGCCTGCTGCAGCAGTGCGATCGCGACCGTCGGGTCGATACGCAATCCACCGAGGGGCGCGTCCTGCACCCGACGCAGCATCGAGACGACCGCCGTCAGCGTCTCCGGGCTCGGCTTGGGTAGTGCGCGATAGAGCCGGCGCAATGGCGACACCGCGGGCACCCGTGCCCCCCGTCGCCGCAGTTCGACGATGGCCCCCGATGAGTCCTCGGCAGCCGGTGCGAAGCCGGACTCACGCAGTGCCGTCAGCACCTCCGAGATCGGGGCCTGTGAAACCGCCACCGTCGGCGCCAGCAGTCGGACCTCCAGGGCAGACAGAGCCGGTGCGGCGACGGCGTGTGCAAGCAGGGACGGATCGTCGCAGCGCAGGAAGGATGAAGCCATACCCACCCGCAATTGACCGTGCCGACGTGCCACGTCATTGATCAGATAGGTCAAGCCTTGGGGCACAGGTGTTTTCGAATTATTCTGGAAGAAACTCTGAAGCCCTTGCGCGGTCCGCCCGGTGTCGAGTGCATGACGCACCGACGGCTCGCTCACCCGGTAGACCATGGCCGCGCCAGCCGATTCCACGGTGGCCACCACGGTCAGTTCCTCGGCGAGGTCCCGCTTGAGCGGTCCGGGGACCACCACCGTCAGATCTGCCTGAACAAGGAAGTAGTCGATGGGTTCGGGCAGAGTCTTGGCCATCGCGGCGACGGCGGCTTCGCCACCGTCGGCCAGCAGCACGCGCGCGGGAGTACTCAGCGCGCCACGACCGGTCAGGCCCACTGCGTGCGCCTCGTCGAGCAGGTGGGCGACCGGGGCGGGCTGCAGCCGGGCCGCCCAGCGAGGCCGGTGCCAGATCAACGCCCGCGACGCGCTCTGCGCATCGACGCCGGAGCCGGGCGGTAGTTCGGCCATCAGGCCCAGTAGCTGCCGCCGGTCCAGCGGCGCGGCAGTGGAATACAGCGAATCCGACAGGGCCGCATAGTGTTTCCCGTCCGGACCCCGCCCGCCGATCAATCCAGGGCGAGACGGCAGGTCGAGCCAGGTGCTGGCCAACTGATACCACCGGTTGGCGGCGGGCGCCTCGAGGAAACGGTCGGCGGCAACCGTCGGGGCCCAGTGCGCGGACGCATCGTCGCCAGGCGCCGGCTCAGGTGCGCCACTGGCGATCAGGCCCGCGGCGGCGATCAGTTCGAGCACCAGGCCCAGCCGCTGCTCGTCGATGCCGGTGATCTTGGCGAGCCGGCGCGATTCCCGCACCCCGAGGCCGCCGCTGCGCAATTCGGGAACCGGCGCAGCGGAGAGACTTTCGAGGATGACCTCGACCTCACGCAGCAGTTCGAGGGCGGCTCCGGCGGCCGAGGCGTCGGCGTCCTTGGCGGTGGTTGTGGACACCACCGGGTCGGGCGGAGCGAGATCCGCGGGCCCGGGCTCCTCGCCGCGTAACACATGCCCGACATCGCGGGGAAGGATCACCGTCTCGTCGTCGACGCGGCGCAGTAGTCCGGCGGCCAGGAGTCGTTGCACGGGGCGGTCGGAGGGTGTGCCCGGTGCGGCGTCGCGGGTGCGACCAAGTGGGGAGCCGGCCTTGAGCCGGTTGAGCAGATCGCGGGCATCGTCGTCGAGGGCCTCGATGGCGGAGCTCAGTTCCGCTCCCGAGCGGCCCGAGAAGTCGAGGGCCTGTCCCGGCACCCACGGCAGGGCCGCGGCGGTCTCGGCGGAAACCTGCACCTCGTCCTGGCCCCACACCAGGGCCCGCAGGCGCAGGTCCTCCAGCGCGGTCAGCACCGAATCCGACCCCTCGCCGCCGAGGGAGGCCAGCAGGTCGCCCACCGGGACGGCCGCTTCGTCGGCATCGAGCCTGATCAGCGCGTCGAGCACCGCCAGCCGCAGGAAGTCCAGATCGTCGGCCGCCACCTTCACCGACTGCCGGGAGGTGGCCCGGGCAGCCAGCGCCGCCATGCTGCCCGGAGCCGGCTGGGCAAGGTCCGGCCGCATCTCCAGCAGGCGGATCAGCCGCTCGTCAGGCAGCTCCGCCAGCCAGGAACCGAGGGGCGTATTCATCGCCGACCAGCCTAAAACAGTGGCTGTTGACGCGAGTTCGACCGACAGGTGTCAGAATGGAGCCGTGGCAACTGACATCGAGAAGCACCGGTACATCGACAACGGCTGGCCGACGCGTAACCCGCAGGATCACCCGGTGAGCGAGCTCGCCGCCGAACTTGCCGGCGCGCTGTCGCCGTTCGGGTCCATCGTCTTCCCGGTTCCCGCCTCCGAGCTGCCCTACATCCACCCGGTCACCGTCATCAACCGATAGCGGTGACAGACGGGCCGCAGCGCCTTTCGCACCTCGATGACGAGGGTGCCGCGCACATGGTCGACGTCAGTGGCAAGACGGCGAGCGCGCGCATCGCCATCGCGCGCGCCACTGTGCACACCACCCCCGAGGTCATCGGCCTCATCGCTGTCGGCGGTCTACCCAAGGGCGATGCACTGGCGACCGCGCGAATCGCGGGAATCCTTGCGGCCAAACGGACGTCGGATCTAATCCCGCTCTGCCATCAGATCCCGCTCAGCAGTGTCGATGTCGACTTCAGCATCTCCGAGTCCACCGTGGAGTTGACCACCTCGGCGCGCACCACCGATCGCACCGGGGTGGAGATGGAGGCGCTGACCGCCGCCAGCGTGGCTGCTCTCACCGTGTACGACATGATCAAGGCCGTCGACCCCGCCGCCCGCATCGAGGGTGTGCGCGTCATCCGCAAAGAGGGCGGAAAGTCGGGCGTCTGGACACCCCAGTGATAGGCGGGGGGAGCGTGACGCGCACCGGATTTGTGGTGATCGCCTCCACCCGGGCCGCCGGCGGCGTTTACGAGGACCGCACCGGGCCGATCGTCGTCGAGTGGCTGACCGGACGTGGACTGACGGTGTCCGGTCCGGTCGTGGTTCCCGACGGCGACGCGGTGACCGAGGCGCTGCGCGATGCGCTTGCCGCCGGGGTCGACGTCGTGATCACCTCGGGTGGAACCGGCATCTCACCGACCGACGCCACTCCGGAGGCAACCCGGGCGGTTCTGGACTACGAGATCCCCGGATTGGCGGACGCGATTCGGCTCTCGGGCCTGCCGAAGGTGCCCACGTCGATCCTGTCCAGGGGGCTCTGCGGGGTGGCCGGCCGCACGCTGGTGGTCAATCTGCCCGGATCGCCGGGCGGGGTCAGGGATGGGCTGGCGGTGCTGGCCGAGGTTTTCGATCATGCTCTGGATCAGTTGGCCGGGGGGGATCACCCGCGATGACGCGCATCCTGCGGGCCGAGGTCACCGAGGCGCCGATCTCGCTCACCGAGCATGAGGATCTCGTCGCCTCGGTGGAGGCCGGCGCGGTGGTGAGCTTCGCGGGTGTCGTCCGCGATCACGATGGTGGACGGCAGGTGCTGCGACTGGAGTACTCCGCACACCCCTCGGCGGCGGAGACGCTCTTCGAGGTGCTGGCCGAGGTTGCCGGGTCGTCGACCGGGGTTCGGGCGATGGCGGCGAGTCACCGGATAGGCCCGCTGGAACTCGGTGATGCCGCCCTGGTGGTGGCGGTCGCCGCCGACCATCGAGGGGCCGCGTTCAGTACCTGTGAACGGTTGGTCGACACCATCAAGGAGCGAATTCCGGTGTGGAAACACCAGTTCTTCGCCGATGGAACCGACGAGTGGGTGAACTCCGCCTAGCTGACTACTCGCCTGGGGCAGCCGGAGCGTCGGCCGGCGCGGCCACCGGGATCAGCAGCGGGGCGGTGCCTTCAGCGGAACCGGCAGCCGACGGAGCGGTCGACGAACCGCCGACCGCGGAACCGGTGGCCGCGGAACCGGTGGCCGAGGTGGGCGTGCCACCGGGCACCGGCGCGGTGAACGAACGCTGCGCCAGCGCGAGCAACAGATCGCTGCGGCTGATCTGGTTGTTCTGGACGGCGTGCCACAGGTCCCGCAGATAGGACACATTCTGGTTTTCCGTGCCATCGACGGGGACGTCGGAGGTGCCGGGAGGCGGGTTGTTCGGGCTTGGCAGGTGCGGAACGCCGACCTGGCCGGAGGCGATCGACGTGGAGCTACCGCTGGTGGTTCCCGTGGTCGAGTTGGCGGCCTGCGCCGTGCCGGCACCGGTGGCGGTGTCGGCCGGAACCGGGGCCGGGGCGCTCGGGACGACGGGCGGAATGGCCGGGTCAGTGGGCGCCAGGGGGGCCGGGGCGAACCGGCCGACCTGGACGATGACCACCGCATCGGGGAGAACATCGATCGCGGCGTCGTTGGGGGCCGAGATGACGTCGATGTCGTCGGCTTTGGCGCCGGCGTCGTCGGTGCCGATGGTGATCACGTCGATCACCGGGGCGTCGACCGGCAGGTCCTGGGGTGCCGGGAGATCCTGCGGAGCGGCAAGTTCCTGCGGAGCCAGAGCGTCGCCGGGAGTCGCGTCGGGAGCCGGCGCGGCCAGTTCGGTGACCGGGGCCTGCGAATCGGCGGGCGTGGTGTTCTGAACCGGGGCCGGGCTCAGCATGTTGCGCGGAGTCGGGCCCGACAGGCCGCGGCCGCACACCGGCCAGGCGCCTTTGCCTTGTCCCGCGAGGACCTTCTCCGCGATGGCGATCTGCTGCTCACGGGTGGCCAGATTTGCCGCCGACGCGTACTGCCCGCCGCCGTAACCCGACCAGGTGCTCGGCGCGAACTGCAGGCCGCCCTGAAATCCATTGCCTGTGTTGATGGCCCAGTTGCCACTGGATTCGCAGCGGGCGACGGTGTCCCACTCGGAGTCGGTCGCAGCCTGAGCCTGTGCTGCCAGTGCCATCGAGCCTCCGCTGAGGACAGCGCTCGTGACGGCGATCTTGGCGACGTTGACGGACGGAGTAGAAGGCTTGCTGTGCCGGCCCATAGCTCGTTCCTCTCGGTAACGCGCCTGCGAGGTCAGCTGTCGGGTTCGGGCGGGAGAGGTTGCCCGGCCGGGCGCTTCGGAAAGAAACGCGCCGGCTTAACCCCAAGAGCCGCGTGCGGCTCTGGTCCGAATCGGTGGACCGGTGGGTCCCCCGCCTCCATCCGCGGTACTCGTCGTTCCCCCCGCTCCGGTGGATGGAGCTCGGCGCGTGAAGCGGGGAGGACCTGCCGCGAAGGGCGGGCCAGAAAGAACGGTAGTTGCTGTTCGCGGCCTCGTCAGCTTTTCGGCCGAGGGGTGTTTCCGCAGCTGGCAAATATTAATGAGGCTCTAAAGCTGCACGAAATCCCGGCGTCCGTGCTGGTAGGCGAGTGTCGTGATTGGGGCGTGGCCACGCCGTGATCATTTTGTTATGTGACTCAAATCACTGCTAGCCGCCGGCGAAGGGTGGCAGAACGTCCAAAGTCTGGTCGGCGTGCAGCACAGTGGCCTGATCGCGGACAGCCACCCCGTCGCACAGGAATGAACACTTCTGTAACACCAGTGCCAATTTGTCACTCTGACCACATAGTTCTCGGACCGCATCGGCCACCGTTGCGCCTGGTTGCAATGTGAGAACGGCCGACTCCGCGCCGGCCGCCGCCCGGGCGGCAGCAAAGAATCTGACGGTGATCGGAACGCGGGTGGCCTGCAGAGAGATCTCAGTCACAATCAGCCGCCGATCGCGCTCATCGGGCGGGTGGGTTGCACGAACCCGGGGTCGTTGATGCCGTGCCCCGCGGCCTTGCGCCACATCGCCGAACGCCAGGCCGATTCCAGGGCGGCGTCATCGGCGCCCGAACGCAGCAGGCCCCGCAGGTCGCTCTCCTCGGTGGCGAACAAGCAGTTGCGGATCTGGCCGTCGGCGGTCAATCGGGTGCGGTCGCAAGCCGAGCAGAACGCATCCGATACCGAGGCGATGATGCCCACCGTCGCCGGACCGCCATCGACCAGCCACAGCCGCGCCGGGGCCGAACCACGTGGCGCGGTGTCGGCCCGCAGGTCGAAGTTGCCGCGGAGGGCGGCCACGATCGCGTCGGCCGTCACGGTTGTCTCCCGCCGCCATTGATGCCCGCCGTCCAATGGCATCTGCTCGATGATGCGTAGTTGGTAGCCGTGCTGCAGGCAGAACCGAAGCAACTCGACGGCGTCGTCCGGTCCGGTGGCCGGATCGAGCACGGCGTTCACCTTCACCGGGCCCAGACCGGCCGCGGCCGCTCCGGCCAGACCGGCCAGGACGTCGTTCAGACGATCGCGACGTGTGATGGCCGCGAAGTGCTCACGGTCCAGGGTGTCCAGGGATACGTTGACTCGGTCCAGGCCGGCCGCGGCTAGGCCTGCAGCGCGCTGTTCCAAGCCAATACCGTTGGTAGTCATGGCGATTTCGGGCCGTGGCGACAGTGCGCCGACGGCCGCGACGACCTTCTCCAGATCGCGGTAGAGCAATGGTTCACCGCCGGTGAAGCGGATGTCGGTGATCCCCAGGCGGGTCACCGCCAGTCGCAACAACCGGGTCAACTCGTCGAAGGTCAGCAGGTCCTGGCCGGGCAGCCAGTTCAGCCCCTCGGCCGGCATGCAGTACGAGCAGCGCAGGTTGCACCGGTCGGTCAGCGACACCCGCAGATCGGTGGCGATACGTCCGAAGGAGTCCACCAGTGGACCCGTCAGTGGCATGCCGGCCGGTGTGGTCGCGCGATCGAGGCGCACGGTCGGCAGTCCCAGGGCGGTCGGTGTCATCGCCCGGCCTGTACACGGGCGGCGTCGACGGGAACGATCTCCTTGCCCAAGGGCATCAGCGACACCGGGATGAGTTTGAGGTTGGCCAGCGCGAGTGGGATTCCGACGATCGTGACGGCCATCGCGATCGCGGTCAGCACGTGGCCGATCGCAAGCCAGATGCCGCACAGCAGCAGCCACAGCACATTGCCGATCAATGCTCCCGGACGCGGACCCGGCTTGTCGACGATGGTCTGACCGAACGGCCACAGTGCATAGACCGCGATGCGGGCGGAGGCGAACCCGAATGGGATGGTCACGATGAGCAGGAAGCAGATCAGTGCGGCCAGTAGATAGCCGAGTGCCAGCCAGAGGCCGCCGAACAGCAACCAGATGATGTTCAGAACCAGTCGCATGTCACCTCCAGCGGTTAGGACAGCCTATCGAACCAAACTCCGGTGCTCGCCGGGTACGGCTTTGAGTAGGATCGCCGTCGTCGCTCCGGAGTATGAGCGGCAAGTCGCTTTGGCCGATGAGCGACAGGACGACGAACGACAGCGGGTGAGACCAGTGCCGACCGGCAAGGTGAAGTGGTATGACGCCGAGAAGGGCTTCGGCTTCCTGTCCCAGGAGGACGGGGAGGACGTCTATGTGCGCGCCTCGGCCCTGCCGGCCGGCGTCGAAGGCCTGAAGGCCGGACAGAAGGTCGAGTTCGGTCTGGCGTCGGGCCGCCGCGGGCCCCAGGCGTTGAGTGTGACGCTGATCGACCCGCCGCCGAGCCTGACCCGTGGCCGCCGCGAGGCCACCGCCGCCGAGCACAAGCACACGCCCGATGAACTGCACGGCATGGTCGAGGACATGATCACCCTGCTCGAAGGTGCGGTTCAGCCTGAGTTGCGCCGGGGCCGCTACCCCGACAAGAAGGTCGCGCGCCGGGTGTCCGAAGTGGTTCGGGCCGTCGCCCGCGAGCTGGATTCCTAGACCGCCGCCGGTCCGCCGGGGGACACTCAGTCCCGGTTGAGCCGGACCGACCACTCCGCGTGCGGCAGTTCGAATTCCGCGCCGGTCTGGTCGCGCACGATGGTGAGCAATTGCACCACCACACCAATCACCCTGCCGCGCTGACGGTCCAGAGTCGGGATGGTCGCCGCCAGCCGGCTTCCAGGCCGGAACACCGTCGCGGTGGTGTTGCGCTCGTCCTCATAGACCTTCAGCAGCCGCCACGGCGCCCGCGCGATCGACATCGGCACCGATAGTTGCACCGGCTCGCGGTCATCGACCCTCAGCGCGCCCTGGTTGCGGGTGCGGACGCAGTCGTTCAGATCGACGACGTTGCAGAAGAAGTACGGACCCACCCGGGAGGTCTGCCCGTGGGAGTAGGCGCTGATCTCCGGCAGCCGAGACACCGAGTCGCGAGACCATCGGTACGCGGCGAGACCGGTGCCAAGCGATGCCAGCAGCACCACCAAAGCCAGGATCAAGGCTCCGGAACGGGTCATCGGTTTCACCGGCGCACCGCCGCCGAACGCCGCTCCGGTTCGGCCAGCACCGGCCGGTTGCCACCGAAGCCGGGGACCAGCGAGTGCCCGCGGTAGCTCAGCACGGTCTGCGCCAGACCGGGAATGAGCAGGGCGGTGATGGCGGTGAAGCCCACCCACAGTTCGGTGTAGACAAGCACGCCGATCGCTCCTCCGAGTACCCAGGCCAACTGCAGCACCGACTCCGAGCGGCCGAAGGCAGACGCCCTCGACTGCTCCGGCAGATCGTCCTGCAGTGAGGCGTCCAGGGATGCCTTGGCGATGGCACTGGACGCCGATGTCACGAGAGTCGCCGCGGCGGCGACGAACAAATTGCCGGTCAGCGCCGTCACCAGCGCCAGTGTCGTCACCACCACGGTGGCACGCACCACCAGGAGTGCGGGATTGCCCAACTCCATTCGGGCCGCGGTGAAGTTGCCGGCGAAGTTACCCAGACCGGCCGCCGCGCCGATCATTCCCAGTATCCCCAACTGGACCCATCCGCTGGCGTCATGGGCCTTGGCGACGAACGCCGGATACAGGAACAGGAAGCCCACCATCGCCTTGATGGTGCAATTGCCCCACAATGCGGCAATCGTGTTGCGGCCCAGCGGTTGTCGAGGTGAGGCTCCGAGGGATTCCGTGGGTTGTTCGTCAAGCCAGTCCCAGGCGCCGGTGCCGTGATAGGTCAGGGTCGCCGGGACCTCGCCCTCGGTGACCTCGACCCAGCGGGGGATCCGCATGGTCAGCGAGGCGCCGGCCAGCGTGACGAAGACGACGACGAACAACGCCCCGGGCAGGCCCAGCATCGAACCGAACAGGTATTCCGCTCCGGCGGCGATCGCGCCGCCGACGATCGTGCCGCCGATGAGACCGAACATCGTCAACCGTGAGTTGACCCGCACCAGGTCGATCGAGGGCGGCATGACGCGGGGCGTGACGGCGCTGCGTAGCACCGAGAACGATTTGGACAGCACCATCATCCCGAGCGCACACGGGTAGAGCACCCACGACGGGTAGCCGCCGGTGGCGTTGTCGTAATTCATGATCAGCACGACGGCCAGCACGGTGCGCAGCAGGAACGACATCGCCAGTGCGGCGCGCCTGCCGTGCTGCACCCGGTCGAGCGCCGGCCCGATCAGCGGAGCGATCACCGCGAACGGGGCGATGGTGATCAGTAGGTACAGGGCCACCCGTCCCTTGCTCTCCCCGGTGGCTGCCGCGAAGAACAACGTGTTGGCCAGTGCCACCGCCATCGCCGAATCGACCGCGAAGTTTGCCACCACCGGCCAGGTGAGTGCGGTCAGGCCGGACTTGTCCGCACCGTCGGCGGTGGCCGCGCGCTGCACCATCGAGTACATCCGCGAACCCATCTCGCGGCTGCGCATCGCCGCGGCCCGGGCTCGGGTCAGCCGCTCGGCGCCGTCGGCTCCGTCTTCGTCGGCATCGTCGAAGGGGCCCGGGTACCGGTGCCGGTCGCCCTCCAGGGGAGGCAGATAGCGGTTGGAACTCGGTCCCGGGTCGAAATCGGAATCGCGCCGCGGTCCGAACCGCAATCGGCGGTTCGTCGATTCGTCCTCGGGATAGTTGGCCATTCCGGGGTGGTCGCCGGGATGACGGTGGCGACCCGATCCGGGCAGCGGTTCGACGCCCGTGTGCGTGCGCCGGCCTGGATCCATGCCGACGATTCTCCCCCAATCCGGGCGCTGCCCGGTGGCGACCCGACGGCGGTGTGGCTGCCCGCCGGGGCGGTGAGGCAAGATTGGAGGCGATGGACAGCATGATCGACACCGTTGAGCAGCCGCCGGCCGAGCCGACCGCGGCGGTCGCCGCCATACTGACCGGTGCGGTCGAGCAGGCTCGCGCGGCGGTCGTCGAGTACGGCGGTGACGCCATCGGTGACTATCTGGGCGCCGCGTTCGAGGACGATGCCTCGGCGACCCACCGGTTCCTGGCGACGCTGCCCGGTTATCAGGGCTGGCAATGGGCCGTCGTGGTGGCCGCCTACCCGGGTGCCGGCCACGCCACCATCAGCGAGGTGGTCCTGGTACCCGGACCCACCGCACTGCTGGCTCCGTCCTGGGTGCCGTGGGAGGAACGGGTCAAACCCGGGGATCTGAGTCCTGGCGATCTGCTGGCCCCACTGCCCGACGACCCACGACTGGTGCCAGGCTTCATGGGAACCGGCGACCCGCTGATCGATGACACCGCCGTCCAGGTCGGTCTCGGCCGACGACGCGTGCTCAGCGCGGAGGGCCGTGACGAGGCCGCACAGCGTTGGCACGACGGTGAGTACGGTCCTGCCGCGCCGATGGCGCGCGCCACCAAGCGGGTGTGCCGGGACTGCGGCTTCATGGTGCCTCTGGCCGGGGGACTGGGCTCGATGTTCGGCGTCTGCTGCAACGCACTCTCCGCTGACGGCCAGGTGGTCGATTTCTTCTACGGTTGCGGCGCTCACTCGGACACCCCGGCCCCGCAGGGCGCCGGATCTCCTGCCTTCGATCCCTATGACGACGGAGTGATCGAGGTCGTCGAACGCCCGGCCGCCGTCGAGGTAGCGGTGGTCGAGTCAGCGGTGGTCGAGTCAGCGTTGGTCGAAGAGACCGTCGTCGAGCAACAGGCCGAACCGGCCGGGGAGAGCCTCGATCAGTAGGTTTCGCGGATGAGGATCCGGTCGGTCAACGTCGCGGCCGGCCTGCATCACGGCGAAGAGTGGACCGGCACCGAAGGACGAACCGGGATCGACAAGCGTCCCGTGCAACGTCGGGTGCGTGTGTTCGGCGATCACCTCGATGGTGACCGGGTGATCAACCGCGAACATCACGGTGGCCCGTGGAAAGCGGTGCACGCCTACGCCTACGAAGATGCGCAGTGGTGGTCCTCGCAACTCGACAAGCCGTTGTGGGACGGCGCCTTCGGCGAGAACCTCACGACTGAGGAGATCGACGTCACGGACGCGCGTATCGGCGAGCAGTGGCGCATCGGTTCAGCCGTGTTGAGCGTCGTGCAACCGCGTATCCCCTGCCGGGTGTTCGCCGGTTTCTGGGATCGTCCCGGTCTCGTCAAGGAGTTCGCTGAGGCCGGCCGGCCCGGCGCATATCTCTCGATCATCGAACCGGGTGAGATCGGCGCGGGCGACGGCATCGAGGTGATCCATCGTCCGCCGCATGATGTGACCCTGGGCATGGTGTTCGCCGCGCGGATCGGCGACCAGGCACTGGTTCCGCTCATCGCCGATGCCGGACCGTTCCTGCCACCGACGCTGCAGGAGTGGTTGGGCAACCAACTTCGGTGACCGGCTACTTCTCCGCGGCGGCCTTGATCCGGGCGAGGGTCTGGTTCATGCCCTCAACCAGTTCGCGCTCGAAGGTGTCCATACCGCCGAGGGCCGTGTTGGTAGCCGCCTTCGACAGCGCGGTCACCCCGTTCTCGGCGTGCCTGGTCTCGATCAGCCGGGTTCCGGTGGCGGTGGGTTCCAGTTCGTAGCTCCACACCGTGGTGTTCAGCGGGATCCGGAAGGCGAATTTCCGGTCCGGGATCACCTCGGTGATGACCGATGTCGTCGGCCAGAACAGCATTCCGCGGCGGTTGAGGTTCAGCGTGCGGGTGCCGGGCTTCACCGGGCCGAGCGCCCTCATCACCCGGCACTGCGGGCTCCACTGCGGCATCCGGCTGACGTCGGAGACCAGGCTCCACACCTTGCCCACCGGTGCGTTGATCTCGATCTCTGCCTTGAGGATCGGTGCCACCATCGTCGTTTCTCCTCTACGTATCTCGTTGGGGTTCAAGCCCGGTCTGCGCACCCCGCGCACCCCGGCGGGCAGCTGAGCGCTGCCACAGGAAGATCAATACGCCCAGAGCTCCGACGCCCAGCCCGGCCAGCGTGACGGGCCGCCAGGTGTGCAAGGCCGGGATCAGGAACGCCGCGATCGCCGCGATCGCCCACAGGACCGCGCCTGCGGTGACCGCGGGCCGCGGGTCGAGCAGTGCGGCCGGCAGCGGGGGAGCTTCGACGCCGTCATCGGACATTGCCGCTACCTTATCGCCGTGGCCGTGGTCATCGACATCACCGACCCCTGGGACCCCAGGGTCGACGACTTCCGGGATCTCAACAGTGTCGATCGCCGTCCCGATCTGCCGACCGGCAAGGGTCTGGTGATCGCGGAGGGCGTCCTGGTGGCCCAGCGGATGCTGGCGTCCCGGTTCACCCCGCATGCCTTCCTGGGCACCGATCGCCGGCTGGCTGAACTCGACGCCGATCTCACCGCGACGACGGCGCCGTTCTACCGGGCCTCCGCAGAACTGATGGCCGAGGTGGTCGGCTTCCATCTCAACCGGGGCGTGCTCGCCGCGGCCCGGCGTCCGGCCGAGTTGTCACCGGCCGAGGTGAGCGCCGGTGCCCGCACCATCGCCGTGCTCGAGGGTGTCAACGACCATGAGAACCTCGGCTCGATCTTCCGCAATGCCGCGGGACTGGCGGTCGACGGGATCATCTTCGGAGCCGGCTGCGCCGATCCGCTGTACCGCCGGGCCGTCCGGGTTTCCATGGGTCACGCACTGCTGGTTCCCTTTGCCCGGGCCAAGAACTGGCCGGCTGAATTGAAAGAATTGCGCGACAACGGTTTTCGGCTCCTTGCCCTGACGCCCAATCCGCAGGCTCGCACGCTGGCTCAAGCGATGGACGATCTCGCCGGCGAACAGGTGGCCGTTCTGGTCGGGGCCGAGGGTCCCGGGCTGACCGAGACCGCGATGCGGGCCTGTGATGCGCGCGTACGCATTCCGATGTCGCGCGGCACCGATTCGCTCAACGTTGCGACGGCGGCGGCGCTGGCCTTCTACGAACGGAGCCGGGGTCTGGACGGCGGCTAATCTGAGTCACATGTCCGACGAGCTGCGTGATCAACCCACCCCGTGGGGAACGGGTTTGGCGGTCGCCGCATTCACCGCCGTGGTGACCGGTGCGGCCATCGTGGTGCTGAGCATGGGCATGACCCGGGTGCACCCGCTGGTCTCCATCGGGCTGAATCTGGTCGCTGTGGGCGGACTGGCGCCGACACTGTGGGGATGGCGAGGAATTCCGGTTCGCCGCTGGTTCGTCCTCGGCGCAGCGATCGGCGTCGGGGCCGGCTGGGCGACCCTACTGGCGCTCAGCCTTCGGTGATCAGCGATCGCCGCTGGAGCGCACCCCGAGCAGGACGTCCTCCCAGGCGGGCACCTCGGCCCGGCGCTTGCCGCGCTTGGCCATGGCAGGACGGGGGGCCTCCTCGACGGCCGGGGCGGTCACCGTCGCGGTGATCACGGTGTGCTCCTCGAACTCCAACTGGGCCACTGGAGCGACCGGGCGCAGCGGACGCTCGAAATCGGGGTCGATCAGCTCGCTGGCGGCCTCGTCGATCGCGGTCACGGTGCCACCGTGCGCGCCCGGGCTGAACCGGAAGTGGGCGAAGTTCTCGCTCAGCCCGGCCTGCCAGCTCATCCGGACCGTCCAGCGCCCGTCGTCGGTCCGCCAGGCATCCCAGTTGGTGGCCTCGGAGCTCAAACCCCGCTCGGTCAGCGAGTGGTTGATGGTCTCGAGCAACGTCTCCGCAGCGGGCCCGTCGGCCAGCACCGGATGGGCGGCGGTGGCCAGTTCGGCTGCGCGCTGGCGCTCCAGCAGCACCGGGTTGGCGAATCGCTCGATCTTGGAGACGTCCACGCCGGAGGATTCCGCGAGTTCCTCAACCGATGCGCCGGCCCGGATGCGGGCCTGTATGTCCTTGGGGCGCAGCACGCCTTTGACCTCGTTGTCTTTCTTGGACTGGACCAGGCCGGCCCGGTCGCCGCGGACCGCGGCGCGTAGCCGGTCATCGACGCGGACCAGGAATTTGTCGCTCACGTCGCCACCCTCACAGATGACGTGCTTGCCATCGACATCAAGTCCGATGAGTGTCAGTTCGCGCATGCCGGCCTCCTTCGGACCGGACTGTAACCGCGGCTGCGTTGACATAACGAACCCGACACGCGTGTGTGACAGGTGAGGTTCAGCGGTCTGGTCTACAGCCGTTCGACGACCCAGTCCACGCAGGCAGTGAGCGCGCTGACGTCCTCGGGATCGATCGCCGGGAACATCGCCACCCGGAGCTGATTGCGGCCCAGCTTCCGGTACGGCTCGGTGTCGACGATGCCGTTTGCCCGCAGCACCTTGGCGACTGCGGCCGCGTCGACGGCATCGTCGAAATCGATGGTCCCGACCACCTGAGAACGCAGCGCCGGATCCGCCACGAACGGGGTGGCGAACTCCGAGGCCTCGGCCCAGCCGTACAGGCGCGAGGACGAATCCCCGGTGCGCCTCACCGCCCAGTCCAGTCCGCCGTTGCCCAGCATCCAGTCGAGCTGCTCGGCCATCAGCACCAGGGTGCCGATCGCCGGCGTGTTGTAGGTCTGGTTCTTGGTGCTGTTGTCCACAGCGATGGGCAGCGAGAGGAACTCGGGCACCCAGCGGCCGGACTTGGCGATCTTGTCCACCCGCTCCAGGGCGGCCGGCGACATGACGGCCAGCCACAGGCCACCGTCGGCGGCGAAGTTCTTCTGCGGTGCGAAGTAATAAGCGTCGACGTCGGTGATGTTCACCGGCAGGCCGCCGGCTGCCGAGGTCGCATCGATGAGGACCAGGGCATCGCCGGAACCGGCCGGGCGCTGCACCGGCAGTGCGACGCCGGTCGAGGTCTCATTGTGAGCCCAGGCGATGGCGTCGACCGAGGGGTCCGAGGTCGGCTGCGGGGCGCTGCCCGGATCCGCCTTGACCACGATCGGATCGCCGACGAACGGGTTGGCGGCCACCGCGGAGGCGAACTTCGCGCTGAATTCGCCGAAGGTCAGGTGCAGGGACCTGGAGTCGATGAGACCGAACGCGGCGGCATCCCAGAACGCGGTCGCCCCGCCGTTGCCCAGGATGACCTCATAACCGTCCGGAGCGGAGAACAGTTGCCTAACCCCGTCGCGCACCCGGCCGACCAGATTCTTGACCGGGGCCTGTCGGTGCGAGGTGCCGAACAACCCGGCGGCGGTGGTGCTCAGCGCGGCCAGCTGCTCAGGCCGCACCTTGGACGGGCCGCATCCGAACCGCCCGTCGGCGGGCTTGAGGTCGGCGGGAATGGTGAGCTGCGCGGCATCGGACATGGGGAGCAGCCTAGATTCCCGGCTCGCGTTTGAGAAAACCGAGCAGGACGGCCCGACTCAGCTGTGTGCGATCTCGTCCCAGCCGGCCACCGACTCCGGAGAGCGCGGGCCCGGTCCGACGTAGACCGCGGCCGGACGGATCAGCTTGCCCAGCCGCTTCTGCTCGAGGATGTGCGCCGACCACCCTGCGGTGCGGCCGCAGGTGAACATCGCCGGCATCATCGCGGCTGGTACCCCGGCGAAGTTGAGGATCACCGCGGCCCAGAACTCGACGTTGGTCTCGATGGCCCGGTCCGGCCGTCGCTCCCGCAACTCGGAAAGCGCGGCCTGTTCCAGGGCGGCGGCCACCTCGAAGCGCGGGACCCCGAGCCGCCGGGCCGTCTCTCGCAGCACCCGGGCGCGGGGGTCCTCGGCCCGATAGACCCGGTGGCCGAAGCCCATCAGCTTCTCCCGCCGGTCCAAGATGCCGCGCACCACCGCGCGGGCATCGCCGCTCTGCTCGACTTCCTCGATCATCGGGATCACCCGGGCCGGGGCGCCGCCGTGCAACGGCCCGCTCATCGCACCGACGGCACCCGACAATGCCGCGGCGACGTCAGCCCCGGTGGAGGCGATCACCCGCGCGGTGAACGTGGAGGCGTTCATCCCGTGCTCGGCTGCCGACACCCAGTAGGCGTCGATCGCCTCGACGTGGCGCGGATCGGGAT
>CAYFMA010000060.1:0-21335 GCA_964344085.1 uncultured Mycobacterium sp.
CTGGCCGATCGTCATGGTCGACGAGTTCCAGGACACCGATCCGGTGCAGTGGCGGGTGATCAACCACGCCTTCAACAAGGCCTCCTCGGGTGCCTCGACCCTGGTCCTGATCGGCGACCCGAAGCAGGCGATCTACGCCTTCCGCGGCGGCGATATCCACACCTATCTCGACGCCGCCGACACCGCGGGCCAGAAGCAGACCATGGGCACCAACTGGCGCAGCGACGCCGCACTCGTCGAGCGCCTGCAGGTGGTCCTGCGCGGTACTCAGCTCGGTGACCCGCGCATCGTCGTGCGCGATGTCGAGGCGCACCACAAGGGCACCCGCCTGGCCGGCGCTCCGCACGCCGACCCGTTCCGGCTGCGCGTGGTGCAGCGGACGCCGTTCGCCGGCAAGAAGGATGACCGGATGATCGGCATCGGCGATCTGCGCGAGTTCATCTCACGCGACCTCGCCGCGGATATCGCCGCGCTGCTGGCCAGCCCGGCCACCTTCGACGGTGAGCGGGTGCGAGCCGGTGACATCGCGGTGATCGTGGAGAGGCGCGCCGACGCCCGGGTCTGCTTCGCCGCCCTCACCGACGCCGGTATCCCGGCTGTCTACACCGGTGACTCCGATGTGTTCGACTCCGAGGCCTGTGACGACTGGCTGGCCCTGCTTGAGGCCTTCGACCAGCCGCACCGGTCCGGTGTGGTCAGGGCGGCGGCCGCCACCATGTTCTTCGGCCACACCGCCGAAGAGCTTGCGGCGGGCGGGGATTCGCTCACCGACAGCGTGGCCGAGACCATCCGGGAGTGGGCTGACCACGCCCGCTCCTGTGGGGTGGCCGCGGTGTTCGAGGCGGCCCGGCTGCGTGGGATGGCCGACCGCACGCTGTCCTACCGCGACGGCGAGCGGTACATGACCGATATGGCGCATGTGACCCAACTGCTGCAGGAGGCGGCCCACCGCGACCACCTCACCCTGCCCGCACTGCGGGACTGGCTGCGTGATCGCCGGGAGGAACGCAACGGTGCGCCCGAGTACAACAAGCGCCTCGATCGCGATGCGGCGGCCGTCCAGGTGATGACCGTGCACGGCAGCAAGGGTCTGCAGTTCCCGATCGTCTACCTGCCGTTCGCCTTCAACCGGAATGTGCAGCAGCGCGACGAGATCCTGTTCCACGACGGCGCGAGGCGCTGCCTGCACATCGGTGGCAGAGGCACCTCCGACTACGACGATGTCGCCGTGCTCGGCCGGCGCGAGGCCGCCGGTGACGACAGCCGGCTGATGTACGTCGCGATGACCCGGGCCCAGTCCCAGGTGGTGACGTGGTGGGCGCCCTCGCGCGACGAACCCAACGGCGGATTGAGCCGGCTCATGCGTGATCGCAGTCCCGGCCAGACGCTGATCCCGGATCAGTGCTCCACCAAGACCCTCACCGACGAGCAGGCCCTCGCGAGGTTCCGCGAGTGGGAGGCGGCCGGCGGCCCGGTGGTGGAGGTCGTCGACGAGGCGACGCCGATCCTCGAGGTTCCTGCCGAACCCGCGCCGGGAAACCTGGCGGTTCGGCACTTCCACCGCCACATCGACACCTCGTGGCGGCGCACCTCCTACTCCGGTCTGGTGCGCGCCGCCCAGGAGAGCGTCGGGGTGAGCAGCGAACCGGAGGTCGTCGAACTCGACGACGAGGTCGCCGATATCGCGCTGACGACACCGGCGGCGGGAGCGGACGTCCCCTCCCCGATGGCCGATCTGCCGATGGGCGCCAAGTTCGGCAGCCTGGTGCACGCGGTGCTGGAGCACGCCGACCCGTTCGCCGCCGATCTGCAGGCCGAACTGGCCGCTCAGATCGACACGCACTCGGTGTGGTGGCCGGTCGACGTGGCCACCGCCGATCTGGCCGCGGCCCTGGTGCCGATGCACGACACCTCGCTGGGCCCACTTGCCGGCGGGCTCACCCTGCGCCGGATCGGCCGGCGGGACCGGTTGTGCGAGTTGGACTTCGAGTTCCCGCTCGCCGGGGGTGACCTGAGGTCAGCGGCTCCCGATATCCGTCTGGCCGATGTCGGCCGCCTGCTCGCCGAGCATCTGCCGGCCGGCGATCTGCTGGCCCCCTATGCCGAGCGACTCACCGATGCCAGTCTGGGCGGGCAGTCGCTGCGCGGCTATCTGAGCGGATCGCTCGACGTCGTGCTGCGGGTGCCGGACGGCTCAGGTGATCACCGCTATCTCGTCGCCGACTACAAGACGAACTGGCTCGGTGAGACCGACCGCCCACTGACCGCGGCCGACTACACCCCGGCCCGGATGGCCGAGGCCATGCTGCACTCCGACTATCCGCTGCAGGCGCTGCTGTACTGCGTCGTGCTGCATCGGTTCCTGCGCTGGCGGCTGTCCGGTTACGACCCGGCTCGCCATCTCGGCGGGGCGCTGTACCTGTTCGTGCGCGGGATGTGCGGACCCGATACTCCGGTGACCGACGGGCATCCGGCCGGTGTGTTCGGCTGGCGGCCCCCGGCCGAACTGGTGACGGCCATCTCCGATCTCCTGGACGGACAGGAGGTGGCGGCATGACGGCTCCGGTCATCGACTCCGACGACTGGCGGCGCAGCGCGTCCGCCACCGGACTGCTGCGCGAATTCAACGAAGCCGGCGTGCTGGATTCCTCCGATGTGCTTGTCGCACAACGGCTGACGCAGCTGGCCAAGGAGCAGGACGAACTCGTCGCGCTGGCGATGGCGTTCGTGGTGCGCGCGGTCCGCGGCGGATCGGTCTGCCTGGACCTGGCCGGAGTCGCCCAGCAGGTCGGCGAACCGGATCTGCCGTGGCCCGATCCCACGCGGTGGCTGGCCGCGGTGACGGCCAGCGTGCTGGCCGGTGATCCGCCGGTGCTGCATCTCGACGGCGACCTGCTGTACCTCGACCGCTACTGGATCGAGGAGTGCCGGGTCGCCCGGGATGTGCTGACACTGGCGGGTTCGCCGCGGTCCGGTCCGATGCCGGACGTCCACCGGCTGTTCCCGGACAGCTTCGCCGAACAGCGGGCCGCCGCCGAGGTGGCGTTGTCGCGGGCGCTGACCGTGCTCACCGGCGGGCCGGGCACCGGCAAGACCACCACTGTCGCAAGGCTTCTCGCGCTGCTGGCCGAACAGGCCGAACTCGACGGACGGCCTCGGCTGCGGATCGCGCTGGCCGCCCCGACCGGCAAGGCCGCCGCCCGGCTGCTGGAAGCCGTCCAGGAGGAGATCGCCGTTCTCGACGAGGGCGACCGCGCCCGGCTGCCCGAACTGACCGCCACGACTCTGCACCGGCTGCTCGGCAGCCGGCCCGACACCTCGTCGCGGTTCCGGCACAACCGGGACAACCGGCTGCCGCACGATGTGATCGTCGTCGACGAGACCTCGATGGTGTCGCTGACGATGATGGCCCGCCTGCTGGAGGCGGTGCGGCCCGAATCGCGGCTGCTGCTGGTCGGCGATCCCGACCAGCTGGCCTCGGTGGAGGCCGGTGCCGTGCTCGCCGATCTCGTCGAAGGTCTGGCCGCTGTCGATGACACCCCGATCGCCCGGCTGGTCACCTCGCACCGGTTCGGTGAATCGATCGGGACGCTGGCCGGCGCGATCCGGGACGGCAAGGCCGACGACGCACTCGAGGTGCTGGCCGCCGGCGGTGAGCACATCGAATGGGTTGACACCGACAAACCGTCGGACATTCTGCGCACGGTCCTCGTGCCGCATGCTCTCGCACTGCGTGAGGCCGCGGTGCTCGGCGACGGCACGGCTGCGCTGGCCACCCTGGAGGAACACCGCATGCTGTGCGCGCACCGCCGCGGACCGTACGGCGTCGCCTACTGGAACCGTCAGGTCGAGCGGTGGCTCTCCGAGCAGACCGACACCCCGTTGTGGGCGGCCTGGTACATCGGGCGCCCGGTTCTGGTGACCGCCAACGACTACGGGCTGGGCCTCTACAACGGCGACACCGGGGTGACCGTGCTGCGCGACGGTGCACTGCGCGCGGTGATGTCCGGGTCCGCCGGTCCGATGGAGTTCGCCACCAGCCGGCTGGCCGATATCGAGACCATGCACGCGATGACCATCCACAAGAGCCAGGGCAGCCAGGCCAAGGAGGTCACTGTGCTTCTGCCGCAGGAGGATTCGCGACTGCTGACTCGCGAGCTTCTCTACACCGCGGTCACCCGGGCCCGGCACAAGGTGCGGTTGATCGGTTCTGCCGAGCAGGTGACGGCCGCGATCGAACGCCGGGCGGTCCGCGCGACCGGGCTGAGCCGGCGACTGCGTGAGAGATAGACCTTTGGCCCTAGTGCGCTGCTGCGGGTGCCCCTAACTTCAGGGCTATGACGAGCACCCGAGCAACCCAGAGTCCCACCCGGTCCAGTCAGGGCCGGACCCTTGCAGTCGCCGCCGTGACGGCCGGTGCTCTGACGGCTGCCGCCATGGGAGCGATTCCCGCGGCAAACGCCACCTGCGCCTCGTTCTTCGGGATCGGCTCCGGTGGACAGTGCACAAGCACCCTGAGCAGTATCGCGATCGCCATCGGCACCAATGCCGAGGCGCATGCTGACGGCATGCTCGGCGCCGCACTGACACTCGGCAACGATTCCTCGGCCTACACCATCGCGGGCGGATGGCTGAACGCCGCGATCACCCTCGGCAACACCAATCAGACCAACGCCGCCGGGATCGCCTCGCTGGCGGCGGCGCTGAGCGGCATCAACCAGACCGTCAACGCGGGCACGAACGTCCCCGGCACCCTCAGCATCGGCAACATCGCCATGTCGGTCAGCAGCCCGGAGGCCAGCACTGTCGTCGCCGTCGGTGTGGGGAACATGGCGGGCAACATGTTCGGCTCCGGAAACATCATCTCCAGTGGCACCGGGCTCAGGACGATGAACTTCGTCGGACTCAACAACAGCCTCACCAACAACGGTACGTTCAACCTCATCGCCAATGTCCTGGCGAACGGCAACGCCATCGGCACCGACTCGAGCAGTGTCGGCAACGTCGCGTTCGGCTTCATCGGCCAGGACAACGTGATCACCACCGCCGGCGCGCTGGCCATCGGCGGCGCGATCGGCAGCACGGGCCAGACCGTCACTCAGACCGGTCCCGGCATCAATGTGTCGTTCAACCGTCAGGCGGCCGCTGCCGCGCTGGCGGCCAAGGCCGGCAAGGCGCCCGCCAAGCAGGCGCGTAGCGGCCGGCACGCCGGCTAGGGCTGGGCAGTCACCACGACGCTGACGGTGGTCGCCCCGGCGTCGGCGGCGATCACCAGACGCGGCGCGTTCGGGGCCGAGACCACCTGCCCACCGGTGACGGCGGCGGAGTAGCCGTTGGGGTACTCCACCGCCGGAACGGAGATCGTCGTCAGGGATCCGGGTGCGAAAGCCCCTGAACCGTCGGCCTTCTGGGTCGAGTAGCTGAACCGGAGCTCACCGCCGGTGAACGTCCAGCCCTGCGGTGTGCCGGAGACGGTCTGCGGATAGGGCGATGCCAGCATGCCGAGGTTGCCGGTGTTGACGTTGTCGCCCGTCGGCGGCAGCGCCGGGTCGTACACCAGCGCCTCCCAGTCGGGGTCTACGTGGGTGGTGATATCGCCGACGCCGGAATACGCCCACTCGGTCCAACCCACCTGGCGGGTGTCGCCGGCGTTCATCTGGTCGAACAGTCTCGGCAGATCGCTGGTGGCGCCGAACTCGCTCATGAACGCCGGGATGCCGTGCTCGTCGGCGAACCGCACACCGTTGGCGGCCAGGGTGTTCGCGATCCGCGAGCAGCTGATGCCGAAGTTGGTGTCCGAGCAGTAGTCGTGGAAGGCGAAGACGCTGACCGGGTCGTCGATCATGCCCATCGGGTCGGGCAGGCCGAGCAACTGCGAGATCTCCGCGACCGCTGCACTGGTCGGTTCGAAGAACACCGGCGTGGCCGGGTCGACGGCGCGGATCGCGGCGTCCATCTGGTTGTACATCGGGATCAGTTGCTGGTAGGCGAAGAACGGACCGCCGAGAAGCGTTGCCACCCAACTGGTTCCGGGCCAGGGCTCGTTCATCAGCTCGTAGCCGATCACCGCCGGATTGCCGGCGAAGTAGCTTGCGACGTTCTCCCATGTCTGCGCATAGTGGTCCTGCAGGCCCACCGCATCCGGGGCGTTGGCGTTGTTCCAGAACGCATCCCAGGCGGCGTTCTCGGCCGGGTTGGCGTAGTAGTTGCCGGGGAAGCCGAAGTCCGGGTTGGGCAGCCGGCCGCTCAGCGTCGCCCAGGTGGGGGCGCCCTCACCGCCGAAGGTGGTGCTGTAGTTGTCCTGGTGCATGTCGATCAGGCTGTAGATGCCGTGATCGGCGAGCATCTGCACCGTCTGCCGGATCGAGTCGAGGTAGGCGGTGTCGATCACACCGGGTTGCGGTTCGACCGCCGCCCAGATGACGCCGACTCGCACCGCGTTGAACCCGTTGGCCGTCAGGAACGCGGCGTCGTCGGCGCTGAATCCGGACGCCGCCGGTTCGTACGGCGGCAGTTTGTAGACCTCGTTGAGGCCGTGCGCGATGAGCACCTGCCCGTCGCTGTTGGTGAGCCAGGTGCCGGTCGGCGAGATCGGAAGCAGTGGGCCGCCGCCCATCGGCACGGTGCCGCCGGCACCGGCAGGTCCGGCCGCGCCGTGGCTGCCGAGCAGGCCGGCGTTGCCGCCGGACCCGCCGAGGGCGGGCAGTGCGGTCGCGGTGCCGCCGGCTCCCGAGTCGCCGCCCGCACCGCCGTCGCCGCCACTGCTGAGCAGCGTGCGCCCACTGCCGTCGCGCCCGGGGCGTCACCGCCGTTGCCGCCGTCGCCGGCGATCCCCATCAGCAGTCCGCCGGCGCCGCCGGCGCCGCCGTTCGCCCCGGCACCCCCGTTGCCCCCGAGACCGCCGTTGCCGAGCAGACCGGCGCTGCCGCCGTTGCCGCCGGCGACTCCGGCCTGGGTGCTGCTCCAGCCCGCACCGCCGTCGCCGAGGAAGAAGCCGCCGGCGCCACCGTCGGGATGCGCGGCGGTGCCGGGCGTTCCGTTGCCGATCAGGTTCAGTCCGGTCAGGGTGTTCAGGGCGGTGTCGATCTGGGTGCCGATCGGACTGGTGATCCAGGCCTGTCCAAGCGCGTGCACCGGGTCGTAGGCCACCTGCTGCACGACCGCCGTCGCGGTGATCGGCCGGCCCGCCCTGGGCTTGGCCCGCGGTCCGGCGTTGACGGGGGCGGCGACCTCGTGGCGGGTGGGACGGGTCGGCCCCGGATCGCCCCGGTCGGCGTGGGCCACTGCTGAGCCGAGGGCGGACCCGATCGCCGCACCGATACCCAGTGCGATCGCCAGTCCGCCGACCCGGCCGATGAACACCGCCGCCCGCATACGTCTTCTATACGCCGATTCAGAGTCGGTGCAGCACGACTTCGCCAAGTTCGCCGTCGGCGACGGTGCCCGTCATATAGGTGCAGTGCGGCTGCCGCCGCCGGTCGGTGGGGGAGCCGGGGTTGAGCAGTCGCAGCCCCGTTGCGGCGGTGCTGTCCCACGGAATGTGGCTGTGCCCGAACACCAGAACATCGGTGTCGGGGTAGAGCCGCGCCATCCGCGCGTCGCGTCCCGCCGAGCCGCCGGTCTCGTGGGTCACGGTGAACCGCACACCCTCGAGGGTGACGTCGCGACGTTCGGGCAGCCGTCCGCGGAGTATCGGGCCGTCGTTGTTGCCCCAGCAGGCCACCAGTCGCCGGGACCGTGCTTCGAGTTCGTCGAGCAGATCGGGGCTCACCCAGTCGCCGGCGTGGAACACCACATCGGCGGTCGCGACCGCCTGCCACACCGCCGCGGGCAGATCACGTGCGCGCCCCGGGATGTGGGTATCCGAGATGAGCACCAACCGCATGACGGGAGATTAGGCTGGGAACCGAGGGTTCGCCATGACTGATTACGACGCAGAGCGCAGGGATGTCGAGAAGCGCTGGAACGATCCCGAGACGTTCCGGTCCGCGGCGGCCTATGTGTTCTGGGTGGTCGGTCTGGCGGCGCTGGCGTTCGCCGCGATGGCGGCCTGGCATTCGCTGCTCGCGGCGATTCTGGTTCCGGTGATCCTGTTCGTCGGCGCGATGGGCGCCATGTTCCGCACCTATCAGGTGTGGAAGTACCGCGGTGTGTGGGCGATCTGGCACGGGGCGTCCTGGATCCTGCTGGTTCTGTTCCTGTTCTTCGTCGACGTGCCCGCGGCCGTCCGGTAGACCGCCATACTCGTCGGGTGAGTTCATCGCCCCGGCCGTTGGCCGGCGTCCGGATCGTGGAGATCTCCAGTTTCGTCGCGGTGCCACTGGCCGGGATGACGCTGGCGCAACTCGGCGCCGAGGTGGTCCGCATCGATCCGGTCGGCGGGGCTGCCGACTACCACCGCTGGCCGCTGACCGGGAGCGGGGAGAGCATCTACTGGGCCGGGCTGAACAAGGGCAAGCGGTCGATGGAGGTCGACATGCGCTCGGCCGAGGGGCAGTCACTGGTGCAGCGGCTGATCGCCGCCGCCGGGGTGTTCATCACCAATGTGTCCGGGCGGCAGTGGCATTCGTACCCCACGCTTCGCGGGATGCGGCCGGATCTGATCCAGCTGGAGGTGGTCGGCCGAAGCGACGGCGCGACGGGCGTGGACTACACCGTCAACGCGGCAACGGGGTTCCCGTTGGTGACGGGCCCCGACGGTCACGTCGGTCCGGTCAACCACGTGATGCCGGCCTGGGACGTCAGCTGCGGGCTGTATGCGGTGGTGTCGGTGCTGGCGGCGTTGCGCCGGCGGGATCTGACCGGTTCCGGCAGCGAGATCCGCCTTCCCCTGGACGATGTGGCGCTGGCCACCGCCGCCAATCTCGGATTCCTCACCGAGGTGATGGTGACCGGTGTGCAGCGGCCCCGGTTGGGCAACGCGATCTTCGGCCAGTACGGCCGCGATTTCGTCAGCAGCGACGGGGTGTCGTTCATGGTGGTCGCGCTGACCCCGCGGCACTTCCGCGATCTGGTGTCGCTGACCGGAACCGCCGACGCGGTCGCCGCCCTCGAGTCTGCACTGTCCTTGGACCTCGACGAGGAGGGCACGCGTTACGAACATCGCGACGCACTCGACGGACTGTTCGCGCCGTGGTTCGCGGCACACACCGCCGCCGAGGTGGCTGCCGCGTTGGGGGCCAGTTCGGTGCTGTGGGAGCGCTATCGGGATTTCGCCGAGGTGGCGGCCAGCCCTCGGGTGACGGGGAACCCGTTGTTCTCTCTGCTCGACCAACCCGGCATCGGGACGTATCCGGCGCCCGGATTGCCGATGTCGTTCGGCGGCACGCACACCGTGCCCGCCCCCGCGCCGGCACTCGGGGCGGACAACGACACCCTGCCTGCCGAATGGCTGGGCGGATGATCGCCGATCTGCTGGTGATGACGCCGGTGGCTCCGGATTCCTTCACCGGTCCTGTCAACGGACCCGTCGGAAAGCGGGCCTACGGCGGCCACCTCGCCGCCCAGGCCCTGGCCGCCGCCTGCTGCACCGTTCCCGGTGACCGTTCACCGACGGCGGTGCATGTGCAGTTCCTGCGCGGCGGCGACGCCGGCACCCCGGTGCGCTACGACGTGGAACGGGTGCACGACGGCCGCACCACCTCCTCGCGACGGGTGCTGGCCCGTCAGGACGACCGGTTATCGGTCAGCGCCACAGTGCTTTTCGCCGTTGCTGCCGACGGTCCTTCACACGCCGACCGTCCGTCGGCAGCCCCGGATCCGTCGACGCTTGCGCGGACCGGACCGATCGGTCCCGCGCCCTCCCTGCCCCTCGACGAGATCGACATCCGTATCCACGACGAGCAGTCGGGGACCGAGTTCGTCCGCAACCTGTGGTGGAAGGTCACCGCTCCGATTCCGGACGACCCGGTGCTGCACGCGTGCATCGCCTTGTACGTCACCGATATCTACGGTGTCGATCCGGTGCTGGCCGTGCACGGCTTCTCGATGACCGACCGCAGTCACCACGCCGCCACCACCGACTCCTCGACCTGGTTTCACGCACCGGTGCATGCCGGCCGGTGGAACCTGCTGCAGTCCCGTTCGCCGGCGGCCGGACGTGGACGCGGGGTCATGACGGCGGGCCTGTTCTCGGCAGAGGGCGTGCGGATTGCCACCATGGTGCACGAGGGGCAGGCCGTCACCCGGGTTGCGGACGGGAAGGCATAACACTTTTGCCCGCCTCGCAGCGACAACGGCCGCCGCGTAGGGCGCCATTCCCCGGTTGTCGCTACGAGGCGGGCAAAAGTCTTGTCAGTGTTCGGCGGCCTCGTGCTCCAGGATCTCGGCCAGTCGCGCCCGCGCCGCCTCCTTGCGGGTCGGCAGATGCCCGGACGGGAACAGCGTGTTCACCGGTTCGTACTCCCGCAGCGTGCGCCGGGCCACCGTCAGCTTGTGCACCTCGGTCGGGCCGTCGGCGATCGCCAGCGACTGTGAGGCCACCAGCATCTTGACGAACGGCATCTCGTCGGAGACGCCCAGAGACCCGTGCAACTGCATGGCCCGCATCACCACGTCGTGCAGCACCCCGGGCATCGCCACCTTCACCGCGGCGATATCGCGCCGCACCTTCTGATAGTCGTGGTACTTGTCGATCTTCCAGGCCGTCCGCAGCACCAGCAGCCGGAACTGCTCGATCTGGATCCAGCTGTCGGCGATCTTCTCCTGGGTCAGCTGGAAATCGCCCAGGGGTCCCGAACGGGTCTGCCGGGACACCGCGCGTTCGCACATCATGTCGAAAGCCTTGCGCGCCAATGCGATCGTGCGCATCGCATGGTGCACCCGGCCGCCGCCGAGGCGGGTCTGGGCGATCGCGAAAGCCTGCCCCTCACCACCGAGCACATGATCGGCCGGCACCCGCACGTCGTTGTAGCGGACGTACCCGTGTGAGGCGTGTGCGGAGGATTCCCCGCCCACCCCGACATTGCGGATGATCTCGATGCCCGGCGTCTCGGCCGGCACGATGAACAGTGACATCTTCTGATGAGTGCGGGCTTCCGGATTGGTCACCGCCATCACGATGTAGAACGACGCGTAGCGGGCGTTCGAGGAGAACCACTTCTCGCCGTTGATCACCCAGTCGTCGCCGTCGCGCACCGCGCGGGTGGTGAACAGGCCGGGATCGGATCCGCCCTGCGGTTCGGTCATCGAATAGCAGGACGAGATCTCGCCGTTGAGCAACGGCTGCAGGTACCGCGCCTTCTGCTCCTCGGTGCCGAACATCGCGATGATCTCCGCATTGCCCGAGTCGGGGGCCTGGGATCCGAAAACCGAAGGCGCCCAGCGGGACCGGCCCACGATCTCGTTGAGCAGCGCCAGCTTCACCTGGCCGTAACCCTGCCCGCCCAGCGACGGGTCCAGATGCGCCGCCCACAGACCCTGGTCCTTGACCTTCTGCTGCAGCGGACGCAGCACCCGCATCAGTTCGGGGTTCTTCTTGTCGTAGGGGTCCAGCGGTGCGAGGTCCAGTGGTTCGAGTTCTTCGCGCATGAACTGCTCGACCCAGTCGAGCTTCTTCTGATACTCGGGGTCCGTCTCGAAATCCCACATGTCAGGGCACCACCACTGCTCGTCCGGTCACGATTCCATTGTGTAGATCCGCGTACGCCTCGGCTCCGTTGTCCAGCGAGTAGATCGAACTCTGCGCGGAGATGTGCCCGCTGGCCGCCAGCGCCAGCAGTTCCGCGAGTTCAGGCCGGCTGCCCCAGTAGGTCGTCGCCATGCTCACCTCGTACGGCTGGGTGAAGAACCCCAACGGGACCTCACCGCCGCCGATGCCGACGATCGTCACATCGCCGAGAACCCGGGCCACCGAACGCGCCAGGTTCAGCGTCTCGGCGCTGCCGAAGAAGTCGAGCACCACGTCTGCCCCGCGGCCGCCGGTCAGATCGCGGATCGCCTGTGCGGCGTTCGCATCCGAGAGCACCGCATGGTGGGCACCGACCTTGCGCGCCAACTCCAGCGCCTCGGGTTTCACGTCGACGGCGATCACCTGCGCGGCCGTCGTCGCCCGCGCGATCTGCACCCCGATATGCCCGAGTCCGCCGACGCCGATCATCACGCACGTCGCATCCGGGGTGAGTTTCGGCCAGGACCGCCGGATCGCGTGATACGGCGTCAGCCCCGCATCGGTCAGCGGTGCCGCGGTCACCGGATCCAATCCCGCGGGCAGCGGAACCAGGTGCCGCGCGTGCGGCACCAGAAGGTAGTCGGCCATGCCGCCGTCGGCGCCGAGTCCGCCACCACCGACCAGTGACGGCCGCTCGCAGTAGTTCTCCATGCCGACCGCGCAGCGCGGGCACATCCCGCATCCCCATGCGCCGTAGACCGCCACCGCGTCGCCCTCGGAGACGCCCGTGACGCCGGCGCCCAGGGCGTGCACCCATCCGGCCGTCTCATGGCCGAGGGTCATCGGCAACTCCCACACCGCGGAGGTGTCCATGTCCCAGAGCAGATGCAGATCGGAATGGCAGGCTCCGGAACCGCCGACTCGGATCACCACTTCGTCCGGGCCCGGCACCGGATCGGGTACCTCCATCAACTCCGGTTCACGCTGAAACCCGACCAGCCGCAATGCCCGCATGCACCTGATTACAGCGGCTTGCACCGGCCGGTGGGGCCGAATACGGCATGCTGTCCCCGTGCTGCTGCTCAGCCGGGTCACTGGGCGCGAAGTCCTGGGACCCGACCGCCGTGGGGTGGGCCGGCTGGCCGACCTCACCGTGCGCGTCGACGACGACGGACCGCCGGTGGTCAACCGGCTCGTCGTCACCCGCCGCGGCGGCCCCACCCTGCTGGTGCCGTGGGCGGCGGTCGACTCGTTCTATCCCGGTCCCGTCGTGCTGGCCGCGGCGAGCGGATTCGAGGTGCCGTCGCTGGCCGAGGCGCTCGGTCCCGACGAACTGCTGCTGGTGCGCGACGTTCTCGACACCCAGGTGGTCGACGTCGTCGGGCAGCGACTGGCGCGGGTGGCCGACGTGCTGCTCGATCGCGACGGCGGAGCAGACGGAGGGGGACCGCTGGAACTGTCCGGCGTGGAGGTCGGATTCGCCGGCGTGGTGCGCCGGTTGGGGCTCGGCGGCGGCCGCGCGGCCCAGGATGTCGTCGACTGGTCGGATCTGCACCTGAAATCCGATCGCGGGCACTCGGTCCAGTTGTCCGCACCGCGATCGGCGGTGCACCGTCTCGATCCGCAGGGGCTGGCCGCCTTGATCAGCCGGGTCGACGTCGACGCCGCCGGCGAGATCCTCTCCGCCCGAGGTCCGGAAGTGGCCGCCGAGACGGTGCGTGCGATACATCCCGAGGTCGCCGCCCGCATCGGTCGCAGGTCGGCGCTGCACGGCCGGCACTTCCTGCGCTCGCGGGTGTGGCCGCACCGCCGCCGTCTGATCCGCCGGCGGCACCGGTGACCAGACGGCTCAACCCGCGCCTGGCCGCACTGCTGGCCGTCGTCGGACCCGGACTGCTGGCCGGACTGTCCGACGACGACCCGGCCGGTATCACCACCTACTCCGTGCTCGGCGCCGACCACGGCTATCAACTGCTGTGGGTGCTGCTGCTGTCCACGGTGGCGCTGGTGGTGTTCCACGGCCTGGCCGCCCGGATGGGTGTGGTCACCGGCCAGGGCCTGATCGGTCTGGTGCGGCACCGCTACGGCGTCCGTATCGGGGGAGCGGTGCTGGTGGCACTGGTGATCGCCAACATCGGCACCACCTGCGCCGAATTCGCCGGTATCGCAGCGGGTTTCGAGCTGTTCGGCATCAGCCGCTATATCAGCGTGCCGGTCGCCGCCGTCGGAGTCTCGCTACTGGTGCTGCGCGGCAGCTTCCACCGGGTCGAACGTCTCCTGCTGCTGCTGTCCACGGTGTTCCTGGCCTACATCGCATCGGGCATCATGGCGCACCCGGACTGGGGTGCGGCGCTGCGCGGCACCGTCGTGCCCACCATGCCGATGACCGGTGCGGCCGTCGCGATCGTCACCGCCACGCTGGGCACCACGCTCGCGCCGTGGGGGTTGTCGTTCATGCAGTCCTACGCCGTCGACAAGAAACTGCGCACCGAGGATCTGCCGCTGGAACGGGTCGATGTCATCACCGGCGCGGTGCTCACCGGAGTCATCGGATTCTTCGTGGTCGTCGCCTGCGCGGCCACCCTGCATCGCGACGGGCTGTCGATCAACGACGCCGCCGACGCCGCGATCGCACTGCAGCCACTGGCCGGCGACGGCGCCTCCACCCTGTTCGCGATCGGACTGATCGGCGCCTCGATCCTGGCGGCCTCGATCCTGCCGCTGTCGACGGCCTACTCGGTCTGCGAGTTCGCCGGACTCGAGGCCGCCATCGACGACCCGTACCGCGAGGCGCGCACCTTCTATCTGACCTACGCGGTCATCACCATGATCGGCACCGCGATCGTGCTCACCCCGAACGCTCCGCTGGTGACGATCCTGGTGGGCACTCAGGTGCTCAACGCGGTGCTGCTGGTGCCGTTGCTGATCGCGATGGTCGGCCTCGGCCGCGACCGCGATCTGATGGGCGACTTCGCCACCGGCCGGGCCGGGACGATGGTCTACGTGCTGACCACGGTTGCGGTGATCCTGTGTGTGATCACTCTCGGCGTGACGGAGCTGGTCTGATGTCCATCAAGGCTCGTTCGGCACGCAGGTCCGACATCCCCGTACTGGCGCGGGTGCTCGGCCGGGCCTTCCAGGACGATCCGGTGATGTCATGGCTGCAACCCGATGCCGCCCGCCGTGCCGCCACACTGACCGGCTTCTTCGCGGCGGTCACCCGCTATCACTACCTGTCCGGCGGCGGGGTCGAGGTCGCGGAGTCGGAGTCCGGCATCGGGGCGGCCGCACTGTGGGATCGCCCCGGTAGGTGGGAGCACACCTCCCGCGAGCAGATCCCGATGCTGCCGGCGGTTCTCCGTGCTTTCCGCGGACGCCTGGGTGAGGCCCGGGCGCTCACCGAGCAGATGAAGGCCGTGCATCCGGAGGAACCGCACTGGTATCTCGGCATCATCGGCAGCGATCCGGTGGCGCGCGGCGGCGGGTTCGGGCACCGGTTGATGCGTTCACGACTGGACCGCTGCGATGCCGAGGGCGCGCCGGCCTACCTGGAGTCCAGCAATCCCGACAACATCCCGTACTACCACCGGTTCGGCTTCGACGTCACCGGGGAGATCGCGATTCCCGACGGGCCCTCGCTGTGGGCTATGTGGCGGAATCCAGCGTCACCCTGAACTGCATCACCCGGTACGGCCAGCCGTGCGCGGTGTTCCATTGCGACACAACGAGTCCCACACCGCCGGTGACTCCCAGCCGGCTGCCGGGCAGCACATAGCCGCCGTACAACTGCGCGACCTGACAGCGGGCGTGGTCCTCGTCATCCCACTCGCAGCCCAGCACCGGTGTCTGGACGGTCACGGTGTTCAACGGTTCGGTCAGCGCGCGCAGTGTCCGGTATCCCAGGCAGTACTCCGAGGACAGGAACCCGCCGAGGATCCAGGTTCCGCCGTCCAACCGTCGCAGTGACAGTTCGCCCCAGGTCTCTCCGGGCGGGGTGATGACGGTGGCCTGTTTACCCCATTCGCCTTTTCCGGAATCGCCCGCACCCCAGCCGAGGTAGCGGGAGCGGTCGCCGATGTGCTCGGGGCGTACCCGTCGCAGGATCAATCCCTTGTCGCGCTGGAATCCCGTCGACACCACATACACCCAACCGTCGTCGGGATCGAAGTCCCACGTCCAGCACTGCGCGTACCCGCCGTAGGTGCCGGCCGGGAACTTCGCCGCGTCGCCGAGGTTGCGCCAGGACTCGCCGTTGTCGTCGGAACGCCAGATCTCGGTCCACAGCACGTTGCCGAGTCCGCGGTTGACGATCGCGTGCAGATACAGCGAATCGCCGACGCGCAGAAGGTCGGACGGGATCACGGTGCTGATGCCGCGGCGCAGCAGACCCGGCCGCGGCCGGTGCCGGTAATGCCACAACTGGCGGGCGTAGCGGGTGTCGGCGCCGCCGGCGTGGGTGTAGGTGATCGGATGGCCGGCGTCGCCGGTTCCGATCAGGATCACAGGTGAGCGCCAGTCGCCGGCGCCGACCCGAGCACCGGAGAAGGTGTCGCCGAAGACCGACACCAGATGCCCGTCGGCGGCCAGCACCGAGGCGCCCAGATCGGTGCAGTTCGCGCCGAGGTGGTCGGTGATGCCCGGTCCGGTGAGGTCTTTGACCTTGCCGACCTTGCCGACCTTGCCGGCGAACCCGTCGTTTCTCACCGCAGCGAGTAGTCCGCCGGGTCCACCTGCCGGGTCCACGCCCAGTAGTCCACCAGGCGCCACGGGCTCAGCGAGTTCACCACCCCGTCGGCGTTCTTGTAGAAGCTGTGCTTGATACCCGGGTGTGCCCACACCATCGTCTTCATCTCGGCCTGGGTGCGGTCGTACCAGTCGGCGCAGGCTTCCGGCCGGGGTTCCATCGCCGTCTTCCCCTCTGCCAGAAGCAGATCCAGACAGCTCATGATGTAGCGCATCTGGCACTCGGAGTGGAAGATCAGGCTGCCGCCGCTGGCCAGGTTGGTGCCCGGGCCGTACATGCAGAAGAAGTTCGGGAAGCCCGGGATGGTGATGCCCAGGTATGCGGCCGGCCGATGCGCCCACGCCTCGTGCAGGTCCGCTCCGTCGCGTCCGGTGATCCGCAGCGAGGACAGGAAGTCGTTGACCCGAAACCCGGTGGCGTAGATCAGGACGTCGGCGGGGTGGCGGTTGCCGTCGTTGTCGACGACGGCGTCGGCCTCGATGTGATCGATCCCGCAGCGCACCAGGTCGACGTTGTCGCGGCGCAGTGTCGCCAGCCAGCTTCCGTTGTCCTGCAGGGTGCGCTTGCCGGTGGCGGGGTAGTCGGGGATGACCTTGGCGGCCAGTTCCTCATCGCCGTCGAGTTGGCTTTCGATCCACTGGGTGAACATCATGCGCGCCATATCGTTGGCAGCGCTGACCGCGCGTTGCTGATCCGGCCACTCGGGGTCGACCTTCGCCGCGGCCAGTCCGCTGTCGCAGCCGGGCCAGAAGATCAGGAAGCGGTACCAGCGGCCGTAGAACGGCAGGTGCTTCAGTGCCCACTGCACACCCGGGCCGACGGCTTCGTGATAGTTCGGGTTGGGGAACATCCACTGCGCGGTGCGCTGGAAGATCGTCAACCGGCCGACCGTGTCCGCGATCGCGGGGGCGACCTGGAATCCGCTGGCGCCGGCGCCGATCATCACGACGTTGCCTCCGGTGAGGTCGACGCCGTGATCCCAGCGGGCGGTGTGGAACGCCGGTCCGGTGAAGTCCTCGGCCCCGGGGATGTCCGGGATGAACGGGGCGTTGAGTTGGCCGACGGCACTGATCACCGCGCGGGCCCGCAGGGTCTCCTGGCCGCCGGGACCGCGGACGGTGACCGTCCACCCGTCGTCGTCCCATCGCGCGGAGAGCACCTCGGTGCTGAACCGGATGTTCTCCTGCACGCCGTGGCGGTGCATGACCTCCTCGAAGTAGGCCTGCAGTTCGGGCTGGCGGGCGAAGTACTCGGTCCAGTGGTCCGAGGGTTCGAAGCTGTAGCAGTAGAAGTGGTTGCCGACGTCCACCCGGGCGCCGGGATAGCTGTTCTCCCACCAGGTTCCGCCGACCCCGGCGTTCTTCTCGATCACCGTGTAGGGGATGCCGGCCTGGTGCAGCCGGATCGCGGCCAGCAGACCGGACTCGCCGCAGCCGACGACGAGGACGGGGAAGTCCTCGCGCTTGGTCGGATCCGAGCGCAGGTCGTCATCGCGGGCGTCGCGGCCGTCGAGACCCATCTCCTCGAGCATCATCGGCACGTACTCGTCGGGCACCTCGGCGGCGACGATCCAGTCCATCATCTGTTTGAGCAGTTGCGGGTCGACGGGCGCGGGTTCCGGGCAGCCGCGGTCGCGGTAATCACCGATGATGTCGAGTGCTTGGGCGCGGGCCTTCTCCTTGTCCTCCTCGGACATGTAGCCCTGCACCTCGTTGAGGAACAGTCCCAGCGGCCGGACCGCCCCTTCGAGGATCGAGCGGCGCACCGCCGGGTCGTCGGTCATGTGGATGCAGGACATCAGCAGCGCGGGGATCGAGACGTCCTTCAGCGCGGCGGCGACCTTCTCGTCGGAGTCGGAGAACGGCTCACCGGCATGCCGATTGCGCATCCGGTCAGGCTAACCGGGGACATACCTCCTTGTGCCCGCCTCGTAGCGACAACGCACTGCCCGCTCCGCCGTTGTCGCTCAGAGGCGGGCAAAACGTCACATGCCCCCGGTCTGCCGCGCGATTACCCTGGCTGACATGTGGCTGCGTCAGCGCGACGGGGTGACCTGCGGCCCCAGCGTGGCCGTGATGGCCGGCGCGCTGCTCGACGACGAGTACGGCGCTCCGCTCACGTCGCAAGGAGCCCAGCAGTGGTTCGCCGCCGAGCAGGGCCGCGTGCACCGTTCCGTGAACATGCTGTGGCCCCGCGCGCTGGGAACCACTCCGGCGGGTATGGCGCGGGCGCTCAGCGCACACGGTCGCCGCTACCGGTGGCGGCCGGCCGCCATCCGCGATTCCGCCGGCGACGCTCGGGCGGCGGTTGCCGGCGGGTGGCCGGTGGCCATGCTGATCGGTTCGGCGATTCCGCGGCACTGGGTGTTGCTCACCGAGGTCGAGGGTTCGGCGCTGCGGTGTTACGAGCCGGGCAGCGGGCGACTGGTCACGCTCGGCATCGACGACATCAGGGACAGCCGGCTCAAACCGCTGGGATTTCCGCGGCCGTATGCGTTCGTGCTTCCGGCTTAGCCGCTCAGCAGAGCCGTGGCCGCCGCCACCGCCGGTTCGATGATCCCGGCCACCGCTTCGCCGTCCTCCACGGTCTGCGCGGTCAGTTCGCGCAGACCTCCGAGCAGGATCACCGCCGTCGCCGCCGACATCGGCCGCACACCGTCTCGCCGGAATCCCGGGTTGTCGGAAAGGGCCACCAGTGCGGCGGCCAACCGGCTCAGGCTCGCGCGCAGCATCGGCCTCGCGCCCTCGCCGAGGGCGGGCAGTTCGCGGATCCAACTCAGTGTGATCGCCGGGTTGGCCTCGATGCTGGCGACATAGGCCACCACCGCCTGCCGGACCTGATCCCGCCACGGCGCCTCCGGGTCGACGGCGCCGACCAACGCCTCGACCAGTTCCTCGTTGTTGGCGCTCAGCAGTTCGGCGAAGCACTCCTCCTTGCCTGCGAAGTGGTCGTAGAAGGTGCGCTTGGAGGTGCGGGCGCAGCGGACCACGTCGGCGACGGTGGTCTCGCGGTAGCCGCGCTCACTGATCGAGACGGCCAGGCCGTCGAGCAGGCGGCGGCGGAAACCCTCGATCGCCGGAGCGGACACGGCGCCTCCCTTGTCAGCGTTGGTACTGGGCGGTACCGTATCAGGAAAGCTCCTGGTACAAGCCGGTACCAACCCTTTGGAGGCTCCGTGACCGAAGCGCCCGCACTCGATCCCGTCGTCCTCGGTGCGCCGGTACTGCCGCCGAAGCCGCGCATCCCCCGGGCACTCGGCGCGTTCTGGTTCGTGGCGTCCCGGCGCCGTTCCACCGACTATCTCGCCGGACACTACGGTCGCGCGCTGACGATGAAGGTGCCGGTGTTCGGCGACGCGGTGCTGATCGCCGACCCCGCCCTGGCCAAGCAGGTGTTCACCACCAGTCCCGAGGTGCTGCACAACATCCAGCCCAACCTGAGCCGGTTACTCGGTGAGGGTTCGGTGTTCGCCCTCGACGGGCAACCGCACCGCCGCCGGCGCAAGCTGCTGACCCCGCCGTTTCACGGCAAAAGCATTGCGGCATATGAGCGCATCGTCGAGGAGGAGACGATGCGCGAGATGGCGACCTGGGAAGAGGGCAGGGAGTTCGAAACCCTCGAGCCGATGATGCGCATCACGCTCAACGTCATCCTGCGCGCGGTGTTCGGGGCCGACGGGGCCGAGCAGCAGCAGTTGCGCGATCTCATGCCCAAGTGGGTGACGCTGGGGTCCAAGTTGGCCGTCTTGCCCTCACCCAGGCATAAGCCTTTCAGGTGGTCGCCGTGGGCCCGACTGGCCGGCTACCGGCGCACCTACGAAGGTCTGATCGACCGGCTCATCGAACAGGCCCGCAACGACCCGCACTTCGAAGACCGCACCGACATCCTCGCGCTGTTCCTGCGGTCCACCTACGAGGACGGATCGCCGATGTCGCGCAGCGAGATCGGCGACGAACTGCTCACCCTGCTCGGCGCCGGGCATGAGACCACGGCCTCCACGCTGGGCTGGGCCTTCGAGCGCATCTCCCGCCACCCCGAGGTCCTGCAGAAACTGGTGGCCGAGGCCGGCGGTGACGACAACACCTACCGGCAGGCATGCATCTTCGAGATCCAGCGCAACCGCACGGTGATCGACTTCGCCGGCCGCCACGTCGCGGTGCCGATGTACCAGCTCGGCGAATATCAGCTACCGCAAGGCTTTTCGATCCTGATCAGCCTCATGCAATTGCACTCCGATCCCGACGTCTACCCGGATCCGGAACGCTTCGACCCGCAGCGATTCCTCGACGAGAAGCCGAACACCTTCTCCTGGGTGCCCTTCGGCGGTGGTACCCGCCGATGCGTCGGCGCTGCCTTCGCCAACATGGAGATGGATGTGGTGCTGCGCACCGTCCTGCGGCACTGGACGATCCAGACCACCGACGCTCCCGGGGAGAAGTGGCACCACCGTGGCGTGGCCTTCACCCCGAAGAAGGGCGGCCGGGTGACGCTCTACCGGCGCACCGCCGCTTAGCCGCGAAAGGTCTTAAACCCCAAGCGGATTCGGGTTGAGGAAGATCGCCAGCGGGAAGGTGTGCTCGGTCTCTGTGGCATCCGGGCCGTCGTAGAGGCCGAGTGTGTAGACGCCCTCCATCTCGACCCGCATCGGCAGGTACTGCAGGAAGGACCGGAACTTCACCAGGACGTCCGGCACGTCGTCCCACTGCCAGGTCATCTGCATGGTGGTCAGACGCTGGCCCAGTGGCGAGTTGACGCCCAGGTACAGCGCCGGGTTGTACTCGTCCCCGGCCAGGGCGGCCACCGCGATGACGACGCTCACCGTGATGTCCACCGGCAGGACGTCGACGAAGGCGCTCGTCATGGGGAAGCCCCGCATGTTGATGCCGCCGTCGCGAGCCTCTTCGGCGGTCAGCGACGGTGCGAACGCGAGTACGCGCATGGGTTACCTCTTAAGTCAGTAGTGAGACGAACGAAGAAGGAAGA
>CAYFMA010000061.1:0-21271 GCA_964344085.1 uncultured Mycobacterium sp.
GCCGCGCGATCCCGCCCCGGCCGGCGACGTGCTGGTGCGCCGATGAGCGCGCGGCCGACGATGCCGGCCGGAGGAGGAGACGCACCTTCGGGCCTGCACACCTCGGCGACGGCAGCGCTCGCCGAGTGGAGCGCTCCGGATCCGGCTCAGGACGCACTGCGCCATGCGGTGCTCGCCTTCCTCGATGCCCGCCCCGATGCATGCCAACGTGCCTGCGTGCCCGGCCATATCACCGCCTCCAGCCTCGTCCTCACCGCCGATGCCGAGCAGGTGCTCCTCACTCTGCACCCGCGACTGGGCCGGTGGGTGCAACTCGGCGGACACTGCGAGGACACCGATGCCGATATTCACGCCGCCGCACTGCGCGAAGCCACCGAGGAGTCCGGAATCGAGGGCCTTCGCCTCGATCCTGAACTGGCCGCACTTCACGTCCACCCGTTGACGTGCTCGCTGGGCGTGCCGACACGGCACCTCGATCTGCAGTTCCTGGCCCACGCTCCCACCGGTGCACAGATCGCCATCAGCGATGAGTCCCTGGACCTGAGGTGGTGGCCGGTCGATGCGCTGCCGCCCGGGATCGACCCCGCAGTGGCACAACTGGTGGCAGCCGCTACACGTCGCTGGAGTAGCGGATCCCACAATCAGGGATGAACACACCCGGCCACACCCGTGCGCCGCGGAGCAACTCGCAACGCGCTCCGATATCGGCACCGTCACCGATGACGCCGTCGCGAACCAGTGCCCGGGGGCCGATGCGGGCGCCGAAGCCGATGATCGAACGCTCCACCACCGCACCGGCTTCCACACGGGCGCCGTCGAAGATGACCGCACCGTCCAGACGCACACCCGGTCCGATCTCGGCGCCGCGACCGACGACGGTACCGCCGATGAGCACCGCACCCGGCGCGACCGACGCGCCGTCGTGCACAAGACTCTCTCCGCGCCGTGCGCCCAATGCCGGCGACGGCGCGATCCCCCGCACCAGATCCGAGGAGCCGCGGACGAAATCCTCCGGCGTTCCCATATCGCGCCAGTAGCTGGAGTCGACGTAACCGCACACCTTCGCGCCGTCGGTCAGCAGCGCCGGGAAAACCTCACGCTCCACCGAGACCTCGCGGCCGCGCGGGATCAGGTCGATGACGCCGCGCTTGAAGATGTAGGTGCCGGCGTTGATCTGGTCGGTCGGCGGGTCCTCGGTCTTCTCCAGGAAGGCCAGCACATTGCCGTCCTCGTCGGTGGGCACCGACCCGAAGGCGCGGGCGTCGCTCACCCGGACCAGGTGCAGGGTGACATCGGCCTCGCGCTCGTGATGGACGTCGAGCATCTCGGTGAGGTCCATCCCGGACAGCACGTCTCCGTTGAACACCATCACGGTGTCGTTGCGCAGCAGCGGTGCGACGTTGGCGATGCCGCCCCCGGTGCCCAGCGGTGTCTCCTCGGTGACGTATTCGATCTGCAGTCCGAGCTTGGAACCGTCGCCGAACTCGGCTTCGAATGTCGAGGCCTTGTACGAGGTGCCCAGCACCACATGCTCGATGCCGGCCTCGGCGATGCGGGACAGCAGATGGGTCAGGAACGGCACACCGGCGGTCGGCAGCATCGGCTTGGGGGCCGACAGCGTCAGCGGTCGCAGCCGGGTGCCCTTGCCGCCGACCAGCACCACGGCGTCGACCTTCTTGGAGGCGGTCATCAGGCCCCTCTCGCCAGTTCCCGACGCGACTTGCGCACCGCCGCGCGCGCCCGGACGTTGAGCGCACCCTTGATCGTCCACCGCAACGGCGCCTGCCACCAGGCCGCGTGCCGGTCGGACAGATAGATATAGGTGCTGTCGTGATGGGCCTTGAGATTGCGGGCCGGATCACGGCCGGTGGAGTGGCCCTTGTCGTGCAGGATCTCCGAGGTCGGCACGTAGACGTTGAGCCAGCCGGCCTTGCCCAGCCGGTCACCGAGATCGACATCGTCCATATAGAGGAAGTAACGCTCGTCGAAGCCGCCGATCTGATCGAAGGCGCTGCGCCGCACCAGCAGGCAGGCGCCCGACAGCCAGCCCACCGGGCGCTCACTCGGCTCCAGATGTTCCTGCCGGTAGGCCCTCGACCACGGATTGGACTTCCACACGAACCCGACCACGGCGTGCATCCCGCCGCGGATCAGACCCGGCAGGTGCCGGGCCGACGGGTAAACCGAACCGTCGGGGTCGCGGATCAACGGACCCAGCGTGGCGGCTCTCGGCCAGCGCTTGGCAGCCTCCAGCAACACGTCGATGCTGCCGGGACCCCACACCACGTCGGGGTTGGCGACCAGGACGAACTCCTGGTCGGCGGGAACCAGTGCCACCGCCCGGTTCACGGCGGTTCCGTAACCGAGGTTGCTGCCGGTGTTGAGCAGGCGGGTGCCGGGATAACGGTCCACGGCTTCCTCCGGCGCGCCGTCGGTGGAGCCGTTGTCCGCCATGATCACCGAAACCGGCAGGTCAGTGGCCACTGTCAGGGAGGACAGGAAGCGATCGAGATGCGAGCCGGGCGAATAGGTGACCGTCACCACGGTCAGGCCGGACTCCATGCTCACGGCGTCGAGGGTATCGGGCCGACCCCTGGCACGCCGGTTTGGGATACCGGGGATGTGCGGGTGTCGCCAGTAACCTGACCTGGTGCCACGTGAGACAGAAGTGACAGCAGTGACGCATGCCCGGCCGCTGGGCCGCACCATGCTGACCCTGCTGTCGGTGATGATCATGCTGGGCACCGGGGTGGCCTGGAGTTCGGTCCGCAACTTCGAGAGCGGGATCTTCCACTTCGCCATCCCGATCCTGGGCGGCAACCGCGATGACGGCGCCACCGACATCCTCCTGGTCGGGATGGACAGCCGCACCGATGCCCATGGCAACCCGCTCTCGGAGGAGGAACTCACCGCCCTGCACGCCGGTGACGACGTCGCCACCAACACCGACACCATCATCCTGGTGCGGATCCCCGACAACGGCCGATCGGCGACGGCGATCTCCATCCCCCGCGACTCCTACGTGCAGGCGCCGGGACTGGACAAGACCAAGATCAACGGCGTCTTCGGCCAGGTGAAACTCGACACGATGAAGAAACTGGTCGAGGGACAGGGCATGGACCCGGCCGAGGCCGAACCGAAAGCAGTCGAGGCCGGGCGCAACGCACTGATCAAGACCGTCGCCGATCTCACCGGCGTGACGGTGGACCACTACGCCGAGGTCGGCCTGCTGGGCTTCTCCCTGATCACCGATGCCCTTGGCGGCGTCGAGGTCTGCCTCAAAGATGCTGTCTACGAACCGCTTTCGGGAGCAGACTTCCCCGCCGGCTGGCAGCGGCTGGATGGCCCGCAGGCCCTGAGCTTCGTGCGGCAGCGCCATGACCTGCCGCGCGGGGATCTCGACCGCGTGGTGCGCCAGCAGGTGGTGATGGCTTCCCTTGCCCACCAGGTGATCTCGGGCAAGACGTTGAGCAGCCCGGCCACACTGAAGCGGTTGCAGGAGGCGATCCAGCGCTCGGTGGTGATCTCCTCGGGCTGGGATGTGATGGACTTCCTCAAGCAATTGCAGAGGCTCGCCGGCGGCAACGTCGCATTCGCCACGATCCCGGTGCTGGCCGAGGACGGCTGGAGCGACGACGGTTCGCAGTCGGTCGTGACGGTGGATCCGGCACAGGTCAAGGAGTGGGTGGCAAGTCTGCTGGAGGACCAGGCCGAGGGCAGGACCGCGGTGGTCGCCTACTCCCCCGAACAGACCACCGTCGAGGTCGCCAATGACAGCGATATCAACGGACTGGCGGGCGCGGTCGCAGACCGGTTGAGCCCCAAGGGCTTCACCATGGGCGCGATCGGCAACAACGAGAAGAGCAAGGTCACCGAGAGTCAGGTCCAGGTGGCCAGGACCGATGATCAGGGCGCCCAACTGGTGGCCAAGGAACTCGGTGGCCTGCCGGTGGTGACCGATTCGTCGCTGGCCCCGGGGACAGTGCGGGTCGTGCTGACCAAGGACTACGAGGGGCCGGGTTCGGGCCTGGACGGCACACTTCCGACCGCAAGCGCGGCGACGGTGAGCAAGGCCTCGACCGAGGCGACCGCCGGGCAGGCGCCGCCGCCGTCACCGGTGATCACAGCCGGTTCGGCCGACCCCAAGTGCGTCAACTGATCCGCATCCGATGGCGAACCTGACCGACGCACTCCTCGAACCTCTGCTGGCCGCCGACCGGATGGGCCCGCGGATCACCTACTACGACGACGCAACCGGCGAGCGCATCGAACTGTCGACGGTGACGCTGGCGAACTGGGCGGCCAAGACCGCCAACCTGTTACGCGACGAACTGGGCGCCGGTCCCGGCACGCGGGTCGCGGTCCTACTGCCGCCGCACTGGCAGACCGCCGCGGTGCTGCTCGGGGTGTGGTGGATCGGCGCCGAGGTGGTCCTGAGTCCTCCCCCGGGTCGCTTCGCTGCTGCCCCCGAGGAATCCGGTCCCGCCGATATCGCGCTGTGCACCGTCGACCGGTTGGCCGAAGCCGATGACGCGGTGGCGGGCGGCGAGGTGGCGGTACTGTCGCTGGATCCGTTCGGCAAGCCGGTTCCGGATTTGCCGATCGGCGTCACCGATTACGCCACCGCGGTGCGAGTGCACGGGGATCAGATTGTGCCGGAACGCTTTCCGGGTCCGGCATTGGAAGGCCGCTCTGCCGACGAGGTGCTGGCCGAGGCGCGAGAGTTGGCCGGATCATGGGGATTGGGTGCAGGCGACCGGGTGATGTCACTGTCACCGCTGAGAGTGCAGACATTGGTGGCGGTGCTGGCCGCCGGGGCATCCCTGGTTCAGGTGACCAACCCGGACCCGGCGCTGCTGACGCGACGCCGGGAGTCCGAGAAGGTCACCCGAACCCTGGATTGATCGATCAGCCCAGGCTCGGCGCCCACACTGCGGGGTTCTCAGCCGGGAAGGTGCCGCACAGGGCAGCCACCGCGTTGGCCGTCGGCTCCGCGGTGCGGAACAGCGCCATGTAGGCCGGGAAGATGCCGGCGAGCTGGTCGACCTCGGCCTGACGCTGATCCGGTGTCTTCTGCATCAGCAGGTTGAGGTGGTAGATCACACCGCCCTGCAGCCAGCGCGGCTCGGAGTTGTACTTGCCGACGATCGCACCGTAGGCGATCGGATCGACCACCTTGGTGGCGGCCATCAGCTGGTCGACCGAGCACTGCGTGTTGAGCAGGGCGGCCGGGACGGCGTTGGGGTCGGCCGGGGCCGGATCGGCTGCGGCGATACCGGCGGTGCCGAGCGCAGTCAGGGTGAGCAGGCCAGCGACGGCCGCGTTACGCAGGGATTTGATAGTCATCACGGGTCCGGACACTATCCCACCGGGGACCCTAGGCTGTGATCCATGACCGCTCGCGCGCCGCTGGACGTCACCGGCATCCGCCACGACCTCGCCGGCCCGGACCGCGCGATTCGTCGCATCGAGGTGGTCGAGTCGACCGGTTCGACCAACGCCGATCTGATGGCTCGCAGCACCGCCGGAGAGGACGTCTCCGGCACGGTGCTGGTCGCGGAGTATCAGAGCGCGGGACGCGGGCGGCAAGGGCGAAGCTGGTCGGCACCGGCCCGCTCCCAGATCGCGTTCTCCCTCGGCGTCGACACCGGCGGACTCGCCCCGACTGCCTGGGGCTGGCTGCCGCTGCTGACCGGGGTTGCGGTGGTCGACGCGGTACAGGCCACGACCGGGATAGCGGCGGGCTTGAAATGGCCGAACGACGTGCTGGTGGGCGCCGGCAAACTGGCCGGCATCCTCGCCGAAGTGGCCTCGCCGGCTCCGGTCATCGTGGTCGGACTGGGTCTCAACGTGACACTGACCGCCGAGGAGGCGCCGGATCCGCGGGCGACCTCTCTGCTGATGCTCGGGTCGACGATGCTCGATCGCAGCGCGCTGCTGGGCAGCATCCTCGCCGAACTCACCGCACGCATCGACCGCTGGCGAATCGCACACGGGGCGGATGCCGGTCTGATCGCCGATTACCGTGCCCGGAGCGTCACCCTCGGCACCCGGGTTCGGGCGCTGCTACCGGGCGATCGCGAAATCATCGGTATCGCAACAGATCTCGACGATCTCGGCCAGCTGCATATCGACACCGGCGCGCAGACCGTTGCCGTCTCGGCGGGTGACATCACCCACCTCCGCGCCACCTGACCTTTCGCGAGATCGACATCACGGCTGTTGATGCCGCGGAAGCGGCAGCCGTGGTGTCGATTTCGCGGCGACTGGCGGACTAGCGCAAGAGGGCGCGGCTCATCACCACGCGCTGAATCTGGTTGGTGCCCTCATAGATCTGGGTGATCTTGGCATCGCGCATCATCCGCTCGACCGGGAAGTCGACGGTGTAGCCGGCGCCGCCGAAGATCTGAACCGCGTCGGTGGTGACCTCCATGGCCACGTCGGAGGCGAAGCACTTCGAAGCGGCCGAGATGAATCCGAGTTCACTCTCCCCGCGCTCGGCACGGGCGGCGGCCGAGTACACCATCAGGCGCGCGGCTTCGACCTTCATCGCCATATCGGCGAGCATGAACTGCAGACCCTGGTTATCGGCGATCGGGCGGCCGAACTGCTTGCGGTCCTTGGCGTAGGCGATCGCCGCCTCCAGCGCGCCCTGGGCGATACCGACGGCCTGCGCACCGATCGTCGGGCGGGTGTGATCCAGCGTCGCCAGCGCGGTCTTGAACCCGGTCCCCGGCTCGCCGATGATCCGGTCCCCCGGCACGCGGCAGTTCTCGAAGTACAACTCTGTGGTCGGCGATCCCTTGATGCCGAGTTTGCGTTCCTTGGGACCGACGGTGAAACCCTCGTCGTCCTTGTGGACCATGAACGCCGAGATGCCGTTGGCGCCCTTGTCCGGATCGGTCACGGCCATCACCGTGTACCAGCTGGACTTGCCGCCGTTGGTGATCCAGCATTTCGAGCCGTTGATGATCCAGTCGTCACCGTCGGCCTTGGCCCGGGTGCGCATGGCGGCGGCGTCACTGCCGGCCTCGCGCTCGGAGAGCGCATAGGAGGCCATGGCCTCGCCGGAGGCGATCTGCGGCAGCACCTTCTTCTTCAAGTCCTCGGAGCCGCGCAGGATCAGGCCCATCGTGCCCAGTTTGTTGACCGCCGGGATCAGTGAGGCCGAGGCGTCGACCCGGGCGACCTCCTCGATGACGATGCACGCCGCCACCGAATCGCCACCCTGACCGCCGTACTCCTCGGGCACATGGATCGCGTTGAAACCCGATGCGTTCAGCGCGTCGAGGGCCTCCTGCGGGAAACGTGCGTTCTCATCGCAATCGGCGGCGTGCGGAGCGATCTCCTTCTCGCACAGCGCGCGGATCGCCGCCCGCAACTCGTCGTGCTCCTCGGGCAGACGGAACACATCGAATGACGGATCACCAGCCATCACAGCCTCCTAAGCTACTCGCGGGTAACTTTACCGCCTGGGCTCACTCACCGAGTAATCGCTCCCTAAGTGCCTGGTCCTTGGCCAGGACCTCAGCCTCGAGATTCTCCTGGAATTTCTGCATCCGGGTGCGCAGCACCGCATCCGAGGACGCCAGGATGCGGACCGCCAGCAGTCCGGCGTTGCGCGCGCCTCCGATGGAGACGGTCGCCACCGGCACGCCGGCCGGCATCTGCACGATCGAAAGCAGCGAGTCCAGGCCGTCGAGTTTGGCCAGCGGCACCGGCACACCGATCACCGGCAGCGTGGTGGCCGAGGCCACCATCCCCGGCAGGTGCGCAGCACCCCCGGCGCCGGCGATGATCACCGCGATCCCGCGGTCGGCCGCTCCACGGGCGTAGTCCAGCATCCGCCCCGGAGTGCGGTGCGCAGAAACCACGCCGACCTCGAAGGGCACCTCGAACTCCGCAAGCGCCTCGGCGGCGGCCTCCATCACCGGCCAGTCACTGTCGCTGCCCATGATCAGACCGACTTTGGGGGCTTCAGTCATGTGCGCCGCTCCTCCTCGTCGCTTCGCTCCGCATCGTCGCGTGCGGGTCCCACCCGTCTGTCCACTCTGCGTGCGACAACCAGTGTGCCGCCCGCTCGGCTCGTTCCCTAACCAGATCGGCATCATCGCCGAGCACGTTGACGTGACCGATCTTGCGGCCCGGACGCTCACCCTTGCCGTAGAGGTGAACGTGCGCATCCGGAATGCGGCCGAAGAGATGGTGCAGCCGTTCATCCATCGTCATCGACGGAGCGATCGGCGCACCGAGCACATTGGCCATCACCGTCACCGGGGCCAGCGGCCGGGTGTCGCCGAGTGGGTAGTCCAGCACCGCGCGCAGATGCTGCTCGAACTGACTCGTGACGGCGCCGTTCATGGTCCAGTGCCCGCTGTTGTGCGGGCGCATCGCCAGTTCGTTGACCATCAGAGCGCCGTCGGTGGTCTCGAACAGTTCGACCGCGAGCACTCCCACCACACCGAGTTCCTCGGCGATCCTCAGACCCAGTTGTTCGGCCTCGGCGGCCAGCTGTTGCGGCAATCCGGGAGCCGGCGCCAGGACGGTGACGCAAATCCCTTCGCGCTGAACGGTTTCCACGATCGGCCAGGCGGCACCCTGACCGAACGGCGAGCGGGCCACGAGTGCCGAGAGTTCCCGACGCATCGCCACCCGCTCCTCAAGCAACACCGGTACGCCGTCGGCAAGGTAGCCGCTCACCGCGACCCGGGCCGCCGCCAGATCGTCGGCGAGCACCACCCCGCGCCCGTCGTAACCGCCGCGCACCGTCTTCACGACGATCGGACCGCCGACGGCCGCTGCGAAGGTGTCCACGTCGTCGAGGGTCTCCACGGCGCTGAAGCGCGGCACCGGCGCCCCGAGTTCGGCCAGGCGTCGGCGCATCGCGAGTTTGTCCTGGGCGAAGACCAGCGCACCCGGCGGCGGCTGAACACTGACCCCCTCCGCCACCAGGGTGTGCAGGAGTTCGGTGGGAACGTGCTCATGGTCGAAGGTCAGCGCGTCGGCGCCGGCCGCCGCCGCACGCAGCGCATCGATGTCGGTGTGCGACCCCAGCACCACGTCGGGGCTCACCTGCGCGGCCGGATCATCGGGACTGACCGCCAGCACCCGCAGGGTCTGGCCCAGCGCGATCGCGGCCTGATGCGTCATCCGGGCCAGTTGCCCGCCGCCCACCATTGCCACCACAGGTGTGTTCGGCACGGCGCATATCGTGTCATGACCGGGCGGCAGCAGCGTGACCAGCATCGCTACGCACCATGACCTGCTTTTCCGTAGACTTTCCCTCCGTGTCCTTCGCTGACGCCACGATCGCCCGGCTCCCCCGCGCCATCCGGCCCTTCGCCGAGCGGCATCACGAGCTGATCAAGTTCGCGATCGTCGGCGCCACCACCTTCATCATCGACTCGGCGATCTTCTACACCCTCAAGCTGACGATCCTCGAGCCCAAGCCGGTGACGGCCAAGGTGATCTCGGGCATCGTCGCGGTGATCGCCTCCTATGTGCTCAACCGCGAGTGGAGCTTCCGGGATCGCGGCGGCCGCGAGCGTCACCACGAGGCACTGCTGTTCTTCGGGTTCAGCGGCGTCGGCGTGGTGCTGAGCATGATCCCGTTGTGGTTGTCCCGGTATGCGCTTGACCTGCAGGTCCCGCATGTTTCGCTGACCGTTGAGAACATCGCCGACTTCTTGTCGGCCTACATCATCGGCAATCTGTTGCAGATGGGTTTCCGGTTCTGGGCGTTCCGCCGCTGGGTGTTCCCGGACGAATTCGGCGGGGCCGACTCCTCCGAGAAGGCACTGGAGTCCGCCCTGTCGGCCGGCGGTATCGCCGAGGTGATGGAGGACGAGATCGCCGTCCGGCGCAGCCATCGCCGGCCGCCGGCCGCCTAACGCTCGTCCGGGGCATGGCCATCCGCGTCCCCCGGGGCCTCGTCGGTGTCGAAAATCTCGTGGTAGAGCAGGGAGTGCACCTGTTCGACCTGGGGGATGTCATGGAACTCCAGGGGGTCCTGGGACGCCGACTCAATGATCAGAGTCCCGGTCCGCACCATCCGGTCCCGTAGCCGGTGGGTGAATTCGACACTGTTGATCCGGGCCAGCGGGATGTCGATGCCTGCACGGTTCAGCACGCCGTGGCGGTACATCACTCTGCGGTCGGTGATGACGAAATGTGTTGTGAGCCAGGCGAAGAACGGCCGCACGGTCAACCAGACCACCAGGAGTAACCAGATCGCGCCGATGACGGCGGAGACCACGGTGCGGGCGGTGGGCTGCCAGCCGGTCCGGCTCACCAGGGCCGCCAGGAAGGCCGCCAGGGCGGTGCTGAGCAGCAGCGCCAGCACCGGGCCGACGAGCCGCTTCCAGTGGGGATGGCGGTGCAGCACCACCTGTTCGTCGTCGGCCAGCAGATTTTCGGGGTAGCCCATGAGTACCATCGTCACCCATGACGACGATCGAACCGGACATCCATACGACGGCCGGCAAGCTGGCCGATCTGCGCAAGCGGGCCGAGGAGACTCTGCATCCGGTCGGTGAGACCGCCGTCGAGAAGACCCACGCCAGGGGCAAGCTGACCGCCCGGGAGCGGATCCTGGCCCTGCTGGACGAGGGCTCCTTCGTCGAACTCGACGCCCTCGCCCGGCACCGGAGCACCAACTTCGGCCTTCAGGAGAACCGGCCTGTCGGCGACGGCGTGGTGACCGGTTACGGCACCATCGACGGCCGCGAGGTCTGCGTCTTCAGCCAGGACGCCACCGTGTTCGGCGGCAGCCTCGGCGAGGTGTACGGCGAGAAGATCGTCAAGGTCCAGGAGCTGGCCATCAAGACCGGCCGGCCGCTGATCGGTATCAATGACGGCGCCGGAGCCCGCATCCAGGAGGGCGTCGTCTCGCTGGGTCTGTACAGCCGGATCTTCCACAACAACATCAAGGCCTCCGGGGTCATCCCGCAGATCTCCCTGATCCTGGGCGCGGCCGCCGGTGGGCATGTCTATTCCCCCGCCCTGACCGACTTCGTCATCATGGTCGACCAGACCAGCCAGATGTTCATCACCGGCCCCGACGTCATCAAGACCGTCACCGGCGAGGACGTCACCATGGAGGAACTCGGCGGCGCCCAGACCCACATGGCCAAGTCCGGCGCCGTGCACTACGTCGCCTCCGGCGAGCAGGACGCCCTGGACTACGTGCGTGACCTGCTGAGCTACCTGCCGCCGAACAACTACGCCGAGCCTCCGCGCTACCCGGCGCCGCCGCATCCGGGCGCCATCGAGGACAACCTCACCGATGAGGACCTCGAATTGGACACCCTGATCCCGGATTCACCCAACCAGCCCTATGACATGCACGAGGTGATCACCCGGATCCTCGACGACGACGAGTTCCTCGAGGTCCAGGCCGGTTACGCCCAGAACATCATCGTCGGGTTCGGCCGGGTGGACGGCCGGTCGGTGGGCATCGTCGCCAACCAGCCGACCCAGTTCGCGGGCTGCCTGGACATCAACGCGTCGGAGAAGGCCGCCCGGTTCATCCGGACCTGCGACTGCTTCAACATCCCGATCGTCATGCTGGTGGACGTTCCGGGCTTCCTGCCGGGCACCGAGCAGGAGTACAACGGCATCATCCGTCGCGGCGCCAAACTGCTCTACGCCTATGGCGAGGCCACCGTCGCCAAGATCACCGTGATCACCCGCAAGGCCTATGGCGGCGCGTACTGCGTCATGGGGTCCAAGGACATGGGTTGCGATGTCAACGTCGCCTGGCCGACCGCTCAGATCGCCGTGATGGGCGCCTCCGGCGCGGTGGGCTTCGTCTACCGCTCGCAGTTGAAGGAAGCCGAGAAGAACGGCGAGGACGTCGACGCACTGCGGCTGGAACTGCAGCAGGACTACGAGGACACCCTGGTCAACCCTTATGTCGCCGCCGAGCGCGGTTACCTCGACGCGGTGATCCCGCCGTCGCACACCCGCGGCTACATCTCCGCGGCGCTGCGACTGCTGGAGCGCAAGATCGTCCAGAACCCGCCCAAGAAGCACGGCAACATCCCGCTCTGACACCACAGGAGACACCGTGGAACACGTCGACATCACCGAGGTCAGCGACGCCCACCAGTTGACCGTCGGCGCCCCGGCCGAGCACGCGGTGCCGGAGTTCAAGATCGTCAAGGGCCACCCCACCGACGACGAACTGGCAGCCGTCGTCACCGTGCTCGCCGCGGCGGCGGGCGCCACACCCGCACCCGGCCCACAGGAACTCAACCTCTGGGGCCATCCCGTGGACAAGCTGCGTTACACCTGGTGCAGCTGGGAAGCGGTCACCGTTCGCGACCGGCTGCACATTCGTCGTTGATCATGACTTCAGCGTGACCCGACTCGTCCTCGGGTCGGCCTCCTATGGCCGGCTTCGCGTCCTTCGCGGCGCCGGAATCGACCCGCTGGTCGTCGTCTCCGGGGTCGACGAGGACGCCCTGACGGCTGAACTCGGCGGCGCCGGTCCGGCCACCGTGGTCACCACGCTGGCCGAGGCTAAAGCCCACGCGGTAGCCCGGGTTCTCGACGCCGATGTGACTCGCGACTGCGCCATCATCGGCTGCGATTCCATGCTCTACATCGACGGAGCACTCAGCGGCAAACCAGGAACGCCGGAACAGGCACGGCGACAATGGAATTCGATGGCCGGGCGTTCCGGTCAGCTGTTCACCGGGCACTGCGTGATCCGGATGCTCGACGGCTCCGCCGTCGCCAGCCGGACTGCGGAAGCGGTGACCACCGTGCGTTTCGGTGTGCCGACCGAGGATGAACTCACCGACTACATCACCAGCGGCGAGCCATTGGGGGTGGCCGGCGCCTTCACCATCGACGGGCTCGGCGGTTGGTTCATCGACGGTGTCGACGGCGACCCGTCGGCGGTCGTGGGCCTGGGCCTCTCGCTGACCCGCGGTCTGCTGGAGTCGGTCGGGCTGTCCATCGGGGCATTGTGGAAGGCCAATCCGCTGCCCTGATCCGGCGGTAGCCTGGACTCGTGGCCCTGCCTCCCGATCCCGATCCAGCTCTGCAGCAATACGCGCATCCCGAGCGGCTGGTGACCGGAGATTGGCTCTCAGCCCATCTGGGCACCAAGGGCCTGGTGGTCGTCGAGTCCGACGAGGATGTCCTGCTCTACGACATCGGCCATATTCCCGGTGCGGTGAAGATCGACTGGCACACCGACCTGAACGATCCGCATGTGCGGGACTACATCAATGGTGAGCAGTTCGCGGATCTGATGAACCGCAAAGGGATTTCGCGCGACGACACCGTGGTGATCTACGGCGACAAGAGCAACTGGTGGGCCGCCTACGCGCTGTGGGTCTTCACCTTGTTCGGTCACCCGGACGTCCGGTTGCTCGACGGCGGACGCGACCTGTGGCTGGCCGAGGGTCGCGATACCACTCTCGAAGTTCCGGATCGCGCGTCAACCGGCTACCCGGTGGTGGAGCGCAACGACGCACCGATCCGGGCCTACCGCGAGGACGTGCTCGCCGCCCTCGGGCGAGTCACCCTGATCGACGTCCGCTCCCCCCAGGAGTACACCGGGGAACGCACCCACATGCCGGACTACCCAGAGGAAGGCGCCCTGCGGGCCGGTCACATCCCCACCGCCCGATCGGTGCCGTGGGCCAAGGCCGCCGACGAGCGCGGCCGGTTCCGCGGCCGCGAGGAACTCGAGGACATCTACTCGTTCGTGGACCACGACGGTGACACGATCGCCTACTGCCGGATCGGCGAGCGGTCCAGCCATACCTGGTTCGTGCTGACGCATCTGCTGGGCATCCCGGGGGTGCGCAACTACGACGGCTCCTGGACCGAATGGGGCAACACCGTGCGCGTGCCTGTGGTGGCCGGGGAGCAGCCGGGCAAGCCGTGAGCATGCCCGTTCCGCTGGCCGAGGTGGTCGCGGAGTTCGCCGAGGTCAGCGGTCAGGACAAACTGGCGCTGCTGCTCGAGTTCGCCAACGAACTCCCCGACCTGCCCGCAGAACTCGAGGAGGCCGCCATGGAGCCGGTGCCGGAATGCCAGTCACCGTTGTTCCTGCACGTCGACGCCGCCGATCGCGAGCACGTCCGGCTGTTCTTCAGCGCGCCGATGGAGGCACCGACCACACGCGGGTTCGCCTCGATCCTGGCAACGGGACTCGACGGCCAGCCGGCCGACGACATCCTGGCCGTGCCCGATGACTTTTACGCCGCGCTGGGCCTGGCGAAGCTGATCAGCCCGCTGCGATTGCGGGGCATGTCAGCCATGCTGACCCGGATCAAGCGTCGGCTGACAGCAGCCGGTTGAGCCCGCCTAGGCCTGGGTGCCGCCACGCGACTCACCCGGAACCCAGGCGATGATGTCGCGGATGCCGTCGTTGTAGGCCACGCTGTTCGGCTGCGGGCCGACCACGTCGAAGTAGAGCTTGCCGGTGACGATGCCATCCGGACCGATCTGGCCGTTGCCGAAGCTACCCGGGGCGTCGAGCAGCACCGGGTAGAAGTCGCCGCTCAGGGCCCGCGCGCCGAAACGCTGGATGTTGGGGTTCTGGTCCACCCCGTAGGTCTGCACGGTGAGCGTGGCGGCGAACAGCTGGCCGTCGTGCCCGACGGCGTCTGAGCTCGGGCCGAAGTCGCTGACCGTATACCCGATCAAGGAGGCGCCGGTGTAGTCCTTGATCCGCGCCTGATCCCCGAACGGCTTGATGTTGTCGGTCGCCGAGGCCGGTGCGGCGGTGGCTGCGGCGATGCCGACCGCGACGGCGGTAGCGGCGACGGCTCCTGCAAGCTTCCTGATGTTCACCGTGACTCCCCTGTCGTTGTGCTCTGAGGAAAACAATATATGGCGACCCTTACCCACCAAGTGGAACAAGAAACGCTCTAGACTGCCTGCGGCCCTATTCTTAAAACCGGTTCTTAGACTCTGATCAGCCCATAGGAGGCGCAGTGCCCAACCAGACCATCTCCAAGGTCCTCGTCGCCAACCGCGGCGAGATCGCGGTCCGGGTTATCCGGGCGGCCAAGGACGCCGGTCTGGGCAGTGTGGCCGTGTACGCCGAACCGGACGCCGACGCCCCGCACGTGCGGTTGGCCGATGAGGCGTTCGCCCTGGGCGGGCAGACCTCCGCGGAGTCCTACCTCGACTTCGCCAAGATCCTCGACGCCGCGAAGAAGTCCGGCGCCAACGCGATCCACCCCGGGTACGGATTCCTCTCGGAGAACGCCGATTTCGCGCAGGCGGTGCTCGACGCCGGGTTGATCTGGATCGGCCCGAGCCCGCAGTCCATCCGTGATCTGGGCGACAAGGTGACCGCGCGGCATATCGCCGCCCGTGCGAAGGCCCCGCTGGTGCCCGGCACTCCCGATCCGGTCAAGGACGCCGACGAGGTGGTGGCCTTCGCCAAGGAGTACGGCGTGCCGGTGGCGATCAAGGCCGCCTTCGGCGGCGGCGGCCGCGGAATGAAAGTGGCCCGCACCATCGAGGAGATTCCCGAGCTGTTCGACTCGGCCACCCGGGAGGCCATCTCCGCGTTCGGCCGCGGCGAGTGCTTCGTCGAGCGCTACCTCGACCAGCCGCGCCACGTCGAGGCCCAGGTCATCGCCGACAAGCACGGCAACGTCGTCGTCGCCGGCACCCGTGACTGCTCGCTGCAGCGCCGCTTCCAGAAGCTGGTCGAGGAAGCTCCGGCGCCATTCCTCACCGACGCGCAGCGCAAGGAGATCCACGAATCGGCCAAGCGGATCTGCAAGGAGGCCGGCTACTACGGCGCCGGCACGGTGGAATACCTGGTCGGCCAGGACGGTCTGATCTCGTTCCTCGAGGTCAACACCCGTCTTCAGGTGGAGCACCCGGTGACCGAGGAGACCTCGGGCATCGACCTGGTCCTCGAGCAGTTCCGGATCGCCAACGGCGAGAAGCTGGACATCACCGAGGACCCCGCTCCGCGCGGACACTCCTTCGAGTTCCGGATCAACGGCGAGGACGCCGGCCGCGGCTTCCTGCCCGCACCCGGTCCGGTCAACACCTTCAAGCCCCCGACCGGACCCGGCGTGCGACTGGACTCCGGTGTCGAGTCCGGGTCGGTCATCGGTGGACAGTTCGACTCGATGCTGGCCAAGCTGATCGTCACCGGCGCAACGCGCGAACAGGCTCTGGAGCGGTCCCGGCGCGCGCTCGCCGAGTTCGAGGTCGAGGGTCTGGCCACCGTCATTCCGTTCCACCGGGCGATCGTCAGCGATCCGGCCTTCATCGGCGACGGCAGCGGATTCACCGTCCACACCCGCTGGATCGAAACCGAGTGGAACAACACCGTCGAGCCGTTCACCGGTGGTGGCGCCGTCGACGCCGAGGAGAGCCAGCCGCGTCAGACGGTGGTCGTCGAGGTCGGCGGCCGTCGCCTCGAGGTCTCGCTACCCGGCGATCTCGCCCTGGGTGGCGGCGGTGGCGCGGCAGAAGCCGGCGTCATCCGCAAGAAGCCCAAGGCCCGCAAGCGTGGGGCCCATGGCGGCGCGGCCGCCTCCGGCGACTCGGTAACCGCCCCGATGCAGGGCACCGTCGTCAAGGTGGCCGTCGAGGAAGGCCAGACCGTCGCCGCCGGTGATCTTGTCGTGGTGCTCGAGGCCATGAAGATGGAGAACCCGGTCACCGCGCACAAGGACGGTGTCATCACCGGACTGGCCGTCGAAGCCGGTGCAGCGGTGACTCAGGGCACGGTTCTCGCCGAAATCAAGTGAGCCATCCAGACATCAACGCCGGGGCGTGGTACCTGCGCGCCCGACTGGACGGCTCGTGGGATGTCTGCGAGCCGACCACCGGCGAGGTGATGGCCGAGGTGACCGCAGATCCAGCCGGCGAGGAGATCACCGTGCGCGGCGACAACGACGCCGCCCGGGCCGGTGCGGCAGCGGTGCGTCGCTATCTACTGCAGTTGGTCGCGCAACCGCGCCAGTGACTTGGCCAGCAGCCGGGACACGTGCATCTGTGAGATGCCGACCCGCTCGGCGATCTGGGTCTGGGTCATCGACTCGAAGAATCGCAGCATCAGCACGGTACGTTCGCGCTCCGGCAACGCAGCGAGCAAGGGCCGCAACGCTTCCCGGTTTTCGATCCGATCCAGACTGAGGTCGACATCGCCGAGGGTGTCGACGATCGCAGGGGCGTCCTCGTCGTTGCCACCGCCGCTGTCGATGGACAACGTGTTGTACGAACTTCCCGCAACCAGACCCTCGACCACCTCGTCACGGTCCATGTCGAGTTCGGCCGCCAATTCTGACGCAGTCGGCGCGCGACCGAGCCGCTGGGACATTTCGGCGGTCGCCGCACCGAGTCTCAAATGCAGTTCCTTGAGCCTGCGCGGAACCTTCACCGACCAGCTGTTGTCCCGGAAGTGCCGGCGGACCTCGCCCATGATGGTCGGCACCGCGAAGGACACGAAGTCCGATCCGGTGTCGACGTCGAACCGGATGACCGCGTTGACAAGACCGACCCGGGCCACCTGAACCAGATCCTCACGGGCCTCACCGCGGCCGTCGAAGCGACGGGCGATGTGGTCGGCCAGCGGAAGGCATCGCTCGACGATCCGGTCCCGTTGCCGACGGAATTCCGGCGAGTCGGGCTCGAGTTTGTTCAGTTCCCGGAACATGTCCGGAACATCGGCGTACTCGGAGCTCGGCCGTGGCGGTGATCGATCGGCCGCTCTTGACGTCACCTCGCGGAGCCCGCCCGCCTCGTGGTCAGGGTGATACCGAACAAGGCGCCGTCCGGGCTGGAGCCGACGACGTTCGGATCGACGAACGTCTGCACGTCGTCGGTCAGCGAGCTGAGCACGTGCCAGCTGAAGCTGCCCGGGGTCACCACATCTGTGGTGTCACACTCCGTCGACGCCTCCACCACCACCACGTCATCGCGGGGATCGACTACGACAACAAGCGTCGCTCCGGGAGTGGCGGAACGGATAAGGCGGGTGCAGGCCTCGTCGACCGCGAGACGCAGATCGGCGACGGCGTCGAAGTCGAGGTCTGAGACAGTCCCGACGGCGCCCACCACGGTGCGCAACACCGCGAGATTCTCCACCTTTGCCGCCACCCGCAGTTCGACGGCGGCGAGGCCGCGGTCCACCAAGCGCTGCCCCTCGGCATCTGTCATCTGGCCTCCTGCCTTCGTCGAGCCGACAGTATCCCAGTCGACCGTGCCGCTATCCATGGTGATCCAGCACAGCGTCGCCCCGCAACGTGGTCATACCCCGCCATGTACCCGCGATTTCGGTGTCGCCAAACATCTGAGAGAGGTTTGACCCGGTCACTCCGCCGGGTAGAGAGCCGTGTGGAGGTGACATGGAAGACGGTTTCCAACCCAGCCGGTCCTGCGCCTACGAAGGCTGGACGGTTGTGGAGTTGAAGAAGAGAGCCAAACAGCTCGGTATCTCCGGGTACTCGGGGCTGAACAAGGAGAGGCTGATCTCTCTGATCCGCAGCCGCTGATCAGCAGTCGGCGAGGCAGACACCCCTGCATCGAGGTGGTCTGACCCTCGCCATTTGTCACCCGTAGACCCCCGGAGGACGTCATGGCGATTCTTGAGACCGAAACGACGCAGGCCATCATCAGTGTGGTCGAAACAGTGCGGTCCACCTATGCCGCACGCGTGACCAGACCCCTCGAATGGCGCCGTCAACAATTGCAGCGGATGATCGCGATGCTCGAGGAGAACGAATCGCGCTTCTCCGATGCGTTGCGAACCGATCTCGGCAAGCCGACGATCGAGGGCTTCATCACCGATATCGCGTTCGTCATCGGCGAGATCGACATGATGATCAGGAACCTGCGCAGGTGGACCAGGCCCGAGCGCGTCGGGTCCCCGGTTGTCACTCAACCCGCAACGTCGCGTCGCATCCCCGAACCGCTCGGCACCGTGCTCGTGATCGCGCCGTGGAATTACCCGGTGCAACTGCTCCTCGTTCCGGTCGCCGGCGCGATCGCGGCGGGCAATGCGGTGGTCATGAAACCCTCGGAAGTGTCCGCAGCAACGTCCGCACTGCTCGCCGAACTCGTTCCGCAGTACCTCGACGGCCGGGCCGTCGCCCTCATCGAGGGCGGCGTAGAGGAGACCACGGTTCTCCTGGAGCAGACATTCGACCACATCTTCTACACGGGCAACGCAACCGTCGGTCGCATCGTCATGACGGCTGCAGCGAAGAACCTCACACCCGTCACCCTGGAACTCGGCGGCAAGAGCCCCGTCATCATTGACGCGACGGCGAACGTGCGCGTCGCCGCGCGGAGGATCGCATGGGGCAAGTGGCTGAACGCCGGCCAGACCTGCGTCGCACCGGATTATGTGCTCGTGGATGAGAAGGTCAAGGAGCCGCTCATCGACGAACTCCAGAAGGCGATCACCGAGTTCTACACCGCAGATCCCCACGCCAGTGCCGATTACGGCCGCATCGTGTCAGACAAGCACTTCACACGGCTCGCTGGAATGCTCGCGAACGGGCACCCGGTCATCGGCGGTGATGCGATCGCTGAGGACCGCTACATCTCCCCGACGGTCCTGGTGGAACCCGACATGTCATCCCGGCTCATGGACGAGGAGATCTTCGGCCCGCTCCTCCCCGTCATCGGCGTCGAATCCGTAAGCGAGGCAGTGTCGATCGTCGACTCACGTTCGCGTCCACTGGCGCTCTACATCTTCAGCGAGGACACGAAGTCGGTCGCCTCGATCCTCGATGAAACAACGTCCGGCGGTGTCACCGTGAACGGCACACTAATGCACATCATGAACCCGAGCCTTCCGTTCGGTGGAGTGGGCGAATCCGGCATGGGCAGCTACCACGGAAAGGCGAGCGTGCGCGTATTCCAGCACATGAAGCCGGTACTGCGGCGCAGTACGAAGCTCGATCCTCCCCTCGCGTACCCGCCGTTCACACCGCGCAAGGCCAAGCTGCTGCGCAGATTCCTCTAATCAGGTCCTGCGCGATCGAGGCGCGTGACATCGCACAAACACATCGCTGATGCTCACCGCGAGTAACTAGACGGAGTGCTCCACCAGAAGGCGCTGTTCGATGAGGTCGGCTCCGTGAACCACCCCGCCGGTGGCGGCGAATCCGTCGGCCACCCGTCGAGCCCCTTCGGTCATGGTCATCGCCCCGTCTACCGCGGCCCGTAGGCGTGCAGCGGTCAGTCTGCGAGCGGACAACCTGGTGCCGCATCCGGCGACGGCCACCCTCATGGCAACCTCGTGCTGATCACGACCGAACGGCACCACGCAGACCGGAACACCATGATCCAATGCCCGGACCGTCGCGCCCATTCCACCGTGGGTCACGGCGCACACCGCACGGTCCAGCAGTGGGCCGTGGGGAACGAAGCGGCCGACCGTCGCATTGCCCGGCACTGACAGGCCTGCGGGCACGCCGGCCGGGAAGGTCACCACCACGTGCACCGGAAGATCGGCGAGTGCTTCGAGTGCGATGCTGCCCAATCGGTCATCAGCCTGCCGAACGGACGAGGTGGTCACCAGGACGATCGGATCCTCGATGTGCGCCAGCCAATCCGGCGCTGGAACGGAGTCACCGGCGCAGGCTCCGATCAGGTGGACGTTGTCGCCCCAGTCCGGATGCGGGTACTCGAAAGGCTCACCGCCGACGACGAGCATCAGGGGCGCCCGGCGCATGAATTCGTCAATCGAACCCACCGGCGCCGCGCCCACCCGTTCGCGAACCGCGTTGAGTCGCGGCAGGACCGGGCGATCCATCACTCGCCGCACCACCATCCGCACCTGATGGTCACGTACCGCACCGGGAATGCCGCGCCATGGCCGCAAGCCCGGTCCGACCGGAGGAATGCCACGAGTCTTCAGAAATGGCGTGAACGGGGAGAAGACCGCCCAGCCGATATCACCAGCATCGGCGGCGGACATCGCGCCCCAGCAGTTGGCGTCGATGATGAGCGCATCGGGACGCACCTCGGCGATCGCACGATTGAGATCGTCGATCTCGAGTTCGGCACGACGGCACAGCACATCGAGAGTCATCTTCAGCACGTCGAAGGTGTTGCGGGCGGTCCAATCCCGGCTCTGGATCTCGGCAATACGCGGATCGACGGCTTTGGTGTCGATGCCTGAGCGGTTCCCTTCGGCCACGCCTGATGCCAGGGTGCGCAGATGCACATCGTGGCCGCGACGAACGAGCTCGGCCAGCAGTGTGCGGGCCGGCAGGAAATGACCGAGTGCCGGTGAGCCGTAGGCCAGGATGGTGCTCATCGC
>CAYFMA010000062.1:0-2776 GCA_964344085.1 uncultured Mycobacterium sp.
CCCTGGAGGCGATCGCCGATCAGGCCATCCACCGCGGCACCGGTGCCCGCGGCCTGCGCGCCATCATGGAGGAAGTCCTGCTGCCGGTGATGTACGACATCCCCAGCCGTGATGACGTCGCCAAGGTGGTCGTCACCAAGGAGACCGTCCAGGACAACGTGCTGCCGACCATCGTGCCGCGCAAGGCGCCCCGCGCCGAACGCCGCGACAAGAGCGCCTGACGACAACGCGCGCCGCGTCAGCGGCGTGGGGTGGGGGTACCTCCCGCTTGCGGGGGAGAGCCGGGCAATCAGGCAGGGCCTAGTCCGTCGCTTCGATCCGGTCAGCCCGGCTGTAGACGTTCATCGAGTCGCCGCGCAGGAAGGCGATCAGGGTCAATCCCGACTGCGAAGCGAGATCCACCGCCAATGACGACGGCGCCGACACCGCGGCCAGGATCGGGATCCCGGCCATGACCGCCTTCTGGGTCAGCTCGAATGAGGCCCGGCCGCTGACCAGCAGTGCCGAACCGGCGGCCGGGATGCGACCGTTCTCCAGCGCCCAGCCGATCACCTTGTCGACCGCGTTGTGCCGGCCGATGTCCTCGCGGACCGCAAGCATCTGACCGTCGACACCGACCAGTGCGGCGCCGTGCAGTCCGCCGGTGGCGGCGAACACCTTCTGGGCTGCGCGTAACTGTTCGGGCATCGCGCGTAGCACGTCTGCGCTCACCGTGGCGGGGTCGTCGCCGGGGGAGTGGCGGCTGCTCAGCCGTACCGCGTCCAGCGATGCCTTGCCGCACACACCGCATGAAGAAGTGGTGTAGAAATTTCTGGTCAGGGCGACATCGGGCATCGGCACATCCGGCGCCAGAGTGACGTCCAGGACGTTGTAGGTGTTGGCGCCATCCTCATCGGCACCCGCGCAGTAACGCACGGCGAGGATGTCATCGCGTTCGCCGATGAGCCCCTCGGTCAACAGAAATCCCTGCGCCAGTTCGAAGTCGGCACCGGGGGTTCGCATGGTCACGGTGAGCGGAGATCCGTTGACCCGGATCTCCAGAGGCTCCTCCACCACCAGGGTGTCCGCGTGCTCGGTCGTGCTGCCGGAGCGCAGCCGGCTGACCCGTCGCCGTGAGGTCACCCGCCCCACGGTCTAGACCTTCTCCAACCGGATCACGATAGGTTTCGACGCCGGCGTATTCGATTTGACGGCAACGTGATCCGAGTAGGCAACCACCGGGCAGTCCTCGGCGCGACGCTCCTGGACGGCACCGTCGGCGCCGGCGGACTCCGAGATCAGGTCGACACGGTCGCCTTCGGCGGGCCGACGCCCGCCCTTGACTCCGCGATAGCGGTCATCGAGGCCGTAGATCGTGGTGGGACATTGGTGATCTCGGCGATCGAGGGGACCGAGTGCGCGCGCCGAGTCGGGCACATGGCCCGGCAGGCGACGGTTCGCGGGTACGGTCATGGCCCCAATCTAGTCCGCGGCGAATTACCGTCGGATACCTAAGTTCTTAATATCTACTGACGCCCGACGTGACCAAAGCCACATTCCGGGTCGGGCTGCCCCGATCGTAAGGGCGTTGAACTGCACTTTTCTTGAGATTTCAGCGGCGTGTCCCAGTCGGGGCCCGGCTTGCCTTGCCTAAGAAAGTGCAATAATCGGTACCGCGAGTGACAGCAATCGGGAAGGCGGACGGGTGGGTCCGAACGGCGGCGGGAAAACCGGTACCCGGCAACGAGTCGAGAAGGTTGTAATCCGTTTCGCCGGAGACTCCGGCGACGGTATGCAACTCACCGGCGACCGATTCACCGCCGAGGCCGCGATGTTCGGCAATGACCTTGCGACACAACCGAATTACCCTGCGGAGATCCGCGCCCCGCAGGGCACTCTGCCCGGTGTCTCCTCTTTCCAGATCCAGATCGCGGACTACGACATCCTGACCGCCGGTGACCGCCCCGACGTGCTGGTGGCGATGAACCCTGCCGCGCTCAGGGCCAACATCGACGAACTGCCGCGTGGCGGTCTTGTGATCGCGAACACCGATGAGTTCACCAAGCGCAACCTCGCCAAGGTGGGTTACGAGGCCAACCCGCTGGAGACCGGGGAGCTGTCCGACTACGTCGTGCAGGGGGTGCCGATGACGGCGCTGACCCTCGGCGCAGTCGAGGCCCTCGGCGCGTCGAAGAAGGATGGCGAGCGCGCTAAGAACATGTTCGCGCTGGGCCTGCTGTCCTGGATGTACAGCCGGCCGATCCAGGCCAGCGAGACCTTCATCAGGGAGAAGTTCGCCCGCAAACCCGAGATCGCCGAGATCAACCTGCTGGCCCTGCAGGCGGGCTGGAATTACGGCGAGACGACCGAGGCCTTCGCCGCCGTCTACGAGGTGGCCCCGGCGAAGCTGCCGCCAGGGGAGTACCGCCAGATCTCCGGTAACACCGCGCTGTCTTACGGGATCATCGCCGCGGGCCAGTTGGCCGGCGTTCAGGTGGTGCTGGGCAGCTATCCGATCACCCCGGCCTCAGACATCCTTCATGAGCTGTCCAAGTACAAGAACTTCGACGTGCTGACCTTCCAGGCCGAGGACGAGATCGCCGGCATCGGTGCAGCCCTTGGCGCCTCCTACGGCGGCGCTCTGGGAGTCACAAGCACGTCCGGCCCGGGCGTCGCACTGAAGTCGGAGTTCATCGGACTGGCGGTGATGACCGAACTGCCTCTGCTGGTGATCGACGTCCAGCGCGGCGGACCGTCGACCGGCCTGCCCACCAAGACCGAGCAGGCCGACCTGCTG
>CAYFMA010000062.1:2786-17538 GCA_964344085.1 uncultured Mycobacterium sp.
CTGAGCCATCTTGGCGTTCTGATGGAAGTAGAGGTTGCCGTCGAGTCCGCCCGCATCGCGCTTACCTACCGCACCCCGGTGATCGTCCTGTCTGATGGCGCCATCGCCAACGGCTCGGAGCCGTGGCGCATTCCGGACGTCGACTCATTCGAGTCGATCGAGCCCGGATTCGCCTCTCCCGGTGAGGAATTCGCACCCTACGCCCGTGACCCGGAGACGCTGGCGCGACAGTTCGCCCTTCCCGGAACCCCGGGTCTCGAACATCGGATCGGCGGGCTGGAGAAGGCCAACGGATCCGGTGAGATCTCCTACACCGGCCCCAATCACGACCTGATGGTCCGGTTGCGTCAGGCCAAGATCGACGGGATCGCGGTGGCGGATCTGGAGGTCGACGACCCGAGCGGTGACGCCGAGGTTCTGCTCCTCGGCTGGGGTAGTTCGTTCGGGCCGATCGGTGAGGCGTGCCGGCGGGCCCGGCAGCGCGGTCAGCGGGTGGCCCACGCGCAGTTGCGGCACCTGAACCCGTTGCCGGGAAATCTAGGCGAGGTGTTGCGGCGCTACCCGAAAGTGGTCATGCCCGAGATGAACCTCGGACAGCTGGCTCTGCTGCTACGCGGTAAGTACCTGGTCGACGTGCAGTCGGTCACCAAGGTCGAAGGCATGGCCTTCCGTGCCGACGAGATCGAGGCCGCCATCGACGCGGCGCTGGACGGGACGCTCGGCGAGAAGGAAAGCGACAAGACTAAGTTCGCGAGGTTTGAGGCCGCGACCGTGAGATCCGAGGTCGGAGTAACTGCATGACTGATCTGATCGGGACGGACCTGCTGGGTCTGTCCAAGACTGCCGGTGTGCCTACCACCGATCAGCCGATGAAGGCGAAGGACTTCGCCAGCGATCAGGAGGTCCGCTGGTGTCCCGGTTGCGGCGATTACGTCATCCTCAACACCATCCGGAACTTTCTGCCCGAGTTGGGATTGCGCCGGGAGAACATCGCCTTCGTGAGCGGGATCGGCTGCTCGAGCCGATTCCCGTACTACCTCGAGACTTACGGCTTCCACTCGATTCACGGCCGTGCGCCCACCGTCGCGACCGGTCTGGCGCTGGCTCGCCCCGATCTGTCGGTCTGGGTCGTCACCGGTGACGGCGACGCCCTGTCGATCGGCGGCAACCATCTCATCCATGCGCTGCGCCGCAATGTGAACCTGACCATCCTGCTGTTCAACAACCGCATCTACGGGCTGACCAAGGGCCAGTACTCGCCGACCTCCGAGATCGGGAAGATCACCAAGTCCACCCCGATGGGATCGCTGGACCAGCCGTTCAACCCGGTGTCGGTGGCACTCGGCGCCGAAGCGACGTTCGTCGGCCGCGCCCTCGACTCCGATCGTCAGGGTCTCTCGGAGGTGCTGCGCGCGGCGGCTGCCCACCGGGGCGCCGCGCTGGTCGAGATCATGCAGGACTGCCCCATCTTCAACGACGGCTCCTTCGACGCGCTGCGCAAGGAAGGCGCCGAGGAACGGGTCATCAAGCTCAAGCACGGCGAGCCGATCATTTTCGGTGCCGATGGCGAATACTGTGTCGTGCAAACGGGTTTCAGCCTGGAGGTCGCAAAGACCGCCGATGTGCCGAGTGACCAGATCGTGGTCCATGACGCGCACGCCGACAGTTCGGCGTATGCCTACGCCCTGTCCCGGCTGAGCGATCAGAACCTCGAGCACGCCGTGATGGGCGTCTTCCGTCAGGTGAGTCGTCCGGCCTATGACGACGAGGCCCGCGAGCAGATCAGCGCGGCCCGGGCCGCCACTCCGCACGACCGGGCTGCCCTGCAGTCCCTGCTCCGCGGCCGGGACACCTGGACCGTCGACTGACGGTGGACGCTCGCACCGGATTGGCCGGCGTCGTGCTGGCCGGCGGAGCCTCGCGGCGGATGGGCCGCGATAAAGCCACCATGGAGCACCCGGGTGGGCGCGGCGTGTCGATGGTCGAGCACATCGTCTCCGTCCTGGCGGACCGGTGCTCGCCGGTGTTCGTCATTGCGGCCCCCGGCCAGTCGCTGCCGGATCTGAGCGGTGCGCAGGTTCTGCACGACGAGGTCCGCTCTGCCGGTCCGCTCCTGGCGACCGGCCGGGGGTTGAGGGCGGCCGCGGAGGCGGGGTGCGAGCGGGCTTTCGTCTGCGCCGTGGACATGCCCTTCCTGACCGCGGCGCTCATCGACGAGTTGTCCGGACACACGGGAGCGGATGTGGTGCTGCCGTGGGACGGCCGCGACCACTATCTGGCCGGTGTCTACCGGACCGATCTGGCCGGGCGGATCGACGCCCTCGTCGCCGCGGGCCGGCGCAGCATGCGATCGCTGACGGACGCCGTGCTCACCCATCGCGTGGCCATGGCGCCCACGCGGGCGCTGCTGAATCTCAACACCGAGGCCGATGTGCGGCGGTCCTAATTTCGCGGGAAAAATGCAGATGGATGTCCTCGTCGCCAATATCTGTCTGATAACGCTGTGACGATTGGGACTAATGGGATTAAGCCGCATGTACGCCAGGTCACAAATCGAATGTGAGTTGGATCACACCAGCCACCCCGCGAAACCCGTTTGTGCTGGTGGGGAAACGCCGGACTGACCTGCACGGACTCCGTGAGGGCCTCGACCGTGATCGCACTGTTATCTGCGCGATATCGGCGTGTCATTAACGTGACACAGCCCAATTGGCTCCGTAGCGTTCTACTCGTTCCTTGCGGGAACCAAACAATTCCAAATTGCGAACCCTGCGGGTGAGTGGGGGTCGGATGCCGCTGAGCAGTACGGCGGCGCGGACCTCCACTGTCGTGCCAGACCGAGACGGCATGACCCCGGGCCGTCAGGCCCTCGGCGCACGCTGGCCGAAAGGAAGAATTTTGAAGAACCTCCGCAACACTCTTGGTCTGGTGGCCGTCGCGGGCGCGATGGCTGTGGCTCCGATCGCCCTGGGCGCCGGCACCGCTAATGCCGACAGCATCAACTGGGATGCCGTCGCGGCCTGCGAGTCCGGTGGCAACTGGGCAATCAACACCGGCAACGGCTACTACGGTGGCCTGCAGTTCACCCCGGGCACCTGGAGTGCCAACGGTGGCTCCGGTATGCCGAACCAGGCCTCGCGTGAGGAGCAGATCCGGGTCGCCGAGAACGTTCTGCGCACCCAGGGCATCGGCGCGTGGCCGGTGTGCGGTCGCCGCGGCTGACGCGGTCTTTTAGCTGCTTGAAGGTGGCGCCGGAGAGATCCGGCGCCACCTTATTTTCGTTCTTAGGGAAGTCTCATCAAAAACAAGTGACCCTTGTGTAACAAGTCGGCAGAGCCGTGCGATCCACATCACATGAACATCCGCCGCGCGTTCACCCTCGCCGCTCTGGTCCTCGGTATGGCCCTCGGAGCCTTCCTGCTCGGCAGTGGCACCGCCTCCGCCGACAGCGGCGTGAACTGGGACGCCATCGCCAAGTGCGAGTCCGGCGGCAACTGGGCCATCAACACCGGTAACGGCTACTTCGGCGGTCTGCAGTTCAGCCAGGCCACCTGGAACGCCAACGGCGGCACCGGCCTGCCCAGCCAGGCCTCGCGCGAGGATCAGATCCGCGTCGCGGAGAACGTCTACAAGACCCAGGGCATCGGCGCCTGGCCGACCTGCGGTGCCAATGCCGGCGCTCCCTCGACCCCCGGCCTGATCGCGATCTCGAACTCCGGCGGCGAGGCCACCGTGTCCCCGGCGGTCGCTCAGTGCCAGGGGCTGGGCCGCGGGCCGCTCGGTCTGGTCGACTGGGGCAGCGTGTGCCGTGGCTTCGCCGATCCGGGTGCGGCCATCGCCCACTCCCTCGGCTTCTGAAACCCTCATCGGCATCCCGCCGGCGCGGCGGTTAGGTTGGGCTCATGACTGGGCGCGAATTCGACATCGTTGTCTATGGAGCCACCGGCTTTGTCGGAAAGCTCACCGCGGAGTACCTGGCTAAAGCCGGGGGCAAAGCGCGCATCGCACTGGCTGGGCGCACACCGGCCAAACTCGAGGCGGTGCGGGCAACTCTGGGCGAGGAGGCCCAGAGTTGGCCCATCCTCACCGTCGACGCCGACAGGCCGTCGACCCTCGACGACATGGCGGCCCGCACCCGGGTCGTCGTCACCACCGTCGGGCCCTACAGCAAGTACGGACTGCCACTGGTGGCCGCCTGCGCGAAGGCCGGCACCGATTACGCGGACCTGACCGGAGAGGCGATGTTCGTCCGCCAGAGCATCGACGATTTCCACAAGCAGGCGATCGACACCAAGGCCCGCATCGTGCACGCCTGCGGGTTCGACTCGGTGCCCTCCGACATGACGGTCTACGAACTGTTCCGCCGGACCAAGCAGGACGGCACGGGGGACCTCGGTGACACCAACTTCGTCCTGCGAGGCTTCTCCGGCGGGGTGTCCGGCGGCACCATCGCCTCGATGATCGAGGTGTTCCGCGCCGCCTCCGGCGATCCCGACACGCGCAAGCTGCTGGAAGACCCGTACACCCTCTCCGGTGACCGGCCCGCCGAACCGGAGTTCGGTTCCCAACCCGATCTCGGCTGGAAGCGCGGCAGCGAGATCGCGCCCGAACTGGCCGGGGTTTGGGCGGCCGGTTTCGTGATGGCCATGTACAACACCCGGATCGTGCGCCGCAGCAATGCACTGTTGGATTACGCCTACGGCCGCCGGTTCCGGTACGCCGAGTACATGAGCGTCGGCCCCTCGGTGCTGGCGCCGGTCACCTCGGCGGTCACCACCGCCGCGACCGCGGCCAGTGCCGCCCTGGGCAGCCGGTTCTTCAAGTTCCTGCCGCGTAAGCTCGTCGATCGCGTCGCGCCCAAGCCCGGCACCGGCCCGAGCGAGCAGGTCCGGGAGAACGGCTGGTATCGCGTCGAGACCTACACCACCACGAGCACCGGTGCCCGCTACGTCGCCACCATGTCCCAGAGTGGCGACCCCGGCTACAAGGCCACCGCGGTGATGCTCGGGGAGTGCGGGCTGGCGCTGGCGATGGACCGCGACAAGCTGCCGGATATTTACGGTGTGCTGACTCCGGCGGCCGCGATGGGCGACGCCCTGCTCGCGCGCTTCCCGGGCGCCGGGATCTCGCTGGAGTCGGCCAGGCTCGGTTAGCTTTCGGCTTAACCGATCACCGTGTCCGTGTGGTCGGGCCTCGACTAATGTTTGTGGCGACTGTCATACATCTCAGCAAAGGCGGAACACCCCATGGCCGGTCTCGACGACCTCTTCAACCAGATCCCGGTGGCGGATATCGCCAGCAAGCTCGGCGCCGACGAGGGTGAGGTGAATCAGGCCATCCAGACCCTGGTCCCCACACTGCTCGGGACCCTGCAGGAGAACGTCCAGGCCGACGACATCGACTCTATTCATCTGGAGAAGACCGTCATCGCCGAGGGCGAGGGCGACGTGCTCACCGGTGGGGTGGACGTCGAAACGCTTGACATCAGCCAGGGCAACCAGATGATCGCCAGCCTGTTCGGCGGCAACGACACCGACCAGGTGGCTTCGGCGCTGTCCGGTGCCGGCGCCGGCGGCGGCGACCTGATCAAGCGGCTGCTGCCGATGCTGGCCCCGATCGTGCTGGCCTACGTCGGCAAGCAGTTCCAGCAGAAGAACGCCGGGGCGGGCGCGCAGGCATCGGGTGGCGGCATGGGCGACATCCTCGGCAGCATCCTCGGCGGCATGGGCGGCGGTGGCGGTGCCGCTGCCAACAACCCGCTCGGCAGCATCCTCGGCAGCGTTCTCGGTGGCGGTCAGGGCGTCACACAAAGAAACATCCTGGGAGGGCTGCTGCGCGGGGGTAAGTGACCCCGTTCCTAGAATCAGCGGGTGCCCCTCGAAGATTCTCGCGCTGACTCCCTGCCCAAGTCGTGGGATCCCGGCGCGGTAGAGGCCCCGCTGTACCAGAGCTGGGTGGACGCCGGGTACTTCACCGCCGATCCCACCAGCGGCAGGCCGCCGTACTCGATCGTGCTTCCGCCGCCGAACGTCACCGGCAGCCTGCACATGGGTCATGCGCTCGATCACACCTTGATGGACGCGTTGACCCGGCGCAAGCGCATGCAGGGCTATGAGGTGCTGTGGTTGCCCGGTATGGACCACGCCGGCATCGCCACCCAGACCCTGGTGGAGAAGCAACTCGCCGCCGACGGTGTCAGCAAGGACGACCTCGGGCGCGAGCGTTTCATCGAGAAGGTCTGGGAGTGGAAGCACCAGTCCGGCGGCACCATCGGCGCCCAGATGCGCAGTCTCGGCGACGGGGTGGACTGGAGCCGTGACCGGTTCACCATGGACGAGGGCCTGTCGCGGGCGGTGCGCACCATCTTCAAGCGCCTCTTCGACGCCGGCCTGATCTATCGCGCCAAACGGCTGGTGAATTGGGATCCGCATTTTGAATCAGCGATCTCCGACCTCGAGGTGAAATACGAGGAGGTCGAGGGCGAACTCGTCTCCTTCCGGTACGGATCCCTCGACGATTCCGAACCGCACATCGTGGTGGCCACCACCCGGATCGAGACCATGCTCGGTGACACCGCCATCGCGGTGCATCCCACCGACGAGCGCTACCGGCATCTGGTCGGCACGACGCTGCCGCATCCTTTTCAAGACCGTGAGATCGTCGTCGTGGCCGACGAACACGTCGATCCCGAATTCGGCACCGGCGCAGTCAAAGTCACCCCCGCGCACGACCCCAACGACTTCGAGATCGGCATGCGGCACAACCTGGCGATGCCGACGATCATGGACACCAAGGGCCGCATCGCCGACACCGGGACGACGTTCGACGGCCTGGACCGTTTCGAAGCCCGCTTCGCGGTGCGCAAGGCGCTGGCGGACCAGGGCCGGATCGTCGCCGAGAAGCGGCCGTATCTGCACAGCGTCGGGCACTCCGAGCGTAGCGGCGAGCCGATCGAGCCGCGGCTGAGCCTGCAGTGGTGGGTCAAGGTCGAGGCACTGGCCAAGGCGGCCGGTGACGCGGTGCGTAACGGCGACATCGTGATTCATCCCAAGAGTCTTGAGCCGCGCTGGTTCGACTGGGTCGACGATATGCACGACTGGTGCATCTCCCGGCAGCTGTGGTGGGGCCACCGGATTCCGATCTGGCACGGGCCGAACGGCGAGACGGTCTGCATCGGGCCCGACGAGACCCCGCCTGCCGGCTGGGAGCAGGACACCGACGTCCTCGACACCTGGTTCTCCTCGGCGCTGTGGCCGTTCTCCACCATGGGCTGGCCGGACCGCACCCCGGATCTCGAGAAGTTCTATCCCACAAGCGTTCTCGTCACCGGCTACGACATCCTGTTCTTCTGGGTCGCCCGGATGGTGATGTTCGGGACGTTCGTCGCGAACGACGACGCCATCACCTCCGGCGGCACCCGTGGTCCGCAGGTGCCCTTCGAGAACGTCTTCCTGCACGGCCTGATTCGCGACGAGCACGGACGCAAGATGAGCAAGTCCCGCGGTAACGGCATCGATCCGCTGGACTGGGTCGAGTTGTTCGGAGCCGACGCACTGCGCTTCACCCTGGCCCGCGGCGCGAGCCCCGGGGGTGACCTCTCCATCGGCGAGGACCATGCCCGCGCGTCACGCAACTTCGCCACCAAACTTTTCAATGCGACCCGGTTCGCGTTGATGAACGGCGCGGCCCCCGCCGCCCTGCCCGCCGTGGCCGATATGACCGACGCCGACCGCTGGATCCTGGGCCGCGCCGAACAGGTTCGTGCCGAAGTGGATGCGGCCCTGGATCGCTACGAGTTCAGCCGGGCCTGCGAGGCGATTTACCACTTCGCCTGGGATGAGTTCTGCGACTGGTACCTCGAACTTGCCAAAGTTCAGCTCTCCGAAGGGGTGTCGCACACCACTGCCGTACTGGCGGCCGTGCTGGACACTCTGCTCAAGCTTTTGCATCCGGTGATGCCGTTCGTCACCGAGGTTTTGTGGAAATCCCTTACCGGTGGCGAGTCGGTGGTGATCGCTGACTGGCCGGTGCCATCGGGCATTGAACTCGACAGCGCTGCCGCCCAGCGCATCTCGGATGTGCAGAAGCTGGTGACCGAGATCCGCCGGTTCCGCAGCGATCAGGGCCTGGCCGACCGGCAGAAGGTTCCGGCCCGCCTCAGCGGAATCGATGCCGCCGGCTTGGCGTCTCACATCGCGCCGGTGAGCGCACTGGCCTGGCTGACCGATCCGGATGACGGATTCACCCCGACCGCCAGGGTCGAGGTACGACTGTCCGGCGGCACCGTCGAGGTCGAACTGGACACCTCCGGCACCGTGGACGTCGAGGCCGAGCGTCGGCGTCTGGAGAAGGATCTGGCGGCCGCCCAGAAAGAACTGGCCCAGACCGGCGCCAAACTCGGCAACGAGGCGTTCCTGGCCAAGGCGCCCGCGGATGTGGTCGACAAGATCCGCGAACGGGAGAAACTCGCCCGCGAAGAGGTCGAGCGGATCGGCGTCCGCTTGGCTGCGCTTGCATGAGCGAGTTCTCCGCCTCACCGACACCGGACGAGATCGCCGCACTGCTTCAGGTCGAGCATCTGCTCGATCAGCGTTGGGGTGAGACCAAGCTGGAACCCAGCACCGCCCGGATGGCGGCGCTGATGGAGATGCTCGGCTCGCCGCAGCGCAGCTACCCGTCGATCCACATCGCCGGTACCAACGGCAAGACCTCGGTGGCCCGGATGATCGACGCGCTGCTGACCGCCTTCAGTCAGCGAACCGGCCGTACCACCAGCCCGCATCTGCAGTCGGCGGTCGAGCGCATCGCCATCGACAACCAACCGATCAGCCCGGCCCGGTATGTCGAGACCTACCGGGAGATAGAGCCTTTCGTTCAGATGGTCGACGCGCAGTCCGAGGCCGACGGCGGTCCGGCGATGAGCAAGTTCGAGGTCGTCACAGCGATGGCTTTCGCCGCGTTCGCCGATGCGCCCGTCGACATCGCGGTCGTCGAGGTGGGCATGGGCGGACGATGGGACGCCACCAATGTCGTCGACGCGCCGGTCGCCGTCATCACCCCGATCGGTATCGACCACGCCGAGTACCTCGGCGAGACCCTCGGCGAGATTGCCGCGGAGAAGGCCGGCATCATCGGCGCACCGCACGGTGATCTGGGGCCGGTGGACGGTGTCGAATTCGTCGACAAAGTCGACGCAGTGGCCGTGATCGGCAGGCAGGCCCCACAGGCCATGGAAGCCATTCTGGCGCAGACGATCCGGGCTGATGCGGCGGTGGCGAGGGAGGACTCGGAGTTCGCAGTGCTCAGCCGGCAGGTCGCGGTCGGGGGACAGGTGTTGGAGTTGCAGGGTCTTGGCGGGGTGTATCCGGAGATCTTTCTGCCCCTGCATGGGGAGCATCAGGCCCATAACGCGGTGGTGGCTCTGGCCGCCGTTGAGGCCTTCTTCGGCGCCGGAGCGCAGCGCCAACTCGATGTCGACACCGTACGGGCGGGCTTCGCGGCCGCAGCCAGTCCGGGGCGGCTGGAACGTGTCCGCAGCGCACCAACGGTTTTCGTCGATGCTGCGCACAATCCAGCCGGAGCCGCCGCGCTGGCCTCGGCGCTCACCGAAGAGTTCGACTTCCGTTATCTGGTCGGGGTGGTCGCGGTGATGGGTGACAAGGACGTCACCGGCATACTGGCCGCTCTGGAGCCTGCCTTCGATCGGATCGTGGTCACCAGCAACGGATCTCCACGGGCGATGGACGTCGACTCGCTGGCGTTGCGGGCCGAAGAGGTGTTCGGGCCGGACCGGGTGCTGCGCGCCGAAATCCTTGCCGACGCCATCGAAGTCGCCACCGCATTGGTCGAGGAGGAGGCGGACGGTTTTGCCGGCGCGGGCATCGTCATCACCGGGTCGGTGGTGACCGCCGGTGCGGCCCGCACCTTGTTCGGGAAGGACCCCGCATGACCGATCCCTGGAAAGGCTTCCGAGGCGTGATGGCCGCCACCCTGATCCTCGAGGTGATCGTGGTGCTGCTGGCGCTCCCGGTCGTCGGAGCCGTCGGCGGCGGGCTCAAGCCGGCTTCGACCGCGTACCTTCTCGGCTTCGCCGTGCTGCTGGTGGCGCTCGCCGGCATGCAGCGCCGCCCCTGGGCGATCTGGGCGAATCTCGCCGCGCAACTGGTCCTGGTGGCCGGCTTCGCCTTTTACCCGGCCGTCGGGTTCATGGGTGTGTTCTTCATCGTGGTGTGGGGCGTCATCGCCTATCTGCGCGCCGAGGTGCTGCGCCGGCAGCGCGAGGGCAGGCTGCCCGGGCAGCAGTCACCGCCGGACTGACCGGTACGGTGGCGAGGCGGAAAGACGTGATGAGACAGAGCGAAGCGACGAGGAGGAATGGCGCGAAATGACCGAGCGGACTCTTGTGCTGATCAAGCCGGACGGTGTCGAGCGACGGGTGATCGGCGAGATCATCAGCCGGATCGAGCGTAAAGGCCTGAACCTGGTGGCTCTCGATCTCAGGGTGGTCAGCGTCGAGGTGGCTCGTGCCCACTACGACGAGCACAAGGAACGGCCGTTCTTCGGCGAGCTGGTCGAGTTCATCACCTCCGGCCCGCTGGTCGCAGCCGTTGTCGAAGGGCCCCGCGCCATCGCAGCCTGGCGCCAGTTGGCCGGTGGCACCGATCCGGTCGAGAAGGCCACGCCGGGCACCATCCGCGGCGATTTCGGCCTGGAAACGCAGTTCAACCTGGTGCACGGCTCCGATTCGCCGGAGTCGGCGGCCCGTGAGATCAAGCTCTGGTTCCCGGGTCTGTAAGGACGCATCGCGGGCGTGGGCCGAACCCGCGCCAGGGTGTGGGATACTGTCTGCAGCCTCCCGGTGACGGGTGGCCGGAATGAGACTTCACCACGTGCGCGACCACCGCTGCCTGCGGTGCGGCGCGGACCGTCAACGGAGCGTCATTCAGCCAGACACCAGACAACGTCCGGTCAGCCGACCTGGACTGACACAGCAAGCCCTCGCGTGGCCGCGTCGATCTGACGCGCCCGGGGGCTCAAGGAGAATACGTGGCCGACGATGACCTCACTCAGCAGCAAGAAATCGTCTCTGACCAGGAGCTTCCTGAGAAGCTGAGGGTCCACTCGCTGGCGCGGGTGCTCGGCACTACCAGCCGGCGGGTGCTCGACACACTCGCCGAGTTCGACGACCGGGCCCGCAGCGCCCAGTCCAGCGTCGACCAGGCCGAGGCGATCCGGGTTCGCGATCTACTCACCGCCCGCGATGCAGCCGCGGCCGTGTCTGCCGAGGACGCCGAGCCGGAATCCCGGCTGATCCTCGAAACGCCCGACGAACCACCGGCCTACATGCCGCTTTTCGTCGCACCGCAGCCCGTCGCCGCCTTGAAGCCTCCCGCCGACGCGGACGGCGCTGACGCCGAGGCGACCGATGACACAGCTGAGGCCGACGAGGACGAGGAAGCCGGTGACGGGGAGTCCCGTCCGGCCAACCGCCGACGTCGACGGGGCCGCCGTGGCCGTGGCAGGGGCCGCGGTGAGCAGGCCACCGACGGCGAAGATGATGACAGCGAGGCCGGTGCCGCCGAGGTTACGCCCACCGATGAGGAGGCAGGCGAGTCCGGCGGGGAGTCCCCGTCCGAGTCCGAGGAGGACGGCGGCGAGGATGAGGGCGGCGCCGGAGAGGCGGCCACCCGCCGTCGCCGTCGTCGCCGCCGCCGCAAGGCCGGCTCCGGGGACGATCCGGACGCCGACAGCGATGCCGAGTCCGATGATCCGCCCAACACCGTGGTGCACGAGCGTGCGCCGCGGGCGAAGAAGGAGCGGGCCGAGAAGTCCGACGAGATCCAGGGCATCAGCGGGTCCACCCGACTGGAGGCCAAGCGTCAACGCCGCCGCGACGGCCGCGACGCCGGCCGGCGCCGGCCGCCGGTCCTGACCGAGGCCGAGTTCCTCGCGCGCCGCGAAGCCGTCAACCGCGTCATGGTCGTCCGCGACAAGACCCGCACCGAACCGCCGCACCAGGGCGAGCGCTACACCCAGATCGCGGTGCTCGAGGACGGCATCGTCGTCGAACATTTCGTGACCTCGGCGTCTTCTGCGTCGCTGGTGGGCAACATCTACCTGGGCATCGTGCAGAACGTGCTGCCCTCGATGGAGGCAGCGTTCGTCGATATCGGCCGCGGACGTAACGGTGTGCTCTATGCCGGCGAGGTCAACTGGGAGGCGGCCGGACTCGGCGGCGCCAACCGCAAGATCGAGCAGGCGCTCAAACCCGGTGACTACGTCGTCGTGCAGGTGAGCAAGGATCCGGTCGGACACAAGGGCGCCCGTCTGACCACCCAGATCTCGCTGGCGGGCCGCTACCTGGTCTACGTGCCCGGAGCGTCGTCCACCGGCATCAGCCGCAAACTTCCGGACACCGAACGGCAGCGACTCAAGGAGATCCTGCGTGAGGTGGTCCCAGCGGATGCCGGTGTCATCATCCGCACCGCTTCGGAAGGTGTGAAGGAAGAGGACATCCGCGCCGACGTCAACCGGCTGCAGGAGCACTGGAACGGCATCGCCGCGAAGGCCGAAGAGGTCACCGCCAAGAAGGCGGGTGCCGCGATCGCGCTCTACGAGGAGCCCGACGTTCTGGTCAAGGTCATCCGCGATCTGTTCAACGAGGACTTCTCCGGCCTGATCATCTCTGGAGACAGCGCCTGGGAGACCATCACCGGCTATGTCAATTCCGTTGCGCCCGAGCTTCTTTCGAAGGTCACCAAGTACGAGCCTGCAGGTGGAGCCGACGGACCCGACGTGTTCGCGGTTCACCGCATCGACGAGCAGCTGGCCAAGGCGATGGATCGCAAGGTCTGGCTGCCCTCGGGCGGCACCCTGGTTATCGACCGCACCGAGGCCATGACGGTGGTCGACGTCAACACCGGCAAGTTCACCGGCGCCGGCGGCAACCTCGAGCAGACAGTGACCAAGAACAATCTCGAAGCCGCCGAAGAGGTCGTCCGCCAGCTGCGGCTGCGCGATATCGGCGGCATCGTGGTGATCGACTTCATCGACATGGTGCTGGAGTCCAACCGCGATCTGGTGCTGCGCCGCCTCACCGAGGCGCTTGCCCGCGACCGCACCCGCCATCAGGTCTCCGAGGTGACCTCGCTGGGACTGGTTCAGCTGACACGCAAGCGTCTGGGCACCGGTCTGATCGAGGCGTTCTCCACGACGTGCCCGGAATGCTCCGGACGCGGCATCCTGATGCATGCCGATCCGGTCGACAGCGGTACGTCGAACGGCCGCAAGTCCGAGTCCGGCTCGGGTGCCGGCTCCGGCGGCGGCCGTCGTGGCCGACGCGGTAAGAAGGGCAAGTCCGAGGAACCTTCGGAGGCGCCGCCGGTGGCCCGGGTGCCGTCGAATGCAGCCGAGCATCCGATGTTCAAGGCGATGGCCGCAGCCACCGGCAAGGACGGTGAGGAACTGCCCGAGGACGAGTTGACCGATGACCTCGCGGCCGACGAACTCGCCGGGGTCGCCGAGGAGGCGGCCGAAGACGATGTGATCGAGTTCGCCGACGACGACGAGGACGATGACGACGAGGACTCCGACGAGGACGATGACGAAGACATCGAACTCGACGAGGTCGACGAGGACGTCATCGACGACGACGCGATCGAGGAGGACGAGGGCCTCGAGATCGTTGACGACGACGATGACCTCGACGAGGACGAGGATGACGACGACTCCGACGATGAGGATGACGAGCCGCAGGTCACGGCGGTACAGGAAGCCGAACCGGCTCCGGCCGGCCGCCGTCCCCGGCGCCGGGCGGCCGCCCGTCCGGCGGGGCCTCCCCAGCTCTGAGGCTCTGCAAGCACCCGGTTTGACCCTTCCGGTGCTGGTCACGTACCCTTGTCCAGTTGCCGCCAGGCCCCGCCGGCGGCAGCGGGACACCCTGTGGCCCGCATCAAAGACCAGCTCGCGCAGCTTCTCCTGGCGCGTGCCCGCAGATGAGATGAAGAGGAACCGATGGCCGACGCAGCCACCTACGCGATCGTCAAGACGGGCGGCAAGCAGTACAAGGTTGCCGTCGGCGACATCCTGAAGGTCGAGAAGATCGAGTCCGAGCCGGGCGCTTCGGTGTCCCTGCCGGTCACCCTCGTCGTCGCCGGCGCCAAGGTCACCACCGACGCCAAGGAACTGGCCAAGGTCGCCGTCACCGGCGAGGTCCTCGAGCACACCAAGGGCCCGAAGATCCGCATCCACAAGTTCAAGAACAAGACCGGCTACCACAAGCGGCAGGGTCACCGTCAGCCGCTGACGGTCCTGAAGGTCACCGGAATCAAGTAGGGGAGCGACTGACATGGCACATAAGAAGGGCGCTTCCAGCTCACGCAACGGCCGCGAATCCAACGCCCAGCGACTCGGCGTCAAACGATTCGGCGGCGAGATCGTCAAGGCGGGCGAGATCATCGTCCGTCAGCGCGGCACTCACTTCCACCCCGGCGTCAACGTCGGCCGTGGCGGCGACGACACCCTGTTCGCCACCGCCCCCGGCGCGGTCGAGTTCGGCGAGAAGCGCGGTCGTCGCACCGTCAACATCGTCCGCGTCGCGCGACCGGAGTAGGTCTCTTTTTCGCGAGCGTGAGTCCACTGCGAGATCGAGACCCATCTCTCGCAGTGAAGTTCACACTCGTCGTTTGAAAGGACCCTGACGATGCCCCGCTTCGTCGACCGCGTGGTGATTCACACCCGCGCGGGTAACGGC
>CAYFMA010000062.1:17548-21020 GCA_964344085.1 uncultured Mycobacterium sp.
TCATCGCGAGAAATGCAAGCCTCTCGGCCGACCCGACGGTGGCAACGGCGGTCGCGGCGGCAGCGTCATCCTTGTGGTCGACCCGCAGGTGCACACACTGCTGGACTTCCATTTCCATCCGCACGTCGAGGCCGCCTCGGGTAAGCAAGGCGCCGGTAGTAACCGCGACGGCGCCGCGGGCGCCGATCTTGAGGTCCGGGTCCCCGATGGCACGGTGGTTCTCGACGACCACGGCCGACTGCTGGCCGACCTGGTAGGCGCCGGCACCACCTTCGTAGCCGCCGAAGGGGGTCGCGGCGGGTTGGGCAACGCGGCGCTGGCATCCCGGGCCCGCAAGGCCCCCGGCTTCGCACTGCTGGGCGAGAAGGGCCAGGCCCGCGATCTCACCCTGGAACTCAAGACGGTCGCCGACGTCGGGCTGATCGGATTCCCGTCGGCAGGCAAGTCGTCGCTGGTGTCCACGATCTCGGCGGCCAAGCCGAAGATCGCCGACTATCCGTTCACCACCCTGGTGCCCAATCTCGGTGTGGTCTCCGCCGGCGAGCACACCTTCACCGTCGCCGACGTGCCCGGCCTGATCCCGGGTGCCTCGCAGGGCCGCGGTCTTGGCCTGGACTTCCTGCGCCATATCGAACGCTGCGCGGTGCTGGTCCATGTGGTCGACTGCGCCACCCTGGAACCCGGGCGCGATCCGATCTCCGACATCGACGCGTTGGAGGCCGAACTCGCCGCCTACCGGCCGACCCTGCAAGGCGACACCACACTCGGTGACCTCGCCGAGCGCCCGCGTGCGGTGGTGCTGAACAAGATCGATGTGCCCGAGGCCCGCGAACTCGCCGACTTCGTCCGCCCGGAGATCGCCGAGCGCGGCTGGCCCGTTTTCGAGGTATCGACCGTCAGCCGGGAAGGCTTGCGCGAGTTGACCTTCGCGCTCTGGGACCTGGTCTCGGCCTTCCGCGACGCCCAGCCCGCGGTGGTGCCGCGCCGCCCGGTGATCCGCCCGGTTCCGGTGGACCGCAGCGGCTTCACCGTCGAACCCGATCCGTCGCACGCGGGTGGTTTCGTGGTCCGCGGAAGCCAGCCCGAGCGCTGGATCGCCCAGACCGACTTCGACAACGACGAGGCTGTCGGCTACCTCGGTGACCGGCTGGCCCGTCTCGGTGTCGAAGAGGAGCTCTTCCGGCAGGGTGCCAAGCCCGGCTGTGCGGTGACGATCGGCGATATGACCTTCGACTGGGAACCGCAGACCCCGGCCGGGGTGGACGTCCAACCGACCGGCCGCGGCACCGACGTCCGGCTGGAACGCAACGACCGGATTGGCGCCGCCGAGCGCAAGCAGGCCCGCCGTCAGCGCCGTGAGAACCAGGACGAGACGTGAGCGAACACCGCGAAGCCATCCGCGCGGCCCGCAGCATCGTGGTCAAGATCGGCACCACCGCCCTGACCGATGAGTCCGGCATGTTCGACACCGGCAGGCTGGCTGCGTTGTCCGATGCCATCGAGGCCCGGATGAAGGCCGGCTCCGACGTGGTGATCGTGTCCTCAGGGGCGATCGCGGCCGGTATCGAGCCGCTGGGGCTGAGCAAGCGCCCCACCGATCTGGCCACCAAACAGGCCGCAGCCAGCGTCGGGCAGGTCGCACTGGTCAACGCCTGGAGTTCGGCGTTCAGCCGATATGAGCGGACCGTCGGGCAGGTGCTGCTCACCGCACACGACATCTCCCAGCGGGTGCAGCACACCAACGCCCAGCGGACCCTGGATCGGCTGCGTGCGTTGCACGCGGTGGCGATCGTCAACGAGAACGACACCGTGGCGACCAATGAGATTCGCTTCGGCGATAACGACCGGCTCTCGGCTCTGGTGGCGCACCTGGTTGGTGCCGATGCGCTGGTCTTGCTGTCCGATATCGACGGTCTTTACGATGCCGATCCGCGAAAAGGTAACGCGCGCTTCATCTCCGAGGTCGCCGGACCCGATGATCTCGATGGTGTGACCGCGGGGCAGGGCAGCAAGCTCGGTACCGGAGGTATGCGCTCGAAGCTCTCCTCGGCGCTGCTGGCCGCCGATGCCGGTGTGCCGGTGTTGCTGGCCGCGGCGGCCGATGCCGATGCCGCCCTGACCGACGCCTCGGTCGGCACCGTCTTCGCCGCGCGACCCAGTCGGATGTCTGCGCGACGGTTCTGGTTGCGTTATGCCGCCGAGGTCACCGGTGCGCTGACGCTCGATGCGGGTGCCGTGCGCGCCGTGGTGTCCCAACGACGATCGCTGCTGCCCGCCGGCATCACCGCGCTGAAGGGGCAGTTCCACGGCGGCGATGTGGTCGAGTTGCACGGGCCGGCCGGCGAGCTGGTGGCGCGTGGTGTTGTCGCCTACGACGCCAGCGAATTGGCGACGATGATCGGGCGATCGACCACCGATCTGCCGGCTGAATTGCGCCGTCCGGCAGTGCATGCCGACGATCTGGTCAAGGTCTGATTCCTCCAGAGCGGTTGATGTTCGGCTCGCTCGAGTTTTTCGAGCGCGTTCAAGGCGAACCCACGGCCAACCGCAGCGTTTGACCCATGCGAGGGTCGATCCAATGCCGACCTTGTTCAAACGAATTAGGCGTCTCGTTTGGTTTGGGACCATCGTCACGAGTTTTGAATGACCTTGGCACTCAACATTTACGCCAGCCGTCAAGTCCGTAACTGGGGTTATGGAATGTGTGGTCAAATTCGAGACGGGTTCGCTGCATTCATGTCAGCGGGCGGCGTATCGAGAGGGAAAGTCCAATGGCTCGCAAGATGAATTCGACGGATCGGAACGCGCGGCGGAGCGGAGGGCGTCGTCTTCAGCCCTATGCGTGGCTAGGTGCCGGAGCTTTGACTCTCGGCGTTGGTGCAGCGCTGACAAGCGGTGCCGCCGCCGCGCATGCCGACACCGGCGATGCGCCCAGTGTCGCCGGCCGTTCCTCGGCTGCGGCCGCAGTCTCTACGGCCAAAGCCGCCACCGGCGCGACAGGTAAGAAGCGCACTACGGTGCATGGGGCCGGCGTGGACCCGGCACGCGCGATCTCACCAGTCCGCACGTCACTTCCCTTGGTGCCGCGCCCTTCGGTGGGGGTGACAGCCGCCTCCGTCAAGCGAGCGAGTCAGGTCGCCTCGGTGAGTGTTTCGCCGAGTGCCGCAGCCTCTGCTCCTGTCTTCGACTTCTTCTTCGGCAATGGAACCGCTGACCATCCCAATGCAGGAATCCTCGGCGGCAATGGCTTCTCATTCGATGCCGACAGCTGCACCGGCACCACCGCATGCAATGGCGGCACAGCCGGACTGCTGTTCGGCAACGGGGGTGATGGTTTCAACGGTGGCAATGGTGGATCGGCTGGTTGGTTTGGCAATGGCGGCAACGGCGGGGCCGGCACGATCATCGCTCTCGACGCCCCGGTCGGCACCGCCGTTTCCTCCGGGACCGCCCGTGCCGACCGGGGGCAGGG
>CAYFMA010000063.1:0-20738 GCA_964344085.1 uncultured Mycobacterium sp.
TAGCGGTGGGCGACCAGGTCGCTGCAGCGGTGGTGTCGCTGATGCAGAATCCGGCTGTCAGCCTCGCGCTGGTCGATCTAGTCGACACTGTCTCTGCCGACTTCTTCGGCTATGAGGGGGTGTCCACCGCATTCGCCGACGCCGCGGGCGAATTGGCGTCCGCGGCGGTGCAGGGTCCGGAACAGTTCAAAGAAGCCCTTCCAGTGGTGCAGGAGCAACTGCGGACCAACACCGCCGTCGATCAGGCGATCGGCGTTGCAGTCGGCGATGCGGTCCAAGCGCTACTGACCGATCCCGATGCGCTTGCCGCGATCGACAACACGACGGCGAAACTCGTCAGCCGGTTGCTCACCGACCCGACCGTTCAGTCGGCGCTCAACGCCCAGGTCACCGCTGACGTCTCCAAGCTCCTTGGCGGCGGTGATCTCGGCGACTCGGTGGGAGCCCAGGTCGGAATCGCGGTGACATCCTTCCTCAGCAATCCGAACGTCGAGGAATCCCTGGTTGGCCTGTTCGACAGCGAACTGACGGACTTCTTCAATTCCGAAGGCGTCGTCAACGCCTTTGTCAGTGCGGCCAACGCCTTCGCCGTGGACGTCGTCAGCGGCGAGGACGCCAAAACAGCCGCCAACAACGCAATCACGTCGTTGCGGAGCAACACCTACGTCGACAGCGCGGTGCAGGGCATCGTCGCCAACGGCGTCGGCGATCTGTTGGGCGACGCCAATGTGATCAGCGCCTTCGACAGCGACCTGGGCACACTGCTGACCAATATCGAGCCCTATGCGGGTCAGATCGTCAGCCTGCTGGTGACGAAGTCGCTCAGCCCGGCCCTGATCGCGGCCCCGGTGGGCCAGGCGATCGGCGATGCCGTTCAGCAGTTGCTGACCGTTCCGGGCTTCGGATCGGGCGTCACGACGATCATCACGTCGATCCTTCCGGAGTTCCTCGGTCAGTTCGGCGTTCCCACCGCGGTCGGCGGCATAGCCGGCGACTACGTGGCGTCGGTCCTGTCCGGTGTGGATCCCAAGGATGCGGCGCAGCAGGCGATTGCGGCGCTGGTGGCAAACCCCACGATCGATTCCGCCGCCAAGGAAACCGTCGCCGATTCGCTCACTCTGGTCGACCTCAACCTGCTGAGTGTTCCCACGATTCAGCAAGCGCTCGGATCGACGATCGCGACGTTGATCACGACGCTGGCCGCCGAGCCGGCGATCCAGGCCACCTTCAGCCCGGCGTTGGCCGAGCTGATGTCCAACGCGGCAGTGGTCGGCGAGGTGGCCGCGGCAGTCGGTTCGTCGGTGACACAGCTGCTGGCCTATCCCGGGTTCAACGGAGCACTGCTGGGCGCTGTCAACCAGTACGCCGACGCCGTGATCGACGGAACGGATGCGGCCACCGCGCAGGGCGACGCCCTGCAGGCGTTGCGTTCCGCGCCGCCCGTCGTGGGCGCGGTGAATTCCGTCATCCCCACCGCCGTGAACAGCCTGCTGGGCTACCCGAATGTTCTTCAGGCACTGGGCCTCTACGCCGATGAAGCGACCGTCGCCTCACTCCAGAAGAACAGGTTCAACATCCGCTTCCTGGACGCGACGATCGGCAAGGTGGTCGATGGCACGGTCGAGTCGCTTCTCGGCAAGCAGGCCGGCGTCATCCTGGCCGACAACTTGGCGGTGAACCTCGTCCTGGGTATGCCGTGGAAGGACTGGCGAGGTTTCACGACCCAGCAGGTCGTCGCCGACCCATTCCTTCAGATCGCGCTTGGGATGTCGATCGGGCAGGGTGTCGGATCGCTGTTCGGCGACAACGTCGTCGGCGACCTCATCGGTGTAGCGGTCGGCGTGCCCGCCACCCTGGCGGTCGGTGTCGGATCCATCCTCGCCGGGATCCTGCAGTGGCTGTTCGGAAAGACCACCTACGGCGTGAGTCCGGCGGCGTCCAAGGCACAGGTGTTCGCGGGTGAAAGTCACGGCGTGCGTTCCGATCTGTACGTGACGAACAGGGTGATTCTGTCGCCGGCGCTCGCCGCGTCCTGATTTTGTATTAGTCCGATATACACACGCTGTCCGAAATATGCGTGCAGATCGTGTTGCCAGAGCGGTTGATTCGGCCTATCGTTTTGCATCAGACAGGGGGGGTCGGGGGTTTCATGGGTCTTTTTAGGCTGCAGTCCTTCGCCGTGCACTTGGCGTCTTTGGCCGTTCTCACGGTTGGTCTGTCCGCTATCTCAACCGAACCGATATCGGCTGCATTGCCCTGTGTGATGTCACCGTCCGATTGGGGGTTTGTTCATGTACTCGAAAACCACGGGATCACAAACTCCGGTGGCCCCTGCGCCATGGCCGCGGGAGGTCATGCGATAGCAAGCGATGTCGATTCTGGTGTGAGAACACCAGTGCAGGAAGCCATTTACCTCTATCGCATCACCCCGGCGTCGATCACCATCGAGGACGCCGCATACATGGTGGGGGCAGCGATAGCAGCATTCGCGCCTTGGGATGCGCATTTGCTTGATACTTCAAGCTATTCGACAGCTACAGCTTGATTTGCCTGGGTTTTGAGCGAAGATAGATATTCGAAGGAGTGGAGATGCTCATCAAGAAAATCGCCGGTTTGGCCATCGGCGTGACGGCATTCATAGGACTTTCAGCGGTGGCGTCTGCTGAACCATCGGACCCGGGTCAGTTTGGCGGCCTGGAGTGCCAGAATTACGCGTCATGCGGTAACGGTCAGCTCGTGGGATCGCAGTCCAAGACTGAGCTAACTTCACTCCCAGATCTAAGCCAGTCCTTCCACGCTGGATTGCTTGCCGTACAAAACACCCAGTAGTAGCTGGATCATCCGGCGACGCCGAGGTCGTCCCGGATTCCACTGCCGGCCCCGCCCGGTTTTCACGCGACTGCGTATCACGGCTCATCCACCGTCGTGGGCGCGCCCAGCCGACTCACCCGGAATAGGCCATTGGCTTTCTTGACGCCTTTCAAAGCGTGTTGTGCGGCATACCGGTTCCGGAAGAAGAAAACCCGCTCCGATGCAAATCGGAGCGGGTTTTTCCTTGGTCGGGCTGACAGGATTTGAACCTGCGACCACTTGACCCCCAGTCAAGTGCGCTACCAAGCTGCGCCACAGCCCGCCGCGTCCCGCCGGAGCGGTCAGCGCTCGAAAGCCTACCGCAGCGCCTCACACATGCAGCAGCCGGTAGAGCCCGATCAGACCCACCACCACGATGGCGCCGCGTAGCGCGGTGGGCGAAAGCCTCCGGCCGTAATGCGCCCCCAGCCAGCCCCCGAACAGTGAGCCGGCGGCGATCAGCCCGGCTGCCGTCCAGTTGATCCGGTCGAAGGCCACCAGCGTGTAGCCGACCGCGGCGACGATGTTGACCAGCCAGGACAGCAGGTTCTTGGCGGCGTTCATCCGCTGAATGTCCTCGGGCAGCAGCGCACCCATGAGCCCGACCATGAGGATCCCCTGGGCCGCGGTGAAGTAGCCGCCGTAGATGCCGACCAGGAAGGTACCCAGCACCAAGGCCGCCATCCGCCGGGGCGACACATGGTCGGCCGAACGTCCCGCCTCCTCGGCGCGCCGCCGCGCATAGGCCTGAATCCGCGGACCGGCGACCACCAGCAACAGCGCCAGGATCAGCAGCACCGGCACAACCTGAAGGAAGACCCGCTCCGGCAGATGCAGAAGCAGGAAGGCGCCGATCGCCGCCCCGGTGAGCGAGGCCGGGACCTGCCAGCGCAGCCGATCCCACTGGCCGGCCAATTCCTTGCGGTAACCCAGCGTGCCGGACATGCCGCCGGCAACCAGGCCGATGGCATTGGACATGGTCGCGGTCACCGGCGGGAAACCCAGCGTCACCAACGTCGGAAAGGTGATCAGTGTGCCCGACCCCACGAGCGAATTGATGGCGCCCGCGGCCATACCCGCCAGCGCGATCAGGATCATGTGGGCGACGGACACCCGTAGACCTTAGCTATCGCGGCTTGAGCTTCCGCTTCTCCCGCACCCGGACGTTGATCCGGATCGGCGAACCCTCGAAGCCGAAGGTCTCGCGCAGTCGGCGTTCGAGAAACCGCCGGTATCCCGCCTCCAGAAAGCCACTGGTGAACAAGACGAACGTCGGCGGCCGGTTGGTGGCCTGAGTGGCGAACAGGATCCGCGGCAGCTTCCCGCCACGCACCGGCGGCGGGGTGGCGGCGACGACCTCTTTGAGCCAGGTGTTGAGCTGCCCGGTGGAGATGCGCTTGTCCCACGACGCCAGCGCGGTCTCCATGGCGGGGACCAGTTTCTGCACGGCACGGCCCGTCATCGCCGAGATGTTCACCCGCGGCGCCCATTGCAATTGATTCAGCTGCAGATCGATCTCACGATCCAGGAGGTAACGGCGGTCCTCATCGACGAGATCCCACTTGTTGAAGGCGAGCACCAGGGCACGGCCGGCCTCGATCACCATCGACAGCACCCGCTGGTCCTGCTCGGTGATCGGCTCCGATCCGTCGATCAGGACGATGCACACCTCCGCGGCGTCGATGGCGCTGTGCGTGCGCACCGACGCGTAGAACTCATGCCCGCTGGCCTGCCCGACCTTGCGCCGCAAGCCCGCCGTGTCGACGAAACGCCATACCTTGCCGTCCAATTCGATCAGCGAGTCCACCGGGTCGACGGTGGTGCCGGCGACGTCGTGCACGACCGAACGCTCCGCGCCCGCCAGCCGGTTCAGCAGTGAACTCTTGCCGACGTTTGGCTTGCCCACCAGTGCCACGCGGCGCGGTCCCCCACCGGTGCCTCCGGTCTCCGAGACCTCCGGCAGCGCGGCCAGAACATCGTCGAGCAGATCGGCGACACCACGGCCGTGGATCGCACTGATCGGGTGCGGCTCGCCCATTCCCAGCGACCACAGCGCCGCCGCGTCGGCTTCACCCTTCTCATTGTCGACCTTGTTGGCGGCCAGGAACACCGGCTTTCCCGAGCGTCGCAGGATGCGGGCGGCCGCCTCATCGGCAGCGGTAGCGCCCACCACGGCATCGACCACCAGGATCACCGCGTCGGCGGTCTGCATCGCGATTGACGCCTGCTCGGCGACCTTCTGCTGCAAGCCTTTTGCGTCCGGCTCCCAGCCGCCGGTGTCCTGCACGATGAACCGTCGCCCGGTCCACTGCGCGTCATAGGAGACCCGGTCGCGGGTGACGCCCGGCAGATCCTGCACGACGGCCTCTCGGCGGCCGAGGATCCGGTTGACGAGGGTGGACTTGCCGACGTTGGGACGCCCGACGATCGCGACGACGGGCGGCGGGCCGAGGGTCTCCTCGGCATCCTCGTAGGAGGACTCGTCGCCGATCTCCCACTCGCTCTCGTCCGACCAGGTTCCGTCTTGTTCGGTCATCGCGCCGCCCCCGTCCGTTGTTCGACAAGTTCGCGGAGCCTGGCGATCACCTCGGCCTGCGTCATGTCACTGGTGTCGACCACCACCGCGTCATCGGCCGCCCGAAGCGGCGAGACGGCGCGGGTCGAGTCGAGGTGGTCGCGGCGGATCACGTCGGCGAGCACCCCGTCAAAGTCATCGGGTAGGCCGGCCGCGACATTCTGGTCGTTGCGCCGCTTGGCCCGTGTCTCGGCGGAGGCGGTGAGGAAGATCTTCAGATCGGCCTCCGGCAACACGACGGTTCCGATGTCACGGCCTTCCACCACAACGCTCTCCGGCCCGGCGGCCAGTTCACGCTGACGGCGCACCAGGTTCTCCCGGACGGCGGGAACCGCGGACACCGCCGACACCGCTCGGGTCACATCCTCACCGCGGATCGCCACCGAGACGTCCTCACCGGCCAGGAAGGCCTGGTTAAGGTCCGGGTCGTAGCCCACTGCCAGTGGCACATCGGCGGCCGCGGCGACCGCGCCCGCGTCATCGACGTTCACTCCCGCACGCAGCATGGCCAGGGTGACGATCCGGTACATCGAGCCGGTGTCCAGATAGCGGGCGCCGAGTTCACGCGCCAATCCTCTTGCCACCGTGGACTTCCCGGTCCCGGCCGGCCCGTCGATCGCGATCGTTGTCCCGGGGGAACTCATAGTCCGACCGCCGCATACAGATCGCCGACCTCCTTGCGGGTCAGCACGCGGATGCTGCCCGGACGCTGGTCACCGAGGGTGACGGGGCCGATGTCGGTGCGCACCAGTTCCTTGACCGGAAACCCGACCGAGTCGAGCAACCGGCGCACGATCCGTTTGCGGCCCTCGTGCAGGACGACCTTCACCAGGGTCTTTCCGGGAACGGCGTCGACCACCGCGAAATCGTCGAGTTGCACCGGGCCGTCCTCGAGTTCCACGCCGGCCTTCAGGGTCTTGCCCAGACCACGGGGCACCGCGCCGTTGACGGTGGCCAGGTAGGTCTTGGGCACCTCGAAGGACGGGTGCATCAGCCGATGCGCGAGATCCCCGTCGTTGGTGAGCAGCAGCAGGCCCTCGGTGTCGGCGTCGAGGCGGCCGACGTGAAAGAGTTTCTTGTTGCCGCGCACCCGATGCTCGATCAGATCGCCGACGCACGGGCGTCCCCGATCGTCGGACATGGTGGAGTGCATCCCGCGCGGTTTGTTGATCGCGAGATAGACCATCGACTCGTCGAGCACGATGCGGGAGCCGTCGACCCGGATGTCGGCGGTACCGGGATCCACCCGGGTGCCCAGTTCTGTGACGATGCGGCCGTCCACCTCGATACGGCCGTCGAGGATCATCTGCTCGGCCACCCGGCGCGAGGCGATCCCGGCCTGGGACAGCACCTTCTGCAGCCGGACGCCCTCAGTCTCAGACATCGGCGTCAGAGATCGGTGTCTACGTTGACCGAGACAGGCTTGTCCTCAGCCGGTGCGGCCGACAGCTTGGCGAAACGCGGTTCGCTGTCGAGGCTTTCGCTGAGATCGTCGATCACGTCGACATCGGGAAGTAGCGGGGCGATATCGGGCAGTTCGCCCAGCGATGAAAGCCCCAGTCGCTCAAGGAACATTTCGGTGGTGGAGAACGTCGTGGCTCCACTGTCGGCGTCGGTACCGGCCTCGGTGATCAGACCGCGGGCCACCAGGGTGCGGATCACCGCATCGCAGTTCACCCCACGCACCGCGCTGACCCGGGCCCGGGTGACCGGCTGCCGGTATGCGACCACCGCCAGGGTCTCGAGCGCGGCCCGTGTCAGCTTGGACCGCGCGCCGTCGAGCAGAAGACGTTCGACGTAAGGCGCGTATCGGGCCCGGGTGTACATCCGCCAGCCGCCGCCGGCCTCCCGCAGGTCGATGCCGCTGTCACGTTCGGTGAACTCGGCGGAGATCCGGTGCAACGCCTCGGCGATCCGCTCTGCGGGCTGCTGGGTGGCCGATGCGAGCGTCTCGACGCTGACCGGGGTGTCGACCACCAGCAGCAGCGCCTCGAGCACCCGGACCAGTTCGTCACCGTCGAGTAATTCGGCGCCCTCTTCGGTCTCGGCGGATCCGCCCCCGAGGACGTCGGTGTCCGAATCCGCCTCGGGCACTTCGGATTCCGCTTGGTTCTCAGTCACATCAGTGTCGTCCGCGGTCATGACTCTTCCCACTCGCTTCTCACCAGTTCTTCGTTCGTCAGGAGAGCACCGGTCCACGACACCTGCAGCGTGCCGAGCGGTTCGGATTGCTCGAATGCCACGGTCCGCGCCCGGTACAGCTCCAGCAGCGCCAGGAACCGTCCGACGATCTGGATGCCCTCCGTGCAGTCGGAGACCAGTTCGGAGAACGACGCCCAATGCCCCACTCCGCGGCGTTCCAGGATCTCCATCAGTTTCTCGGCCTGCTCGGGCACCGACACCCGGGAGGCGTGCAGATGTTCGGTGCCGACCACGGGCACCGGCCGCGGGGTGAAGGCAGCCGCGGCGATCTCGGCGAAGCTCTGCGCGTCGACGCCGATCATCACCTCGGGCAGCAGATCCGAGTACTGGTCCTCCAGTGACACCGACCGCGGATAGCTACGCAGCGCAGCGGCTTCCAGTTCGGCGAACATCTCAGCCACATGTTTGAACGCGCGGTACTGCAGCAGGCGCGCGAACAACAGGTCGCGCACCTCCAGCAGTGCGAGATCCTCGGCGTCGTCGACCTCGCCGGCGGGCAACAGTCGCGCCGCCTTCAGATCAAGCAGGGTCGCGGCGATAACCAGGAATGTGGTCGTCTCATCGAGGTCCAGTTCGGACCCGATCTGCTTGGTGTAGGCGATGAACTCGTCGGTGACCACGTGCAGGGCCACCTCGGTCACGTCGAGGCGGTGGGCGAAGATCAGTTGCAGCAGAAGGTCGAACGGACCCTCGAAGTTGGTCAGCCGGACCCGGAAGCCTTTCTCGGTTCCCGGATCCGCCGCCTGTTCGGAGCCTTGCTGCGAGCCCGTCTCGGGCGCTGTGTCGATTGCGCCCGCCCCGGGCGCTGTGTCAGTAGTCACTTGCCGAAGCGGTCGATGACCTCGCGGGCCAGTGCGCGGTATGCCTGTGCGCCACCGGATTTCGGCGCCCAGGAGGTGATGGGTTCCCCGGCGACGCTGGTCTCCGGGAATCGGACGGTGCGCGCGATGACGGTGTCGAACACCAGATCGCCGAAACGTTCCAGCACCCGGGCCATCACCTCGCGGGCGTTGACGGTGCGGGAATCGAAGCGGGTGACCAGAATTCCGTCGATTTTGAGCTTCGGGTTGAGCCGGTCGCGGACCTTGTCGACGGTGTCGGTCAGAAGCGCCAGACCGCGCAGCGAGAAGAACTCACATTCGGTCGGGATGATCACCGCATCCGAGCACGCCAGCGCGTTGACCGTCAGCAGACCCAGCGACGGCTGGCAGTCGATGAGCACGTAGTCGTACTGATCGAGCAGCGGCCGAAGGGCCCGGGACAGCGCCTGCTCGCGGCCGACCTCGTTGACCAACTGGATCTCGGCGGCCGAGAGGTCGATATTGCTGGGCACCAGGTCGAGGTTCTCGACTTTGGTCTTGATCAGCACGTCGGAGATCGGCGCCCGCGGCTCCACCAGCAGGTTGTGCACGGTGTTGGCCAGTTCGTAGTGCGGGACCCCCAGCCCGGCCGACAGTGCGCCCTGCGGATCGAGGTCCACCAGCAGCACCTTGCGGCCGTAGGCGGCCAGCGATGCGCCCAGATTGATGGTGGACGTGGTCTTGCCCACGCCACCCTTCTGGTTGCACATCGAGATAACCACGGCCGGACCATGGCTGGTCAACGGCTGTGGTTCGGGAATCGGGCGGGGCGGGCGGCCGGTGAGACCGACCGCTACCTCGTCTGTCTCCTCGGTCATCGGCGAGAGTCTATCCATAGGGCGGGCTCAGGCACCGCGGGTGTGCGCCAGCACAGCGCCCATCAAGCCCGGGGGTGTGCGCCGGCCCAGACCTCGCGGAGGGCGTTGACCGTGACCAGCGTGTAGATCTGGGTGGTGGTCACCGAGGCGTGGCCGAGCAGTTCCTGCACGACGCGCACGTCGGCGCCGCCGTCGAGCAGGTGGGTGGCGAAGGAGTGCCGCAGGGTGTGCGGGGAGACCGCGGCGGTGATCCCGGCCCGCTCGGCGGCGTCCTGGAGCACCTGCCAGGCGCTCTGCCGGGACAGCCGGCCACCACGGGCGTTGAGGAAGATCGCCGGCACGCCGCGGCCACGACGGGCCAGGTCGGGACGCCCGCGCACCAGGTAGGCGTCCAGAGCGGCCAGGGCGGGCCGGCCGACCGGCACCAGACGCTGCTTGCCGCCCTTGCCGCGCAGCAGCACCGACCGGGCCTCGCTGTCGACGTCGTCGATGTCCAGGCCGACGGCCTCGGAGATACGCGCCCCGGTCGAGTAGAGCAGTTCCAGCAGTGCGCGGTTGCGCAGCGTCAGCGGCCCGTCGCTCGGGGCGTCCCCGCCCGCGCCGTCGAGCAGGGCCAGCACCTCGTCGAGAGTCAGGCTCTTGGGCAGCCGCCGGCTGGGAGTGGGCGGTTTGACCGCGCGGGCCACATCGAGGTCGAGGATGCCCTCGGCGGCGGCGAACCGGTGCAGACCGCGTACGGCGATCAGCGCGCGGGCTGCCGACACCGCCGACAGCGGAACGGCGCCGGCATCGGGGTCGCCTTTGCGGAGCACGACCAGGAAGTCGCTGACGTCGCCCTCGGTCACGTCGCGCAAGTCGCGGATCGAACGGGAGTTCAGGTGTTCGGCGTACCGGCGCAGATCCCTGCGGTAGGACACGATCGTGTTGGTCGCGACACCGCGCTCGATGGTCAGGTGGTCCAGGTAGCCCTGCAACTGCCCGTCGAGTTCGGAGGTCTGGAAGGTCGTCATCCGCGGCCGGCCGATCCCGCTTTGCGGGCGATGAAGGCGGCCGGCCGATCCGGCCACGGCTCGCCCACCGGCCGGGTGGGTCTGCCGTCGACGACGGTGGTGTGCACGGCCAGCACCCCGGCGACGGCGGTTGCGTTGACCACCCGGCCCGTCAGCACCATCTCGACTGCCTCGGTCAGCGGTACCCAGTGCACCGTCAGATCGGCTTCCTCGTGATCGGCCGGCGGGCGGCCGACATCGCGCAGCCCTCGGGCCAGATACACCCGCACCGCCTCATCGCAGAATCCCGGCGACAGCGCGATGTCGATCAGCACCCGCCAGTCCTGGGCGGCCAGACCGGTCTCCTCGATCAGTTCACGCGCGGCGGCGGCGGCCGGGTCCTCGCCGGGTGCGTCGAGCAGTCCGGCCGGCAGCTCCCACAAGCGCCGTCCCATCGCGTGCCGGTACTGATAGATCATCGCCAGCCGGCCGTCGTCATCGAGGGCCGCGACAGCGACGGCGCCGTAGTGCTCCACCACTTCACGTTCGGCGGTGACGCCACCGGGCATCCGGACCTCATCGGTGCGCAGCGCGAGAATCTTTCCGCTGTAGACGGTTTCGCTGGCGACGGTTTCGAACTCGTGCTCAGCCACGGGCATGTTCCGGCAGCGGCTGCGCTGCCTCGGAATGGGGCCCAGCGCCCTCATGTTCCTTGCCGTTGGCATGCTGTCCGGGGATCTCCACCGGCAACCGCTCGCCGGCCTTGTACTCCAGCGCCGCACCGATGAACGCGGCGAACAGGGGGTGCGGCCGGGTGGGCCGGCTCTTGAGTTCCGGATGCGCCTGCGTGCCGACCAGGAACGGGTGCATCTCCCGCGGGTACTCGACGAACTCGACCAGGTGACCGTCCGGGGAGGTGCCGGAGAACCGCAGACCGCTCTGCGCGATCCGGTCCCGGTAGGCGTTGTTGACCTCGAAGCGGTGCCGGTGGCGTTCGGAGACGGTGGTCGAGTCGTAGGCCTGCGCCACCACCGAACCCTCCTCGAGGACCGCCGGATAGGCGCCCAGTCGCATGGTGCCGCCGAGGTCGGCCTCACCGGCGACGGCGTCGCGCTGATCGGCCATCGTCGAGATCACCGGATCCGGTGTGCCGGGCTCGAATTCGGCGGAGTTGGCCTCGCTGATGCCGACCGAACGGGCGGCCTCGATCACGATGCACTGCAGGCCCAGGCACAGACCGAGCAGGGGTAGTCCGCGGTGCCGGGCGTAGCGGATCGCGCCGATCTTGCCCTCGATGCCGCGGATACCGAACCCGCCGGGGATCAGCACGCCGTCGACGTCGTCGAGCATGGCCGCCGCACCGCTGTCGGTCTCGCAGTCATCGGAGGCCACCCAGCGCATCTCCACCTTCGCGCGGTGCGCGAAACCACCGGCCCGCAGCGCCTCGGTGACCGACAGGTAGGCGTCGGAGAGGTCGATGTACTTGCCCACCAGTGCGATCCGCACGGTCTCCTGGGGATCGTGCACACGCCTCAGCAGGTCGTCCCAGGTGGTCCAGTCGACGTCGCGGAACGGCAGGTTCAGCCGTCGCACCACATAGGCGTCGAGTTCCTCGCGGTGCAGCACTTTGGGGATGTCATAGATCGACGGCGCGTCAGGAGTAGACACCACACCGTCTACGTCGACGTCGCACATCAGCGCGATCTTGTTCTTCAGCGGTTCGGGGACGTCGCGGTCACAGCGCAGGATCAGCGCATCGGGGGTGATGCCGATACTGCGCAGAGCGGCCACCGAGTGCTGGGTCGGCTTGGTCTTGAGTTCACCGGACGGCGCGAGGTAGGGCACCAGCGACACGTGCAGGAAGAAGCAGTTCTCCCGGCCGACTTCGTGGCGGACCTGGCGGGCGGCCTCGAGGAAGGGCAGCGACTCGATGTCGCCGACGGTGCCGCCGATCTCGGTGATGACGACATCGGGCCGGTTGCCCTCGGCGTCGGGTTCGGCCATCGCGGTGATGCGCCGCTTGATCTCGTCGGTGATGTGCGGGATCACCTGGACGGTGTCACCGAGATATTCGCCGCGGCGCTCCTTGGCGATGACGGTCGAATACACCTGGCCGGTGGTCACATTCGCCCAGCCGGAGAGGTTGCGGTCCAGGAAGCGTTCGTAGTGGCCGACGTCGAGATCGGTCTCGGCGCCGTCCTCGGTCACGAACACCTCACCGTGCTGGAACGGGTTCATGGTGCCGGGGTCGACGTTGAGATAGGGATCCAGTTTCTGCATGGTCACCTGCAGGCCGCGCGCGGTGAGCAACTGGCCGAGGCTGCTGGCCGTCAGTCCCTTGCCAAGCGATGAGACCACCCCGCCGGTCACGAAGAGATGCTTGGTGGCGGTCTGTTGATGCTTGCGCAAAGGTGGCAAGAGAGACCTCCGTGACGACGGCGCAGGACTTGATTGTCCGAGGCCATTGAGGTGTCAACCGCCCCGGTTGGGGCCTGCCGACCCACGGACATTGACCCTAACACCGACCCCCACAAGGTGCCGTTGACACACCGGCACGGCGCGTTACGTCGGGATTACCGGGGAACCGTCACGGCGTTGACCCCCGGGCCGATGCCGAACTTGCCCGGCGCCGCGCCTCCGACCAGTGCCTGCAGGGCCAGCACCGCGGTGATCCGGCCGGCTTCGGCGCCGATGTCGTCGACGGTGCTGACCGCGGCGGCCAGGCCGGAATCGGCCCGGGTCACTGCGACGGCGGAGACACCGCCGGCCGAGCCGTCGCGGCCGGCCAGGACGGTCCCCGATCCGTGCGGGGCCAGTCCGCCGGCGAACCGGGCCACGGTCAATCCGCGGCTGCCGGCGTCCTCGGCCAGCGCCCCGCCGGTGACGATGAGCGCGGTGTCGGCGGCGGCGGCGACCTTGTCGTAGGTGAGGAATCCGGTGTCGCGCAGGGCGGTGAGCACGGTGTCGCGGGCCTCGTCGCTGACGGGTGCGATCTTGGGGTCGCGGTTGATCAGCACGGCCAGACCGAGGATGTCACCGGCCTGGGAGCTCTGGTCGGTCAAGGCGATGTCGAGTTGGGTGCCGGCCGGGACGATCGGGGAGTTCACCACCGAACGCAGTTTCTCCGCCGAGCCGGCCTCGACGAACTGATTCGTCAGGCCGATCGTGCCGGTGACCGTTCCGCCGGCAAGCCCGATCAACCGGGCGACGCCGTCGATGTCGGCGTCCTGGGCGTCGGGGGTGCGGAAGATCACCACCGACTTACCGGCGAGGGCGTCGCGCACGATGCGCCCCGAGACCGCGGCATCGAACTGGTCGGCCGCCTTGAGCCGGTCGTTGAGCGTGTTGTTCTCATCGGAGAGCGAACCGGCCTGCTTCTCCAGCGCGGCCTTGCCCGCCGAGACTCCGGAGCGCATGGTGTCGTTGAGGACACCGGAACCCAGCACCACACCGATCGCCAGCGCCAGGAGCAGAGCCGCCAGCGAGAGGATTGGGTGGCGCCGCGGTCTCACCTAGGGCATCCAGCTCTGGACCCACACCGAGACGCGGTTCCAGTAGTTGACGATCCAGTCGATCACGACGGTATCGGTCCGCGAGACCCACAGGGCCGCGACGACCGCGAGCAGAACAGCCAGGATCAGCAGGGCGATGGCGGTTCCGGAGATGTGGTTACGGTAAAGCGTCGCAACGGCTTTCGCATCGACGAGTTTTTCCCCCACCTTCAGCCGGGTGAGGAAGGTCGACGGGTTGGTCTGCGAGCGGGTCCGGTCGAAGAACTCCTCGATGTTGGCCGAATGCCCGGCAGTCACGATCAGCGAGGCGCCGTGGTGATCGACGAGCAGCAGCGCGAGATCGGTTGGCGAACCGGCGGCGGGGAAGGTCATCGCACCGATGCCGAGGTCCTGGATTCGTTCCAGGCCGCTCGCGTGGCCGTCGGCGTCGGCCGGTAGCACCACCTGAGCGCCACACTTGAGCACATCGGCGCTCATCTGGTCGGGGTTGCCGACGATCAGCTGCGGACGGTAGCCGCCCTCCCGAAGGATGTCGGCTCCGGCGCCGACGCCGACGAGCACCGGCTGGTACTCCTTGATGAACGGCTTGAGCGCCTTGAGATCATCGGCCGCACCCGGGCCGTCGGAGACCACCACGACGTGGCGGCGGTAGACGTCGACGTCGATACTGGGGATACCGATGCCGTCGATCAGCAGCGGACTCTCACTGCGGATGAATTCGATGGTGTTGCCGGCGAAGGCCTCAAGGTGCGCGACGAGACCGGTCTTGGCGTCGTGCATGAGATCGGAGATCTCTTCGTCGGTGCGCTCCACGCCGTGCGCCAGACGACGCTCGCCGTGGTAGACGCCGCCCTCGTTCAACCGGATCTTCGAGCCGTCCTTGATCTTCTTGAAGATCTCCGGGCCGGCGTTGTCGATCAGGATGATGTTGTTGGCCACCAGCACCTCGGGTCCGAGGTTGGGGTAGCGCCCGGAGATCGACGGGGAGGCGTTGACCACTCCGATGACGCCGGCGTCGACCAGCGCATCTGCGGTCACCCGGTCCAGGTCGAGGATGTCGATGACGGCGATGTCGCCGGGGCCGACCCTGCGGAGCAGTCGGTCGATGTCGCGGTCCACCCGGGCCTGGCCGATGACGCCGGGGCGGTCAGTGGTGTTGCGGGAAAGAAGCGCAGACATCTTCATGCGCCCGATTTTGTCGGTGACCGGGGCCGGATGGAGGTAGGCGCGCCGTAACAGGGGCCTCAGAAGTTACTTTTTTTCACACGCGTAACAGCCGGTCAGGGCCTCTGCCGTTCGTTCCGAGCGGTCTCGAGCAGTTCGCGGGCGTGGGCCCGGCCGGTGTCGGACTCCCCCAGGCCGGCCAGCATCCGGGCCAGTTCGGCCACCCTGTCATCGTCGTCGAGGCGGCGCACCCGGCTGGCCCCGTCCCCGCCGTCGACCACCAGATGGGTGTCGGCGTAGGCCGCGACCTGCGGCAGATGGGTCACCACGATCACCTGGTGGGTGCGGGCAAGCCGGGCCAGCCGACGGCCGATCTGGACCGCGGCGCGGCCGCCCACCCCGGCGTCGACTTCGTCGAACACCATCGTGGTGCCCGCGGCGGAGGCGGCCAGGACGACTTCGAGGGCGAGCATCACCCGGGACAGTTCGCCGCCGGAGGCGCTCTTACTGAGCGGAAGCACGTCGGTGCCGCGGTGCGCGGTGAAACCGAACTCGACCGCGTCGACCCCGTCGGAGCCGGCGTGGGCCAGTTCGCCGGACGGCAGCCGCAGCGGCGCCCCGTCATCCTCGCGGGCGGCCATGGTGCTGACGGCGACGGTGAAATCGGCATCGGCCATCGCCAGGCCGGACAACTCCGCGGTGACCGCGGCGGCCAGTCCGGCTGCGGCCGCTGTGCGCGCCTTCGACAGTCTCACCGCGGCGCTCGCGACCTTGGCGGCGAGTTCCTCGACGCGATGTGACAGTCCGGCGAGTGTCTCCTCCGAGACGTCGAGCTGGGCCAGCCGCTGCCGGGACTGCGCCGCCCAGGCCAGTACGCCGTCGACGTCGGCGGCGTACTTACGGGTGAGGCTGCGAAGTTCGGCCTGCCGGGCGAGCTTGGTCTCCAGAGTGCTCGCGTCGGCGGGCAGACCGGCCAGATAGTCGCCGAGTTCCCGGGCCACCTCGCTCACCGCATGCACGATTTCCCCGAGCTGAAGTCCCAGAGCCGTCAGCGCGGCATCGTCGGTGGAATCCAGCAGTCCGGCCGCCCGGGCCAGTTGCGCTGTCGCCGAACGGGATTCGTCCTCGTCGGCACCAGACAGAGCCGCCTTGGCTCCAGCAGCAGCCTCCCGGACCGAGTCGAGTTCGGACAACCGGCGGATCTCGGCGACTAGCGCCTCGTCCTCACCCGGCGCGGGGTCAACGCGGTCGATCTCGGCGATGGCGAACTTGAGCCGGTCGGCCTCCTGTGCCATCTCACGCGCGCGATCGGTGCGGTCGACGAGATCACGGCGGGCCACCAGCCACTCATCGCGCAGCTTGCGGTAGCGCTCGATCCCGTCGGAGACACCGGCGAAGTGGTCGAGGGCGGCGCGCTGCTCCTCCGGGCGCATCAAACGCAGTTGGTCGTTCTGGCCGTGCAGGGTCAACAGTCCGGTCGTCAGTGTGCTCAGCGATTTGGCGGGCACGCTGCGACCGCCGAGGTAGGCACGCGACGGGCCGTCGCGACTGACGGTGCGCAGCGCGATGATGCTGCCGTCGTCGTCGCGGTCGGCCCCGGAGGAGTCGAGGATCTCGCCGATCCGCGCGGCGGTGGCGGGGTCGAGTTCGTCGGTGCTGAACCGGCCTTCCACGACGGCCCGCTCAGCACCCGAACGCACGCGGGTGGCGTCGGCGCGGGCGCCGCCGAGCAGATGCAGTCCGGTGACCACCATGGTCTTGCCGGTGCCGGTCTCGCCGGTCAGTACCGTCAGCCCGCGGTCGAACTCGGCGGTGGCGGCACTGATCGCCCCGAGAGAGGAGATTCTGATCTCGGCGAGCATCGCCTAGCGCTCACGCCAGCTGTTCACCGGGAGCTGGAACTTGCGCACCAACCGGTCGGTGAACGGCGCACTGTCCAGCCTTACCCATTTCAGCGGTGCACCGCACTTGGTGACCTGCAGTCGCGCCCCGGCCGGCACCGCAGCCTCACGGCGGCCGTCGCAGACCACCACCGCGTCCGGGTTGTCGCGATCGACGTCGACGGTGATCACCGCATTGGGATTGGTCACCATCGGCCGGGCGAACAGCGCGTGGGCGTTGTTGGGCACCACGATGATCGCCTCGAGATCGGGCCACACCACCGGGCCCCCCGCGGAGAACGCGTAGGCGGTGGAACCGGTCGGGCTGGAGACGAGGACGCCGTCACAGCCGAAGGCCGACACCGGCCGGCCGTCGATGGAGACCATCACGCCGAGCACCCCCTGGTGGGGGCCCTTCTCCAGGCTGGCCTCGTTGAGGGCCCAGCCGCGGGACAGCACCTCGTCGCCGGCGGTGACCACCACGTCCAGTGTCATCCGGTTCTCGATGTTGTAGTCGCGGGCGACCACATGCTCGAGGATCTCGTCGATGGCCTCGGCCTCGGCCTCGGCCAGGAAGCCGATACGGCCCAAATTGATGCCCAGCACCGGGATCTCGGCGTTGCGGGCGAGTTCCGCGGCCCGCAGGAAGGTCCCGTCACCTCCGAGGACGAGAACCAGTTCGCAGCCGTCGGCGGCATGTTCATCACCGTCGACCACCTCGATCTCGGCGCCGGTCGCGTGCAGTTCGGCGGGATCGAGATGCAGGTGGCCGCGGTCGACAGCCTCCCGGGAGAGCAGACGAAGCCGAATCCCGTTGTCGCCGAATGTTTTCCCCACCCTCCGCGCGGTCTCGTTCGCTTCGTCACGCCCGGGGTGCACCACGAGCAGGACCGTCCTGTCCCCCGTCATTGCGGACCCTCCGAGACGGCGCGGGCGACTGCCTCGGTGAGATCGTCTCCGGATAGGGCATGGTCGGTCTGGGCCCGCAGCCACAGGAAGTACTCGACATTGCCCGACGGACCCGGCAAAGGGCTGGCCGTGACCCCGACGGTGTGCCAGCCCAGTCCGGCGGCGCGCCCGGCGACGGCGAGCACCGCGCTGGTCCGCAACTGCGGATCGCTGACCACCCCGCCGGAGCCGACCTGCTCGCGGCCGACCTCGAACTGCGGCTTCACCATCGGAACGATATCGGCGTGCGGGGCGCAGCATGCGGTAAGTGCGGGCAGCACTGTGGACAGCGAGATGAATGAGAGGTCGGCGACCACCAGATCCACCGGGCCACCGATGGACTCGGAGGTCAGGTCCCGCACATTGGTGCGCTCGATGACCCGCACCCGCTCATCGGAGCGCAGCGACCACGCCAGTTGCCCGTAGCCGACGTCGACGGCGACCACTTCGGCGGCGCCACGGTCGAGCAGAACCTCGGTGAACCCTCCGGTGGAGGCTCCGGCGTCCAGACAGCGGCGGCCGCTGACGTCGATGCCGAACGCGTCGAGGGCGCCGATCAGTTTGTGCGCGCCGCGGGAGACCCAGTTGCGTTCGGCGGGGCCTTCGACGGCCAGTGCGGCGGTGACGGCGACCGCGGTCGCGGGCTTGGCTGCGCGCATCCCGTCGATGGTGACCCGGCCGGCCCCGATCAGTTCGGCGGCCTGCTGCCGGGATCGGGCGAGCCCCCGCCTGACCAGCTCAGCATCAACCCGGGCGCGCCGCGTCATGCGTGGTTCAGCCCTTCTCGACCGATTCCAGCGCGTCGACCAGGATCTGGTGCGCTTCCTCGAGCCGGCGGCCGACGGTGTCGATGTCGGCGTCGTGGGCGAACAGGGTCTCCGGGGCATCGGGATCGAGGCGGGGCAGTTCGACCAGGAGTGCGTCGACCTGTGCGCGGATCTGCTGCGGATCGGTGTTCATAGCACCGTTCACGCTAGCCGATCCCCCTGCGTGAGCAGCGACCAGCGTTCCAGTGCGGCGCGGGCGGTCTCGTCGCCGGCTTGTACCGGGACCGGACGGCCGATCTGCCAGACGGCATCGGCGACCGCCCGCACCACCGAGAGACCGTCGGCGCCGGGATCGGCTCCGGTGGACATGACGGTGACGGCGCCCCCGGCGATGATCTTCCAGGCGGGATGAGGTCCGATGGCCAGTTCCCGGGGATCCTGCAGCAGTGCCCGCAGGTCTGCCCCGATATAGGTCGGGCGCTGTGCGGTGACCGCACGCACCGCATCGGCCGCCGAGTTGACCCCGGTCAGCACCATGAGGCTGGGCAGGCCGGTGGCACACGCCCCGGCGATGTCGGTGTCGAGCCGGTCGCCGACCGTGAGCGGGGCGTTGAACCGGCCGCGGGCCAACGCGTCGTTCATCAGTGGCGGAAACGGCTTACCGGCCACCAGCGGCTCACAATCGGTGGCGGCTCGCAGTGCGGCCACCATGGAGCCGTTTCCGGGAATCAGCCCCCGCTCAGTCGGCAACGTGACGTCGAGATTGGCGGTGACCCACAACGCACCCGAACGGATCGCCAGCGCGGCCTCGGCCAGATCCTGCCAGCAGATCGTCATGGACAGACCCTGGACGACGGCGACCGGCTCGTCGGCGAACATCCGCACCGGATGAAGTCCCACCGAGGCGACCTCGCCGGCGAGCGAGTCGGTTCCGACGACGAGTACCTTCGATCCGGCCGGCAGCCGGTCGGCGAGCATCTTGGCCGCGCTTTGAGCGCTCGTCACCACCTCGTCGGCAGTCGCGGCGAAACCCAACTCGGTGAGGTGGTTGGCGACCTCGTCGGCGGAGCGCGATGCGTTGTTGGTGACGAACAACGTCCGGGCGTCGATCGACGCCAGGGTCTCGACGGCGCCCGGGGTCGGACGGTGGCCACGGAACAGCGTTCCGTCGAGGTCAAGAAGCAGGCAATCATGCTGCTGGGCAAGGGTTGTCACGTTCAGGCCAGCTCGCTGACCCGGTCTTCGGCGTCGGTCACACCGTCGGTGTCGGCCGCGGCCGCGTGGATGAACCACTGCAGCGCCTCGGAACGGCGGTCGAGGGCCAGCAAGGTCTCGGCATAGGCATAGAACAGCCGGGCCGCCGTCGAACCGGTGCGCGACGGGTTGGGTGCCGGGCTGGACAGCACCGCCAGCGCCTGCTCGAGCTGACCCATATCGGCCCGGGCGCCGGCCGCCACGATGCGCATCTCGTCGGCGTCGTCACCGGTGAGCGCGGCGGCCTCCGGGCTGCGGGCCAGTTCGACGGCGCGTTCGGGACGCCCCACGCCTCGCTCGCAGTCGGCGATCAGCGGAAGCAGTTGCGATTTGGAGCCCATCCGGCGGGCGGCGCGGAACTCCGCCAGCGCCTGTGCCCAGTCGCCGCAGTGATAGGCCGCGATGCCGACGGCTTCCCGGATCGCCGCGATACGGCCGGACCGGGTGCGGGCGGCCTGGGCATGAGCCAGGGCGGCTTCGGGATCCTCGTCGATGAGTTCTCCGGCCGCCACGAGATGTCGGGCCACGGTGTCCGCGGTGGCCTTGTCGAGAGTGAACAACTCGGCCCGGATCTCCGGAGCCAACTGTTTGGCCTCGATGGACTGCGGGATGGCCGGACCGGTGCGGGCGCCGGCATCGGAACCGGTATCGGGCTTCTGCGGCGCAGGGCGGCGGTTCCGATTCGGGCCCGAACGTCGCGGGGCCGCCGTTCGGTCGCGGCGGCCGCCGTCGTGTCTGTCGTCAACCATCGGGGTAAAGGATACGGGCATTCGCAATGGCGTCCTAATTCCAACCGAATTCGAACGCGAATATGAAATGGAAATACAAATGCCTGGGCCCCCCAAACGAATTTGGGGGGCCCAGGTCTTTAATTTGTGTTCGGCGGTGTCCTACTTTTCCACCCTGTTGGGTAGTATCA
>CAYFMA010000064.1:0-20690 GCA_964344085.1 uncultured Mycobacterium sp.
TGCGCCACGGCGTATTCCGGCGAACCGTCGGGCCCGGGGATATAACTGACTGACACATCGCCCCACAGGCGATGACCGTCGGCGTGAACGTATCGCTTGCGCACCCGATAGGAGGTCATACGCCCTGCGCGCAGTTCCTCAATTCCTCGTAAGTCATCGTCGAGGTCTTCGGGGGCGGTCAGTTCCTTCCACGTCTTGGTCAGCATTGCCTCGTGGCTGTAACCGAAGAACGCACACAACGCCGGATTGACCTCGAGGTACCTGCCATCAAGGTCGAGAACGGCGGTGGGGACGATGGAGTTTTCGACGAGCCTGCGGTACAGGGCGTCGGCCCGACGCTGACTCTCCCGCGCCTGCGCCAGTTCGCGTTCCGCGGCGACCTCGTCGTCGACGAGACGAAAGGCCGCCAGGTACCCGTCCGGGTTGCCGTGGGAGTCGGTGAACTCCTTGCGATGGAACTCAACCCAGTGCACGTCACCGCGAGCGTCGTAGACACGCACGCGGTGCGGGCTGGCAACCGCTTCGCCGGTCTCGATGAGAGCATCTGTCGCTATCGTGCGGTCCTCTGGCACGGCGAATGAGATCGCCTCGCGACCGATCCAGTACGACGGGGGTGCGCCGAGCACCTGCTCCACCGACGGCGAGATCGACACGATCACCCCGTCACGCACATGAGCGACCACATAGCCGGAATACAGCAGACGCAGCGCTGCCTCCGACTCGGCCAACCGACGGTAGGACTCATGCCGTTCGGTGACGTCGCGCCAGGTCATGCTCAGCCAGTCGGCGCCCGCGCGCGCTGCCCGCAGGTCGAACCGCCGATTCTCTTGATAACGCTCGCTGAAATAGGGCACGTTGTCGACGACGAGGGGCTCGCCGGATTCCAGGCAGTGCACAAGTTGCGTCATCCAACCCGACGATTCGATGTCCGGCAACACCTCGACCATGCTGGCGCCGATCACGTCCCTTACCCGGTGTTGGAGGTGGTCACGCGCGGTCGGGTTGGCGCCAACATAAATGAAGTCGCGAACCTTACCGTCCGCGTCGCGCACCGCTTCGAGCAACACCTGGGGGTCGATCATCGCATCGGTGGTGGCGCGAAGAAACGCGAGATCGTGTTCGCGGGCCTCGTAATCCCGATTCAGAGCAGCGTCGCGAACCTCACCGGCCAGTACGCCGTAGAGGAAGATATCGCGCACCTGGTCGGAATATTCGGGACGAATGGCGACGTCGGAGAAAATCACGTCGAAGTGGGATGCGGCAGCCAGCGCATGGATGGCCTCGACTTCCTCGACACCCGGGCGCAATTCGCCTCGGTTACGAGCACGCATCATGATTTCCTTGACCGAGTCGAAGCGAGCAGCCCAGAAGTCGCTCGCAACTTCGGAGAAATCAGCGTCTCCATTGCCGGGCAAGATCTTGTGAAGCAGCTTTCGACCCATCTCGCCGGCGGATACCCGGCCAAGCTGGTTGATGAACTGCTGGATGTCCGCGCTGAGGCTGCCGGCATCCGGAGTCGGGCACAGTTCGTCGGTGCGGGTCGTCAATGCCGCCATCAACAGCACCCGTTGATCGCGCCACCGGGCGAGGATCACGCTAGACTCAACCTCGGCACGTCCGGCAACGCCTTCGATGCTGAAAGCATCGATCCCACGCTCGGTCAGTTCTTCGATAACCGCATCGAAAATTCGGTCCCTTAGCGGATCAGGCATTGCCCCCCCCCAAAAAAAATCCGGGAACCGCCTCAAACCGGACGCTGCTAAATATACTTTCTGCCTGATAAAAGATACAAATTGTCTGTTAGTCAGGTCAAGCGATTCGCCTAAAGTCAGTGGCGGTCGACTGGGCCAATCGGAGGTGATCTGGAATGCAAATCCGCGCTGAAATGACGCGCAAAGCGATCATTGATGCGGCCGTCGAATTGTTCGACACGCGCGGGTACGCCAACGTCCCGGTGACAGACATCATTGCTCATGCCGACGTCACCAAAGGATCGTTCCACTATCACTTCCTCAACCGAGAGGTCGTGGCATCGGCGATCATCGAAGAAGCCGATGTCATCGTGAGTCAGGCCTCACTGGCAGCAATTTCTGAGTCGGCATCCGCACTGGAAAGTTTCGTGCGCGGCGGGATTGCCATGACTAATCTCTTCCAATCCGACGCACTGGTTCGTGTGGGCGTCGAACTTCGAGGCAGTCTCCGGCACGTCAGCCATGTCACTAGCGGCTTCGACAAGCACCGTGAACTTGTCATTCTTGCGCTGAGGAACGCCGTCGACGGCGGCGAGGTCCGTGCCGACCTCGACATCAACCAAGTCGGACATGCGCTTTGGTGCGCCGTCCTGGGAAACACTCAACTTTGCTCCGCAACCGGAGAATCACTCCGTGAAAGATATTTAGATCTGCTGGCAGTGTTTTTCCCCGGAATATGCACTCCGGAATCGATGCCACGCCTTCAGGAACTCATCCAATCCGAGAGGTCCTCACAGAGGCCGGCGCTTGGCTGACGGTGCGCTCCGGACCATCTCAAAACCCGCAGTGAGAGTTCGAATCATCGACGGCAACACTCAGTCGCCACCACCACCACCGCCGCCGTCACCGCCATAACCGCCGTAACCGCCGTCACCGCCATAACCGCCGTAACCGCCGCGGTGGCAGGAGGCCCCTCCGCCGGGGCCGAAACCGCAGGGACGTGAGTCGCTCATCGGCGGGGGTGCGGCTGACATCCCCGTTCGGGTCACATTCGTGCGAACGTTCTTCTGGGTCGGCGCCATCTCGCTCTGCGTCGCGTTCGGATCGGCCGGCTGCTCGGTTCGCGGAGTGCAGGCCACCGTCACCGTCCCCATCGTGATGATCGCCAGCGCGCTGGCCAGAAGAGAAACCTTCCGCAGAGTCCTGCCCCGCATCGACCCATCCTTTCTGCGATCACATCTCCTTCCGAACAGGGAACCCGACCGGCCATCCGCTTGCGAAGGGACTTATTGCTCCACCGGCGAGGACCTTCGTCGGTGCGACTGCTCTGAGTCACAGTCTGGCCATCGCGATATCGCGGATTCCCTCCAGCGTCGCCGTCATTCCCGACCGGAACTGCTCGAGCCGGGTCGCGACGATATCATCGGCGCGATCCGGATCACGCTCGATCAGCATCGTGACACCTGAGCGACCGGGACCGATCCGCGCAGTGTAGCTGAGCCGGGTTCCCTGCGGGATCGGCAAAAGCTCGAATCGCCATGTGGCAGCTGGATTCTCGACGTTGCCCACCGCCCAACCAAAGGCGCACTGCGGTTCGAACGTGACGATCTCGGATCGGGTAGTCCACTCCCCGACCAGAGGATTGCGATTGGTTCCGAGGAACTGGGCGCCCAACTGCGCAACCGAGAAACCCTCGGCCCACGCGATGCTCTGCAACTCGGTGCTGAAATGCGGCAGCACCGAGATATCGGTCACCACATCCCATACCCGCTGCGGCGGTGCCGCAATGTCCAGGCTGACCGTCATCTCCGGGAGACTCATAACAGCAACTGCGGGAGCAGGAACATGCGGATGCAGGTGGTGACCAGCAGCACCAAGGAGATGAGGATCAGGGCCACCTGAATCTTGGGCGCTGAGAACTTGGTGGCAACGCTGGCGAAGAACAGCACCAGGGCGAACAGCACCGCCAGCATCACGTATCGCGTTGCGGTGTTACTGGCCTTGTCGGCGTCGGCCAGGCTGTCCTCGGCCTTCGTGGAGTATTCGTCGGCCTGCAACTGGGCCGGCACGTGGTAGCTGGGCAGATCCAACGGGGTGCCGTCGGGCACCTTCACCGGGTTGCCGTCGCCGTCCACCGGCACCGAACCCAGCCACTCCTTCTGCGCGTTGTCCAGTGCCGCAGAGAAGCGGTCGCGCAGGAATCCGGCGCGGTCCTTCTGACCCGACGCCTCGGCCTCCACCCAGGAGATCCACATCTGGGAATCCACCACCGATTGGCTGCTGGCCTCCGATGCCGCCCGGTTGGCGTCGCTGCGCTGGATGGCCGAGGCGGACTGCGCATCCGATTGGGCATTGGCCCATTGACTGGCCTGGAATGACGCCCAGGTGGTGGCGACCGCCGCGACGGCCAGGATTATCGCGGTCCAGGAATCCAACATGCGCTGGCGGCGTTCCCAGGGATCTTCGGGTTCTGTCGGCGCGATATCAGTGGCCAGCGCCTCGTCGACCAGGTGGTCGACTTTCTCAAGGACGCTCTCGTTCTCTTCGTGGGTTTCTGCCACGGCTGTCAGTCTGCCGCGCCCGCACCGCGCGGGTGGTGGATTCACCTGCGGCGCAGGCGGCTGCCGAGGGTTACCCTGGATGGGTGCGGTCCGAGCGCAAGTTCGCTGGTCGGATATTGCCGGAAGGCCGTTTCCGGCGGTTGGATTGCGAGCGCATGCAGCGTCGGGCCCCGGCACGCAACCAGCACTGGGCCGAGGCCGTCACCCGCCCGCAACGAATCCTCAACATCGCCGCGTGGATCGCGGCGTTGGTCACCGTGACCCTGGGCATTCTTCAGACCGTCACCGGCGACAGGGTATTCGAGATCGGTTTGATCAATCTCGGGACCGCTGCCCTGTTCCTGGCCATTCCACTGCTGCACCGGTTCGGAAGTCTGATCGCCGCAGTGGTTTTCGTCGTCATCGCGTTCTCGTCGCTGACCTTCGTGGGCTCTCAGCTCGGCACCGACTCCGGAGTGCAGTTCTACTACCTGGTCTCGGCTTCCCTGGCCGTGCTGGTGATGGGGGTCGAGCATCTCTGGCTGGCCGGCACGACCGTTGCCGTCGGCGCCGGGCTGGTGGTCGCGATGCAGATCTTGGTTCCCGACGACACCGGACTGCAGCCGCGCTGGGCGCTTACGGCCAGCTTCATCGTGTCGACAATCGGCGCCTCCCTGATGATCTTCGCCACCGTCTGGTACGCCATGCGCGAGGTGGCCAGGGCCGAGGCCGCCATGGAGGTGGAATACAGCCGCTCGGAGGCGTTGCTGGCGAACATCCTGCCGGGCAGGGTCGCCGAGCGGCTCAAGGATCCGGCCCACGGCGTGATCGCCGACCGCTATGACGAGGCTTCGATCCTGTTCACCGACATCGCCGGATTCACCGAGCAGGCCAGCGAGATCCCCCCGACCGAACTGGTGCGCTTCCTCGACCGCCTCTACACCACCTTCGACCGACTGGTGGACCGGCACGGCCTGGAGAAGATCAAGACCACCGGTGATTCCTACATGGTGGTCAGCGGTGTGCCGACACCGCGGGCGGATCATGTCCAGGCGATTGCCGAACTGGCGCTGGACATGTCGAAGGCGGTTGGTGGATTACGCGATCCACGCGGCAATCCGGTGCCACTGCGGATGGGCATCGCGACCGGCCCGGTGGTGGCCGGCGTGGTCGGAGCACGCAAGTTCTTCTACGACGTCTGGGGCGATGCGGTCAACGTCGCCGCCCGGATGGAGACCACCGATCAGGTGGGGCGAATTCAGGTGCCGGAGAACGTATACGAACGCCTCCGAGACGATTTCATCCTGGAGGAGCGCGGCGAGATCGACATCAAGGGCAAGGGCGTGATGCGCACCTGGTATCTGGTGAGCCGAAAGCCCGGCAAAACCCGGGAGCCGTTCCCCGAAGTGGCCGAAAGCCGACTCGGCTAGATCACATCACCTTCGACAGGAACGCCTTGGTGCGTTCGTGCTGGGGGTTGCCGAGCACCTCGCGCGGCGGGCCGCTCTCCACGATCACGCCGCCGTCCATGAACACCAGTTCGTCGGCGACCTCACGGGCGAAGCCCATCTCATGGGTCACCACGACCATCGTCATCCCCTCGGCCGCAAGCTTCTTCATCACCGCCAGCACCTCGCCGACCAGTTCCGGATCCAACGCGGAGGTCGGCTCGTCGAAGAGCATCAGCTTCGGCTCCATCGCCAGCGCCCGTGCGATCGCCACCCGCTGCTGCTGACCGCCGGACAACTGCGCCGGATAGGCGTCCGCCTTGCCCGCCAGCCCCACCTGAGACAACAGATCGCGGGCGCGCTCGACCGCTTGGGGCTTCTTGACGCCCTTGACGTGCACCGGCGCCTCGATGATGTTGTCGAGCGCGGTGCGGTGCGGGAACAGGTTGAAGTGCTGGAACACCATGCCGATGTCCCGGCGCTGTTTGGCCGCTTCGCGCGGTGACATCTCGTGGAGCTTGTCCCCCTTCTCGCGATAGCCGACCAGTTCCCCGTCGACATAAAGGCGGCCGGCCGACACGGTCTCCAGATGGTTGATGCAACGCAGGAAGGTGGACTTACCCGAACCCGAAGGGCCCACCAGCACCAACACCTGCCCACGCTCGACCGACAACGTCACACCCTTGAGGACCTGCAGGGCGCCGAAGTTCTTGCAGACCCGCTCGGCCCGCACCATCTCGGTCATACGTGACCCGCCTCGGTCTGCGCCTTGGCCAGGGCGTCGAGTTGTTTGGAAGTCAGCTGCCGGGAGATGCCCTTGGAGAAATACTTCTCCAGGTAGTACTGGCCGACCATCAGGATGCTCGTCACCACCAGATACCAGGTCGCGGCCACCAACAGCATCGGCACCGGTTCGAAGATGCGCGCGGCGATCTCCCGCGAGGCGATGCTGTACAGGTCGTAGGAGTACGGCACCGCGGTCACCAGCGAGGTGGTCTTGAGCATCGAGATCAGCTCATTACCGGTGGGCGGGATGATGACGCGCATCGCCTGCGGCAGCACGGTGCGACGCATGGTCATTCCCCACGACATGCCCAGTGCGGTCGAGGCCTCGGTCTGCCCCTCGGGCACCGAAGTGATTCCGGCCCTGATGATTTCGGCCATATAGGCGGCCTCGTTGAGACCCAGTCCGATGACCGCCAGCAGGAACGGGATCGACAGACTCTGCAGGTTGAGATGGAAGAACGTCGGCCCGAAAGGCACGCCGAGTTGGATGTTCTGATAGATCGTCGGGAGCAGGCCCCAGAACACCAACTGCACGTACACCGGTGTGCCGCGGAAGATCCACAGAAAAACCCACGCCACTGACTGGAACACCGGGTTGGGCGAGAGCCTCATCACCGACAGCAGGATGCCGAGGACGACGCCGATCAGCATCGCGTACACCGTCAGTTGCAGGGTGTTCCACACCCCGAGCAGGATTCGTTCGTTGAACAGATACTGCGCGTACGTCGACCACCCATAGGCCGGGTTGGTGGCCGCACCGTAGATGAACAGTCCGACAAGGACGACGATGACGCCCGCCGCCACCCATCGCCACGGATGCCGCAGCGGCACCGCGTCGATGGCGGCTGGCGCCGCCGGATCGACGACAGTCATCTCGCTCAGCTGGTGGCGCCGTTGATGACCGGCTTCTCGATCATGCCCTTCTCGACGCCCCAGTTGGTCGCGATGCTCTTGTAGTCACCGCTGGCGATCAGGTGCTCGAGAGCCTTGAGCATCGACTGTGCCAGCGGCGAGCCCTTCTTGATCGGCCAGCCGTACGGGGCGGCCTCGAAGATGTCACCCGCGGCCTCGAGCTTGCCGTTGCTCTGCTTGATGGCATATGCGGTCACCGGGGAGTCAGCCGACATCGCGTCGACCTGTCCGAGGATGACGGCGTTGGTCGCGGCGTCCTGGCTGTCGAACTTGACGATCTGGATCTCCGGCTTGCCCGCGTCGACGCACTTCTTGCTCTTGGCCGGAAGCTCGTCGGTCTCCTCGGTGGTGGTGGCCTGGACGGCGACCTTCTTGCCACAGGCGTTGTTCGGATCGATACCGGCGCCGGGCTTCTGCGCCCATTGGATGCCGGCGGTGAAGTAGTCGACGAAGTCGACGGAAGCCTCGCGCTCCTTGGTGTCGGTGAACGACGACATGCCGACGTTGAAAGTGCCCTGCTGGATCGACGGAATGATCTTGGCGAAGTCAGCCTCGCGGAAGTCGGCGGTCAGACCCATCGTGGAGGCGACGGCGTTCATCAGGTCGACGTCGAACCCGACGATCTTGCCGTTGCCGTCCTTGAACTCATTGGGCGCATAGGGGATGTTGACGCCGACGACCAGCTTGCCGGTGCTCTTGATGTCCTCGGGGACCGCGTTGGCGATCTCGTCGACCTTCTGCACCTTCACCCCGGCACCTGCGCCGCCGGCCGAGGAACCGGAATCACCACTCTTGGTACATCCGGAGAGCGTCAGGGCGCCAGCCGCCGCAACGACCATCGCGGCCTGCCACCAACGAACCCCGTTCTTGTGAGCTGTGAACACAGTTGCCCTTTCCGAAGAGTTGCCGTTGGCGGGAGATTAGCCGATCTGAGCGGAAAGCACCCGGCAACGGTGTTGCTGGCCTGCTCAAATGCCAAATCGTGACCTGCTGGAAGGAGGAATTTGACGCCACCGTGGGTACGCTGCAGCCATGACAATCACCTCTAGTGGACCGCTTGCCGGCCACCTCTGGAAGTCAGTCCTGCTGACCGGCATCCTTTCGGTCATCCTCGGCGCGATGGTGCTGAAGTGGCCCGGCGAGACCATCGTGCTCGCGGCCATCTTCTTCGGTGCGTACCTCCTGGTCACCGGTATCTCGCAGGTCTTCCACGCGTTCACCCTGCACATCTCCGGCGGCGGCCGGGCACTGCTGTTCATCAGCGGCGCCGCATCACTGGTCCTGGCGGTGCTGTGCTTCAAGAGCATCGGCAATTCGGTGCTGCTGCTTGCCATCTGGATCGGCATCGGCTTCATCTTCCGCGGTGTCGCCGAGGCGGCCTCGGCGATCAGCGATCCGGGCACTCCCGGCCGCGGCTGGCAGATCTTCCTGGGCATCATCACCCTGATCGCGGGCGTGATCGTCATGTCCTACCCGATCTCGTCGCTGGCGACCCTGACGCTGGTGACCGGAATCTGGCTGATCGTGATCGGCGTGATGGAGATCATCGCCTCGTTCGCCATCCGCAAGGGCGGCAACGAGGTGCGCAGCCGCGTCGGTGAGGCCCTCGCAAACCACTGATCCCATCCGAACAATCCGCCAAGAGCGCGGATCGCGACGGCCCCGAGTCGTCGCGATCCGCGCTCTTTGCTTTTCACGGACTGTCCGCCGGGTAATCTGCCTGCGATGACCGAGACACCGGATTGGCAGGGCAAACCCGAGGCGGCACCCGTCGGCGGGCCGCCACCGTCGCCGTATCCGTACTCCTACCCGCCCGGTCCGCAGGCTCAGTACGGCGGCTACCCGCCCATGCCGTACGGGAATTACCCGGCCGCGCCGCCGGTCATCCGTAACGGCCTCGGCGTCGCCGCTCTTGTCGTCGCCATCATCGGCCTGCTCGGGTCGTTCTCCGTCGCCGGCGGAATCATCATGGGAATCGCCGCGGTGATCCTCGGTTTCCTCGGCCGAAACCGGGTTCGTCGCGGCGAGGCCGACAACGGCGGCGTGGCGCTGGCCGGGATTGTTCTCGGCGTCCTGGCCATCATCGCGGGCCTGTTCTTCATCGCGATCTGGGTCGGGATGTTCAAAGAGGTCGGCGCCGGCGGCTATTTCGAGTGCCTGCAGCAGGCCGGGCAGGATCGCACCCAGGTGCAGGAGTGCGCCGACGAGTTCCGTCAGTCAGTCGAGAACCATTTCAGCGAGACCCCCAGTCGCTAGCGCCTCCCATCGCCGAGATCGACGCCAGGGTCGCGTTTCGACGAGTCGGCACAACCCTGAGGTCGATCTCGCGTCAGCGGCCTTTCAGCTTCATTTCCCCGTGCCGGGAAAGTGCTTCACGATGCCCTCCTGGGCCACCGTCGCGACGACCTCTCCGGCCCGGTTGAAGAAGTGCCCCATGCCCAGACCGCGCGACTCCGCGGCCACCGGTGACCCGGTCGAGTACAGCACCCAGTCGGAGAAGTCGACCTGCCGGTGGAACCACACCGAGTGATTGATGGTGACCGCGAAGATGCGGTCCCAACCCCACGACAGCCCATGGGTGGTGATGATCGAGTCCAGCACCGTGGTGTCCGACGAGTAGACCATCGCCGCGGTGTGCAGCACCGGATCGTCAGGCAGCACGCCGTCGGCCTTCATCCAGACCCGGTTGCGGGGTAACTTCTCCCCCTTCTTGCGCATCACCCAGGCCGGGTCGTTGGTGTAGCGCCACTCGATCGGCCGCATGGCCTCCACGAACAGTGGGACCACCTCTTCGTAACCCACGAGCAGATCGTCGATGCTCGGCAGCCCGTGCGGTTCGGGCACCACGGGCATGTCGAAGTTGTGCTCGAGGCCGTGGCCGCCGGACAGGTAGGACACCAGGGCGGTGGCGAGCAGCTTGCCGTCCTGCATGGCATCGACGCGACGGTTGGCGAAGCGACGTTCGTCGCGCAGACGGACGACATGGAATTCGATGTCGTGGGCCGGGTCACCGCCGGCGATGAAATGCACCGACAGCGCACTCGGCGGCAGCGGATGGGACAGCGTGCGACTGGCGGCGACGAAGGCCTGGGCCATCATCTGTCCACCGAAGGTCCGGATCGGATTCTTGCGCGGATGGCGCCCGGCGAAAACGTCATCGCCGATCGGGGCGAGTTCGAGGATGGCCAGCAGGTCCTCGAAGTCTGATCTCGCCACGTATCTCCTAGTGGTCGTCCTCGCCGATCCGGTGCACATGGATCAGGTTGGTCGAGCCTACTGTGCCCGGCGGCGCGCCCGCGACGATGATCACGAGGTCGCCGCGCTGATAGCGGCCGAGGTCCAGCAGAGCGTGGTCGACCTGCCGGATCATCGAGTCGGTGCTATCGGCCTCCGGGACGATGAAGGTCTCCGTGCCCCAGCTCAGGGCCAGTCTGCTGCGCAATTCCGGGTTCGTCACGAATGCCAGCAGCGGCAGTGGGCTGTGCAGCCGGGCAAGCCGGCGCACGGTATCGCCGGACGCGGTGAACGCGATCAGCGCCTTGGCATCGAGACGCTCGCCGATATCACGGGCGGCATAGGAGATGACGCCGCGCTTGGTCCGCGGCACGTGCGGCAGGGGTGCACCGTCGGCGTCCTGCTCCACCCGGGACACGATCCGCGCCATCGTGCGAACGGCTTCCAGCGGGAAATTACCGACAGAGGTCTCCCCCGACAGCATGACCGCATCGGTGCCGTCGAGCACGGCGTTGGCGACGTCGGAAGCCTCCGCCCGAGTGGGTCGCGAGTTCTCGATCATCGACTCCAGCATCTGAGTCGCGACGATCACCGGCTTGGCGTTCTCCCTGGCGATCTCGATAGCGCGCTTCTGCACCAGCGGAACCTCTTCGAGAGGCAACTCCACGCCGAGATCGCCACGGGCGACCATCACGGCGTCGAACGCCCGCACGATGGCTTCGAGGTTCTCGACCGCCTCTGGTTTCTCCAGCTTGGCCACCACCGGAACGCGTCTGCCGACACGGTCCATCACGGCGTGGACCAACTCGACGTCCGCCGGTGAGCGCACGAACGACAGGGCGATGAAATCCACCCCGAGGTTCAGCGCGAACTCGAGGTCCTCGACGTCCTTCTCGGACAGGGCCGGCACCGACACGGCCATCCCCGGCATCGACAGGCCCTTGTTGTTGCTGACCGGGCCGCCCTCCGTGACGGTGCAGACCACGTCGTTGCCGTCGATATGCTCCACCACGAGAGCGACCTTGCCGTCATCGACGAGCAGGCGGTCACCCGGCTTGGCGTCGTTGGCGAGTTGTTTGTAGGTGGTCGAAACCCGGTCATGAGTGCCCGGGCAATCCTCGACTGTGATTCGCACCGACTCGCCGTTGACCCAGACCGTTCGATCTTCCTCGAACCGACCCAACCGGATTTTCGGGCCCTGCAGGTCGGCAAGGATTCCAACGGCTCGCCCGGTGGCCTCCGACGCCGCCCGCACCCGCCGGTAGGCGGCCTCATGGTCGGCGTGGTCGCCGTGGCTGAAGTTGAGCCGGGCCACATCCATACCGGCCTCGACGAGGGCCTTGACCATTTCGTCGGTGCCGGTTGCCGGGCCGAGAGTGCAGACGATCTTGCCGCGACGGGTCACGGGCTGAGCATAGTCGCGAGGCCGGGCGCGGCGCCCGGCTAGGAGGTCAACAGTGTTGGAACAAGCGGGAAGCCGGGCAGGTTGCGGACGACCGTCCACACCAATGCAGTGACCGTGATCACCGCGATGACGGCCGGCGTGAAGGGCCTTTCGCCGCGACTTCGTCGCCAGAGCCACCACAGGGCGAGCATCGGTAGACCGGCCACCAGGTACACGTTGTCGACGACAGCGGCAACCAGATCACCGTGCAACATGTCGTGGGTCATCCGAAGTCCGCCGCAGAAGGGGCAGTTCCAGCCGGTGAGCAGTTTGAACGGGCAGGCCGGAAACAACGCACCGGGCCGGTGCGGATCGACGAGGCCGACATAGCCCAGCGCTCCCAGCGCCAGTGCGCCTGTGCCGATGGCCAGTCCGGTGCGCTCGTTCATGGTTGGCCCCTCAGCCGTCCCGCAATGGGCGACCCAGCGGGTCACGCACCTGTCCGGAGAGAATCATCACCGCATCGATGATTCCCCAGATGACCGGGATGGCGAAACCCAAACCGCACGTGAGCATTCCGATCACGAAACCGCCGATCAGCCCGATGATCAACTGGGCGATACCCAAGTTTGTGTAGCCCAGATAGATCCGGCCGATGCCCAGCACGCCGATCAATCCGAGCAGTTGCAGAAGTCCCGCTGTGGTCTTCGATTTGTCCGAGAGCGGCTCACCGGTAAGCGCGCTGCGGCCGTAGGGCGCCATTGGGTCGGAGTAGTAGCCCGGCGGCGGATAGGGCGGCGGGTACTGCCCGGGCGGCGGGAAGTACGGCGGCGGGAAGTTGGGCGGCGGCTGATAAGGCGGCGTGGCCTCCGCATCCCCGAACGGCGGCTCGGTCATGAGCCCAGGCTAGCCCTTGCCGGCGTTGACGCCCCAGAGCAAGCGACGCAGGGTCGAGCCGAATCCGGGCGCCTTGACGGGTTCTTCCCCGGGTTCTTCCTCTGGCTCAGCCTCGGTCTCTTCGGTGATCTCGACCTCGGATTCGACCTCGTCCTCGACGGCAGCCTCGGGCTCCGACTCGGCCTCGGGCTCCGGCTCGGCCTCCGCGTGGACCTCCCCGGCCGGTTCGTGCTCCGATTCGTAGACGACCACAGCCTCGTGTTCAGCATCCGGTGTCGTGTCGTAGACCACGACGGTCTGATCGTCGGCCGGTTCGTCAACGACGGCGGCCATGACTTCGGTCTGCGGCTCGGGCTCCGGCTCGGCCTCCACCACAGCCTCCGCCGTCTCGATCACCTCGGTCTCGGGCTCCACGTAATCCGGGGTGAAGTCCTCGGCGCTGTCCCCGACGGCCGCGGCGTCCTCCTGCTCATGCTCACCGGCGATCGTCGCGGCGGCGACGATGCCGCTGCCCTTGGCCGCGGTCACCAGATCCTCGGTCCACTCCTCGAACGGTGATTCCTCCTCGTCGCCTTCGGGTTCCGCATCACCCCTCAGGGTCGCCGGATCCTCGCGACCCTTGGGCGCAAGCAGGATGTAGACGACGGCTCCGATGAACACGAAGGTCGCCGTGAAGACGTTGATACGGATGCCGGCGATGTGCGTCGCGGTGTCGTCACGCATCAGCTCGACCCAGAACCGGCCCACCGAGTACGACGCGACGTACAGCGCGAACAGCCGGCCGTGGCCCAGCCGGAACTTGCGGTCCGCCCACAGCAGGAAGAAGAACACCAGCACGTTCCACAGCAGTTCGTACAGGAAGGTGGGGTGAACGACGGCCGCCACCTGCCCCGTCGACACACCATCGAGGGAGTGCACGTCCACCATGCCGGCCGCATCGCGCCGGTAGAAGACCTCCATGCCCCACGGCACGGTGGTTTCGCGTCCGTACAGTTCCTGGTTGAAGTAATTGCCCACCCGGCCGATGGCCTGGGCCAGCACGACGCCCGGCGCCACGGCATCACCGAAGGCGGGCAGCGGAATCCCCCTGCGGCGGCAGGCGATCCAGGCGCCGACACCACCGAGTGCGACCGCACCCCAGATGCCGAGGCCGCCTTCCCAGATGCGCAGCGCCGCACCGATTCCGGCGCCACCCTTGCCGAAGTAGGTCCGCCAGTCCGTCATCAGGTGGTAGAGGCGGCCGCCGATCAGACCGAAAGGCACCGCCCACAAGGCGATGTCATAGATGACGCCGGGCTCACCGCCGCGTGCCACCCAGCGACGGTCGCCGATGACGAGCGCGACGATGATGCCCGCGATGATGCACAGCGCGTACGCCCGGATCGGAATCGGCCCCAGATGCCACACACCCTGAGTGGGACTCGGGAAGTAGGCAAGAACTGTCGTCGTCACTAAGCAGGCACCTTTTCTCGCACCCCGGCGGCCAGTTCGCCGGTTAAGGCCCGGACCGCGGGCACTCCGTCTCCTAGCGCAGAAACCAGTGCCGACCCGACGATGACGCCGTCGGCGTAATGGGCGATCTCGGCAGCCTGCTCACGCGAGCGCACACCCAGACCCACACCGATCGGGATGTCCGAGACTTCACGGACCCGCCGCACCAGATCCGGCGCCGCGTTGGAGACGGCGTCACGGGCGCCGGTCACGCCCATCGTGGATGCCGCGTAGACGAACCCGCGACAGGCTTCGACGGTGCGGGCCAGACGTTCCGGCGTCGACGACGGCGCCACCAGGAAGATGCGGTCAAGATCATGCTGCTCGGAAGCGGCCAGCCACTGGTCGGCCTCATCCGGGATCAGATCTGGGGTGATCAGGCCCAGGCCACCGGCGGCGGCCAGATCGCGCGCGAATGCGTCAACCCCGTAGTGAAGCACCGGATTCCAGTACGTCATGACCACCGCGTTGCCACCGGCGCCACTGATCGCCTCGACCGCGCGCAGGGTGTCGCGTACCCGCACCCCGCCCTGTAGTGCCGCCTCGGTCGCGGTCGCGATCACCGGGCCGTCCATCCCAGGGTCGGAATAGGGCACGCCCACTTCGATGATGTCGCAGCCGGCGCTCATCGCCACCATCGCGTCGATGGAGGTCGCCACGTCCGGATAACCGGTCGGCAGGTAGCCGATGAGGGCAGCCCGCGCCTCGGCGCGACAGGCGGCGAAGATCGGACCCAACCGGCCGGCCGGGCTGTGCGAGACGGTCATGGGATGCTCAACCCCGGCCCGCCCGAACCTGATCCGTCGAGCAGGCCGAACCATCGGGCGGCGGTTTCGACGTCCTTGTCGCCACGGCCCGACAGATTGATGACGATGATCGATCCGGGCCCGAGTTCGGCGGCGAGTTTGACCGCGCCTGCCACCGCATGGGCGGACTCGATGGCCGGGATGATCCCTTCCAATCGGCACAGCAACCGGAAGGCTTCCATCGCCTCGGTGTCGGTGATCGGCCGGTACTCGGCGCGACCGAGGTCCTTGAGGAATGCATGTTCAGGGCCGACGCCCGGATAGTCCAATCCCGCTGAGATGGAATGAGATTCGATGGTCTGACCGTCGGCGTCCTGCAGCAGGTAGGAGTACGAACCCTGGAACGCGCCGGGCGTCCCGCCGGTGAAGGTGGCGGCGTGGCGTCCGGTCTCCACTCCGTCACCGGCCGCCTCGTAGCCGATCAGTCGCACCGTCGGATCGTCGAGGAAGGCGTGGAAGATGCCGATCGCGTTGGATCCCCCGCCGATGCACGCGGTCACCGCGTCCGGAAGCCGGCCGGCCTGGGCCAGAATCTGGGCGCGGGCCTCCATTCCGATGACGCGCTGGAAGTCGCGCACCATCATCGGGAACGGATGAGGACCGGCAGCAGTGCCGAAGCAGTAGTAGGTGCGATCGGCGTTGGTCACCCAGTCGCGGAAGGCATCATTGATCGCGTCCTTGAGGGTCTTCGAACCCGACTGCACCGCAACGACTTCCGCACCGAGTAACCGCATCCGTGCGACGTTGAGCGCCTGCCGTGCGGTGTCGACGGCGCCCATGTAGATGACGCACTCAAGACCGAGCAGCGCACAGGCGGTCGCGGTGGCCACCCCGTGCTGGCCCGCGCCGGTCTCTGCGATGACGCGGGTCTTGCCCATCTTCTTGGCCAGCAGTGCCTGTCCGAGGACGTTGTTGATCTTGTGCGAACCGGTGTGGTTGAGGTCTTCGCGCTTGAGGAAGATTCGCGCCCCGCCGGCATGTTCGGACAACCGCGAGGCCTCATAGAGCGGTGACGGACGGCCCGCGTAGTACGTCTGCAGCCGGTCGAGTTCATCGAGGAAGCTCTGATCGGTGCGGGCCTTCTCGTAGGCGGCGGTGACCTCTTCGATGACGGCCATCAGGGCCTCGGGAACGTACCGCCCGCCGTAGACGCCGAAATGCCCGCGGGCGTCAGGATCGTGGGTGGTGTGCTCGGCGACCGCGGCGCTCATGCGCGGCAGGCTCGGAGTCGTGGTGTCGGCCATATCCGGCGGGAATCAGCGGACCTGTTTAGGACACGACGGGTGGGCGCCGGCCGTCACCAGATCCGACACCGCGGTCCGCGGATCGCCACTGGTGACCAGGCCCTCGCCGACCAGCACGGCGTCGGCGCCGGCCCCCGCATAAGCCAGCAGGTCGGCCGGCCCGCGCACCCCGGACTCGGCGACGCGGATGATGTTGGACGGCAACCCGGGGGCGATCCGCCCGAAGCAGTCGCGGTCGACGCTGAGCGTCTTGAGATCGCGGGCGTTGACACCGATCACCCGGGCGCCGGCCTGCAATGCGCGGTTGGCCTCGTCCTCGGTGTGCACCTCGACCAGAGCGGTCATCCCGAGCGATTCGGTGCGTTCCAGCATCGACTCCAGCGCCGGCTGGTCGAGTGCGGCGACGATCAGCAGCAGCATGTCCGCGCCATGCGCGCGCGCCTCGTGAATCTGGTACGGCCGGATGATGAAGTCCTTGCGCAGCACGGGGATGTCGACCGCGGCGCGCACCGCATCGAGATCGGCCAGCGAGCCCTTGAACCGGCGTTCCTCGGTGAGCACGCTGATCACCCGGGCGCCACCGCTCTCATAAGCCCGGGCGAGTTCAGCCGGATCGGCGATCGGGGCGAGCTCTCCGCGGGACGGACTGGCGCGCTTGACTTCCGCGATCACCCCGATGCCGGGTTTGCGAAGAGCGGCCATCACGTCGCGCGGTGCCGGCGCGGCCTCGGCAGCGGCCTTCACCTCGGCCATGCTCACCTGCGCTTCGCGGGCGGCAACGTCGGCGAGGACTCCCTCAAGTATGGAGTCGAGCACGGTTGCCGAACTCATGACCTACGTTTCCCCTTTGGCGCTTCCGGACGATCCCGCCGCTGTCGTTCAAGACGGTCACGTCGCTGTGCGTCAAAGGGTATCCATACCGCGCCCGCCACCTGTCACCGCCCCTCGTCCGGGGGGTCCCCGACCGGTTGATCACCGTCGGTCGGATCCCGGCCTTCATCGAGGGCGTCCCACATGCCGCGCTCGGAGATCGCCGAGGCCCCCGATCCGGTGCCGGCGACGGCCGTCCCGGATGACGGGTGGGCGGCCGTGGCGGTCGCGCGCATCAGCACAGCCGCGGCGACCAGTGCGACGAACGCCGCGACCAGGGTGACGACGGCGCCGCCCAGGTGCCGCTCGCTGTGCACCAGCGTCATCACCGGGACACCGGCCAGTGCCGCGCCGCGCGGGCCGACATCCGGAGTGACGAACATGCTCACCCCCAGATAGCCGAGCGCAAGGCAACTGGCGGCCACCAGAAGTGCCATCACCCGCAGCCACACCCCCCGGACCGCCAGACCGGCCAGTGCCGCGGCCAGTAGCAGCACCGCCAGGGGCAGCAATGCGTTGGACCAGGCCGCCCCGTTGAGGTCGATGGACTTCTCCGGACCCAGGCCGTCGGCTGAGCGCACCGACACCCACGGCATCCGGGAGGCCGCCCACAATCCGCCGGCGGACAGCACCAGCAGCAGTTGTGCGATCCGGATCACGGGGCGCCCAGGGTCTCAGCGGCAGCGATCGCGCTGAGCACCGCCTTGGCCTTGTTGGCCGCCTCGGTGTACTCGTAGGGCCCGTTGGAATCGGCGACCACACCGCCGCCGGCTTGCACGTAGGCGACGCCGTCGCGCATCAGGGCGGTCCGGATGGCGATCGCGAAATCGGCGTTGCCGGCGAAGTCGAGGTAGCCCACTACGCCGCCGTAAAGGCCGCGGCGGGTCTTCTCCACCTCTTCGATGAGTTCCATCGCCCGCACCTTCGGCGCACCGGACAGGGTGCCGGCCGGGAAACACGCGGTGACCGCATCCAGAGCGGTGCGCCCTTCGGCCAGTTGTCCGGTGACGGTGGACACCAGGTGCATGACGTGGCTGTAGCGCTCGATGTGGCTGTAGTCCTCCACCCGGACCGTGCCCGGGACACAGACCCGGCCGAGGTCGTTGCGGCCGAGGTCGACCAGCATCAGGTGCTCGGCGCGTTCCTTCTCGTCCGACAGCAACTCCTTCTCCAGGAGCTGGTCCTCCTCCTCGGTCTGGCCGCGCCAGCGGGTGCCGGCGATCGGGTGCGTGGTGGCCCAGCCGTCCTGCACCGTCACCAGCGCCTCCGGGCTGGAGCCGACGATCGAAAAGGCCGTCTGCCCTTGCTCGTTCGGCACATGCATCAGATACATGTACGGGCTGGGATTGGTCACCCGCAGCATCCGGTAGACATCGATGGGACCGGCGTCGGTGTCCATCTCGAAGCGCTGGGAGGGCACCACCTGGAAGGCTTCGCCCGCCTCGATCTCACCGACCAGCTTCTCGACGATCGCCCCGTACTCCTCGAGGGTGCGCTGGGAGCGGTGCTGCGGGGCCGGCCGGGAGAAGGTCGCGACGGTGGACGGCAGCGGTTGTCCGAGAGCCTTCGTCATCACATCGAGCCGGGCGAGGGCATCGTCGTAGGCCTCATCGACCCGGTCGCCGGTGCCGTTCCAGTTCACCGCATTGGCGATCAGCGTGATGGTGCCCTCGTGATGGTCGACGGCGGCCAGGTCGGTGGCCAGCAGCAGCAGCATGTCGGGCAGCTTGAGATCGTCGACCGCGAGTTCGGGCAGCCGCTCGAGCCTGCGGACGAAGTCATAGGCGAAGAAGCCGACCAGTCCGCTCGACAGCGGTGGCATGCCCTCCAGAGGGCCCGTCGCAAGCAGGCTGACGGTCTTGTGCAGAACCTCCAGCGGGTCGCCCCCGGTTGGCGCGCCCTCGGGCACCGCACCGAGCCAGACCGCCTGTCCGTCGCGCACCGTCAGCGCCGAGGGCGCCCCGGCGCCGATGAACGACCACCGCGACCACGACCGCCCGTTCTCGGCGGACTCGAGCAGAAAGGTGCCGGGACGGTCGGCGCCGAGCTTGCGATAGGCCGAGAGCGGCGTCTCGCTGTCGGCGAGCACCTTGCGGGTGACCGGTACCACGCGGTGTTCGGCGGCCAGCGCCCGGAACTCGTCGCGAGTGGTGGTGCCGGCGAGGGTGGACTGCACGGGGTACATCCTCCCAGACCTGATCATCGGAGTTGACCGGCGTAGCGTGGCCGCCATGAAGACCGGTGATCGTGTGCCCGAATTCGAGTTGCCTGACCAGACCGGAACGGTCCGCTCGCTGAGCAGCCTGCTCGCCGACGGACCGATCGTGCTGTTCTTCTATCCCGCGGCGATGACCCCCGGCTGCACCAAGGAGGCCTGCCACTTCCGCGATCTGGCCGGAGAGTTCGCCGACGTCGGCGCATCGCGGGTGGGGATCAGCACCGACGCGGTGTCCAAACAGGCCAAGTTCTCCGACTCCCAGCGGTTCGACTATCCCTTGCTGTCCGACGCCGACGGCCGGGTCGCCGAGACGTTCGGGGTGAAGCGCGGACTGCTGGGCAAATTCCTGCCGGTCAAGCGGACCACGTTCGTCATCGACACCGACCGCACCGTGCTCGAGGTGATCTCCAGCGAGATCAACATGGACACCCACGCCGACAGGGCGTTGGACGTCCTGCGGGCCCGCACGTCCAGCTAGGTCAGCGGCGGCCGCGCTTGGACGGCCCGGGCTTACGGCCGGCCGCCGTCCGCGCGGCTTGTTTCGCGAGCGTCTTCTCCCGGGCGCTGCGTTTGGGCGCCGGCTGGGCCTGCCCACGCGAGGAACCCGGCTTGCGGCCCCGCACGATACCGATGAACTCCTCGACGAGGTCACTCTGCGGACCTTCGGGGACGGCAAGTGCCACCGCACAGCGGGGCGCGTCGGCGATCGGACGATAGGTGAGGTCCTTGCGGTGGTGAAGCCGGGCCAGCGACTGCGGGACGATGAGCACACCGAGCCCGGCCGCGACGAGTTCCGTTGCCGCCTCAGTGGTTTCAGGCCGATGCCCGATCGGGGTGCCCGGACGGTCTTTCCACTCGACGACGTTGTCGAGCGGCACCAGCAGCGCCTCACCGCCGATCTCGGCGGCGGTGACCTCATCGGCCGCGGACAGCAGGTGATCGGCCGGCACCACGACGACCGTCGTCTCCTCATAGAGCGGGATGACTGCCAGCCCCGAGGTGTCAGTGGGCAGTCGCAGCAGTGCCGCGTCGACCGCTCCGCTGCGCACCTCCCCGGCGGCGCCGGCCGCGGTGAGGGCACTCAACGTCAGGGCCACCTCCGGGTGACGCTGGGCCCAGTTGCGCGCCCACTTCGCCGGTGTGCCGCCGGGGACATAGCCGACGGTCAG
>CAYFMA010000065.1:0-20035 GCA_964344085.1 uncultured Mycobacterium sp.
GGGTAGCCGCCGGGGGGCGGGTAGCCGCCCGCCGGGAAGTCACCGGTTGAATCGGGGGGTTGAGTCATGTGTGCACTCCTGAGTAGGTCGCCAGCAGACTATGCGGCGGGCGGTGATCAGCGCGGTAGGCAGACCGTGGACATGACCTTGTCCGCGATGGTCTGCCGCTTCGCATCCCAGAGCGGGAACAGGTATCCGATGTTGCAGATGATGGCGTCGAGCAGGTGCGCGAGCTGGCGCACGATCGACAGCCCGAAACCGATGGGCTGGCCGGTCTTTTCGCTGACGACCTTGAACTTCATCACCGACTTGCCGATGCTCGATCCGGTGGTGCCCTGCCGGTAGCCGTAGTTCCAGATGCCGAATATCGCTGCGGCCAATCCGAATACGACCGCGATCGTCAGGCCCAGGCCCGTGGGTTGCGATGTGCACGCGATGCCGATCCCGCCGGTGTCGCCGCTGGTGTCGATGCACGTGTTGGTACCCGTCGCGATCATCACGCCCTGCCCGATACCGGCCAGGATTCCCGGAATGACCATGTCGATGAGGTAGGCGATCACCCGGGTGTGCCACGGGGTGTAGGCCTCCTTGGGCAGGAACCCGGCGGGCGGGGGTGCGTAGTAACCGCTCGGATAGCCCGGCGGCGGATAGTTCCCCGGAGGCGGGTAGCTGCCGGGCGGCGGGTAATCGCCGGGCGGCGGGGGTGGTGTCTCGGTCATTTCGCCCTCCCACGGGTATTCGGACTCTTTGCACTTTTGGTGCAGCAAATCCACCCTAGCCGCGCAACAGCCCGGTTCGCGGGACGCGAACGCCCGTTTCAGCGCCGGCGGGGCCCCTCGGACAGGAAACCGAGCAGGTCATGGCGGGTGATGACGCCGATCGGCTTGCCACCCTCGACAACCATCACCGCGTCGGCGTCGCGTAACGCCTCGGCTGCAGCGCCGACCGACTCCCCGGCTCCGATCAACGGCAACGCGGGACTCATGTGCAGGGCGACCGCGTCGGCGAGCTTGGCGCGGCCCTCGAAAACAGCCGACAGAAGTTCGCGTTCGCTGACGCTGCCGGCCACCTCGCCCGCCATCACCGGCGGTTCGGCGCCTACGACCGGCATCTGCGACACCCCGTACTCGCGCAGGATGCCGATGGCGTCGCGGACGGTTTCCGACGGATGGGTGTGGACCAGGTCCGGCAATCCGCCGGACTTCCCCAGCAACACATCCGCGACGGTCGGGGCGGGGCGGGACTCGTCCAGTGGTGTGCGCAGGAAGCCATATGACGACATCCAGGCGTCGTTGAAGATCTTCGACATATAGCCGCGCCCGCCGTCGGGCAGCAGGACGACGACGAGGGCGTCCGGCCCCTCGCGTTCTGCCACCTTCAGCGCCGCGACCATCGCCATCCCGCACGAACCACCGACCAGTAGACCCTCCTCGCGGGCCAGCCGCCGGGTCATGTCGAAGGAGTCGGAGTCGGAGACGGCGATGACCTCGTCGGCCACCGTCGGGTCGTAGGCGGCCGGCCAGAAATCCTCGCCGACGCCCTCGACCAGATAGGGCCGGCCACTACCGCCGGAGTACACCGATCCCTCCGGATCGGCCGCGATCACCTTGACCCGACCGCCGGAGACCTCCTTGAGGTAGCGCCCGGCGCCGGTGATGGTGCCGCCGGTTCCGGCGCCGGCTACGAAATGGGTGATCTTGCCGTCGGTGTCGGCCCAGATCTCCGGACCGGTGGTCTCGTAGTGGCTCGCCGGCCCATTCGGGTTGGAGTACTGGTCTGGCTTCCAGGCGCCCTCGATCTCGCGGACCAGACGATCGGAGACGTTGTAGTAGCTGTCCGGATGCTCCGGCGGGACGGAGGTGGGGCACACAACGACCTCAGCCCCGTAGGCGCGCAACACGTTTCGCTTGTCCTCGCTGACCTTGTCAGGGCAGACGAACACACACCGGTAACCACGGCGCTGGGCCACCAGGGCCAGTCCGACGCCGGTGTTGCCCGAGGTGGGCTCCACGATCGTGCCGCCGGGCTTGAGTTCGCCGCTGGCCTCGGCCGCGTCGATCATCTTGATGGCGATCCGGTCCTTGGAACTGCCACCGGGGTTGAGGTACTCGATCTTGGCGGCCACCACTCCGGCGCCCGCCGGGACGACGGAGCTGAGCTGAACCAGCGGGGTGTTCCCGATGAGGTCGGTGATGTGCCGCGCGATACGCATGGCTACATCGTCGCAGAGACCTGCTCAGGCCCGGTGCTCAGCCAGTGGCTTCGCGGATGTACTCGCCGATCTGGCGCAGCGATCGGGTGGCTTCCGGAATCAGCGGCGCGGCCAACTGGAAGTCGTGGATCTGGCCGGGCCAGACCCGCACCTCGGCCGGCACCCCGGCCGAGGCCAGCCGCCGTGCCGCCAGACGGGCGTCGTGCAGCAGCACCTCCGACCCCGAGACGTGGATCAGCGTCCTCGGCAGGCCGGGCTCGATGTGCTCGAGCGGTTCGTACACGCCCTCGGGTTCGCCGTCGATGATGTTCTTGGCCGCGGCCCGGGCGACGAGTGCCACCAGTGCGTCGAAAGCCTTGGGCGGGAACATCGCATCGGTGTAGGCGTTGGGATGGGTCAGCTTCGGATCCTTCTCCAACTGCAGCAGCGGCGAGAGGGCCACCAGTGCCGCCGGCGTCTCCCCCTCGGCCTGCAGCCGTTGCGCCAGCGACAGCGCCAGGTATCCACCGGCTGAGTCACCCGCCAGCACGATCTGGTCGGGCTCGTACCCGCGCAGCCGGAGCCACCGGTAGCCGTCGTAGCAGTCGTCGAGAGCCTTGCCGACGGAGTGCTTGGGGATCAGCCGGTAGTCGACCACCAGTACCGGGGAGTCCGCGTATTTCGACAACGCGACCGAGATACGGCTGTGCGAGTTCACCCCGCACGTCATGAAGCCGCCGCCGTGCATGTAGAGGACCACCCTGCGGTGGCCGTCGGCCGGCAGGACGCCGGGGGCGCGGACCAGTTGCGCCGAGGCGTTGGGCAGGCCGACGGTGGCACGCACGGTGCCCGGGTTGGGCAGCAGCGCCCGGGCCGCGAAGTCCACCAGTCCGAACGGCCAGGGCCAGTGCGGGACATGGCTGAGCACGGCGAGTGCGGGCCACATCGTGGCTCGGGTGCCGAGTGAGACGAGGCGCGCCACCAGGCTCGGACCGTCCTCGACGACCTCGACCGGAACGCCATCGCTAACCGGATAGCGTCGCGCCTTGACGCTGGAAGGTTTGCTGCGTGGCTGAACAGAAGGCGAGACGATCTTCATCGCTGCGGTCATCGTCAACACTCCCCACGTGCTCGTAGTTCCGTGCCACCGGCCACTTCGGGCCCGGGAAATCAGCTTGGCAGGTGTGAGGTACGCCACAAACAGGCGATAACAAACGTTGCTGTATCCGATACCGGACCGTGACCCGCAAATGCCGGATCAGGCGCGAAACTGACTGACGTGGTCATCCGAATCGGGTCCACCAGGACGCTGGCCGTCGCGGGAGTCATCGCGTCGACCTGCAGCGCCGTCGTCGGCGCCCGCAACCTCCTGACCGGGCAGGCCGAACAGGCCCGCACGGTGATCCCGAAGGCCTGGGATGCCCCGCCGCGCGCCGACGGCGTCTATGGGCCCGGCGGTGGACCGGTGCGGCGGTACGAGCGTGGCGCACCCTTCGACGTTCATCTGATGGTCTTCGGCGATTCGACGGCGACCGGGTACGGCTGTGCCGAAGCCGACGAGGTGCCCGGGGTTCTGCTGGCACGCCGGCTGGCCGATCAGTCACACCAACTCGTGCGGTTGTCGACCAAGGCGATCGTCGGGGCCACCTCGAAGGGACTCGCCGGCCAGGTCGATGCGATGCTCGTCGCCGGGCCGCCGCCGGACGCCGCGGTGATCATGGTCGGCGCGAACGACGTCACCGCCCTCAACGGCATCGGTCCGTCCGCTCGCCGGCTCGGCGCCGCGGTGCGCCGGCTGCGGGGGGTCGGGTCCGCCGTCATCGTGGGCACCTGCCCGGACTTCGGTGTGATCTCGGCGATCCCGCAACCGCTGCGGTGGACGGCCCGGTCGATGGGAATGCAGTTGGCGCGCGCCCAGTCCGCGGCCGTCGCCGCCGCCGGCGGGATCGCCGTTCCGCTGGCCAATCTGCTCTCGCCGCACTTCCGCACCGACCCGACGCGGTTGTTCTCCGATGACGGCTATCACCCGTCGGCCGACGGGTACGAGCTCGTCGCCCGTCAGTTGCTCCCCGCGCTGTGCCACGCACTGGGCGCGGTCTAGTTTCTTTACATCTCTTCTTCATCGATTAGCGCGACCCGAGGAGTTCGTCATGCCCGAAGCCGTCATCGTCTCCACCGCCCGCTCCCCGATCGGTCGCGCCTTCAAGGGCTCGCTGGTCTCCATGCGGCCCGATGATCTGGCCGCCCAGATGGTTCGCGCCGCACTCGACAAGGTGCCCGCACTGGACCCGCATGACATCGACGACCTGATCATGGGCTGCGGTCAGCCCGGCGGCGAGGCGGGCTTCAACATCGGCCGCGTGGTGGCCGTCGAACTCGGCTACGACTTCCTGCCCGGTGTCACCGTCAACCGGTACTGCTCGTCCTCGCTGCAGACCACCCGGATGGCCTTCCACGCCATCAAGGCCGGCGAGGGCAACGCGTTCATCTCGGCCGGTGTGGAGACCGTCTCGCGCTTCCCGCACGGCAGCGCCGATTCGTGGCCCGAGACCAAGAACGTTCTCTTCAACGAAGCGCGCGAACGGTGCGACAAGGCCGCCGCCGACGGTGCCGGTTCGTGGCACGATCCGCGCGAGGACGGCGAACTGCCAGACGTCTACATCGCGATGGGTGAGACCGCGGAGAACGTCGCGCTCTACACCGGCATCAGCCGCGAGGATCAGGATCACTGGGGTGTGCGCAGCCAGAACCGCGCCGAGGAGGCCATCAAGAGCGGCTTCTTCACCCGGGAGATCTCACCGGTCACGCTGCCCGACGGAACCGTCGTCTCCACTGACGACGGGCCGCGCGCCGGGACAACGTACGAGAAGATCAGTGGCTTGGCGCCGGTGTTCCGGCCCAACGGCACGGTGACGGCCGGCAACGCCTGCCCACTCAACGACGGCGCCGCCGCGCTGGTGATCATGTCCGACACGAAAGCCAAGGAACTCGGCCTGACCCCGCTCGCCCGCATCGTGGCGACCGGGGTGTCCGGGCTGTCGCCGGAGATCATGGGCCTCGGACCGATCGAGGCGGTCAAGAAGGCCCTCGGCTACGCCAAGATGTCCATCTCCGATATCGACCTGTTCGAGATCAATGAAGCCTTCGCCGTACAGGTGCTCGGCTCCGCCCGCGCGCTTGGTATCGACGAAGACAAGCTCAACGTCTCCGGCGGCGCGATCGCGCTCGGCCATCCGTTCGGCATGACCGGCGCGCGGATCACCGCCACCCTGCTGAATAACCTTGCCACGCATGACAAGACGTTCGGCATCGAGACGATGTGCGTCGGCGGCGGCCAGGGTATGGCGATGGTGGTCGAGCGGCTGAGCTAGGGCAATCCTCATCGAGTCTGCGCCCAGATCGCCTCAAGGACCGTTTTCACGCTCTCAGCGCAGACTCGATGCTTCCCAAGCCTTTCCCAGCCGGTAGAGCACATCCTGGGGTGGCGTTTTCGCCGCGACTCTGACGACGATCCAGCCGAGGGTGTTTTCGCACTAGGCCGGACTGCACTGCCTCAGAGCCGAGGAACGGTCCACGGATGCCCCTCCACCCGGCCAGCATCGGATCGCAAGCCTCATCGAGGCTGCGTGGGGATCGCCCATCTGTGCATGAATCGCGATCTGTGCGCAGACCCGACGATGAAGAAGGCCGGCGCCACATGGACGCCGGCCTTCTTCGTCAGTGCCGATTGGAGGCTGATTGATCAGCGATCGCTGGAGTAGAAGTAGCTCAGCAGTCGCAGAATCTCCAGGTAGAGCCAGACCAGCGTGACGGTCAGGCCGAGGGCGATGCCCCACGCCGCCTTCTCCGGCGCGCCGGCGCGGATCATCTGGTCCGCCGCGTCGAAGTCGATCAGGAAGCTGAACGCCGCAATCGCGATGACCACCAGCGAGAAGATGATCGACATCGTGCCGCCGTCGCGCAGCGGGCCGCCGGGGTTATGGGTGAACATCCCGATGACCATGCTGCCGAGCATCAGCACGAGAACGCCGACCATCGACGCGACCATCATCCGGGTGAACTTCGGTGTGACCCGGATGGCTCCGGTCTTGTAGACCACCAGCATTCCGAAGAAGACGCCGATGGTGCCGAGGATCGCCTGGGTGATCAGGGCTCCGGCGCTGATGCCTTGAACCAAGGCGTTGCCGAACAACCAGGAGATGGCGCCGAGGAAGAGGCCCTCGAGTGCGGCGTAGGTCAGCACGATGCCGGGGTTGTCCTGCTTGCGCCCGAAGGAGGCGATCATCACCATGACGAGGCCGCCGATCGTACCGATCAGGGTCAGCGGCATGGCCAGCGCGACGTTCGATCCGACCAGGAAGTACGAGATGATGGCCGTCAGGGTCAGAACGCCGAGCGTGATGCCGGTCTTGGTGACGACATCATCGATGGTCAGCGGCCGCGATACGCCGGTCTGCTGCGGAGCCTGGAACGTGACCTGGTTGGCGGCTCCCGCCATACCGGTTCCGAACTGCGCGTATCCACCCGACTGCTGCGGCAGCGAGCGGAGAATCGGGTTGCTGGTCTCCCGCACCGTGGATCCTCTCCTCAAGCGTCGTCTAACACTGTTCTCAACGTGCGACCCCCCCGGGATGGTTCCCAGGAAGCTCACAACTGCTGATGGTCCCGACACTACCCGCCCCGTTGGCAAGCCGGTGTGACCTGGTAAAAGTAGGGGTCGTGCCAGCCGAATCCGACGAGGTGCTGACCCATATTGACGCTGGGGTCGGTTTCATCACACTCAACCGTCCAAAGGCGATCAATTCGCTGACGCATCCGATGGTCACGGCGATCGACGCCGCTCTGCGGGGTTGGGCGGACGACGACTCGGTGACAGCCGTGGTGGTGAGGGGCGCCGGCGAACGCGGGTTGTGCGCCGGCGGCGACGTGGTGGCGCTGTATCACTCTGCGAAAGCCGGCGGCGCCGAGGCGCGGAAGTTCTTCTTCGACGAGTACCGGCTCAACGCACGCATCGGCCGCTACCCCAAGCCCTACGTCGTTCTGATGAACGGCATCGTGATGGGTGGCGGTGTCGGGATCAGCGGTCATGGCAACGTCCGAGTGGTCACCGACAACTCCAAGATCGCCATGCCGGAGGTCGGTATCGGATTCATCCCGGACGTCGGCGGGACCTACCTGCTCTCCCGCGCCCCGGGCGGCCTGGGTCTGCACGCCGCACTGACCGGCGCACCGTTCGGGCCGGGCGACGCCATCGCGATGGGATTCGCCGACCACTATGTCCCGCTCGCGGCGATCGAGCCGTTCGTGCATGCCGTTGTCGCCGACGGCGTCGATGCCGCGCTGGGCAGGTTCACCGAGGACGCCCCGGCAAGTCCACTTGCCGCCCAGCGGGATTGGATCGACGAGTGCTACGCGCAGGAGTCGATCTCCGGCATCGTCGGCGCCTTGCGCGACCGTGCCGACGGTCCGGCCAACGAGGCCGCCGACCTCATCGGCACCCGCTCCCCCGTCGCGCTGGCCGCGACACTGGCCGCGGTTCGGCGGGCGGGCGCGCTCACGACACTCGAGGACGTCCTGGTGCAGGAATACCGGGTGTCGTGCGCCTCGCTGCGTTCGCATGATTTCGTCGAGGGCATCCGTGCTCAACTGGTGGACAAGGACCGCAACCCGCAGTGGTCCCCCTCCTCGATCGCCGCAGTCACCGATGCCGATGTCGAGCAGTACTTCACCCCGGCCGATCCGGACCTGACCTTCTAGAGGAGCAGACATGAGTTACGAAACCATCCTGGTGAACCGCGACGGCCGCGTCGGCACCATCACCTTGAACCGACCGCAGGCGCTCAACGCGCTCAACAGTCAGGTGATGGCCGAAGTCACCACGGCTGCAGCGGCATTCGACGCCGATCCCGGTATCGGCGCGATCGTCATCACCGGTTCGGCCAAGGCCTTCGCGGCCGGCGCAGACATCAAGGAGATGGCGTCGCTGTCGTTCTCGGATGTGTTCGAGGCCGACTTCTTCGCGGCCTGGGGCAAGCTTGCCGCGGTTCGCACCCCGCTGATCGCCGCGGTGGCAGGCTGGGCGCTCGGCGGCGGATGCGAACTGGCGATGATGTGCGACATCCTGATCGCCGCCGACACCGCGAAGTTCGGCCAGCCTGAGATCACCCTCGGCGTACTGCCCGGCATGGGCGGCTCGCAGCGGCTCACCCGCGCCATCGGCAAGGCCAAGGCGATGGACATGATTCTCACCGGCCGCAATATGGACGCCGCCGAAGCCGAGCGCAGCGGCCTGGTGTCACGCGTCGTGCCGGCCGAAAGCCTGCTCGAGGAGACCAACGCGGTGGCGACCAAGATCGCCTCGATGTCGCGGTCGGCGTCCCGGATGGCCAAGGAGGCGGTGAACCGGGCCTTCGAGTCCAGCCTCACCGAGGGCCTGCTCTATGAGCGCCGCTTGTTCCACTCGGCTTTCGCCACCGACGACCAGACCGAGGGCATGGCGGCCTTCACCGAGAAGCGGCCGCCCACGTTCACCCACCGCTAAGGTTCAGATGTGACTCAAGCCGATCTCGCGTTTCCGGATGTGAAACGGGACTGGTGGCAGCGGCGTTATACCTTCACCGGCACCGCCGTCGGCATGGTGTTCCTGCTGCTGTCGATGACCCCGTCGCTGCTTCCGCGCGGTCCGCTGTTCCAGGGTCTGGTCGGCGGAGTGGCCGGCGCGATCGGTTACGGGCTTGGCGTTTTCGCAGTCTGGCTGGTCCGGTTCATGCAGTCGAAACCGAGCAGTCCCCCCGCGCCGCGCTGGGCCTGGCCGATCCTCGTCGTGCTGGGCCTGATCGGGCTGGTGTTGGGCATCTTCTACTTTCACCACTGGCAGCACCAGGTCCGCACGCTGATGGGTGTGCCCCCGCTGCGCTGGTACAACTACCCGCAGGCCGCACTGATCTCGGTGGTGGTGCTCTTCGCCCTCGTCGAGGTCGGTCAGCTGTTCGGCAAGCTGGTCCGCGTCCTGGTGCGTCAGCTCAATCGCGTTGCACCCCCACGGGTTTCGTTTGTCGTGGTGGTCGCCCTGCTGATGGCGATCAACATCGCCGTCCTCAACGGTGTGATCGTTCGCGGCATCATGGACGTGCTGAACAAAACCTTCTCGAAGGTCAACGACGAACTCGATCCGAACGCACCCGCTCCGAAGTCCGCGCTGCGCTCCGGCGGTCCGGGGTCGCTGGTGTCCTGGGAATCGCTGGGTCATCAGGGCCGGCTGTTCGTGGGCAACGGCCCGACCGTCGCGCAACTCACCGAGTTCAACAAGGCGCCGGCGGTGGAACCGATCCGCGCCTACGCCGGGCTGAGCTCCGCCAAGGGAATCCGTGCTGCGGCCCAACTGGCCGCCGAAGAAGTCGAGCGCGAGGGCGGACTCAAGCGCAAGGTCATCGCGGTCGCCACCGGCACCGGAACCGGCTGGATCAACGCAGCGGAGGCCGACTCGCTGGAGTACATGTACAACGGCGACACCGCGATCGTCAGCGTGCAGTACTCGTTCCTGCCGAGTTGGCTGTCGTTCCTGGTCGACAAGGAGAACGCACGGCAGGCCGGTCAGGCCTTGTTCGAGGCGGTCGACGAGAAGGTGCGGGCACTGCCCGAGGGCCAGCGACCCAAGATCGTGGTGTTCGGCGAGAGTCTCGGCTCCTTCGGCGGGGAGGCGCCGTTCCTGAGCCCGAACAACATCATCGCCCGTACCGACGGGGCCCTGTTCTCAGGCCCGACGTTTCAGAACACCCTGCGCGACAACGTGACCGCCAACCGCGATCCCGGTTCACCGGAATGGCTGCCGATCTTCGACGACGGAGCCAACGTCCGCTTCGCCGCCCGCCCGGACAATCTCAGCAGGCCGGATAAGCCCTGGGGCTATCCGCGTATCGCCTATCTGCAGCACGCATCGGATCCGATCGCCTGGTTCAGCCCGGAACTGCCGTTCTCCGAACCGGATTGGCTTCGCGAGCCGCGCGGCTACGACGTCTCACCGGATATGAACTGGATTCCGGTGGTGACCTTCCTTCAGGTCGCCGCCGACATGGCCGTTGCCGTCGACGTCCCCGACGGCAACGGACACCGCTACGTCAAGGATGCCGTCAACGCCTGGGCTGCCGTGATGCAACCGCCTGGCTGGACCCCGGAGAAGACCGAACTATTACGCGGTCGCGTCACCCAGGACTACGGGCAGTAACCACCACCGGACGGTCAGGCGACGGTGAGTTCGGTCCTGGTTCGGCGTAACCGGTTGCGCTCGGTCACCTCGTAGTAGGACATCGCAGTCACAGGCGGCGAGTAGGCGTGCACGCTGAGGGTCTCCGGCCAATTCCCTTCCTCGGCAGCGGTGACGTCGTGAACCCAGCCCAGCGGGAACGCGGCCTGATCGCCGGCGTCGAGAAGGCGCCGACGCAGACCCGTTCCATCCCAACGCAGTTCGTGCAACGAGCCCGCCAGCACGGTGAGGGCGCCGAGCGATCCGGCGTAGTCGTGCAGTTCGCGGGTACGCCCTGCGGCCCAGCTGATCAGCCGGACGTCGAGATCATCGTCGGTGTGCAGCCGGATACCCCCGACGGGCAGGCCATCGGGCGGCAGCAGGTTTTCGAAGCGGCCGGAGAGGACCTCGTCGGCGAACCGGTCGGCGGTGTGCAGCAGATCGGGCAGCCGCAGACGGGTGGGTGCGGTGGAACGCGGAAGGGCATGTGACATCGAAGTGCTCCGGAGATGCGAGAAGGGTGGACGGGCCGGTGTTCAGGCCCGACAACACTCGCGATGTCCGGGGTGCGTGCTCACGGAATCGAGTGTTGCATAGATTGACCCCATGCTGATTTCCCGTGATCGCCGCCTACCGGCCGTCGCCCCGCTGCTGATTGCGGCGGCCGTGACCCTGGCGGGGTGCTCGTCCGCCGGTACCGGTAAGCCCACCGCGGTGGCGCCGGCGCCGAGCGCGGCACAGCATGCCGCAGATCCCGGCAGTGGGCCGATCGGGATCTCGCCGGGCGGTGTGACCACCAGGATCGACGTGCCCGCACAATCCACCGAGGAGCAGTATGCGCAGGCCTGTAGGGCTGCCAAGGAGTGGATGAGCGGCAAGGGCGGCGATCCGCACACCCTCGTCGAGCCTTACCTCAAGGACCTCCAGGGCTCCCCGGAGAGCGGCCCCGCCACTTTCAAGAAGACGTGGGCCGAACTCGACGACGCCCACCGCGCCGCGGTGATCATCGCGGCGAACGCGGCCGCCGACGGCGGCTGCTGAGCGGGTTCGAATCAGGGCGAGCGAAATGAGCAGACGGGTAGCGCTGGCGCTGGGCAGTGGTGGCGCACGCGGTTACGCCCACATCGGCGTCATCGACGAACTGCGCAGCCGCGGTTACGAGATCGCCGGAGTCGCCGGATCGTCGATGGGTGCACTGGTCGGCGGCCTGTGCGCGGCCGGATCCCTGGACGAGTTCACCCAGTGGGCCACGACCCTGACCGGTCCGGCAGTGCTGCGCCTGCTCGACCCGTCCATCTCGGCACCAGGGGTGTTCCGAGCCGGCAAGATCCTCGACGCGGTGCGTGACATCGTCGGCGACGCGACCATCGAGAGCCTGCCGATGCCGTTCACCGCCGTGACCACCGATCTGATCGCCGGTAAGTCGGTGTGGCTGCAACGCGGCCCGCTCGACGAGGCGATCCGGGCGTCGATCGCCATCCCCGGCGTGATCGCCCCACATCTGGTCGACGGCCGGATGCTGGCCGACGGCGGCATCCTCGATCCATTGCCGATCGCGCCGATCGCGGCCATCAACGCCGACCTCACCATCGCCGTGAGCGTGTCCGGGACCGAGGCCGACGTCGGCGACCAGTTGGCCGGCGACGTGCGCCCCACCCGCGAGCGGCTCAACAAGCTGTTGCGGAGTACGTCGGCATTACTCGACAGGCTAAGCGCCACAACGGATTCCGCTGCCGAAGAGAGCCTGCAGATCGCCGATATCGAGGCGGCCGAGCAGGCCGAGACGTCGTTCCCCAAGCTGGGCAGCTTCGCGATCATGATGCGCAGCATCGATATCGCCCAGGCCGCACTGGCACGCCATCAGATGGCCGCCTACCCGCCGGATCTGCTCATCGAGGTGCCGCGTACCGCTTGCCGCAGCCTGGACTTCCACCGCGCCACCGAGCTGATCGACCTCGGCCACGACCTGGCGGCCAGAGCCTTGGACGGACTCGAGGCGCAGCAGGCCGACTAGCCTGCGCGCTGCGGGTGCTGTGCGGCCTGGGCAGCCGGACTGAGGCCGCAGCGTCGGGCAGCCAGAGGGTCGCGGTGACGGGACGGCGCCCGGCATGCAACCCGAACAGCCGGCACACCGGCTAGCCGACCAGGTAGTCCGACAGCGACTCCAGCGCCCGGCGGGCGTAGCCGAGCCAGATCCGGCCGAACACCGGCAGCGCCGGGGCGGTCAGCGCCGACTTTCGGTGGATGGCCCAACGCCAGGTGACCCGCGTCCCGGTGCCGTGCGGGGTGAAGATCCACGAGCCGTCGGCATGGTCGACAAGTGGCGCCAGCGGCCCGGTCAGGCTGTCGATGAGGTAACCGAAGGAGCGCGGCGCGTCGACGAAGGTGAGCGTCTCGCGCATGGTGCCGCCGCCGGTCAGCACGATGGTGCGGGTCTGGCCGGCCGCCGACCAGTCGCCGATCTGGTCCCGAATGGCCTTGATCGGCGGGATCGGTCCGTACCACCGGTGGAACAGGGTGGGCAGCGGCATCGGAAGCGTCCGGGCGAAGGCCTCCTGGGGTGCGATCGGAATCGCGCGGGACTGTTCGACCACCAGGGGTTGCGCCATGCGTCCGATGCTAGAACTAGAGGTACATACGCGCGAAAGGACCGCCATGGCTGACAAGGTGTACGTCGTCGGGGTCGGTATGACCAAGTTCGAGAAGCCCGGCCGCAGGGAGGGCTGGGACTACCCGGACATGGCACGCGAGTCCGGCACCAAGGCGTTGGCGGACGCCGGCGTCGCGTACGCCGACATCGAGCAGGCCTTCGTCGGCTACGTCGCCGGCGATTCCACCTCCGGGCAACGGGCGGTCTATGAACTCGGAATGACCGGTATCCCGGTGGTCAACGTCAACAACAACTGCTCCACCGGTTCGACGGCGCTCTACCTCGGCGCGCAGTCCATCCGCGGCGGCCTCGCCGACTGCGTCCTGGCGCTGGGCTTCGAGAAGATGCAGCCCGGTTCACTCGGCGGCGGCGCACAGGACCGGGAGTCGCCGCTGGGCCGGCACATCAAGGCGCTGGCAGCGATCGACGAACTCGCCTTCCCTGTCGCGCCGTGGATGTTCGGTGCGGCCGGCCGGGAATACATGCGGATCTACGGCGCCACCGCAGAGCACTTCGCCAAGATCGGCTACAAGAACCACAAGCACTCGGTGAACAACCCGTACGCCCAGTTCCAGACCGAGTACAGCCTCGAAGACATCATGGCCGCGCCGATGATCTCCGATCCGATCACCAAGTTGCAGTGCTCGCCGACATCGGACGGTTCGGCCGCGGTGGTGCTGGCATCGGAACGGTTCGTCGAGGAGCGCGGCCTGGCCGGGCAGGCGATCGAGATCGTCGGTCAGGCGATGACCACCGACTTCGCCTCCACCTTCGACGGCTCGGCCCGCAACGTCATCGGCTACGACATGAACGTCCAGGCAGCGCGCAAGGTCTACGACCAGAGCGGTCTGGGTCCGCAAGACTTCCAGGTGATCGAGCTGCACGATTGTTTCTCTGCCAACGAACTGTTGCTGTACGAGGCCCTCGGGCTGTGCGGCGAGGGCGAGGCGCCGAAGCTGATCGACGCCGGCGAGACCACTTACGGCGGACGGTGGGTGGTCAACCCGTCCGGCGGGCTGATCTCCAAGGGCCACCCACTGGGCGCCACCGGTCTGGCCCAGTGCAGCGAACTGACCTGGCAGTTGCGCGGTACCGCCGACAAGCGTCAGGTGGACGACGTCACCGCAGCCCTGCAGCACAACATCGGCCTGGGCGGAGCTGCGGTGGTCACCGCCTATAAGCGCGCCGAAGGCTAGATCTTGACGACCTCGTAGACGTTCTCGGCGTAGCGCGACCGGATGGTCTTCTTGTCGTATTTGCCGACGCTGGTGCGTGGGATCTCGTCGATGAAGGTCCAGCGCTCGGGTAGCCACCAGCGAACGACCCTGTCCGCCAGGAAGTCCCGCAACTCGGCGGGGGTCACCTGGGCGCCGTCCTGTAGTACGACGGCGGCCAGTGGGCGTTCCTGCCAGCGGTCATCTGGCACGCCGACCACCGCGGCCTCACGGACGAGTGGGTGCGCGATGAGGGTGTTCTCCAGTTCGACCGAGGAGATCCACTCGCCGCCGGACTTGATCACGTCCTTGGCCCGGTCGGTCAGCGTGATGTAGCCCTGGGGGTCGATCCGGCCGACGTCGCCGGTGCGCAACCATCCCGATTCGAACTTCGACGGGTCGGTGTTGCGGTAGTACGACCCGGTGATCCACGGGCCGCGAACCTCGAGTTCCCCGACGGCCTCTCCGTCGTTCGGAAGGGCGTTGCCCTCGTCGTCGACGATGCGGGTCGTCACCCCGCACATCGGCCTTCCCTGCGTGGACCGGATTTCCCAGTGCTTCTCCGGCGGTGTGCCGGGGGCAGGCCAGGCGAGGGTCGCGATCGGCGAGGTCTCGGTCATCCCCCACAACTGCCGGATCTCGACACCGAACCGTTGCTCGAAGTTCTGCATCAGCGAGACCGGCACCGCCGACCCCCCGCAGGCGACCAGTCGCAGAGACGAGATGTCATGTCCCGGTTCACGATCCAGGTAGTTCATCACGTCGTTCCAGATCGTGGGGACAGCACCGGTGACGGTGGGGCGCTGGGTCTCGATCAGGTGCACCAGCGACTTGGCATCCATGAACCGGTCGGGCATCACGATGTCGGCACCGGCCATCAGGGCGGCGTACGGCAGTCCCCAGGCGTTGGCATGGAACATCGGAACGATCGGCAGTGCCTTGTCCGAGTAGCTCAGTCCCATACCGTTGCCGCTGCAGACCGCCATCGAATGCAGGTAGCTGGAGCGGTGCCCGTACACAACGCCCTTGGGGTGTCCGGTGGTGCCGCTGGTGTAACACATTGCGGCAGCAGACATCTCGTCGATCTCGGGCCAGTCGAACTCGTCGGACTCCGCGGCGGTGACCTCGTGGTAGCGCAGCACCCGCTTGCCGGAAGCCTCGAACGGTGCGAGGTCGCCGGCACCGACGACGATGACGGTGTGCACCGTCTCCATCTTTGGCAGCACCGGGGCCAGGACGTCGACCAGTGAGATGTCGGCTATGACGATCTGGTCCTCGGCCTCGTAGGCGACGAACTCGATCTGCTCGGGGAACAGCCGGATATTGAGGGTGTGCAGCACCGCGCCCATCGACGGGACGGTGACGTAGGCCTCCAGATGCTCCTGGTTGTTCCACATGAAGGTGGCAACCCGCTGGTCTCCGTCGATGCCGAGCCGGCGCAGAGCGTTGGCCAACCGGGCGGCCTGGCGGCCCAGCTCGCGGTAGGTCGCATGCCGGAATCCCGTTCCTGTCGCCGTGGTGACCGTGCGGTCGCCGTGGACTGTGACCGCGTACCGAAGGATCTCGGCAACGGTCAACGGGGTGTTCTGCATGGTGCTCTGCATCAAAACCGCCTTCGCTGGAGGTGTTCTGCCTGCGTGAATGGTAACGCCGCGGCAATCGCGCAACGATGGGGTTGTCAGAAGACCGATGGGGTCGGTGGAAGAACGGAGTCGCACGATGCGCACACGCACGATGCTCGCCGCAGGTGCGGCGGCATGCGGGCTGCTGGCCGGTCCGGCGACCGCCGCGTGGGCCGACAAGTCGGCACAGGACACCATCAACGAGCTTCAGCGGCAGGGCTACACCGTCACCATCGACAAAGTCGGCACGGCTCCGATATCGAAGTGCGTCGTGACCAGCGTCCGAAATCCGAACACCGTCACTCAGTGGGTCCCGTGGGTAGGACCGGGACTGGGCAGCCGCGGCGGCAGTTTCCTTGTACCGGTCGTGACCAGTCAGTCGATTTCAGTGTCGCTGGACTGCACCCAGTCCTGAGCGTGGTCTCAGGAGGCTGCGCGCAACTGGGCGGCGGCCGCCGCGGACAGCGCCACGATGGTGCCGTCATAGTCGGCGACGTACAGGCAGGACTCGTCGATGCTGAGCGCCACGCAGGACACCGGCCGGCCGATCCCGTAGATGTCGACGACCCGGCCGGAGCCGGTGATGTCGATGACCGAGATGACCTCACCGGATACCACGTAGGCGCGGGTGCCGCTGAGCACTACCTGGGTGGCCGGTCCGCCGACGGCGACCGTGCTCACCATCCGGCCGGTGACGGTGTCGACCACCGACAGGGTGCCGCCGTGCTCGGCGTCCCATCCGGTGACGACGACCCGGCGCCCGTCGCGGTGAACGGCGATGTCGCCGATGGAACCGGAGATCGCGATCCGGTGAGCGATACGTCCGGTGCGCAAGTCGATGACCACCAGCGCGCTGCCGGCAGCGGTGGTGAGAGCGGCGAACAGGGCCGAACCGTCCTCATTGACCCGGATGGTGTCGACGGCCGCACCGGCCGCACCGGTAAGGGCGATGGCCCGGGTGACGCCGCTCTCGACCTCGATGGCGGCGATATCGGCTCCTGCGTCGCCGCAGCGGGCGACGAAGATGACGTCACCGGCCGGGCTCACCGCGAGACCACGGGCGGTCACGGTGATGTCCTTGGCGGCGAGTGCGACACCGAAATCGGGGTCGACGGCGACGACGCTGTCCTCGGCGTCGGCGGCCGAGGTCACATAGACCCGGTCGGCGGCCGCGACGGAGTAGGGCTCGGCGATGTCGTCGATGACGGTGCGAACTGTCAGGGTGGCGATGTCGATCACCGACACCGCGTCGTCTCCGTAGTGGGCGGCCACCAGATGGCGGCCGTCATCGGTCACGGCCAAATCCGTCACCGCGCCGACGAGTTCGGACAGAACGCCTTCGGCGGGACGAATGGCGGAGGTCCGGATGGCAGGCGCCCGGTCCTTGGTCGGGGCGACCCGCGGGACAGGGAGGGCCGCCAGCCACAGTGCGTCGGCAGGCCGTTCGGCAACCGCGCTAGCGCCCATTGATTTCGCCATGGTTTCTTCACCTCCGGTGGCCGGACCGCGGCGTGGCAGTCTGACCTCACGTCGAATCGGAAAAACTCTGCCGACTTGATTGTCGGACACTTCCCCAAGTTTAACGGGGGGTTACGACAAAGAATTCCAGCCCAGTTCACTTGTGTCCCAACAGACTCAGCCGTCGCCGCGCGCCGCCGTTGTAATTCCATCGCGTCCGCAAACCGCGAATACGCAGATGGGCGCGATGCGCTCCTGCGGAAATGCGTGCGAGGATGCGATTTGTTTTTCGCTGAGAATTTCTCATCCCCAGCGGGCAAATGCGGCGTAAATCACACCCGTCACAGAGTGTCTGAATTGGTTAAGAACATTTCTTACACGTGCGTTTCTACAGCGCCCGCTCGACCGCCTCGCGGCTGCGGACCGGGTCGTCCCCGGCCGCGTATGACGGTTCCGTGTGGTCGACCCGAGTGCCTTTGGCAACCCGGCGCTGGGCCTGGCGAAACTCCCGCAAGGGACCCATCGCGATCTGGGTCGCGTTGATCGCCGTCCAGGTCGCCGTACGCCGCGCCGCGCGCTCCACCGGACGCGGTGGCCGGTACATCACGAGTTCGGCCGCCCACCGCGGCATCGCGTCGCGGATCGCCCAGTCGAAGAACTTCGCCGCGGCAGGAACGTCCGGGTTGTCCTGTAAGGCCGGCCCGGTGGCCAGCGCGGCGCCGTGCGTCAGTGCCAGCTTCGGAAGATAGGAGTGCAGACATTCCAGGGTCTCGGCCTTCGTCGACGGCAGATCGGTGCCGCCCAGCGCGTGGCCGACGCGGACGAATTCGCGGTAGTAGTCGTCGATGTCCCGCAGCGGCGCTGGGTGATACATCTGATGCGCGGTGGCGATCCCCCACACGACGGTCGCGTAGTTCCAGCGCAGCCATTCCGGGTCGTCGGCGTCGTACGGCAGGCCGTCCGGGCGCACACCCTTGACGGTGTGGTGCATGGACCGGACGGTCTGGGCGACCTTCTCGGCGGTCTTGGTCGATCCGTACGCGGTGCCGATGAAGAAGGCCACCGAATGGGCGAGACGGACCTGAGCGCCCTCGGCATCGAGTCTCCCGGTGGGCATGCCCTCAGCATCGCGTTCGACGACGCGGGAGTGGTCCGATCCCATCCAGTAAATGCTGGGGTCCAGTCGTTCCATGAACGCGGCGCACTGCAGACCGAAGATCAGCGCGGAGGTGTGCGAGTGCACGTGCCAGACCGCGCTCTTGGGGCCGAACCAACCGGGGTCGCCTTCCGGGCCGGCAAAGTCCAGGCCGCGGAAGAACTTCTGCCGCACTTCCTTGTCGAAGTCCGACTTCACCTTTTCTTCGAGCAGCTGATGCGGCAGCAGCACCCTCATCGCGGCCGCTCCCTTCGTCGCGGACAGCAAACTCCCGAACCCCCGTAGTCAACCTAACACCGCCTCAGCGCGCAAGGGGTTTCGAATCGCTGGCCACTGCGGGATAGTGGCAACGGTGAGCGAGGACGATCCCGAGCAGCGGATCCGCAATCTGGAGCCCCAGGCCACGCAGCCTTCGGCGGAGACCGAGCCGAGGAGGTCGGGCCTGCGCGCAGGCTGGATCGTGCTGGGCCTGCTGGTCATCGGACTGCTCATCGGCGCCGGCGCGATGATCGCCGAACGCGTTGCCGCACAGAACAAGCCCGTGGCCGGACGGCCGACCACCGCACCGGTCATCGGCGGCGGCGGGTCGTTCACACCGGCACCGCCGGCGTCGAGTTCCCGGCCGCCGTACACGCTGCCACCGCCGTCGACACGGAACAGAGAGATCAGCGTGGCCGGCATCGACAAGGACGAGACGCACGTCTGCACCGACAGCATCGTCAGCATCAGTGGGGTGCGGAACCGGGTGGTGCTGACCGGTCACTGCGCCCGCGTCGACGTCTCCGGCGTGCGCAACACGGTGATCATCGAGGAATCCGATGCCATCGTCGTCTCCGGTCTGGACAACAACGTGACGTTCAAGAACGGCTCACCGGAAGTCAGCCAGTCCGGATTCGACAACAGAGTCGCCCGAGCCTGAGATCTAGTCGGGTCGCGGATCCCCACTCAGTGTCAGCACGTGCGCGGGTGACACCGGCATCCTTTCGGGCAGTCGCACCGTCAGCGCTTCGTCGGCGACGTTCCAGTCCACCGGTTCGTCCAGGCCGAGCATCCGGACTCCCGTCACACCGGATGCGTTCACACCGCGCAGGGTCAACTCCCGTTCCGGGACTTCGAGCAGGATCGCGTGGACCTCGCCGTTGCGGGTGGTGAAGCGAACACCGGTCCCGGCACTGGTGGTGGTCTGCGGGATCAGCCACGGCCGGGTTCGGTAGATCGCCTGCCCGTTGATTTTGAGCCAGGCGCCCAGGCCGCGCAGGGGGACGAGTTGTTCGGCGGGGAAACGGCCGAACTGGTCGGGGCCGATGCCGATGAGCAGATTGCCGTTCTTGGAGACGATGTCGGCGAAGGACCGCACCAGTTCGGTGGCGGTGACGATGTCCTGCGGTCGCTCATTGCGGTTCGCGCCGAACGAATGCCCGACGCCGCGGGTGGACTCCCACTTCTTGTCCTGGACGGTGCCGAACTGTGCGTACTCCGGCGTGCGGAAGTCGTAGTGGTGA
>CAYFMA010000066.1:0-1328 GCA_964344085.1 uncultured Mycobacterium sp.
GCCACGTGGTCATGTAGAGAGTGTTTCGTGTGGGTCTGACAAATTCCGCTATCGCCGGTGTTATCGGCTTTCAGAAGGGCATAACGATCAGGGATGGGGGCAATTGTGTTGTGCTGTAACGGTTTGGATAGTCCGATAAGCATCACGGGACCAAAGTCCCTTCTTGGGGAATTGCCGTCGATCAGGGCACCGATCACGCTCGACCTATGCGATAGTCACCATGGGGAGAGCTTGGCGGCAGTAATTCGGTAACTGATTCTGGCCGCAGATCTGAGTGTTCACTCGACTATGCAGTTGTTTAGTTCAATTCGGGGGAAATATGCGTGCAGCCGCGTCAGTAGGGCGTGTCGGGGGGTTGGCGATTGCGTTGGGAATCGGAGCAACGATAAGCACCGCATGTGCCGGCGCCGCGTGGGCGGATTCGACTGACTCGTCGCCGGTGGCATCGAAGAGCACGACCATTCAGCGGTCGGCCGAAAGTCCGCGCGGCCGTAAACCGGCTCCGGCGGCGGCAAACGCCGGCGCGCGCACGCCGTCGCCGGCTGCTACCCGTCGACAGCCCGTGGTCAAGGCGAAGAGCGTCACCGCCAAGACGACGGCCAATGCCGCAACCAACCCCATCGCGGCGATGTTCTTCAACGAGACGCCCTCGATGTCCTGGACGACGAACCCCGGGCAGAGCAGCAGCGGTGTCATCACCGGCTTCCTCAACGGCACGGATGCCGAGGGGGACCCGCTGAGCTATACCGTCACCACCGGGCCGGTGAACGGAACGGTGACCGTCGGCGCCGACGGCGGCTATACCTACACTCCGTCGGAGGCGCTGGCCTATGACGGGACCTACGACAGTTTCACCGTCACAGCGAGCGATGCCGGTGCCGGTTTCCATCTCCATGGAATCGCCGGTCTGCTCAACCTGCTGACCTTCGGGCTCCTCGGCCTCAGCGGGCATACCTCCACCGTGACCGTTCCGGTCAACGTCGCGGCATGGAAGAGGTACAACACCGACCCGACGGCTTCCTACGTCGCAGGGTTGCCCGATCCGACAACGGGTCTCGTCCATGGCCAGATCTACGCCACCGATGCCGAGAACGACCCGCTGACGTACAGCGCGACCACAGCCCCGGCCAAGGGTTCGGTGACCTTCACCGCCGACGGCGGCTTCACCTACACACCGACCGACGTCGCGCGGCATGCCGCTGCCGGATCACCATCGGAGATCGCTGCGGCTGTCGCGGCGCTGCACGCCGCTGGCCTGGATGAGGTGGCGCTGGCCGCGCTGACCGATCCGCGGGACGTCGCCTCGGCGCTAGCGGCAGGCCAGACCG
>CAYFMA010000066.1:1338-10885 GCA_964344085.1 uncultured Mycobacterium sp.
CCCCATCTCGGTGTCGATCGGACCCAAAAAAACAGCACCCGTCGCCGGGACGCCGGTGGTGGGAACCCCGGTTGGATCCGTTGGTGTGATCACCGGACTCGTCGCGGCGACCGACGCTGACAGCGACACGCTGACCTACAGCGGATCGGGCACCACTGCCAAGGGCACGGTGACGATCGATGCCGGCACCGGCGCGTTCACATACACGCCGAACGCCTCAGCTCACGGGATGTCGGCCAGTACCGACACCTTCACCGTGCTGATCACCGATGGCTACGGCGGCTCGACTCCGGTATCGGTGTCCGTGCCGATCGCCGCATTGGCCGTCGGCAACGCGATGATCCAGTACGCCTTCACCTACACGAGCGGGTCGGAGTATTGGACTCAGGAAGCGAAGAACGCCCTGCAGTTCGCCGCGGACAAGATCGCCTCCTATATCGTGACGAGTCAACCGGTTACGCTCACCTTCAATGTGACGGCCTACAGCTCACCGGACTCGAGGACGCTGGCATCGGCCGGCAGCGACTTGAGGGGATTCGGCGCCGGCTACTTCTACACCGTGGTGCAGAACAAGTTCGTCAGAGGCACGGACTCGAACTTCTCCGCGGCCGACGGTACCATCAACGTCAACTTCGGCCAGTCGTGGTCATTCGCTGACGATGTGGCCTACGGCCAGTACGACTTCGTCTCGGTGATGATGCACGAGATGATGCACGCCTACGGGTTCCTGACCAACCTCGACGAAGCCGGTTACAACAACGCGAATCAGTGGCCGCTGTTCACGAGCGGCATCACCGACTGGACCGGAACCGACGTCATCAACGGCTCCTACCGGTTCGACACCACCTTCAACCCGAATCTGACCGGAGGGAACGGCGGTCTCTACTTCGCCGGGGCTCACGCGGTCAACGCCTACGGCGGACTGGTTCCGCTCTACACACCGTCTGTCTGGGAGGTCGGAAGCTCGGGATCCCATCTCGACGACTACACGTTCTGGGGCACGCAACTGATGGAGGCGACGACCGGTTCCGGACCGGGAGTCCGGGTCCTGAGCACGGTCGAGCAGGGAATCCTTCAGGACCTCGGCTACACGATCTCGACGCCGACGTGGAGTTCGGCCGTGTTCATCGGGTTCGGGTTCTTCATCCGCCGCCGGAGGGTGCAGTAGTTTCCAGGTGTGCGCATCAACCCCCGCGTCTGGATCTACGGTGTCGTCGGACTGGTGGCCGCCGGCATCATCGGGTACCAGCAGTGGCATAACTCCGATGAGAAGCGTCTGCAGCGTTGCGTCGATGCGACCATCGCGCAGATGAAGCAGGACACCCCTGCTCTGAACGCGTTCGACAACGCCCAGCCCGCGCTGGTGGCGATGTCGCGGGCCAGCTGCGCCAAGCAGCTCGGGATCACGCTGCAGACCAAGTAGGGCCGGCCTCAGCCGAGAAGGTCGGACAGTTCGTCGCGCAGATCGAGGAAACGCGGGTCTCGCTTGACCAGTGGACCGCGGTCGGGGCCGAACGGCACCACGATCTCCTCGGCGATCCGGCCGGGCCGGGCGCTGAGAACGTAGATCCGGTTCGACAGATAGATGGCCTCTTCGACGTCGTGGGTGACCATCACCACGGTGGCCAGCGTGCGGCGCCACACCGTGAGCAGGAAGTCCTGCAGATGATGCTTGGTCTGCGCATCGAGGGCCCCGAAGGGCTCATCGAGCAGGAGAACGTCGGGTTCCGGGGCGAGCGCACGCGCGATCGCCACCCGTTGCCGCATGCCTCCGGAGAGTTCCTTGGGGAGCGCGTCCCGGAACTCCTGGAGTGACATGATCCCGAGCAACTCGTTGACGCGTTCCTTGCGCTGCGCCTTGGGCCAACGCGCGACCTCGAGCCCGAACTCGATGTTGCGCGCCACCGACATCCACGGGTACAGCGAGTAGCCCTGGAACACCATTCCGCGATCGGCTCCGGGCCCCACAACCAGGTCTCCGTCCACCCGGACCGCGCCGGAGGTGGCCGTCTCCAGTCCGCCGATGATGGACAGTAGTGTGGATTTGCCGCAGCCCGAAGCGCCGAGCAGGCAGACGAACTCCCCGTTGCGCACGTGCAGATCCACTCCGTCGAGAGCGACGGTCTCGCCGCCTCGGGAGCGGAAGATCTTGGTGACGCTCGCGACGTCCAGTTTGTGTTGGCGGGGCTCCATCGCCTGCGGTACCTCGTTCGTCGGTTCCACCATCACGTCCGAAGCGCTCATGCCCGGGCCCACGGGGACGTCACATCGCGCAGCCAGCGCAGGAACAGGTCGCTGGCCAAACCGATCAACCCGAACACGATCAGCAGAGCGAACATCGTGTCCACCGCCCGGAACCGCTGGGCCCGGATGATCTCGTAGGCGAGGCCGGACTCGGCGGCCAGAAGTTCGGCCACCACCAGCATCAGCCAGGCGGCGGCCAGGTTGACCCTCGCCGCGTCGATGATTCCGGGCACCGAGTGCCGCAGGACCACCCGGCGCAGCACCGTCAGCCGACCCGCCCCGAGCGTGTAGGAGGCGTTGAGCAACTCCCTGGGCACTGCCCGCGCCACGTCGGCGATCATCAGGATGTTGAAGAAGACGGTACCGGCCACGATCAGCCAGATCTTCGGGCTCTCCCCGATGCCCAGCCACAGCATGAACAACGGCGTCAGCGCACTGGCCGGTATGTAGCGGAGGAATCCGACCTGCGCTTCGAAGAACGACTCCACCGATGCGAATGTTCCGATGGCCAAGCCGATCACGGTTCCCAACGCGACCGAGATCGAGTACCCGATCAGGATGCGCTTGGACGAGGCCCACAAGTCCGGCAGAAGCGTGCCGTCGCTCCACAGGGCTCCGAGCGCCTTCAGGGTGGCCAACGGGCTCGGGACGATGGCGCCGGCCCCGCCCGAGAGCGCGGCCGCCGCCGCCCAGACTGCCAGCACCGCCGCCACGCCCGCGACGGCCAGGCCGACCCGCCACCGGATGTCCAGGCGGCCGCGGATTTGCAGCAGGGGACTCTGCCGTCTACCGCGGGTGCCCGGCGAGGACACCGGAGCGGCGATTCCAGCGCCGACGGCTCCGGTTGCGCCCATTACGATCCCGGGTTGGCGTCGACGTAGGCCTTGGTGAAGGACGGGTCGAGCAGGCCGGACAGATCGGCCTCCTTCTTGGCGATTCCCGAGTCGACGAGGAACGGATTGATTCGCCGCGCCATCTCCGGTAGTGAGGTGGGATCCCCGGGGCGATCCCCGAATGCGTTCAGCGCCTCTTGAGCCGTGAAAATCGTTGTGCCGTTCTTGAACTCGTTGTACTCGTCGACGGACAGGCCCGCTTTCTGGGCCATGATCTTGGTGGCTTCCTCAGGGTTCTGTTTGATGTAGTCCAGGGTCATGTACCACGCCTTCACCAGTGCGGTCATCGCCTTGTCCTGGCCCGCGGCCTTCTCGGTGGCCACCAGGTGATCCGGGATGACGCCGGGGAAGTCCTTCGAGGAGAACAACACTTTGGACCCCTTGCGCTGCGCTGCCTGCAAGGTGAACGGCGCGAAGACGCCCACGCAGTCGAACTGACCGTTGGCGAAGGCGGCTGCCGCGGCGTCGGTCTTGACGCCCTTGAAGTCGATGTCCGCCTGGGTCATGCCGGCTTTGGCCAGGCCCTGCAGCAGGAGGAACTGGTCGACGACTCCGGGTTCCGCGGCCACCGTCTTGCCTTTGAGACCATCGATGCCGGTGACTGAAGCGTCGCAGATGATCTGGTCGTTTCCGGTGGAGTTGTCGTTGACCACGACCACCTTCTGCTTCGCACCGGAGGCGAGGGCGAAGATCGTGTCGTTGAGGGTCTGGGCGTTGACGTCCACCTGGCCGGCCACCAGAGCATCCAGGGAAGCGGTGTAGTCGGCGAAGTACTTGAGGTCCACATCCAGACCCGCCTTATCGAAGATGCCCTTATCCTGCGCGACGGCGAGGGGGAACCATCCCGGCCATGCGCTGTAGCCGATGGTCAACTTCGGTCGTGCGGTGTCTGCGGCGGACGGCGCCGACTCGGTATGCGATGCGCACGCCGTCAGGCCCAGGGCGGCGATTGCGGTGACGGCCAGCAGCCGGAAACGGGGGGAAGGGGTCTTCGCCAAGGCCTGCTCCTCAGTCGCGCAGCGATCCCGGATGGTCGGCTGCCTGCTGCCGAAGCTACGGACGGGTTGTTTCCGCCTTGTTTCAGGTCTGCGAACGCGGTGTGTCTGTTTCGATGATCCATCGAAACTCCGGCCGGCCGGATCGCCGCTAGTCGAGCGCTATTTCGGCGGCCGCCTTGGTGACGTCGACGAGTGAGACTCCCGGCGCCAACAGGCCGCCGACCGTCACTTCGGCTGCGGTGCGGCTGATCTCGGGCGCCCGTCTGCGGGAGCCGGTGCGAAACCAGTTCTGCACGCCCTCGTCGTTGCCGAGGACCAGCAGCGCGGCCAGTTTGGGGTCGACCGATCGCAGTTCGCCCGCTGCGATCCCTTCCTGGATCAGCTCGGTCAGCAGGCGTTCCAATGTGCGCCGTTCTTTCCAGTAGGCGGCGAACCTGTCGCGGCCGCGCTGGGCGATGCGGTGAATCTCGCCGATATTCAGCGGCAGCCTGCACAGGGCCTCCACGTCGCCCTGCACGAAGAGCAACAGGCGGGCCGCGGGCGAACCCGACGCCCCGACCATCTGACGGGCCAGTGTGAGCGGCATCACGTTGGCGCGGTCGACCAGTGCGGCCACCACATCGTCGCGGCTGCTGAAGTAGTAGTAGAGCGAGGACTGCCGGAGTCCGGTTGCCGCAGCGATGCTGGCCATCGTGGTTCCGTGCACGCCGAATTCGGCGAACAGTCGCCCGGCCTCGGTGAGGATCTGCTCGGTTGGATCGCACAGTGCCCGGCTGCCGTCACGGCGGGGCCGGCCCGTCCGCCGAGGGCTGCGGTCGGGGGAGTCGGTGGGCACTACCGGAGAATACCGGTCTTCGTTTCCGGCGTGTGAACTCTTCGGCCCAGCCTTGCGGCGCGCGACATTCGACTCCACAATCGTTGCAACACAACATTTCGATAATGCATTGAAACAGTTGGAGAGTTGATGACCCCCGATGAGGAATCCGCCGGAACGGCCACGTTGGAGTCCGCGCGGGCCCATGCCAGGGCACAGGCCGCGGCGGCCGGCGGTGTCGAAAGCAAGGCGGGCGTGACGATTCCGGCGTCCTCGGCTCAGGATCTTCCCGCCGGGGTGGCCGGATCGGAAGTCACCTGGGACGAGACCATCCCGGGAGCCAACTACGCCAGCCGTGTGGTGCGCCGGGACGAGATGGTCCGGATCACCGACCTCGAGGGCGATGCCTGCGTGCAGTTGCTTCTGCATCGCTGGGACAACCCCGCCGAGCGGTTGAACGTGGCTGACACCGTCAAGGTGCAGTGGCAGGCCTACCCGGGCCGGGGAGCCGTGCTGCTCAGCGATATGGGACGGGCCATGGCCACCATCGTCGCCGACACCAGCGAGCGACATGACTTCATCTGTGGCACAACGAATCGACGGACGGCGACGCAACGCTGGGGCGACGGCTCGATGGCCGGGCCGACGCCCAATGGACGGGACTTGTTGGTTCTCGCTCTTGCCAAACACGGATTGGGGCGGGTCGACGCCGGTCCCTGCGCCGGCCTGTTCAAAGGCGTGCGGGTAGCCGAGGACGGCGGCCTGCATCTGCGCGGTGAACCGGCCCCCGGGGCCTACGTCGAGTTGCGCGCCGAGATGGACCTGTTGATCTCACTGGCTGTGACGCCCCACCCACTCGACGAGCGGCCCTACACCACCGGGCCGGTCCGGGTGACGGCCTGGCGATCCCAGCGGCCGGAGCCGGATCCCTTCCGGACCGGCACCCCCGAACGGCTACGGGCTTTCGAGAACACCGAGGAACTGCTGGCGGGAGCGACCCGATGACCGCCGGCTTGATGCTCGACCAGACCATCCCGGCCCGAGGCTCGTGGGCTGAGGTGGTGCCGGCCGGTTGCACCCTGCGGATTGTGGATTCCGGTGGCAATCAGGCGGTGGACTGTCTGCTCTATGACGCCCACGACCCCTCGCACCGCTACTCGGCCGCCGACACCGTTGCCGCCCAACGCAATATCTTCCTGGTGTCGGGAACGCAGCTGCTCTCCAACGAGGGAGTGGCGATGATGACCGTCACCGGGACCACCTGCGACTATCACGACACCATCGGCGGCGCGTGCAGCCGGGAATCCAACACACTGCGCTACGGACACCACACCGCACATCAGCACGCATGCGTCGACAACTTCCTCGACGCGGGCGCTCGTCACGGTCTGTCCAAGCGTGATCTGGTCTCCAACATCAACTGGTTCATGAACGTGCCGGTGGGTCCGGACGGCACCTTGGGAATCGTGGACGGCATCTCGGCGCCCGGGCTGCGGGTGGACATCCGAGCGGAGATCGACGTTCTGGTGTTGATCTCGAACTGCCCGCAGATCAACAACCCGTGCAACGGTTTCGACCCCACACCGGTGCAAGTTCAGATCTTCTCGGACGGACCCACGTGACGTGTGCCTCTCCAGCCACCGGTGAGGTGGAATGCACGGCCGCGGCGGTGTTCGAGGTCGTTGATGCCGGGGCGTTCACCACTGTGCAGGACGTCCCGGGCCGAGTGGGCTACTGGCACGTCGGCGTACCACCGAACGGTCCGATGGACGATCTGTCTCACCGTCTCGCCAACCGGGTGGTGGGCAACTGTGTCGATGCGGCGGCGCTGGAACTAACCGGCGCTGGCCCGACGCTGCGCTTCCCGGCCGGTGCGACGGTGGCCCTCGGCGGTGCCGACATGCCCATCACCGTGGATGGCCGGCCGGCGTTCCCGTGGCATCCCATCGAGGTGCCGCCGGGCGGGGTGGTGGCGGTGGGCGCGGTGAACGGCCCCGGCTTGCGTGCGACCCTCGCCATCCGCGGCGGTGTTGATGTCCCCGTATACCTCGGCAGCCGTTCGACTTTCACCCTCGGAGGTTTCGGCGGCCATGAAGGCCGGGCGCTGGAGTCCGGAGACTCGTTGCAGATCGGTTCGGCGGTGGACGCCGCCCCGCTGGCACTGCCGCCCGGGATGGCGCCGCGGTTAACCAGCCAGTGGCAGATCGGCGTGCTCGTCGGTCCGCACACCGCGCCTGACTTCTTGACCCGAGACGGTGCGGCGGCCCTGTTGCGCACCGACTGGGAGGTGCATTTCAACTCGGCACGAACCGGTGTCCGGCTCATCGGCCCGGCGCCCCGTTGGTCCAGAAGCGACGGCGGCGAGGCGGGCCTGCACCCGTCGAACATTCACGACACCGGCTATGCGATCGGCGCGGTGGACCTCACCGGTGACCAACCGGTGATCCTGGGACCCGACGGCCCGAGCCTCGGCGGGTTCGTGTGCCCGGCCGTGGTGGCGGCCGCCGAACGGTGGAAGCTCGGTCAACTCCGCCCCGGCGACCGGGTCCGTCTGGTGCCGTGGTCGGCCGAACAGGCTGCCGACACCGACGCCCGCCGATCGGACTGGCTCGACCGTGCCACCCGTCCGGTCGAGCCGCTGGCCCGCCCCACCTGGAACCGGTCGGTGCGGGCGTCGGGAAGCCTCGATGACGCCGTGCTGGCCCGCATCCCCGCGGCGCCGGGGCAGCCGGAGGTGACCTTCCGTCAGGCCGGCGATCGCTTCCTGCTCGTGGAATACGGGGACATGGCCTTGGACCTGGAACTGCGGCTGCGCGCCCACGCCCTGGATCGCTGGGCCCACCAGAACCTCGGAGCCGGCATGGTCGACGCGACCGCCGGGGTGCGCTCGGTGCTGATCCAGGTCGACGGCGAACGCCTGACGGTGTCGCGCGCACTTGATGCACTGACCGCGGCCCACACCGACATCGATGACGTCCTTGCCGAGCCGGTGCCCAGCCGGATCGTCCACCTGCCGTTGTCATGGGACGACCCGGCGACCCGCCTGGCCATCGAGCGGTACATGAACGGCGTGCGCGCCGACGCCCCCTGGTGCCCATGGAACATCGAATTCATCAGGCGCATCAACGGACTCGACAGCGTGGATGACGTCCGCCGCGTGGTGTTCGACGCGACCTACCTCGTCCTGGGACTCGGCGACGTCTATCTCGGCGCGCCGCTTGCCACGCCACTGGACCCGCGCCACCGGCTGGTCACCACCAAGTACAACCCGGCTCGTACCTGGACGGCTGAGAACTCCGTGGGCATCGGCGGGGCGTACCTCTGTATCTACGGCATGGAGGGTCCGGGCGGCTATCAGTTCGTCGGCCGGACCGTGCAGGTGTGGAATCGGGACCGCCTCGGCCCACATTTCACCGAACCGTGGCTGCTGCGAGCATTCGACCAGATCCGCTGGTATCCGGTGGAGGCAGACGAACTGCTGGATCTTCGCGAGCAGCAGAAGTCCGGGACGCTGGCGCTGCGGATTGAGGAAAGCCGGTTCCAACTGGCCGAGCACCGCGTCTTCCTGGCGCAGAACGCCGCCTCGATCGCGCAGTTTCAACGCGTCCAGCAAGCAGCCTTCGAGGCGGAACGGCAGGCGTGGGCGGATGGCGGCGAGTTCGATCGGTCCGTCTCATGACCAGATCCGCCGCGGAAGCCGTGAACCGCACTCTCACGCACTGGGCCGACGACGACCTGGCCGCCGTGTGGATCGATCGACTGTCGTCGGATCAGCTGATGGCAAGGGCCGCAACGGTTGACGCTCGTGTGGCAGCGGGTGACGACCTGCCGCTGGCCGGGACGACACTGGCGGTAAAAGGCAACATCGACGTGGCCGGGCTGCGGACGACGGCCGGCTGCCCCAGCTACGGCTCGGTGGCCGTCCGCTCCGCCGCCGCGGTTCGGGCACTGGAGGCCGCCGGCGCCGTGGTGGTGGGCACCACCAACCTGGACCAGTTCGCCACCGGCCTCACCGGGCAGTCGTCTCCCCACGGAGCGCCGATCAACCCGCGCTGGCCCCACCTTCTCACTGGCGGATCCAGCTCGGGTTCCGCTGTCGCTGTGGCGTCCGGCCAGGTGGACTTCGCGCTCGGTACCGACACCGCCGGGTCTGGCCGTGTCCCGGCGGCGTTTCAGGGCCTGGTGGGACTCAAGCCCACCCGAGGCCGGATCTCGACCGCGGGAGTGGTGCCGGCCTGCCAATCGCTGGACTGCGTGTCGATCTTCGCCGAAGACCTGGAGCTGGCCGCCCTGGCCGCCGAGCTGGCCAGCGGAATCGATGCCGACGATCCGTGGAGCCGACCGTTACCCGAGCCGGCCACCGGCGGTGCCCCGGTGCGGATCGGCGTGCCCGAACCGGCGACGCTGGATTTCGATGGGGACCCGGGGGCGAGTGCGCGGTTCGCGAGCGCAGTCGATGCACTGCTGGCCCGCGCCGGGGCGCAGGGTGTTCCGGTTGACCTGGAGCCGTTCCTGGCCGCTGGTCGATTGCTCTACGAGGGGGCATTCGTCGCCGAGCGTTACGCGGCCGTCGGGGACTTTCTGGCCGCTGACCCTCC
>CAYFMA010000066.1:10895-19957 GCA_964344085.1 uncultured Mycobacterium sp.
CTCCCGGCGTGGATCCGGTCGTCGGTGAACTGATCCGCGCGTCGGGAAGTCTGCCGGCCTGGCGTCTTGCTGCCGACATCACCGAACTGAAACGGTTGCAGCGCAACACTGTTCGAGTGTGGGAGCACGTTGACGTGCTGGTGGTGCCCTCGGTTCCGAGGTTGTTGACCGTCGCGCAGACGGTGGGGAACGTGCGGGCGTCCAGTGCGCGATTGGGGACCTACACCAACTTCGTGAACCTGTTGGACCTGTGCGCGCTGACCATTCCGGCACCACCGGAACTGGGCGTGCCCGCGGATCCGGCCGGACCCCCTACGAGTGTCACGCTGATCGGGCCGGCCGGGACCGACCACCGTCTGGTCAGAGTGGCGCGCTCGCTCGGTACGCCCGCCAGCCCCCGAACGCGGTGATGTCGGGGGCGCCGTCCAGCGCCCATGGCTCGCACACGAAACCGCTCACCCAGGATCCGTCGGCCAATTCGATCTTGCCGATGGCCAGCGGCGGGGGTACCTCGGCCACGAAGCTGCCGAACGCTGCCGGTTCCAGCTCCCACACCTCCACCTCGACCCCGGCACCGTCTGAGCCGACCCGCACCAGACCCGGTTTGGGCGGCTCGGTGTCCAACGCGTGAAGCCGGTATCGGGGTGCGGTCGTGGTGGTGGCCACCAGGGCAGCGCACCGGTCGGTGAGCTGATGGTTGAGCGGCTGGCCGGACAGATGCGCGCCCACCACGGCAAGGGGGATGGTTTGGTGTGTCACATTGTCAGTGTCGCAGGCTATTCCGGGATCCGCCGGACTGGCCAGCGGCACGGGCAGAGAATCTCACTCGAACAGAACCGCAATTGTGTTGTGCCCTAACGCTTTGCCTAGTGCGGTATGCATCTAGGGGACAAAGTCACCAATGCCGGCAAGGTCGTCCGTCGGCGCCTCGCGAGTGCCCTTTCTGTGCGATAGTCACGTCGGGGTCTTCAATTCGGGGAAGTAGAGGTTTGTCGCTCAGAGGCGGGCAAAAAGAGAAGTGGTCCTGCCGGCGGCACTGGACTCAGCGACGCCGGTAGCCGACCGGCGTCGGACCGGCCGCCCGTGCGACGCCACCGATCTGCGCCGGCAGCGGCACCGGGGGACTGGACCACTCGGGCGTCAGCTCGTAGGTGCCGAAGAGGTGCATGGCTGCCGTGGCCATCGCGGCCAGTGCGAACGGTTGGGCCGGGCAGCTGTGCTTGCCGTGCCCGAAGGCCGTGACCAACTCAGGACATGGGAGATCGGCAGGCTCGGCGAGTCGGTGCCGGTGCCAGCGGCGCGGATCCCAGTTCTGCAGGCCGGTGCCTGCGGTGGTGTTGGTCAACGGCAGCAACGTGGCGATGGTCGCGCCCGGCGCGACCCGATAGGTAGCGTCACCGGCGTCGAAGTCCAGTTCGGAGACGACATAGCGCGGCATGATCGAGCGCTGCGCCAACCGGGTCGACTCCAGCGCGCACTGCTCGGCCAGGGCGCGATCGCCGTCGCGCACCCGGTCGCGCTCGCTCGCGTGGGCCATCAGGTCGACCAGTACCCAGCCCATGGCGGCGGCGAGGTTCGACATCGACGCGATGTGGATCAGCGCCACGTCCAGAGCCACACCGCGGCGCCGCACGTCATCCGGTTCGCCGTCCCAGGCCGCGGCGATCCGCGCGAACAGCGGAGGGCAATCCTGTGGCCGATCCATCGACTCGCCGATCAGCGCGACGATCTCCTCCAGCGCGGCGCGCTCGGCCGCCTTGTCCGCCGCGCTGGAGGAGATCATCGCATCGGGGTGCACGAACGCGTCGGAGCCGTCGAGTTCGTCGAGTGCGGTGACCAGGCGCTCGAAGACGGGCCCGCTCGCACAGCCCGGGCCTGCCCAGGACGCCAGGCCCATGCGGTGCGCGAGCCGCCGCGACAGCGCGAACACGTCGACGCTGCCGTGATCGCCGAGTTCGTCATCCGTCGCCGTCAAAGCGAGGAGGAGGTTGGCCAGATAATTGGCGACGTCGTCGCGCCGGAACAACTCCGACGGCAGCGTCCGGCGGCCGAGGAAAATCTCGTCGGGCAACTTGCGGCGCAGCATCCGGAAGTCGGCCAGGCCCTTGCTGGCCCGTTCCTCCGGCAGGGCATAGAACGATTCGACCCCGCGCGCCGAGAAGGTGAAAAGGTAGCGGTCCTCACCGCTGTCCACGACGAAGGTGTCCCCGAGGCGCGCCCGTACGGCCGCCAGCGCAGCGACCGGGTCGTCGACGACGACATCCCAGGGCAATCCGACCCCGTCGGCCAGCGGTGGCATCGGCTCGATGGTCGGAAGTGGCATGGCGGCAAGCCTGCCAGAGCAGCTCCGCGGTGGGCTCGGAAACTAGCCCTCGGGACGCAGGGCCAGCCCGCGGATGTACTCGTTGGCGAAATACTGCGCCCCGCCCTCCTCGATCGCGCGCACGATCAGCCGAGCCACCAGTTCGGGGGGATCGCCGGCGCTGTAGTCGGCCTCAGGTCCGTTGCCGCCCAGGCGATTGACGCCGAAGTTCGTCGCGGTCATGCCGGGGTAGACCTCGCTGACCACGATGCCGTCGCCGGCCAGTTCCCCGCGTGCGGTCTGGGTGATGCCCAACAGTGCGCGCTTGGAGGCGGAGTAGACGCCGTAACCGGGAATGGTCATGAACGCGGTTCCGGAGTTGACGTTCACGATCGATCCACCGCCGGCGGCGCGCATGATCGGGATCACCGCCTGCATCGCGACGATCGGCGCCAGCACGTTGAGCCGGATGATCTGGTCGAAGCAGGCGGGGTCGATCTCCTCGACGGGCGCGCCGTAGCTGCGCCCCGCATTGTTGATCAGCCCGTCGAGCCGGCCGAAGTGACGATGCACCGAGTGGATCGCGTCGGTCAGCGCGGGGAAGTCGGTGACATCGGCCGTCGCCGCGAGGCTGCCGGGCAGCCGGGCTTCAAGCTCCTGCAGTGCATCGGCGCTCCGGGCCAGCAGTGCCACCTTCGCCCCGTTCGCGGCGAGCAACTCGGCAGTGGACAGGCCGATGCCCTGCGAGGCTCCGGTGACGACGAAGACGCGGTCTGTGATCTGCATGGTCCCCATTGTGAACGGGCGGTTCAGCCCCCGTCGACCAACCGCACTCCCCACGTCGCCCCGTCCGTCCTAGGCTGAATTCATGTCGCTGCTGTTCAACCCCGCCACCTACGACCCCACCTCCTTCGACGAGCCGACCAGGAAGAAGCTCCTGGCGCTGGTCGACTTCTTCGAGACCAAAGGTCTGGCCCGCAACAAGGAGGAGTACTACTCCGGCCAGTGGTACACCGACTTCATCGACCTGATCGCCAGGGAGAAGATCTTCGCGACCTTCGGCACCCCGGCCGAGGTCGGTGCCCAGGCCGGGGCACCGGACGCCCGCTGGGACCTGGCGCGCATCAACGAACTCAACGAAGTGCTCGGCTTCTACTCCCTGGCGCACTGGTACGCCTGGCAGGTATCGGTGCTCGGATTGGGCCCGGTGTGGTTGAGCGACAACGAGACCGCGCGAAAAGAGGTCGCCGGACTGCTCGACGACGGGCACATCTTCGGCTTCGGCCTCTCCGAACGCGAGCACGGCGCCGACATCTACTCCTCCGACATGATCCTGCGCCGCAACGACTCTGGCGGGTACACCGCCACCGGCGGCAAGTGGTACATCGGCAACGGCAACGCCGCCGGGCGCCTGAGCGTGTACGGCAAGTTCGCCGACGACGATCCGCAGCACCCGGGCGAGCACGTCTTCTTCCTCGTCGACCCGACACATGAGAGCTATGAACTGCTCAAGAACGTCGTCGCCGGACAGATGTTCGTCGCCGCCTTCGAACTACACGGCTACCCGGTGGCGCCAGACCACATCCTGCACGTCGGCAAGCCGGCCTTCGACGCCGCGCTCGCGACCGTCAACGTCGGCAAGGTCAACCTGGGCTGGGCCAGCATCGGCATCTGCGAGCACTCCTTCTACGAGGCCGTCACCCACGCGCACAACCGGATCCTCTACGGCAACCGGGTCACCGACTTCCCGCACGTGCGGCGCATGCTGGGCGACGCCTACGCGCGGCTGATCGCGATGAAGATGTTCGCCGCACGTTCCACGGACTACTTCCGCAGCGCCAGCGAGGACGACCGTCGCTTCCTGCTGTTCAACCCGATCACCAAGGCCAAGGTGACCAGCGAGGGGGAGCGGGTCATCGATCTGCTCTGGGACGTGATCGCCGCCCGCGGTTTCGAGCGCGACACCTACTTCAGCCGGGCTGCCTCCGACATCCGCGCGCTGCCCAAACTCGAGGGCACCGTGCACGTCAACATCGCGCTGGTGCTCAAGTTCATGCCGCGCTACCTCGGCGCCGCGCATGGCGCCGCGCAGGACTATCCGCCGGTCCCGGTCCGCCAGGACGCCGCCGACGACGTCTACCTGTTCCATCAGGGACCGGCAAAAGGGTTGGGCGGCATCGGATTCGGCGACTGGCGGCCGGCGTTCGACCGGTTCGCGCACCTGCCCAACGTCGCGGTGTTCCGCGAGCAGATCGACGCCTTCACCCAACTGGTGCTCACCGCCCCGCCGACCGAGGACCAGCAGAAGGACCTGGACTACCTACAGGTCCTCGGGCAGCTGTTCACCCAGATCGTCTACGCGCAGCTGATTTTGGAGTCCGCCGCCCTGGCCATGGACCATGGGCAGACCCGGCCCGGTTCGGTCAGCGACATCTCCGATCTCACCGAGGCGCACATCGACCGGATGGTCGCGGTGTTCGTCGGCGACATGGCGTCCTACGCGGTCGAGCTGCACGGACAGGCATCAACCACCGACGCCCAGAGCGCAGCGGCGCTGACCCTGGTGCGCAAGCCGGTGATCGATCCGATCCGCGAGGACGCGTTCGTCGGCGAGGTGCTCGGCTACAGCGGCGCCTACGAGATGAAGGCCTGACCCCCTAGGGCCCCCAGATCATCAAATCTTCCATCCCGTTGTTCATCGTGACGGTGGTGGGCGGGGGACCGGTGACGTCGAAGTGGATCTTGCCGGTGGATTGCGCCCCCTGCGGGATGGTGGCCCCGCTGATGTTGACCGGGCTGGCGATCTGCCACAGCACCCGATAGGTGGCCTGATTGGGGGCCACCGCGTTGAACTGCGAAATGGCCGGCGTCACCGGGCCGTTGATCGCCCTGACGGTGGCGGTGGCCTCCCACAGCTGTCCGGCCACCGTGTAACCGGGCATGACGTCCGAGCTGGGCCGCAGATCGCTGACGCGCCAACTCAACTGGACCTGGCCGACACTGTCGGTCATGGTCAGCTCGCTGCCGAGCTTGCCGACGATCGGGTAGGCGGCCGACGCCGTCGTCGCCGAACTGATCGCCATCGCGCCGGCCATCATCGCCGCGGCCGCCGTCCTCTTCAGGGATTTGGTCATCGCTGCTCCTCGGGTGCGCATCACTTCGCGGACTTGACCGCGACGCGTTTGACCTCCGGGGCGGACCCCTTCGGCAGCGCCACATCGACGGTCAGGATGCCCTTGTCGTAGGTGGCTTTGACGTTGTCGGAGTCGGCTCCGGACGGCAGTTGAATGGCGCGTAGGAAGGAGCCGTAGGAGAACTCCGATCGGCCGTTGCTCTCCTTCTTCTCGGAACGCTCGGCCTTGATGGTCAGCTGGTTGTCGCACACGGTGATGTCGACGTCCTTGGCCGGATCGATACCGGGAAGCTCGGCGCGCACCAGGTAGTGGCCGTCCTGAATCTCCTCCTCCAGGCGGATCAGATGCGCACCCGTCAGCGACGAGCGCAGATCCGACCAGGAAGGGAAGGCATCCGAGAGTTCGGCAAGCCAGGATCGCGGTTGGCGGACTTCGGGCAGTGTGGTCACAGTCATCTCCTTGAACTCGAAGGTTCCATTCGATGCGGTAATTACCCGCGAGCCCGTGGGTCTAACCCACGCGATGTGAAGCACACATCGCTTCCGAAACGGCGACTACCCGCCGAGGCGCTCCGCGGTGAAGCCGGCCGCCTGCTCGCTGTAGGGCGGAAACTCGTAGACCTTGTGGTCGGCCACCACGTCGCCGGTCGGGGAGCAGATCGGGTCACCCGGATTGCACAGGTCGATGGCGCGGCCCGCGAAGGAGCCGACGGCCGACAGCGGGGTGCCGAAGCGCGCTGCCGGGTTGCCGAACACCGCGGCGGCGACAACCTTGTCGGCGAACGGGGAAGCCAGCGGCGGGGCCGACCCGATCTCACCGACCGTGTTGCCGAGAGGGGGCACGTTGGCCAGCATGTCGACGATCGCCGCCCCCTGCGAGTACCCGCCGAGGACGATCTGGGCGTCCTGGCAGCGGCTCAGCACCGCGACGATCCGCGCGGCGGCGTCGTTGGCGCCGTCGGCGGTGGTGAGGAAGTCGAAGCTCGCGGGGTAGTTCACCGCATAGGTCTCGACGGACTTGCCGCCCAGTTGCGGGGTGAGGTTGGCGACCAGTGCCTCGCCGACGCGGCCCAGGCCCTCGGGCTCACCGGTGCCGCGGGCGAAGATCACCTCGACGTCGGGGCAGGGTTCGATCTCCGCGCCGGCCGGCGGGGCGGGCAGGACCGCGGTGGCGATGACGACGCCGGCGGCGATGAGGACACTGCGCTTCATGGGGCGGACGTTAACAGTCGGCAGGCACGCTGAGCTGCAATGACACAGTGCGATAGGCCGTGGAATAGATCAGCGGTGTTCGAGGCTTCACTCCACATGACAGATTTCACCGATAAGGCCTCGGTCAACGCCTTCAACCACAGCATCGTCGAGGAGTTCCGCGCCAACGCCGGTGTGGTGGGCGGGCCGTTCGAGGGGGCGCCACTGCTCCTGCTGCACACCACCGGGGCCAAGTCCGGCCAGCCGCGGCTGAACCCGCTGGCCTATTTCGGCATCGACGGGAAGGTCTTCATCGTCGGCTCCAAGGCCGGTCATGACACCAACCCCGACTGGGTGCACAACCTGCGGGCAAACCCGGGTGCGCGCATCGAGATCGGCGCCGACGCCTATGACGTCACCGCCCGCGAGCTGCCCGAGGCCGAACGCGCCGCGGTGTTCGAGATGGTGGTCGCGGCCGCGCCGGGGTTCGGCGAGTACCAGGCCAAGACCAGCCGGGTGATTCCGCTGTTCGAGTTGGTGCGGGTCTAGTCCTCGTCGGAGTCGTCGTCCTCGTCGCCTTCGACTTCGTCGATCATCTCGTACGGCTCACCCCACTTGCCGGGTTCGCCGGGCTGATAGTCGTCGCTCGGTTTGCGTCCCATGGCGACCATGGTGGCAGTCGACGCTGACAATTTCTGTCGGTGGGCGTCGCTAGCGTGGGGCTATGAGGAATTGGGGGAGTTCCAGTAGGTGGGGATCGGTCGAACAGCGGCGCCTCGAGCGCGAGCAGCGCGCCCGTGACGCCCGCGCTGAGGCGTCGAGGGAGTACCTGGCCGATATCGCCGGCGACGGCGGTGGATGCGACTTCGATTGCGGGGACGACTGAGCGTCTCGCTCAGCTCAGTGGCGGCTCAGCCGGATCAAGCACCCGGGCCAGCAGCGGCGCCGACTGGGCCCGCACTCCGCTGACTTCGGCCTCCAGGCCCGTCGAGCGGGCGTGGTCGAGCACCGAGCGGATGATCACCGCCCCGGTCGTGTCGATACGCCCCAGCCCGGACAGATCGATGTCGAGCCGGGTGGCATTCGGGTGGGCGGCCAGAGCGTCGACCAGCAGAGTGTCGAGACGTTGTGCGGTGCCGAACCACAGCACCCCGCGCGGGGTGAAGACGATGGTGCCGTCATGGAAGTCGACGTCGATCTCCAACTGCAGCATGCGCCACAAGAACACCGCGATCGAGATCCCGATCCCCGTGAGCACCGCGATGTCGAGCCGAGGGGCCAGCACCAGTGTCGCGAAGAAGGTGATCCAGGAGATCAGTGCCTGCGGAATCGACACCCGCCAGATCGCGATCAGCGGACCGAACTTCATCAGACTCGACACCGCGACGACGACGATCGCCCCGAGCACCGCCAGCGGCAGCGGTTCGAGCACCCACGCCAGCGGCAGGAACGCCAGCACCACCAGGCCGGTGATCGCCTGGGAGACCGGACTGGTCGCTCCGGCGACCCGGTTGACCGTGCTGCGCGAGAACGAACCGCCGCACGGCATCCCGCCGGTGAACGCCGCGGCGATGTTGGCCGCGCCCTGGCTGATGAACTCGCGGTCCGCGCTCCAGCGGACCCGGTCCTCGGAGGCGAACTGCCGGGCCAGCGAGGAGGCCTCGCTGAAACCGATGAACGCGATCAGAATCCCCGACAACAGCAACTGCGGCAACGTGCTCCACGGAATCCGGTCGACGGTCAGCGTCGGGAAACCCGAGGGGATCTCGGAGATCGTCGGGCCGTGGTACCAGCCGGTCATCGATACCGCGATACCGGCGACGACGGCGACCAGCACCCCGGGGAACAGCGTGTGGATGCGCCGGCCGCCGATCATCACCGCCGCGGTGAGCACACTGATCGCGATCGCCCCCAGATGCCAGGTGCCCGGATGGGTCAGCGACCAGAACGCGCCGAGGATGTCGTTGCGCATCTTCGGTGGTTTGTTTCCCAGCGCCTTGGGCAGTTGCGAGCAGGCGATCAGCACCGCGGCGGCCGGTACGAAACCGATCAGCATCGGTTGCGACATCAGGTAGGCGATCCAGCCGCCGCGCAACAGGCCGACCACCACCCGGACGAGTCCGATGATCAGCGCCAGCCCCAGCCCGAGGGTGACGTACTGCGGGCTGCCCGGGGTGGCCATCGTGCTCAGTGCGCCATAGGTCAGCAGCCCGCTGATCGCGACCGGGCCGGTCTGCAGGTAGGGCGAGGAGGCGAACAACGCGGCGACGATCGGCGGAATCGTCACGGCATAGAGGCCGACGATCGGTGGCATGCCGGCCAGTTCGGCGTAGGCCAGCGACTGCGGCACCGCGATGAGCGCGACGCTGAATCCGGCGAGAGCGTTGACCGGCAGCGTGCGCAGCCACTCCGCCCATCTGCCCGTCACCCGGGACA
>CAYFMA010000067.1:0-1285 GCA_964344085.1 uncultured Mycobacterium sp.
CCTGCTCCCCCGGCGCCGGACCCCTGCGCGGTGAACCTGGCCGCACCGGCCATCGCCCGGGCCGTCTCCGAACTGCCGCCGGACTCCCGCAGCGAGCAGGGCTGGAACCCCGAACCGGTGACCGGCAACTACAACGAGTGCGCCCCGCTGTCGGCGGTGATCGTCAAGGCCAACACGAACAGCCCCAATCCCAACACCCGCGCGGTGCTGTTCCATCTGGGCAAGTACATCCCGACCGGGGTTCCGGACACCTTCGGGTTCAACGCGATCGACGCCGCACAGAGCACCGGTGACACGATCGCGCTGGTGTACACGGGCGGCATGGGCCTGCAGAGCGTGGTGAAGTTCCGGTGGAACGGCAACGGCGTCGAAGTGATCGGCAACATCGGCTGATGCGGACCGTCGCCGGCATCGCCGCCATCGCCGCGCTGCTGTGCACGCCCGGCGTGGCATCCGCGGAGCTCGGTTCGACCACCACCATCAACGGTGAGGTCCCGCCCGGCGTCGCCGCCAAACTGGTGGATCTGACCGTGGTGACCGACACCATTCAGGTCGACGGCAACCGGCTGCTGGTGCAGCAGGGCATTCGCAAGGCCGGCACGCGTGCCCCGATTCACTATCACGATTACGGCGGCCGCACCTGCGTGCTGAGTGGGACCATCACCGACTTCGTCGAGGGCTCCGAACCGATGATCTTTCCGGCGGGCAGCTGTTACGACATGCCCGAAGACACCGTGATGACGGCAGCCAACCTCGGCGACGAGGACGTGCTGCTGGTCGACACGTTCGTACTCCCGCCCAAGGAGCCGACGATCATCGTGCTGGAGCCCAACTGGCCCGATCTGGCCGATCCCACCGGCTAAATAGGCTTGGGGCATGACCGCGTTGACCGAGGCCCTGAGTGCGATCGTCGGCGCGGCGCACGTCGTCACCGACCCCGACATCGTCGCCACCCGCTGTGTCGACTACACCGGCCGGTATCGCGGCGCGGCTGCCGTGCTGGTCCGGCCAGGCACCGCCGCAGAGGTAGCGCAGGTGCTCAGCGCCTGCCGCGACGCCGGCCGCTGTGTGACGGTGCAGGGCGGCCGGACCTCTCTGGTGGCAGGCACCGTTCCGGAGAACGATGACGTCCTGCTGTCGACCGAGCGGCTCACCGAACTCGGCACGGTGGACACCGGCGAGCGCACCATCCGGGCCGGCGCCGGGGTGACGCTGTCGGAGGTTCAGCGCGCCGCTGCGGCCGCCGGCCCGGATGGTGCGCTCGCCGGTGTCCACCGTGCCGAGT
>CAYFMA010000067.1:1295-19789 GCA_964344085.1 uncultured Mycobacterium sp.
GCCGCTGCGGCCGCCGGCCTGCTGTTCGGGGTGGACCTCGCTGCCCGCGATTCGGCGACCGTCGGCGGGATGGCCTCCACCAACGCCGGGGGCCTGCGCACCGTGCGGTACGGATCGATGGCCGACCAGGTACTGGGCCTGGACGTCGCGCTGCCGGATGGCTCTGTGCTGCAAAGGCATTCGGCGGTCCGCTTCGACAACACCGGATACGACCTGACCGCACTGTTCGTCGGAGCCGAGGGCACGCTCGGAGTGATCACCGCGGTGGACCTGCGGCTGCGCCCGGTGCCCGCGCACCGGGTCACGGCGGTGTGCGGGTTCGCCGATCTCGATGAACTGATCTGCGCTGCGCGGTCATTCCGCGATCTGGAAGCGATCGCCGCACTGGAACTCATCGACGGTCGGGGCGTGCGCCTGGCGACGGAGCACCTCGGCATGCCGGCACCGGTCACCGCCGATTGGCTGCTGCTCGTCGAACTTGCCGCTGACACCGATCCCACCGCGGTCCTGGCTGACGCGCTCGATTCGACCGCTCTCACCGGTGAGCCGGCCGTCGGCGTCGACCCGTCCGATCAGCATCGGCTCTGGCAGGTCCGGGAGTCACTCGCCGACGTGGTCGGAATCTTCGGACCGCCTCTGAAATTCGATGTCTCGCTATCTCTTTCGACGATTCCGGCGTTCGCCCGGGACGCCGAAGCGCTCATCGCGCAACACGCACCGGATGCCGTACCGATTCTGTTCGGCCACGCCGGTGAAGGAAATCTTCATCTCAATGTGCTGCGCTGTGACAGCGAGCAGGAAGCCGGTCTTTACACCGCGATGATGGAACTCATCGCGGCGCACGGCGGAAACGTCAGCTCAGAACACGGCGTCGGAACCCGCAAGCGCAGATATCTCGGGATGTCGCGGGAACCTGCCGACATCGCAGTGATGCGCGCGGTCAAGAACGCGCTGGATCCGACGGCATACCTGAATCCTGCGGTGCTGTTCGACTGACCGGACCGACCAGGAAGATCGCGGCGAGCACGCCGAACAGTGCAACGAAAGCCGGCAAGAGGATCGACTGAGACATCGCCACACCGAAAGGTACGTGCAGAAATGCCGGCAGATGCATGACGTCGGCTTCGCTGCGCGGAGCGGAACCGGGCGGGGCGGCAGGCAGTTCCGCTTTGATCCGAGCCGACATGAACGCCGCCATGCTGGCGCTGCCCAGCACCGAACCGACCTGCCGGGTGGTGTTGTAGACACCTGATCCCGCACCTGCAAGCCGGGCGGGGAGATTACGAGTCGCCGTGGCGCCCAACGGCGCCCAGATGAACGCCATCCCGATACCCATCGTCATCAACGGCAGTAGCAACCGCCAGATCGGGGTGCTCGGGGACATCTCGAACGACAGCCACAGCAACGCGACAGCCACCGCCGAGAAGCCGAACCCGATGATCGGAGCGGGGTGCGCACGGTCGACGATCCGGCCGACGAAGGGAGCCAGCACACCACTGGCCACCGCCATGGGGCCGGTCAGCAGCGCCGCCCGGGTCGGGGTGAGACCACAGACCGATTGCGCGTAGAACATCACCGGCAGGATCATCGCCGTGACCGTGAAGCCGATCACCGCGATGCCTATGTTGGCCAGCCTGAAGTCACGGTCACCGAAGATCGCCAGCGGGATCAACGGTTCACCCGGATTGACCGACTGCCAGTAGACGAACACGGTCATCACCACGACACCGGCGACGATCACCGACCAGATCCACAGCGCCCAATCATGAGTCTGCCCCTCCTGCAGACCGAATACGATCAGGAACAACCCGACCCCGGAAAGCACGACTCCGGGGATGTCGAACCGGTGCGGATGGGTCTCGAGCACCGGGATCAACCGGGCCGCCAAAACCACGGCGATGACCCCGACCGGAACGTTGACGAAGAAGATCCAGGACCAGCCCAGGTGGTCGACGAGCACTCCACCTGCCAGCGGACCGACCAGCGTGGCCACCCCGGCGGTGGCGCCCCACATACTCAATGCCACCCCGCGCCGGTCGGGCGGAAAGATCCGGGTGATCGTCGACAGTGTCTGCGGTGTCAGCAGCGCGGCGCCGATGCCCTGCAGAACCCGGGCGGCGATCAGCATCTGGATCGATCCGGACAGACCGCACCACAGCGAAGCGACCGTGAAAACCACCAGTCCGGCGATGTAGAGGTTCTTCGGGCCGAACCGGTCACCGAGCCTGCCGGTCAGCAGCAACGGCACCGCATAAGCCAACAGATAGGCACTGGTGACCCAGATGATGCTGTCATAGCTACTGATGTTCAGCGCGGACATGATGCTGGGATTGGCCACCGCCACGATGGTCGAGTCGACCAGGATCATGAAGAATCCGAGCAGCATGGCCCACAACGCCTTCCACGGAGCTGCCTGCTGCTGACTCATGCACCGATGCTGCCACCGCACCCGCAGCCGGAGTCGGGCGGGGTCGAGCGTAAATTTGACAGCTGTCAGGGGGTGCTCCCCGACGTCATGAAGGGGGAAGACAACATGGAGTCGGATCGCTTTCGCGGATTGGTCGACGCGACCGGACCGTTCGTCTCGGTGTATTTCGATGATTCACATGACTCCGGCGATGCCGTCGCCCAGCTCGACGCCCGATTGCGCGACATCCGCAAGCGCCTTGAGGAGCAGTCGGTCGGCGCGGACGTGATCGAGGCCATCGAGATCGCCGCTCGCGCCAAGGTCCCGGTCGGCCGAAGCGGCCGCGGCCTGATCGCCGCCGGCAACCGGATCGTGCTCGATGAGCACCTGATACGTCCGCCCGCCGTTACCGTCGTGAGGGTCTCTGAACTGCCCTACCTCGTGCCCGTCATCGAACACGGTGCGATGCACACCTCCTATCTGATGGTCGCCGTCGACAACACCGGCGCCGACATCTCCCTCGCCTCGAGGACCCAGACCGTCAAGAGCGACGATCACGCCGGACCGCAGGGCAAGGCCGAGGCCGTCCGTAAGAACATCCGCGAGGTCGCCGACCGCATCACCCACTTGGTCGATGAGCACGGCCCGGACATCGTGTTCATCACCGGCGAGGTGAGCGCACGTTCCGAACTCCTGTCCGAACTGCCCGAACGGGTCGCGGCCAAGGCAGTCCAACTGCAGGGCGGTGGACGTACCGCCGGCACCGATGAGGCCGAGGTACATCACGAGATGGGCCAGGAGTTCCTCAAGCGCCGGCTGGCCGCGATCGACGAGGCGGCCCAGCGGTTCAAGGCGGCCATGGGCACCGGCCTGGCAGTCGAGGGGTTGACCGGCGTGACGATCGCCCTGCGCGACGGCTCGGTCGACACCCTGATCATCGGTGACCTCGGCGACGCCACCGTGCTCGACGAGGGCGGCGAACGCCGGGCCGACGAGGCGCTGCCGCTGCTGGCGGTGGCCACCCAGGCGGCGCTGGTGCGCACCGACGAGCGGATCAGCCCGGCCGACGGTGTCGGCGCGGTGCTGCGCTACGCCGACCCCAACGTCGGCTGATCCGGCCCGACGAACTCGGGCACCCAGCGGCCCGCCCGTTCGTTAGCCTGGCATGACGCTGACTGAAAGGCCTGCCATGATCTTTCGCCGCAAGCCGTCGGACAATCTGCCGGCCCGCCCGGAGGACGCCGGCATGTCCGCGAAAGCCCTCTCCCATGTGCTGGAGTCCAGCACCCGGTTGCAGGCTCCGGCGGTCAAGGCTTACGTGGCCCGGCTCCGCAAGTCCGACCCCGACGCCACCCCGGCCGAAATCGTCACCAGGCTGGAGAAGCATTACCTGGCCGCGGTGATGGCCAGCGGCGCCGCAGTCGGATCGGCGGCGGCGTTCCCCGGGATCGGAACCCTGGCGGCCCTGTCCGCGGTGGCCGGCGAGACCGTGGTCTTTCTGGAGGCCACGGCGGCGTTCGCTCTGGCCGTGGCCGAGGTTCACGGCATCCCGATGGAGGACCGCGACCGGCGCCGCAACCTGGTCCTCGGGGTACTGGTCGGCGAGGAGGGCAAAGGCGCCGTCCGCGACCTGCTCGGTTCCGGCCGCACCGGCGGCGCCTGGCTGGCCGAGGCCGAACTGCTCCCGCTGCCGGTGGTGTCCCAGCTCAACTCCCGGCTCATGCAGTACTTCGTGAAGAAATACACGGTGAAGCGCGCCGCCATGGCGTTCGGCAAGATGCTGCCGGTCGGTATCGGCGCCGCGGTCGGCGGCGGGGGCAACCGCCTGATGGGCAAGAAGATCGTCGAGAACGCCCGCAAGGCGTTCGGCCCGGCCCCGGCGCGCTGGCCCTCGACCTTGCACCTGCTGCCGCCGGTCCAGGACGCGCTGTAAACGACCGCTAATCTCAGCGCGCTCGCCGCTCGTCTCAGGCATGGAACGACCCGCTCCGGGAACACGTGATAAGAGATAGCCTTAGTGGTCGTCATACGTGGGGCACAGAAACGAGGCGAGCGACTCCGTGAGCAGTACCAATTCACCCTTCGGCCAGAACGAATGGCTGGTCGAGGAGATGTACCGCAAATTCCGCGAAGATCCCTCATCGGTAGACCCGAGCTGGCACGAGTTCCTGGTGGATTACCACCCCGAATCGACCGGTCCGGCCGCCGCCAACGGCCAATCGGCGGCCCCCGCTGCCGCGCCGGTGGCACCCCCGGCTCCGGCCGTCGCTCCGCCGCCCGCGCCCCCGGCTGCGCCTACGGCACCGGCACCCGCACCGACACCGGCACCGGCTCCGGCACCTGCGACCGCGGCGGCTCCGCCGGCCGCTCCCACACCGGCCGCGACAGCGGCGCCCGAGCAGGTGGGCGACGAGAATCAGGTGCTGCGCGGCGCCGCGGCAGCCGTCGTCAAGAACATGAACACCTCGCTGGAGATCCCGACCGCCACCAGTGTGCGGGCCATCCCGGCGACCCTGATGATCGACAACCGGATCGTCATCAACAATCACCTCAAGCGCACCCGCGGCGGCAAGATCTCCTTCACACATCTGCTCGGCTACGCGATCGTGCAGGCGGTTAAGCAGTTCCCGAACATGAACCGCCACTTCGCCGAGATCGACGGCAAGCCCAACGCCGTCACCCCGGCGCACACCAATCTCGGTCTTGCCATCGATCTCGCAGGCAAGGACGGCAAGCGCTCACTCGTCGTCGCCGCCATCAAAGGCTGCGAGGCGCTGAAATTCGCCGAATTCGTCGCCGCCTATGAGGACATCGTCCGGCGTGCGCGCGACGGCAAGCTCACCGCCGAAGACTTCGCCGGCGTCACCATCTCGCTGACCAATCCGGGCACCATCGGCACCGTGCACTCCGTCCCTCGCCTGATGGCCGGTCAAGGCGCCATCATCGGCGCCGGCGCGATGGAGTACCCGGCAGAGTTCCAGGGCGCCAGCGAGGAACGCATCGCCGAACTCGGTGTCGGCAAGCTCATCACGCTCACCTCGACCTACGACCACCGCATCATTCAGGGCGCGGAATCCGGCGACTTCCTGCGCACCGTGCACCAGTTGATGCTGTCCGACGATTTCTGGGACGAGATCTTCTTCGACCTCGGCATCCCGTACGAGCCGGTACGGTGGCGAACCGACAACCCGGACTCGATCCTCGACAAGAACGCCCGCGTACTCGAACTGATCGCCGCCTACCGCAACCGCGGCCACCTGATGGCCGATATCGATCCGCTGCGGCTGGACAAGAGCCGGTTCCGGATGCACCCCGATCTCGACGTGCTCACCCACGGCCTGACGCTGTGGGACCTCGACCGGGTGTTCAAGGTCGACGGGTTCGCCGGCAAGGAATACAAGAAACTGCGCGACGTGCTCTCGGTGCTGCGCGACGCCTACTGCCGTCACATCGGCGTGGAGTACACCCACATCCTGGAGCCCGAGCAGCAGAAGTGGCTCCAGGAGCGCATCGAGGTCCGGCACGACAAGCCACCTGTCGCCCAGCAGAAGTACATCCTGTCCAAGCTCAATGCGGCCGAAGCCTTCGAAACCTTCCTGCAGACCAAATACGTTGGGCAGAAGCGCTTCTCGCTGGAGGGCGCCGAGTCGGTGATCCCGATGATGGATGCGGTGATCGACCAGTGTGCCGAACACGGTCTCGACGAGGTGGTCATCGGCATGCCGCACCGCGGCCGCCTCAACGTACTGGCCAATATCGTCGGCAAGCCCTACTCGCAGATCTTCAGCGAGTTCGAGGGCAACCTGAACCCCACCCAGGCCCACGGCTCCGGCGACGTCAAGTACCACCTCGGCGCCGACGGCACCTACCTGCAGATGTTCGGAGACAACGAGATCGAGGTCTCGCTGGTGGCCAACCCGTCGCACCTGGAGGCCGTCGACCCTGTCCTTGAGGGTCTGGTGCGGGCCAAGCAGGACCTGATCGACGGTCCCGACGCCGAGCCGAAGTTCTCGGTCGTCCCACTGATGCTGCACGGCGACGCCGCCTTCGCCGGCCAGGGCGTGGTGGCCGAGGTGCTCAACCTCGCCCTGCTGAAGGGTTACCGCACCGGCGGAACCATTCACATCGTCGTCAACAACCAGATCGGCTTCACCACCGCGCCGGAATACTCGCGCTCAGCCGAGTACTGCACCGACGTCGCGAAAATGGTCGGAGCGCCCATCTTCCACGTCAACGGCGATGACCCGGAAGCTTGCGTCTGGGTGGCCCGCCTGGCAGTGGACTTCCGGGAGAAGTTCAACAAGGACGTCGTCATCGACATGCTCTGCTACCGCCGGCGCGGCCACAACGAGGGCGACGACCCGTCAATGACCAACCCTGCCATGTACGACGTCATCGACACCAAGCGCGGTGTTCGCAAGAGTTACACCGAGGCACTGATCGGCCGCGGCGATATCTCGATGAAGGAAGCCGAGGACGCCCTGCGCGACTATCAGGGTCAACTCGAGCAGGTGTTCAACGAGGTCCGCGAACTCGAGAAACATGCGATCGAACCGAGCGAGTCGGTGGAGATGGCACAGATGATTCCGCGTGGAATGAACACCGCCGTGGACAAGTCGCTGCTGGCCCGCATCGGTGATGCGCACCTGAACTTCCCGCCGGACTGGACCCCGCATCCACGCGTCAAGCCGGTGCTTGAGAAGCGCCGCGAAATGGCCTACGAGGGCAAGATCGACTGGGCCTTCGCCGAACTGCTCGCACTCGGCACCTTCCTGGCCGACGGCAAGCTGATCCGGTTCTCCGGTCAGGACACCAAGCGCGGGACGTTCACCCAGCGCCACGCCGTCCTGATCGATCCGGCCACCGGCGCCAACTTCACTCCGCTGGAACTACTCACCCAGAACCCGGACGGCACTCCCAACGGCGGACGCTTCCTCATCTACGACTCGCCGCTGTCGGAGTACGCCGCCGTGGGCTTCGAATACGGCTACTCGGTGGGCAACCCCGAGGCGATCGTGTTGTGGGAGGCGCAGTTCGGCGACTTCGTCAACGGTGCGCAGTCGATCATCGACGAGTTCATCAGCTCCGGTGAGGCCAAGTGGGGTCAACTCTCCGATGTCGTGCTGCTGTTGCCGCACGGCCACGAGGGCCAGGGCCCCGACCACACCTCGGGCCGCATCGAGCGGTTCCTGCAGCTGTGGGCCGAAGGCTCGATGACGATCGCGATGCCGTCGACCCCGGCCAACTACTTCCACCTGCTGCGCCGGCACGGCCTCGATGATGTGCACCGCCCGCTGATCGTCTTCACTCCCAAGTCGATGCTGCGCAACAAGGCCGCCGTCAGCGAGGTTCGCGACTTCACCGAACATAAGTTCCGCTCGATCCTCGAAGAGCCGATGTACACCGACGGCGACGGCGACCGCAACAAGGTCACCCGAATCCTGCTCACCAGCGGCAAGATCTACTACGAGCTGGAAGCGCGTAAGCAGAAGGACAACCGCGACGACATCGCGATCGTGCGCATCGAACAACTCGCGCCACTGCCCAAGCGGCGACTGGCTTCGACGCTCGATCAGTACCCGAACGCACGCGAGTTCCGCTGGGTGCAGGAGGAACCGGCCAACCAGGGCGCATGGCCGACTTTCGGCCTGGAGCTGCCCGAGATGCTCCCGGAGAAACTGACCGGCATCAAGCGCATCTCGCGCCGTGCCATGTCGGCGCCGTCTTCGGGTTCATCGAAGGTGCATGCCGTCGAGCAGCAGGAGATCTTGGACGAGGCGTTCGGCTAGGCCGACGACGATGCGGGACGAAGTCCTGCGGAGGAGAAGGGCAATCGGCGTGAGCGCGTCAGCGCCGAAGACGAACGACGAGGACCATCAGCCTCAGAAGAGGCGTTCAGCTAGCCGAAAAGCGGGAACGGCAGTCGTCCGCTGGACAGGCTGTCGGCGATGTTGTCCACGGCCTTCGGGCACAGGAACGACACCGCGGCTCCGGTGAACATCGTGCCGATGCCCAGTGGCTTGCCGATACTGTCGGACACCTTGGCCGCGATATCGGCGGTGTTCTGGCTGCGCTGAGCGATCAGCGGGCACAGCGACTGGCCCAGCGCCACCGCATCGGTGGGGTTGAGATTGCTGATCCCCAGACTGTCCAGGGTGGTCAGGAACTGGTCCACGCTGCCGGCGGTGTCGGCGGCGGCCGGCCCGGCCTGCACACCGGCGAGAAGGCCGGCGGCAACCACGGCAACGGCGATACGGCTAAACATCATGATCAGCACATCGTAGGAGGGCCGCCGCGCGTTACAGGCACGAACGATGCACTGCTAGCCTGAAGCGAACTCGACACCCGTCAACAGGAGCGCTCATGCAGGGATTCGCCGGCAAAGTGGCAGTCGTTACCGGGGCGGGGTCCGGCATGGGCGCCGAGCTCGCGGTACAGCTTGGGCGGGCCGGGGCCTCGGTGGCCATCAGCGACGTCGACCTCGAAGGCCTAGCGGCGACCGCCGATCGCCTCACGCGGATGGGTGCGCCGTTCAAATCCGACCGCCTCGATGTGGCCGAACGGGAGTCCTTCCTGCTCTACGCCGACGAGGTGAAGGGCCACTTCGGCAAGGTCAACCAGATCTACAACAACGCCGGCATAGCCTTCAGCGGGGACGTCGAGATCACCCAGTTCAAGGACATCGAACGGGTGATGGACGTCGACTACTGGGGCGTGGTGAACGGCACCAAAGCCTTCCTTCCGCATCTGATCGCCTCCGGCGACGGTCACGTGATCAACACCTCGAGTGTCTTCGGCCTGTTCGCGGTGCCCGGGCAGGCCGCCTACAACTCGGCGAAGTTCGCCGTGCGCGGCTTCACCGAGGCACTACGGCAGGAGATGATCCTGGCCGGTCATCCCGTCAAGGTCACCTCCGTCCACCCCGGCGGGATCAAGACCGCGATCGCCCGCAAGGCCACCACCGCCGAGGGCCTCAATCAGGCGGAGCTGGCCGAGTGGTTCGACACCAAGATGGCCCGGACATCCTCTGAACGCGCTGCCGAGATCATTCTCGACGGGGTGGCCAAGGGTAAGGCCAAGGTTCTCGTCGGCACCGACGCGAAAATCCTCGACGTCTTCGTCCGGGCCACGGGTTCGGGCTACCACCGCGTGCTGACCACGCTGGCCTCGCGCTTCATGCCCAAGATGCAGTGAGCTTTCAGCGGCCCAGAGGGTTGGCAGCCAGCCATGCCTCGGCCACCGGTCGTGGATCCGCACCGGCTTTGACCTGGCGCACCATGTCGATCAATGAGGCGGTGTCCAGCACTCCTGCGAGTTCGTTGACCGCCCGCAGTTGCATCTTGTCGAGTTCGTTGCGGCGGTAGAGCGCGACGACGTTCTCCGCGGGCACGAGTGTCGGCTTTCGGTCTACAAGCACGACGACACCGTCAGGCACCCCGGCGTCGGCTGTCGTCGTCCACACCGCGCTCACAGCACCGTCACGAAGCGCGCCGAAAAGTGCGGCACTGTCGGGAAATTGACGAGCGGAGGGCAGCGTGCACTCCCCCACCTCCGTTGGTGCATGCACGCCGGCAACCACACCGAGACTGAGCCCGGCACAGCGACGGACCACAGCGGTCAGGTCGTGGCTACCCCACGCAGCGGCGGTCGCGGCGGTGATCGCCAATGCCGGCTTATCCTCTGCAGCCACCGCATAGTCTGCCGATGCCACGCCTTCGGGTAGTGCGCCGATCATCGCCCGGTACACCTGCTCAGCGGAGCGCGCGGCGGATCCTGGCGCGAATCGCTGAAGCAAGCGGCCGGTGAAGCCGGGCGCCACACTCACCTTGCCGGTGTCCAGGGCTGCCACCGGATCGGCGACGGCCTGCACCTTCGCGTCGGTGCCGTAGTAGCGCAGACCAGCCGCATAGACATTTGCCAGGAGGGCGATCTGCGGATCAGCGGACGAGGCGACGGTCAGCGACGGACCGGGTGCGGGATGACTGCAGGCGGCGACGAAGGCGGCGAGAACCACCAGCAGAAGCCGACGGAGAGCGGTCACCCTCCTGATCATGCTCCTGACGATGCAGCCGCCACCGCGGCGGCCACCGCCGGGCCGACCCGCGGATCCAGCGGACTCGGGACGATGTGGTCGGCGGCCAGGTCGTCACCGACGACGGAGAAGATCGCCTCGGCTGCAGCGACTTTCATCTTCTCGGTGATCCGCCGGGCACCTGCGTCCAGGGCGCCGCGGAAGACGCCGGGGAAGGCCAGCACATTGTTGATCTGATTGGGGAAATCGCTGCGGCCGGTGGCGACGATCGCGGCGTGCTTCTTGGCGATCTCCGGGTGAATCTCCGGGTCGGGGTTGGAGCAGGCGAACACGATGCCATTCGGCGCCATCGTGGCGATGATCTCCTCAGGCACCTTGCCGGCGGACACACCCAGGAACACGTCGGCTCCCGCCAGTGCCTCGGCGACCCCGCCGGTGCGGCCCTCCGGATTGGTGCGCGTCGCCAACTCGGCCTTGACCGAGTTCAGGTCTCCGCGACCGGCGTGCACGATGCCCTTGGAGTCCAGCATCGTGATATCCGACATACCCGCCTCGAGCAGGATGTTGGCGCACGCGACGCCGGCCGCGCCGGCGCCGGCGATGACCATCTTCAGCGAACTGAGCGGCCGCTTGAGCACCGCGGTGGCCCCCAGCAGGGCGGCCAGCACCACGATCGCGGTGCCGTGCTGATCGTCATGCATCACCGGGCAGTCGAGTGCTTCGATCACCCGTCGCTCGATCTCGAAGCACCGCGGTGCGGCGATGTCCTCCAGGTTCACCGCGCCGAAACTCGGACGCATCTTGATGAGGATGTCGACGATCTCGTCGGGGTCGGTGGTGTCGAGCACGATCGGAATGGAGTCCAGACCACCGAATGTCTTGAACAGCGCGGCCTTGCCCTCCATCACGGGCAATGAGGCCGCAGGTCCGATATCGCCCAGTCCCAGCACCGCGGTGCCGTCACTGACCACCGCGACCAGCCGATGGGCCCACGTGTAGCGCGCGGCCAGGGTCTGGTCGGCGGCGATGGCGCGGCATACCTGCGCGACACCCGGGGTGTAGGCGATGGACAGCGCCCGCTGGGAATCCAGGGGCGCCTTCAGTTCGACGGACAGTTTGCCGCCCTGGTGGGCTGCGAAGATCTCCTCGTCACTGACGACGAGGTGGGGGGCTGGCACCGTTTCAGACATCGCGTCAATGTATACGACCACGCGCGTAACATTCGGCGAACAGCAACCGAGGAGGTGATCACCGTGGCGACGTTCAAACCGCGATCCCCCGCGCTGCTCGGGATCACGCGGCCGCGCCCGGAGTTCGTGAGCACCCCAAAGCTGCCGCTGCCCGTCTCCGAGGCCACGGTGGACTGCGCTGTCTACTCCGACGGCAGCCGGCTGCCCGGGGAGTACAGCTACGCCGCCGCCCTCGAAAAGGTCCACGAGATCGAGGCCACCGGGCAGAAGGCCTTCGTGTGGATCGGTCTGCATGAGCCCGACGAGCATCAGATGCAGGAAGTGGCCCAGGTGTACGGCCTGCATCCACTGGCCGTCGAGGACGCCGTGCACGCCCATCAGCGCCCCAAGGTCGAGCGCTACGACGACACACTCTTCCTGGTCCTCAAGACGGTCAACTACGTACCGCACGAGTCCGTCGATCTGGCTCGCGAGATCGTCGAGACAGGCGAGATCATGGTGTTCGTCGGCCGCGACTTCGTAGTGACCGTCCGGCACGGGGACCACACCGGTCTGGCCGGGGTGCGCCACGAGCTTGAGTCCGAACACGCCCAGCTGGCATTGGGTCCCTACGCGGTCATGCACGCGATCGCAGATCACATCGTCGACTCCTACCGTTGGGTCGCCGAGGCGATGGACTCCGATATCGACGCGATCGAGGAGGCGACATTCTCGCCGCACAGCAAGACCGATATCGAACCGATCTACCTGCTCAAGCGTGAGGTCGTCGAACTACGCCGCGCGGTGTGGCCGCTCACCGAGGCGCTGGCCCGGATGCAGACCGACTACAAGGACCTCCTGCCCAAGGAGATCCGGCGCTATATGCGCGACGTCGCCGACCATCAGACCTTGGCGGCAGATCTGATCGCCAGCTACGACGAGATGCTCACCTCTCTGGTTCAGGCCGCGCTGGCCAGGGTGGAACTGCAGCAGAATCTCGACACCCGCAAGATCTCAGCATGGGTGGCGATCGCCGCGGTGCCGACGATGATCGCCGGCATCTACGGAATGAACTTCGAGAACATGCCCGAATTGGCCTGGCAGTGGGGCTATCCCGCAGTGCTGCTGCTGATGGTCTCGGTGTGCGGATTCCTCTACTTCACGTTCCGCAAGAACCACTGGCTCTAACCGCACGACGATGCGGGCCGAAACGGCCCGAGGTGGGGGTCCCCCCGCTTGCGGGGGAGCGTCCGGCAGACATGACCTCAACCGGGGGCGGACGCTCGCCGCGCCGGATCGCGCACGTCCACCCCGTCGTCGGCCCAGGCCTGCCGCATCGCTTCGGCACCCTTGAGTCGCACCCATGCCGCCTCGGTCTGGGTCAACGGCACCGCGGCCAGGAAGTGCACCGGTTCGCGCGGCGGCTCCGACATGAGATCGGGAACGCTCGAGGGGCCCAGCAGCACCGCAGTGAAAGGTGCACCGTCCCAGAGCGGAGTGGACAGATCGACAAGCAGATCGTCGGCGAGAACCACCCCGTCCACGGCCGGCGTCGCGGCAATCACTGCGAGGCTGCGGACCAGCCCGTTGGTGGCCACGCCGGCGCGCAGGTTCATCACCACCTCTGCCCGGGGGCCGCGCACCGGGTCGACGGCCGACGCGGAAGCCTCGGTCATGGGGTGGCGCGAACACCCCAGGGAGACGTAGTAATACCCCTCGGCGGTGGCGAAGCGCAGCACGTCCATCCGTTCGACACCGAGGAACGTGACACTGGCGACGTCAGGATCGGAGTCGGGGAAGTGCTCGCACAGGTGCTCTCTGGCCGCAGCCAGCGGATCGCTCACGCGGTCAGGCTGAGCCCGCTGGCCGCGTCGAAGATGTGCAGCTTGGCCGGGTCGACAGCAAGTTCGAGCGACTGTCCGATGCCCGCGGCCGACTCGGCGGAAAGCCTTGCCACAAAATCGTTTCCAGCGACACCGGGCACGGAGAAGTAGGCGTACTTGTCCGAGCCCAGCGACTCGACGAGGTTCACCTGAACCGGGAGTGTGACCGCCTTGGTCCGCTCGAAGCCGTCCAACAGCGCGGCATCCTCGAAGGCCTCCGGGCGCAGCCCGGCGACCAGATTGCCGGACGCACCGGAGGGCAATTGCACCGGAACCTCGCCGAACGGAAGGCGGATGCCGGTGGCCGTCGCAGTGGCCGGGAAGAAGTTCATCGCCGGCGATCCGATGAAGCCGGCCACGAAGAGGTTCGCCGGGTGGTTGTACAACTCGTCGGGTGTGCCGATCTGCTGTGCCACACCGTCTTTGAGCACGACGACGCGGTCTCCGAGGGTCATCGCCTCGGTCTGGTCGTGGGCGACGTAGACCGTGGTGGTACCCAGCCGCTTCTGCAGCCGGGCGATCTCGCCACGCATCTGCACCCGCAGCTTGGCGTCGAGGTTGCTCAGCGGCTCATCCATCAGGAACGCCTTGGGCTTGCGCACGATCGCGCGGCCCATCGCGACCCGCTGACGCTGCCCACCGGACAACTGCGCGGGCTTGCGGTCGAGCAGATCGGTGAGATCGAGAATTCGGGCGGTCTCGGCGACCTTGGCGTCGATCTCGGCCTTGCCCATCTTCGCCAGGGTCAGCGGGAACGCGATGTTCTGCCGCACCGTCATGTGCGGGTAGAGCGCATAGGACTGGAACACCATCGCGACGTCACGGTCGCGTGGCGCCTTCTCGTTGACCCGCTGTCCGCCGATGCGCAGTTCACCCGAGCTGATCTCGTCGAGACCGGCGATCATGTTCAACGTGGTCGACTTTCCGCAGCCGGAGGGTCCGACCAGGATGAGGAACTCGCCGTCGGCGATGGTCAGGCTCAGATCCTTCACCGGGGTGGCCCCGCCGGGATACTGCTTGCTCACGTGCTCCAGGACGATTTCGGCCATGTCAGCCCCGCTACCCCTTCACCGCGCCGGAGGTGAGTCCGGCGACAATCCGTCGTTGGAAGATCAGAACGAAGATGATGATCGGGATGGTGATCACCATCGCGCCGGCCGCGATCGAACCGGTGGGTTCCTCGAACTGCGAACTGCCGGTGAAGTTCGCGATCGCCACCGGCGCGGTGATCGCGGCCTTGGTCGCGGTCAGCGACAGTGCCAGCAGCAGATCGTTCCAGGCGAAGATGAAGACCAGGATGGCCGCGGTGACGATGCCCGGCGCGGCCAGTGGCGCGATCACCCGCCGAAAGGCCTGCGCGGGCGTGGCCCCGTCCATCTTGGCGGCCTTCTCCAGATCCCAGGGGATCTCCCGGAAGAACGCCGAAAGGGTGTAGATCGCCAGCGGCAACGCGAAGGTGATGTACGGGATGATCAGCCCGGGCCAGGTGTCGAACAGCCCGATCGTGCGTTCGATGTTGAAAAGCGGCGTCACCAGAGAGATCTGGGGAAACATCGCGATCAGCAGTGCGGCACCGATCAGTGCCCGCTTGCCGGCGAAGTTCAATCGTGCGACCGCATAGGCGGCCATGCCTCCGATGGTCACTGCGATCACGGTGGTGATGAGACCGATGCCGATGGAGTTGATCAGGGCTGAGGAGAACACGTCGCCGGTGAAGATGCCCTTGTAGTTGGCGAAGGTGATCTCGGAGGGAATCAGCTTGCCATCCTTGACCGTCGAGGTCGGCTTGAGCGAGAGGCTCAGGATCCACAGCACCGGCAGTAGTGCGTAGACCACCACCAAGATGTTGATCACCGTCCAGAAGCCGGTGCGGCGCGTCATCGTCCCACCTCGTCATCCGCGGAGGCTCCGGGAGCCGACGCCCCGAACAGTTTGATGTAGATGAAGGCGATCACGGCCACCGTGAGGAACACCAGCACACTGATCGCCGATCCCAGGCCGAGGTTGAACGCCTTGAACAGATTGTCGTAGCCCAGGATCGACACCGAGGCGGTGTCGTTGGAGCCCCCCGTCAGCACGTAGATGTTGTCGAAGATCCGGAACGCGTCCAGGGTGCGGAACAACAGCGCCACCAGGATGGCGGGTTTGATGAGCGGGATGATGATCCGGGTCAGCCGGGTCCACGAGGACGCGCCGTCGACCTCGGCAGCCTTGAGCAGATCATCGGGCACCAGTGCCAGGCCGGCCAGCAGCAGCAACGCCATGAACGGGGTGGTCTTCCAGACCTCGGCCAGGATGATCACTGCCAGCGACGGAATCTGTTGGGTCAGCGGCGCGCTGCCGTCCGGCAGCAGATTGGCCAGGTACCCGGTACCCGGCGTCCAGGCGTAGTACCAGGAGTACGACGCCGCGACGGTGACGATGCCGTACGGGATGAGGATCGCGGTGCGCACCAAGCCCTTTCCGAACACGGTGTGGTGCATCACCAGTGCGAGTCCCAGTCCGAGCACGAACTCGATGGCCACTGAGATCACCGTGATGACCAGGGTGACGAAAAAGGCTGTCCACCAATACTTGTCGCCGAGGATGGTGGCGTAATTGGCGAAACCGATGAACTTGTTGTCGGCCGGACTGGCCAGGTTGTAGCGGTGCAGGCTGAGCCACACCGCGTAGATGATCGGGTAGGCGGTGACCGCCAGCATCAGCACGACAGCCGGGGCGATCAGCCAGTAGGCCAGCTTGCGCTGCGCCAGACGGTCGGCACCACGAACCGGCGCGCTCACGGGATCAGCCCTTTGCCGTCGATCGCCTTCTGCACCTGATCGGCGAGTTCGTCGGCGGTACGTTCCGGGTCGATGGAGGTGATCGGCGCCAGCGTCGCCGAGATCCGAGTCGACATCGACTGGTAGTTCGGCGTGGCCGGCCGAACTGCCGCAGTGGTCAGCTGATCGCGGATGATCGCGTACTGCGGGTACTTCTTCTGAAACTCCGGATCGTCGTACAGCGAGGCGCGCACCGCCGGCAGACCGCCCTCGATGGAGGTGTAGCGCTGGTTGCCCTCATTGCGGATGCACCGCAGGGCCTCGAATGTCTCAGCCGGATGCCGGGTGGTCGAGGCCACCGCGAGGTTCAGGCCGCCGAGCGTGACGCGGGTCGGCAGCCCCTCGGTGACACCGGGGTAGGGGGCGAAGGCGAACACCGCCCGGCTGGCGTCGAACGCGGTGTTGAACTGCTCGTCGGTGGGCGCGAAGGTGCCCGCCTCGTTGATGGCGCCCGACATCGCCGGGTTCTCGTTGAGCGGCAGGAAGGACACCCCGCCCTTGGTGGCGTTCTCCAGCATCGAGGCGAAGACGAAGGGCCAGTTGACTTCCAGCGCTGCGTTGCCCTGCTCGAGCGCCAGGCGCGCGGTGCCCTCATCGGTCTGCGTTATCGAGGGATCGGCACCCGGCGCGGTGGCCACCGACTTGATGATCTGCAGCGCCTTGACCGTCGCCGCCCGGTGCTCCGGAGTGTCGGTCAGTGTGACGGTCTTGCCGTCCTCGGAGAGCACATGGCCGCCCGCGCTCTCCAGCAGCGTGTTGAACCAGACCACCAGGCCCTCGTACTGCTTGGCCTGGACCGCGATCCAACTGGGCTTGCCCTCCGCGTGCAGGCGGGTCGCCTCAGCGATCATCTGATCCCAGGTGGGTGGCGGGGGTGCGACGAGATCCGGCCGGTACCAGAGCATCTGGGTATTGGTCGTCACCGGCGCGGCATAAAGCTTGCCGCGCCACTTCGCGGTCTCCAGCGGGCCGGGCAGGGTGTCATCGATGGCGTCCGCTTCGGCCAGGCCCGCGGGATCCGCCGACAGCGGCATCGCCCAGCCGGCTTCGGCGAACTCCGCGGTCCACACCACGTCCATCGCCATGATGTCGAGGGTGTGGTCGTTGCCGGTGATCCGGCGGGCCAACTGCAGGCGCTGATCGTCGGCGCCCTTCGGAAGGCTGAACTGCTGGATGCGGAACCGGCCGCCCAGTTCATCGTTGCAACGCTTGGCCACAGCGGTGAACGTGGCGGTCTCGCTGGCCGGGGTGTAGAGGCTGACCACTCGGCTGTCAGCGCCCGACGCACACGCCGAAGCGGTGAACACGGTCAATACGGCCAGGGTGGTGGCGCCGGCCCGCCGTGTCCGTGCGATCGTCACGAGCCGTACCTTACGACGTGAGACCCGCCGGAGGTGCTCTAGATGGTCAAGCGCGACAGCATGTCCCGCGCCTGCTCCGCATTCTGCGGATCGCAGAGCACGTCATAGCGGCCGGCCACCAGTTGCATGGTGGAGCTGAAATCGCGCGTTCCTCGGGTCATGGCGTAGGGAATCGCCGAGGTGATGAGCCCGAAGACGATGCCGGCCGGAATGGTGAACATCAGCGGATTGCCGCCGTCGCCCTTGGTGAACAAGCCGAGCAGCAGGCCGATGAACAGACCCAGCCAGGCTCCGCTCAGCACACCGCCTCCCAGAACCTTGGCCCAGCTCAGCCTGCCCGTCACCCGCTCCACCTGCATCAGGTCGACGCCCACGATGGTCACCTGCTGGACCGGGAACTGGTTGTCCGACAGGTAATCGACCGCCCGCTGGGCCGCCTCGTAGGTCGGGTAGGAACCGATCGGCCAGCCTTTGGGCGGGGTGGGCAGGCCCAACGGACCGCGGCGCACGGGGCCGGCCGGACCGACTCCCGGGTTCTGCCCGGGCTGGAAGGGACTGGTCATATCGAAGTTCTCCTTGTTCGATGAGGGCCCGGTACGCGACATTCGACGAGCGGGCCGTTCTCACCTCTTAGGCTAGGTTGAACAGCATGACAGCTGCCAGCGGCGAGCCCGGCGACAAGCCCACCGACCAGGGTCCGCAGCAACCTCAGCCCGGGGGCTACGAGGCTCCGCCGATCGAGCAGATCCCCCTTTTCCCGCCCCCGCCCGCCTACGGCGATTACGCCGCACCGGGCTATCCGCCGCCGCCGGGCTATCCC
>CAYFMA010000068.1:0-19667 GCA_964344085.1 uncultured Mycobacterium sp.
GGGGCGGTAGCTCAGTTGGTTAGAGCCGCGGACTCATAATCCGTTGGTCGCGGGTTCGAGCCCCGCCCGCCCTACCACTTCCTGATCAGGACGTCGCGTCAATCCGTGTCGCAGCGCCTGCCGGCAGCGGACAACCCCCCAATTCCGGCACTCACTTCGCTCCCGCCCAAGCCCACCAAGGAGAAGCCGCGGTGACTTACTTCCACCCCGAGGAGGAGTTGCAGTTCGGAGTCCTCGAGCAATACGAAGACAAACACCCCGGTACTCGTTACCTGGTCGAGTTCCCCGACGGCGAGAGCTACGTCTGCCGCTACTTCACGTCATATGAAAGCGAGAATGGCGGCGAACTCGATCTCGAGATGGACGACCCGCGGTACGACGAGTTTTATCAGATCGCGATGAAAATCGTCGAGATGATCAGAAGCGGAGAACGCCGATACCAGGACGTTTTCACCCTGGACTACCGCGACTGGCCGACGCTGATCAAAGACCTCGACAGAGGAGCGGTCGTCTATCCGGTCCCGTGAGCTGATCGGGTGGCCTCAATTCCGGCCCGCCTCATGTCTTCACGCGGTTGCGGCAGGTCAGCTTGGACCACACCCACGTCAGCGGCACCTCATTGCCGGTGGCCAGGTACTCGACCGTCGAGGAGTAGTGCAGTACCTCGCGGACCTGAGCCAGTCCGCCGGGCTTGCCCACCAGTAGCACTTGATCGTCCAGTGCGAGCGGGGTGTTCTCGTCGGGCATCAACCGCGACTCTCCGCCGCGGATGAGCACCAGGGCTGCCAGCGGCAGGATCGCCTCCCGATCATCGGGTTGGCGGATCAGGTCACCGAGGGTGAGGATGTTCCCACGGCGCAACCACTCGGCGACCGCGGGAGCGTGCGCAGCCGAGAGCGTGATGACGTCACGCTCGGGGGTTCGTTCTCCGCAGCGCTGCACCAGGAGGTCGCGCACCTCGGTAGCCCACTGGTCATCGCGGCTGAGCGCATGGTCGATGAAACTCCAGAACACCGGAGTCAGGATTCGAGCCAGCACCTCACGCGCGATGAGATCGGTGGCGATGTACACCGAGTCGATGTTCAGCGTCTCCAGCAGCGCCTTCTTGGTATTGGTCTGCTGGCGCACCACCAGGTAGGCCTCGGGATTGGCGTGCCGGGCATGTTCGGCCATGGCGATGTTGACGGTGTCATTGCCGGTGCCGGCGACGAATGCCACCGATCCCGAGACGTCAGGCTCTCCGTCGGCCGGGTCGACGAGTTCGACGGTGATACCGACCGCAGCCAGATCGGTGACGACGGCATCTCCGAACTCACCCTCGGCGCAGATCAGCCACCGGCGCCCGGCCAGATCGTGGCGAACCGGCAGCAGTTGCTCCTGATCGTTGTCCATCAGCCAGCGCAGCAACTGGTGCACGACCGGCCGGTGGATCGAGAGCGCGAGATAGTCGCCGAATCGGTCGTCGGCGTTGATCGCCGATGCCGGGGCGAAGTGTTCCATGCGGTCGCGGGTGCGGCGATGTGAGCAGCGGCCCAGCACCGGCAGATCTGGTCGCAGTAACGACGCCGCCATCACCACCGCGAGATTGGTGTCGTCATCGTCGGTCAGTGCCAGCACGCCCTCGCAGTCCCGATGCCCGAGTCCGGCCATGCCGAGGACCGCCGGTGTGGCGCAATCACCCTGAATGGCAGGCACGTCGAAGGCGAGTTGGCCCGATGCGAGTGACTGGACACGATCCTCACGTTTATCGATGACGACGAATCGGCGGTAGTGGTCGTCGAGATCGGCGCCGACGAGGCGGCCGGCTTCGCCGTAGCCGGCGACGATGATGAACGGCTCGACCATTCGTCGGACCTGACGCCGAAACTGCTGGGTTGCGACGGCGCTCTGGAAGGCATTGCCCTGGATGAGGGAGAAGAACACGCCGATCGCGTAGGCCCAACTGATGACGAGCAGGAAGATCGACATCGTCATCCACATGCGCTGCGGATAGCTGAACGAGTAGGGGGCCTCGGTGAAACCGACCGTCGTCAGCGTGATCGTCATCTGATAGAAGGCGTCGAAGATGTTCAGCCGGTGCGGGTTGCCCTGCGGGTCGACGCCCGGCATGAGCATCATCCCCGCCGTGCAGAAGCTGAACGTGACGATGACGACGATGAGCGGCGCGCGCATCTTGCGCAGCAGTAGGAAGATCACATCGTTCGTCGGCGCCGATGCCGAAATGTCGATCGGCTTTCGGCGTGCTGCCCGCCGCCGGGTCCACAGATGGGCCAGATTGAGCGGGTTCGTCATGGAAGGTCGGGGCTAACGGCGGCGGAAGGTCGCCGTCTCAACCACAAGAAGTGTCACCGACACCAGATTCGCCAGAAGCGCCCCGCCGGAAAGCGAGACGACGCTGGCGGTGGCGTGGCCGTCCAGACCGTGCGGCGAGACGTAGGTTGCCCAGACCCACATGCCCGAGGCGGCCGCCAGTTGCAACAACGCCACCAGGCTGGTGGCCAGATGGACGGCGCCCAACTGGGTGCTGTCACCGAATTTGAGGACCGTGGTGATCAGGGCGACGACTAGGGCGCTGAACAACTCCCAGGAGTTGTGAACTTCAGGATCGCTGATGTCTCCGACGAAGAAGCCGAAGTTGAGCGTGGCCGCCAACAGCACGAAGAAACCGAAAACCACCTTCTCGAGGTTCACAGCCGCAGCCTAGTCCAGGCTGCGGCCGCACCCGAGGAAACGACCGCTACTTGCGGGGGGTCCGCTTCAGGAGGTACTGCAGCCAGCGCACGTCGAGCAACATGACGCCCAAGGTAGGTACGAAAATTAAGGCGGAGCGCCGTTAGGGCTAACGCGTCACTAAGAAGTCTTGCCAGAACGTCATTATGTTCGGGCGTCGGCGACCAGTCTCCGGGCGATGATCTCGGAGGAGGCCGGGTTCTGCCCGGTGTACAGATTGCGGTCGACCACCAGATGTTCGGCCCACGGATCGTCGGCGGCGCTGAAGATCCCGCCCTCGCTCACGAGCCGGTCCTCCAGCAGCCACTTGGCCACGTCGGCGAAGCCGATCTGGGTCTCCTCGACATTGCTGAAGGCCGTCACCTTGTATCCGGAGAACAGCCAGCCGCCCTTGTCGTCGCGCGCGGCGAGCAGCGCCGCGGGCCCGTGGCACACCGCCGCCACCGGCTTACCGGCCGCGGCGAACGCCCGGGTGATGGCGCCGAACTTCTCCGACACCGCGAGATCCTCCATCGGCCCATGGCCGCCTGGGATGAACAGGATGTCGAAGTCGGCCGGGTCGAGCTTGTAGAGGTCCTCGACGTGCTTCAGTTCACCGGAGATGGAGTGGATGTAGTCGGCGATCGACTGTCCGACCTCAGCGCTGCCGCCGTTCATCTCCGGGGTGTAGCCGGCCTTGTCGTCGACCGGGGTCACCGCACCGGGGGTCGCGAAGGTCACGTCGAAACCGGCCTCGGTGAAGATCCGGTGCGGCGTGGCCAGTTCCTCGGGCCAGTAACCGGACGCGTGCTTGGTGCCGTCGGCCAGTGTCCAGTGGTCGGACCCGGTCACGGCGAACAGAACCTTGGGCATGTGAAAACCTCGCTTTGTGGTCAGGGACTGCTGATTCCATTACAGCCTCCCACCGCCGCCGGCGGTAGGGGATTGGCGCTAACCCAGCCGGGCCCTGCTCTGGTCCAGCACCTTCTCGATCTCGCACCAGGTCCGTTCGACGATCTCGGCGGCCGGCAGCACCTCGGTGATGCGCGCCGACACCTGGCCGGTGTTGGCCACGCTGGCCTCCAGATCGCCCTCGAAGTACAGGTCGGTGATCCCGCCCAGTAGTGGGCTTTCGTGCCCGCCGCCGCTCACCCGGGCGGCCAGTCCGGTTCGGAGCACCCGCATCGTCGGGTTCCCCGGCAGGCTGAGCAATACCGTCCCGTCGTCGTCGGCGGCGAGGATCGCGTCCTTGAAGTTGCGATGCACCCCGGCTTCCCGGCTCGCCAGCATCCGGGTACCCATCTGGACCCCTTCGGCGCCGAGGATGATCGCGGCCGCCGCCGATCGGGCGTCGCAGATCCCGCCCGCCGCGATGATCGGCAGGTCGACCGACTCGGCGATCAGTGGCAGCAGCACCATCGTCGAGGCGCCCAGCGCCGATTTGAACCCGCCGCCCTCGACGCCCTCGACGACTAGGGCGTCGACACCGGCCTCGGCGGCCTTGTGCGCGCCCTTGAGCGAGCCGACGACGTGGACGACGGTCATGCCCGCGTCATGCAGGGCGGCGGTGAACAACGCCGGATCGCCGGCGGAAGTGAAGACGTGACGGACGCCCGCCTCGGCGAGTCGGCCGACGATGGACGGATCCTTCTTCCAGCCCTGGATCATCAGATTGGCTGCGACCGGCTTGTCGGTCAGCTCGCGGACCCGGCGCAGATCGGCACGGCCCTGCTCGGTCAGCGTCTCGATCATGCCCAGGCCGCCGCCCTCGGAGACCGCCGCCGCCAGCTCGGCCCGGGCGATATACGTCATCGGCGCCTGGATCACCGGGTAGCGCACGCCGAGCAGTGTCTGAATGCGGTTCATGGTCCTCCAGAGGGTCGCCGACGTCGACGAAGTGTAGTGAATCGGCGCTGCTCGGTTCGGTCCCGACGAACAGTTGTGAGCCCTCAGGCGGGCATCGACCCGTGGTACCAGATGCCCGTTGCGAACACGATGACACCGGCGAGAGTGAGCGCCATCCCCGCCGACACCCGGCGACTCGTCGTCGCCCGGGAGGCGATCCAGCCCCCGAACGCCGTGATGGCGAAGCCGAGAAGCAACCAGGAGATGATGGTGAGACTGTCTCCCACCGAGTTGTGCACCAGGTGGACGGGCAGGGCGGTGACCCTCGGCCAGCGCATAGGTCTCCTTCCCGGCTGCACCCTTGTCGCGGGCCGCCAGGAAATCGTACTGGTCGCCCGATTCGGTGCTGACTACGCTCGGGGAGGTGAGCAGTCGACGGCGGACCGTGGTCCTGGCCGCAGCGATCGCAATCGCCGCGGTCGATGCGGGGGGCGCTCTCGGAGTCGCGCCCACGTCCAGGGCGGACTGTGTCAGTTCGAACGGTACGACGCTGTGCTCGCAGGGCAGTGCGAGAGGTGAGGACAACGGGCAGGGGCCCGGAACCATGTCGGGTGGCCCGTACGTCCCCTACCCCTGCGCCTACGACTGGAATTGCGCCGGCGGCGGGTTGTCGATCGTGCTGAGCCCGGGTTCGCCAGGGATTTCCATCGGCCGGCCGCGGTAGTCCGCGGGCATGAATGGTGAGGAGAAAGCGATGCCGCGAGTAGGCCGGATGATCGTCATGGCGTTGGCGGGTTCGCTCATGCTGTCCAACGCGGGCACCGCGTGGGCGGATGAGCCTCCGCCCAACTGCACGGCAGCGGATCTGGCGGCAGTGCTGACCGGAGTCTCCGCCGCCACCACCGCCTACCTGTTCACCCACCCCGATGTCAACGCGGAATTCACCGGTCTCAAGGGGGCGACGCGGGAGCAGACCCGCGCACGCCTGCAGGACTACCTCTCGGTGAATCCTCAAGTGGCCGCGGACCTTCAGGCGATCCGCCAGCCCTCGGAGGACTTCCGGGCCCGATGCGGCCAGGACGCCGAGACCCAGGCTTCGGCGTCCTACCAGCCGTAGGGGATTGGGAGGGCGGATGAATCACCGTCCGCCAACCGGGGGATAGATTGAGCACGTCATGAACCTGACCACGCCCGACCTCGACCGGACGCCGCGATTGCACGGCTGCGTGTCCGCTCTGGATGCCCTACTGCGACGCACGGGCGACGAGGCCCTCATCCTTGCCGAGGGCGGGTCGGTGCTCTCCGAACTGACCTCTCACGACGACTGGCTGCCCGATCTCTACGCCCGGCCCGATCCGCAGCGTTATCAGCAGTACCTTCTCTACGCCGATCCAGGCGGACGTTTCTCGGTGGTGAGCTTCGTGTGGGGGCCGGGGCAGAGCACGCCGATCCACGACCACACCGTGTGGGGGTTGGTCAGTGTGCTGCGCGGCGCCGAGATCTCACAGATGTTCGGACAGGACGAGCGCGGCCACTGGTCGCCGACTGCCAAGCCGGTGCGATTGGAGATCGGTCAGGTCGAGGCGGTCTCACCCACCATCGGCGATGTGCACCGGGTCGCCAACGCACTGCCGGACCGGCCGTCGATCAGCATCCACGTCTACGGCGCCGATATCGGAACCGTGCGCCGCCATGTTTTCGAACCGGACGGTACCGTCAAGGACTTCATCTCCGGATACAGCAATCCGCCTGCCGGCTCATGACCGTCCTGGCGATCGACCAGGGCACCTCGGGGACCAAGGCGATCGTCGTCGATCCCGATGACGGCATTCTCGGAGTCGCTGAGGTCCCCGTCCATCCTCGCTACCGCGACGGCGGTGCAGTGGAGCAGGATCCCGCCCAGCTTCTCGAATCCGTTCTGACCGCCGGGCATTCCGCCATCGCGCAGGCCGGCCGGCCGATCGAGGCCGTTTCGCTGGCCAATCAGGGCGAGACCGTCCTGGCCTGGGAGCGGGCCACCGGACTTCCGCTGAGTACGGCGATCGTCTGGCAGGACCGCCGAGCCGAATCCGTGTGCGCCGAACTCACCCGGTATTCCGATCTGCTGGCAGCCCGCACCGGCCTGGTGCTCGACCCATACTTCTCCGCTCCGAAGATGGCGTGGCTGCGCCGCAATAGCGGGACCGCCGGTGTCATCACCACCTCGGACACCTGGCTGCTGCATCAGCTCACCGGAGCCTTCGTCACCGACGCCACCACCGCCAGTCGCTCGCTGCTCGTCGAACTCGGCGCATACGACTGGGACCACGAACTGCTCAATCTCTTCGGACTCGACGGCGAGGAACTGCCGCGGATCGTCGGCAACGACGAGATGATCGGCAGCACAACGGCATTCGGACCGCAGATCCCGGTCGGCGGGATAGTGGTGGACCAGCAGGCCGCCCTGCTCGCCGAAGCCTGTCTGCAACCCGGCATGGCCAAGTGCACCTTGGGTACCGGCGCCTTCCTGCTGGCCAACACCGGAACCGCCCGGGTGCGCTCCACCACCGGACTGACCTCCTCGGTGGCCTGGCGCATCGGCGGGTCGGACACCTTCTGTGTCGACGGTCAGGTCTACACCGCGGCATCGGCAGTGCGCTGGCTCAGCTCCCTGGGCATCATCGGCGGTGCCGGGGAGATCGATGCGGTGGCCGCCGAGGACGCCGACGGCGTCTACTGTGTGCCTGCCCTCGCGGGACTGGCCGCGCCGTGGTGGAAACCGCAGGCCACCGCGACGCTGACCGGGATGACGCTGTCCACCGAACGGGGACACCTCGTGCTGGCCGTGTTGCAGGGCATCGCCGCGCAGATCGCCGAACTCGTCCGTGCGATCGAGGCCGACGCCGGAGAACCGTTGAACCGCTTGCGGGTTGACGGTGGACTGACCCAGTCCACGGTGCTGATGCAGGCATGCGCCGACATCATCGGAGTCCCGATCGACGTCTATCCGTCACCGCATGCCACCGCCCTGGGGGCAGCCGCATTGGCCCGCCTGAGCCTCGATCCGAGTCGCGCACTCGATGCTGTTGTGGGCGAGTGGAGGCCGTCGGCGACATACGAGCCGCGCTGGATGCCGGCTCGCGCCGAGGAATTCCGGCGACACTGGCGCGATCTGGCGGCACGGTCGTGACCGTCTTCGACGTCGCGGTGATCGGAGCGGGCATCGTCGGATCCGCCATCGCCCGGGAACTGGCGGGCCACGAACTGTCGGTCGCACTGATCGAGGCCCGCGATGACGTCGGCGACGGCACCAGTAAGGCCAACACGGCGATCCTGCACACCGGATTCGACGCCAAGCCGGGCACTCTGGAATCGGAACTCGTCGCCCGCGGCTATCGGTTGCTCTCCGAGTTCGCCGGACCGACCGGTATTCCGATCGAACGCACCGGCGCGATCCTGGTGGCCTGGGACAGTGAGCAACTCGATGCGTTGCCGGCACTGAAAGCCAAGGCCGAGGCCAACGGTTACCGGGAGTGTGAACTGATCGACGCCGCAACGGTGTACGCGCAGTTACCGCACCTGGGCCGCGGGGCCCTCGGCGGGATGACCGTTCCCGGCGAATCGATCATCTGCACCTGGACCGTCAACCTGGCCCTTGCCACCGACGCGGTCAATCGCGGCGCCACACTGTTCACCGGACGCCGCGTCGGGGGTGTCGACGTCGGAACCGACGTCACCACTGTGTACACCGACGGCGGTCCGCTGACCACACGCTGGGTGGTCAACACCGCCGGGCTGGGCGCCGACATCGTCGACGGACTGTTCGGTCACCACCGGTTCACCGTCACCCCCCGGCGCGGTGAACTTATCGTCTACGACAAATTCGCCCGCCGGCTGGTCGACAGGATCGTGCTGCCGGTGCCGACCGCGGTGGGTAAGGGTGTCCTGGTGAGCCCCACCATCTACGGCAACGTCATGCTCGGACCCACCGCCGAGGATCTCGAGGACCGAACCGACACCGGCACAACCCAATCCGGCTTCGACTTCCTGCTCGAGAAGGGCCGAGCGCTGATGCCCGTGCTGCTGCAGGAGGAGGTCACCGCCACCTACGCGGGCCTGCGCGCAGCCATCGATCGCAGTGATTACCTCATCGACATCGATCCCGCGCAGCGCTATCTGCTCGTCGGAGGCATCCGCTCGACCGGCTTGACGGCCGGCATGGCCATCGCCGAATACGTTCGCGCCCAACTCGGCTCGGCCGGCCTGGGGTTGAGCGAGCGACCCGATCTACCCGATCCGCCCGTCATGCCCAACCTCGGCGAGGCGTTTCCGCGCCCGTACCAGCAGGCTGACCGGATCTCCGGCGACCCCGCGTACGGGCGCATCGTGTGCTTCTGCGAACGGGTCACCGAAGGGGAGATCCGCGATGCCTGTGATTCGGTGATCCCGCCGACGGCGCTGGACGGCCTGCGCCGTCGTACCCGGGTCATGAACGGCCGGTGCCAAGGCTTCTACTGTGGTGCCGAGGTCGCGGACCTCTTCGGCAGGAGGCCGCGATGAACGCCGTCGATGTCGCGATCGTCGGCGCCGGTCCGGCCGGGCTCACCGCCGCGGCCAAACTGGCCCGGGAGACCCGGCTGAAGGTCGTTGTGCTGGAACGGGAATCGGAACCGGGCGGTATTCCGCGGCACAGCGATCACTCCGGCTACGGCATGCGCGATCTACGCGCCGTGATGCGCGGGCCGGCCTATGCGCGGCGCCTGACGGGGCAGGCGCTGGACGCCGGGGCCACCATCTCGACCGGCACCATGGTCACCGGTTGGGCCGGCGGCACGACGCTGGAGATCACCTCGCCCCAGGGCTGCGAACCGCTGGAGGCCCGCGCCGTCATCCTGGCGACCGGAGCACGGGAACGTCCGAGGGCTGCCCGGCTCATCCCCGGGGATCGGGGCGCCGGTGTCTACACAACCGGACAGTTGCAGAGCATGGTCCACCTCAAGGGCGCAGACGTCGGACGACGCGCAGTGGTGGTCGGCGCCGAACTGGTGAGTTATTCCGCGGTGCTCACGCTGCGACAGGCGGGCTGCGCCACCGTCCTGATGACCACCCGGCATGCCAAGCCCGAGTCCTATGGCCTGTTCAATCTCGCAGCCCGCACACCGCTGCTGGGTGTGCGGATCGCCACCCGAACCCGGTTGTGCAGGATCATCGGCAAGCCGCGGGTCAGCGCCGTGGAGATCGAGGACATCGACACCGGCATCCGGCAGATCGTCGAGTGCGACACCGTCGTGCTGACCGGGGACTGGATTCCCGACCACGAACTGGCCCGCACCGCCGGAATCGATATCGACCCTGGAACGCTGGGTCCGCTCGTGGACACCGCACTGCGTACCAGCCGCCCGGCAGTCTTCGCGGCCGGCAATCTGCTGCATCCGGTCGACACCGCCGACGTCGCGGCCCTCGACGGCCGCCATGTCGCCGGTCAGGTCGCCGCCTACCTCGGCGGTAAACGCCCTGCCGCAGATGGCATCCGGCTACTGGTCGAGCCTCCGCTGCGCTGGGTGGCCCCCGGCATCGTCCGGACGGGCGACCCGGATCCTGCGCGGAATCGGCTGCTGCTGTGGACCGACGACTACTTCCGGCGGCCTGAAGTCATCGCCACTCAGGACGGCCGCGTCATCGCGCGCACCGATGTGCGGTGGCCCGCGTCACCGGGCCGGGTTTTCCGGTTGCCGTCGAGAATCCTCGCCGACGCCGACCTGCACGCGGGCCCGGTCACCCTGGCACTGCACGGGGACTGAGTCAGGCAGCCATCTGCGGCCGACGCGAGTTGTCGGCGACGGCCGGTGCCGGCTTGTTCGGCAGGGACAGCCGGATGATCTTCTTCCACGCCGAGGCGAGTTGCTTCGGCAGCGATCCGCTGGTGTAGGTCAGGCCGTACCGCTCGAACACGGCCTCGACCTTCGGCCCGATCTCCTGGTAGCGGTTGCTCGGCAGATCCGGGTAGAGGTGATGCTCGATCTGATACGACAGGTTGCCGGTCATGAAATGCATTGCGGCCCCGCCGGAGATGTTGGCCGAACCCAGCATCTGACGCAGATACCACTCGGCGCGGGTCTCGCCCTCGATCGAGGTCTTCGAGAAGGTGGCCACACCTTCGGGGAAGTGGCCGCACATGATCACCGCGTGTGTCCATAGATTGCGCACCAGGTTTGCGGTCGCGTTAGCGGCGAGCGTGGTCAGTGCCGACGGTCCGGACAGCAACGGCCACAACAGGTAGTCGCGTGTGGCATGGCGGCGGATCTTGGCGAGCACCTTCTTGCGGCGGCTGCGGAAGACGTCCTTGTCCACCCGGCCCTTGAGGTACTTGCCGATCTCCAGGTCATAGGCGGCGATCGAGTACTGGAAGAAGCAGGCGTTGATCACGTTCCACAGCGGCTGCGCCAGATAGAACGGCTTCCAGCGCTGATCCTCGTCGACCCGCATGATGCCGTAGCCGAGGTCGTGATCGCGGCCCAGGACGTTGGTGTAGGTGTGGTGCAGTTCGTTGTGGGAGTGCTTCCACATCTCGGCCGGCGCGGCGTTGTCCCAATCCCAGGTGGTGGAGTGGATCTTCGGGTCGCGCATCCAGTCCCACTGACCGTGCATCACGTTGTGGCCGATCTCCATGTTGTCGATGATCTTGGAGATCGACAGCCCGATCGTGCCGAGGATCCAGGCCGGCGGGAACAGCGAGAACAGCAGGATCGCACGGCTGCCCAGTTCGAGGCGTCGCTGGGCGGTGATCACCTTGCGGATGTAGGCGGCGTCGCGCTCACCGCGGGTGTCGAGCACCTGCTGGCGGATCGCGTCGAGTTCGGCGCCGAGGCTCTCGATGTCCGCGGTTGTGAGGTGGCCCGCGGGATTCGACGTTGTCACGGTGGTTCCCCCTAGAGTTCGATATCGCAGTCGCCGGCGGCGGCCGAGATGCAGGTCTGGACGACGACGTCGTCGCCCGCGGTGGTGAGCGCGCCGTTGCGCAGGTCCCGGACGGCGCCGCGCCGCAGCGGAGCCACGCAGCCGAAACAGACACCCATCCGGCAACCGGAGGGCATGAGCACCCCGGCGGATTCACCGGCGTCGAGCAGGCTCTGATCGCCACCGGCCTCGGTGACGGTTCCGGTTGTCGAGAAGGTCACGGTGCCGCCCTCGCCGGTGGCGACGATTTCGGTGCGGAACCGCTCGGTGCGCAGCTGGTCGGCGATACCCCTTGTCGCCCAATGCTGTTCGATGGCGTCGAGCATGCCGCCCGGGCCGCAAGCCCAGGTCTGGCGCTGATCGACATCGTCGACGAACGCCCGGATTCGCAGCGGGTCCAGGCGGCCCTCATCGCGGGTGTGGATCTCGACGAGGCGGATGTCTCCGCGACCGGCCATCGCCCGCAGTTCGGCGCCGAAGATCACCTCGTCGGCGGTGGGTGCGCTGTGCACGACCACGACATCGGAGGTCTTGGTCATATTGCGCAGCATTCCCATGACCGGGGTGATGCCACTGCCTGCTGTGAGGAAGAGGATCTTCTGGGGGGCCTGGTCGCCCAGGGTGAAATCGCCGGCGGCCTGATCGAGGTGCACGATCGTGCCGGTGCGAGCGTGGCCGACCAGGTGGTTGCTGACGGTCCCGCCGGGAACCGCCTTCACGGTGATCGACAGATGCCGGTCTCCGGCCCGCGAGGTCAGTGAGTAGGTTCGCCAGTGCCGAACGCCATCGACCTCGACACCGATCCGCAGGTACTGGCCGGGGATGTGTCCGCGCCAGCCGCGACCGGGCTTGATCACCACGGTGGCCGCATCCTCGGTCTCGGGCTTGATCGCGACGATACGGCCGCGCAGTCGCGCCCCGGAGAGCAGCGGATTGATGACGTCCAGATAGTCCGCGGGCAGCAACGGGGTGGTGATCCGCTGGGCCAGGGTGGCCAGTCCGCTGCGCAGAGTCGTCGCCATATACCCACCCTGGCCTGCTGAGGGTATAAAGTCTTGACCAAAGCGGGTGAATAAATCGAACGTTTTTATTCCTGGAGAACAAAGTGGCGCGATTCAGCGGGCTGGACTTGGCTCCCGGGGTGGCCGCAGCCCTGGAAGCGGTCCTGCCCCGGATGGCCGAACGTGCGGTCGCCGCCATCGTCGCCGAGGTTCCCGCCTACACCGACCCGTTCCAAGGGCGGATGGGTCAGAACATCGAGAACGCAGTGCAGGCCTCGGTGCGGGCCTTCCTGCGGTTGGCGACCCGCCGCGCCGACGAGTCCGAACTGACCGCGGTCCTCAACGCAGCCTACGAATTGGGCCGCGGGGAATCCCGCAGTGGCAGATCCATCGACGCCCTGCTTGCCGCGTTCCGGGTCGGCGCGCGTGAATCCTGGCGCGAACTGTCCTCGGCGGCGGTCGAATCCGGTCTTCCCGCAGAGACTGTCGCACTGTTCGCCGAGATGGTTTTCGCCTATATCGACGAACTGTCCGCCTCCAGTGTGTCCGGCCACGCCGATGAACAGGCCACCGCCGGCCGGGTCCGGCAGCGCTATCTGGATCGGCTCCTCCGCCAACTGTTGGGGGGCGACTCCCCGGAATCACTCCGCGAGGCCGCCGACCGTGCGGGCTGGGCGCTGCCGTCGACGTTGACCGCGGTCCTGCTGCCGCCGGCTCAGATTCGTGGTCTGACAAGCGTTTTGAGTTCGGAGCCACTGCAGGCCGTCGACGACCTACCGGAACTGGATTCCGACGAGGGCTGGGCGGTTGTCCTGGCAGCCGACGTCGACGGCACCCGCCGCCCCGCACTGATATCGGCTCTGGCCGGACGCCGCGCGATCGTGGGGCCTGCACGCCCCTGGTATCTGGCGCAGATCTCCTATCGCCGCGCGGTGCGCTCCCGGCATCTAGCCGTGGCCGAGGCCGTGCTGGACACCGACGAGCATCTCGTCGATCTGGTGATCGGCGCCGACCGGGAGGCCCTCTCCGATCTGCGCCGACGGGTGCTGGCGCCACTGTCGGAGGTCCGTGACAACACCGCCGACCGCCTGGCCGAGACGCTGCGGTCCTGGCTGCTGAATCAGGGTCAACGCGATGCGGTGGCGGCCGATCTGCACGTCCATCCGCAGACCGTGCGTTACCGGATGGGCCAGATCCGTGAGTTGTACGGAGATCGGCTGCATGATCCCAAGACGATCCTTGAGCTGACCGTAGCCTTGGGTACGGAGAACGGAGTGCGCCCGTGAGTGGATTCCAGGTCGCCGAAGCATCCATCGGAGAGTTGCGCCGTGCACTTGCCGACGGCCGGGTCACCAGTGTCGGCCTGGTTGAGGCCTACCTGCGCCGGATCGCGGCATACGACCACGGCGGACCGATGCTCAACGCGGTCGTCGTCTCCAACCCCGATACGCTCGCGCAGGCGCATGCCTCCGACGCGCGGCGCGCGCGAGGAGAACTGCTCGGTCCGCTCGACGGGATCCCGTACACCGCCAAGGACAGTTATCTGGCGAAGGGGCTGACGGCTGCGGCCGGCTCGTACGCGTTCGAGCACCTGGTGGCTCAGCGCGATGCCTTCGCGATCGAGCGGCTCCGAGCCGGGGGCGCGATCCTGATCGGATTGACCAATATGCCGGCGATGGCCAACGGGGGAATGCAGCGCGGTGTGTATGGGCGCGCCGAAAGCCCTTATAACGCGGATTATTTGACCGCAGCCTTCGGTTCCGGATCCTCGAATGGATCAGGAACCGCGACAGCCGCCAGTTTCGCGGCGTTCGGCTTGGGGGAGGAGACCTGGTCAAGCGGCCGCGCCCCGGCGACCAACAACGCTCTGTGCGCCTACACCCCGTCACGTGGCGTCATCTCGGTGCGGGGCAACTGGCCACTGGTTCCCACGATGGACGTCGTCGTGCCGCACACCCGCACGATGGCCGACATGTTCGAGGTGCTCGACGTGATCGTGGCCAATGACTCCGAGACCCGCGGCGATCTGTGGCGCGCGCAGCCGTGGATCGTCATTCCCCGCGCCTCGGCCGTGCGGCCCAAGTCGTACCCCGCGCTACTGCCGGCCGACCGTGACGCGGCGGCGAAGTTGTTGACCGGCAGGCGTTTCGGCGTGCCGCGGATGTACGTCAACGCCGACCCCGAGGCCGGAGTCGGGGAGAACCTCGGAATCGGCGGATCGACCGGACGCCGTATCGAGACCCGTCAGTCGGTGCTCGACCTGTTTCAGGCGGCCGGTGCCGCCCTGACCGCTGCGGGCGCCGACGTCGTGCTGGTGGATTTTCCGGTCGTCACCAATTACGAATGCGACCGTCGGGGTGCCCCGTCGATCAAGACCCGCGGCCTGGTGAGCCCCGAGTTTCTGCAACGCGAGATCTGGGACCTTTCGGCGTGGTCCTGGGACGACTTCCTGCGCGCGAACGGCGACCCGAACATCCCCAGCCTCGATCGTGTCGAGGGAGAGCGCATCTGGGTGAATCCGCCTGGGGCACTGCCGGATCAGGTGCAGGGCTTCGACGACGACATCAACGCCTATCCGGAATTCATCCGCGAGCACCCCATCTCATCGTTCCTCGACATCCCGCACATCGAGGAGGGACTGCGCGGGCTGGAGAGGACCCGCAAGGTCGACTTCGAGGAGTGGATGCGCCAGCGCCGTCTGGATGCGGTGATCTTCCCGACCGTCGCCGACGTCGGCCCCGCCGACATGGACGTCAACCCGGCGTCGGCCGATCTCGGCTGGCGCAACGGAGTGTGGGTGGCCAACGGCAATCTCGTTCCGCGCCATCTGGGGATCCCCACCGTCACGGTGCCGATGGGCCTGATGTCCGACATCGGAATGCCGGTCGGACTCACCTTCGCCGGGCGCGCCTACGACGACACCGCACTGCTGTCCTATGGCGCCGCGTTCGAGGCCACCGGTGCCCGGCGCGTGCCTCCGCCACGGACCCCACCGCTCTGATCACCCATATGATCACCGCCATGACCGGCTACCGGATGCCCGCCGAATCCGCACTGCAGGACCGCGTCTGGATGGCATTCCCGTGCGAGGGCTACTCCCTGGGCGCCACCGAGCAGGCCCGCCACGAGGCACGCTCCACCTGGGCCGCGGTCGCCCACGCGATCGCTGAGTTCGAACCCGTCGTGATGGTCGTCGACCCGGATGAGCGGTCGGTGGCAGCCAGGTACCTCTCGGAGGGCGTCGAGGTCATCGAGGCGCCCCTGAACGACGCCTGGATGCGCGATATCGGGCCGACGTTCGTGCACGCCGCCGATGGATCGGTGGCGGCCGTGGACTGGGTGTTCAACGGGTGGGGAGCACAGGACTGGGCGCAGTGGGACCTCGACTCCCAGATCGGGCGTTTCGTCGCCGGCGTCGCCGGCACCCCCGTGATCAGTTCGTCGCTGGTCAACGAGGGCGGCGGCATCCAGGTCGACGGCGAGGGCACCGTGCTGCTCACCGACACCGTGCAACTCGATCCCGCGCGCAACCCCACGCTCACCCGCGCGGATGTCGAGGCGGAGATGGCGCGCACCATCGGCGCCACCCACGCGGTGTGGCTGCCGCGCGGACTGACCCGTGACTCGGAGAAGTTCGGCACCCGCGGGCACGTCGACATCGTCGCCGCCATCACCTCGCCGGGGCGGCTCCTGCTGCACACCCAGCGCGACCCGTCGCATCCGGACTATGCGGTCTGCCGGGAGATCCGGGCCGCACTCGAGGGCACCCATGACGCCGCCGGCCGCGAGTGGGAGATCACCGAAATGCCCGCTCCCGCAACGCTGACCGACGCCGAGGGCTGGGTCGACTACAGCTACATCAACCACCTGGTGGTCAACGGCGGAGTCATCGCCTGCGGTTACGCCGACCCGCACGACGCCGATGCGGTGGCCATCCTCGCCGAGCAGTACCCCGGTCGCAAGGTCGTCACCGTCGATGCCCGGCCGCTGTTCGAGCGCGGCGGCGGCATCCACTGCATCACCCAACAGCAGCCGTCACCGCGGAGCGGTTAGAACAGCCCTCAGCGCGCGTCTGATCGGTTCTCCGGCACCAGCGCCAGCAAGGCCTGGCGGGCGGCGGATTGCTTGCGCCGCACGGTTGACTCGCGGGCGGCGATGTCCGCGGCGGCGAGCACCAGGATGCGTGCGGTCTCGCGGGGGTGAGTGACGACACCGTTCAGGTCGGCGGCCAGAACCAGGGTCGCCTGCTTGTTGCGACGATCGACCTCGGCGGCGATCGCCGGTTCGGTGCGCGCGTCGAGTAGCAGAGCCCGCACGGCCGGCAATGCCGTGCAGGCGTCCAGGAATGCGATCAGGCGCCGGTGGAGGCGCGCGGGCCCGGCGGGTTCGCCGGCGGTCTGGCCGATCACCTCGGCGAAAACCCTGTCGTGGAACCACTGGTGCAGTGCGACCAGCAGGGCGGTGCGATCGGCGAAATGCACGTAGAACGTGCCCTTCGCATGGCCGGCTGCCGCGGTGATCTCAGCAATCGACAGACTCCGCAGACCATCACGTTCGGCCAGCCGCACGGCGGCGTCGAGTAGTTCCAGCCGGGTGGGGTGGTTCTCGTCGGCCCGGCTGCCCGGACCGCGGCGGCGGGCCGGGGATCGCGGCGAACCGGTCACCGCGCCATGGTTCGTTGCAGGGTCGACAGGAACGGCGCCGTCCGGTCGAGGAACTCGGCCGGCCGCTCGATGAACGGCTGATGTCCGGCGCCCGCGAAGGTGACGGTCTGAGCCGCGGGCAGTGCGGCGCGGGCCCGGCGGCCGTCGAGATGCCACGGCAGCACCGGATCGCGGGTGCCCCAGACCAGCAGGGTGGGACAGCTGACCGCTTCTGCCAGGCTGCGGCCGTCATGGTCGGGATCGGCGAAACTCCGCCACACCCGTCCGTAGACCTCGGCCCGCTCCGGCGATCGGGAGGCCTCCTCGGCGCGGGCGATCGCCGACGTCACCTCGGGGTCGCGGCCGCGCAGATACAACCGGGGCAGGCGGCGGTAGACGACGGGCGCCACCCGTGCCGATCCGAACAGCCGGCAGGTCGCGGTCGTCCCGAACCATCGCGGGGTGAAGCCGCCGGGGGAGACCAGCACCAGGCCGGCCACCTGCTCGGGCCGGTGTGCGGCGGCATAGAGCGCGGCGAACCCGCCCACCGAGTTGCCGAGCAGCACGTGGGATCCGCCGAGATCGTCGAGCGCATCGGTGAGGGCGGCGCCGAATCCCACGGCTGATTCCGGTGAGTGGCGGGGACTGGGGCCGTGTCCCGGGAAGTCGATTGTGGTTATCCGCCAACCGGATTCGACGAGCCCGTCGATCACGGCGCCGAAGTCCCGGTGATCACCGCCATTGGCATGCAGCAGGACCAGCGAGGGCCCGGATCCGGTGGTGGTCGTGTGCAACCGAGGCGTCGGCATGCCCCGACAGTACATGACCTGTCGGTCATCTACTAGAGGTTCGTGCCCGGAAACACGACGACCCGCAGCCCCGGTGGGGCGTGCGGGTCGTCGGAGGGTTGAACGGGTCAGGCAGGCGGGTACACGCCCATGCCCTTGGCCTTCTCGGTCTTCCAGAAGATCTCGGAGATCTTGTCGATGGTCTCCAGCAACTTCTCGCAGGTCGCCACATCGGTCGACTTCTTGACGTCGCCGGCGCCGTGCACACCGTCCCAGAACAGCTGGTGCAGGTTCGGGAACTGCTCGAAGTGCTCCTTGGTGAAGAAGTCGGCCCACAGCACCATCAGGTGATGCTTGACCTCCTCGGCCCGCTGTTCCTTGATCAGGATCGCGCGGGTGCGGAAGTGCTCGTCATCGGTGTCGTTGTACTTCTGGACCGTCTTGAGGCAGGAGAGGGCCTCGATCTTGGCCTGAGCGGGGTCATAGACGCCGCAGTACAGATCGCAGTGAGCGTGAGCGGGAGTGGCATTGGCGAAGAGTCGGTTCAGCATGGGCCTAATTTACCCTCTGGGTGTGGGCGGCAATCACCGGTTCGGGCAGTGGCCGTTGCGGCGCTTCCTGGTGGCCGAGGATTCCATGCTGCCGACGCTGCATCCCGGAGATGGGCTGCTGGGATTGCGCTGGGGAGCTCCCAGCCCGGGCCAGCTTCGGGTGTTCCCGGATCCCTGGTCACCGTCGCGGTGGCTGGTGAAGCGGGTCGGCCTGGTGCAGGGCGAGACGTTCGAGGCGCTGTCCGACAATCCGCGCGCTCCTGGAGCGACGGACTCCCGGGAGTTCGGCTGGGTCGACTCTCGCGGGTCTTATCGTGTGATCTGGACCGTCCGACTGAGAGGAGCGCCGTCATGAGCCTGCAACTGACCGACGAACAGAAGAGCATGGTCGACACCGTCCGCGAGTTCGCGGCCCGTGAGTGCGGCACCCGGGAGAAACTGCTTCAACTCACCAATGGCGGCAAGACCCACCACAACGACGAGATCTCCCGCAAGCTCGCCGATCTCGGCTTCCTCGGCCTGTCCATCCCGGAGGAGTACGGCGGCGCGGGCGGCACGCTGTCCGACGCCTGTCTGCTGGTCGAGGAGATCGCCTACAACCAGATCCCGGTCGGCAGCTATGCGGTCACCCTGATCGTCGCGCACGTCTACCTCAACTTCGCCTCCGAGGAACTCAAGAAGGAGGTCCTCGGCAACATCGTCACCGGCGGTGCCACGGCGATCGCGATGTCGGAGCCGGGCTCAGGATCCGATGTCGCCTCACTGCGGTGCAAGGCCGAGAAGGTCGACGGCGGCTACCGTCTCAACGGGCAGAAGATGTGGATCTCCAACGCCCACCATTCCGATCACGTCCTGCTGGTGGCACGCACCGCCGACACCGGCGACAAGCACCAGGGCATCTCGATGTTCTCGGTGCCCACGACGACGGCCGGGATGGAGATGCGGCCGATCCCGACGATGGACGCCGAGGTCAACGACATCTTCTTCACCGACGCCGAGATCGGCGCCGAACGCCTGGTCGGCACCGAGGGGCAGGGCTGGCATCAGCTGATCGCCGGTCTGAACACCGAACGGGTGATCGTCGGTGCGCTCGCCCTCGGTCAGGCCCGCCGTTCCTTCGATGACACCCTGAACTACGTCAAGACCCGTCAGCAGTTCGGCCGGCCGGTCGGCAGCTTCCAGGCGCTCTCACAG
>CAYFMA010000069.1:0-3410 GCA_964344085.1 uncultured Mycobacterium sp.
CGTCGGTGATGTCCTCGCCGAGATATGCCTCCGCGTCCCGCTTCAGCTTCTGCAGGATGCGCGCACTGATCTCCTGCGCGGTGTACTTCTTGCCATCGATCTCGATGGTCCAGTCGGTGCCCATGTGGCGCTTGACCGACCGGATGGTGCGGTCAACGTTGGTGACCGCCTGGTTCTTGGCGGGCTGGCCGACCAGCACCTCGCCGTTGCGTGCAAAAGCGACCACTGACGGCGTCGTGCGGGAGCCCTCCGAGTTGGCGACGACGACAGGGTCGCCACCCTCGAGAACCGAGACGACGGAGTTGGTGGTCCCGAGGTCGATACCGACCGCACGAGCCATAGTTGTATTCCTCCTGCTAGACGTACTGGTGTGAGTGAACTGGACTCAAGTCTGCTGGAGCGGGCCGAAACCTGTCAACCAACAGTTGAGCCTAGTTCGCTCAAGTTGTCAGTAAGCGTAACCAGGGCCGACGCGGATTTGTTCCCCTGACGGGTCAGTTATTTCCGGAGCGGGTCCGGGAATCCCGTCCACCCAGCGCACGGGCCTTTTCCAGCCAGGTCCCCCGGGCGGCCGCGGTCGACCCGCGGACCGCGCCGAACCGCGAGATGCGCACGGGCTTGACTCCGCTGAATCCCAGGATGGCGCGGCTCATCATCTGATGCCCGGGCTGGCGCACCACCCAGCGGTAGTACCAACCGGGGGTGTCCATGGTCACCAACAGGCGCGCGCTGCGTCCCGCCAGCAGCTTGTCCCAGAACCGGGAGTTCTCCCGGTACTTGAACGCGAACCCGGGCAGGAAGACCCGGTCGACGAAACCCTTGAGCAGAGCCGGCGTGGTGCCCCACCAGATCGGGTAGGCGAACACCAGCACATCGGCCCACCGGATCGCCTCCTGAGCCACCATCAGATCGGGTTCGAGCGCCTGGGCTTCGGTATAGCCGTGCCACAGCACCGGATCGAAGCCCAGTTCGCCGAGGTTGATCTCGCGAACGTTCGCGCCCGCCTGCCGCGCCCCGTCCGCGTAGGCGCCGGCGATCGCACCGTTCAGGCTCGCGGCGTCGGGATGACCCAGAAACACAACAACATTCGTCATTGAATTCCTCCTCAGTACGCCTCGACCGGGGCACGGTCGTCAGGCCGGGTTCCGAGCCGGGCCGCCGCCGTCTGACGACCGCCGCGGACCGGGACCACCGACGTCGCCGCGGCCAGTCCGAAGGCCGGCATATTGCCGTAGACGGTTTCGCAGTCGGCGGCCGTGACCCGGTAGGTCTCATGGAAGATGCCGACCGATCCGTTGTCGCGGATCTTCCGGTTGAACGCACGCCAGGCGGGAAGATGCTGAGCCTTCGGGTCACGGGCGTAGCGCTCGAGATCCTCGAAGGACCTCCAGTACTGCACCAGCATCACCACCCGCCCGGACACGAAGGTCCGAGGCCGGCCCAGCAGCCCGCGCGACGGGTCCTTGGCCAGTTCGATGATCATCCGGGGCATGGCGACGGCGACCGGCAGCCATCGCCAGACCTGCCAGAGCCGGTTGACCCGCATTCCGATGAGGAAGACGACGAACTCGTCTCGGCCCGGTTCCGCGGTATGCCGTCCAGCCAGCACCTTCGACATCTCAACCCCTTTCAATGTGAACGCTGTACACATCATGACAGTGGATGTGAACGGTGTCAACATTTATGGCAGAATTCCGGCTATGGCCGGCGACAGCTACCACCACGGCGCACTGCACCAGGCGATTCTGGCCGCCGCCATCGAGGAGGCCCGCCTCAGCGGTCCGCAGGGTGTCCAGGTCCGGGCGTTGGCCAAGACGGTCGGCGTCTCGCCCGCCGCGGTGTACCGGCACGTGCCGAGCATCGAGGCCCTGTTGACCGAAGTGGCCCAGATCGCCCGGGAACGGCTCGCCGCTCACCTCATCGCACATCGCGATCACGCGCCGGTCAGAGAATCCGGCAGGGCCGCCGCGCTTGAACGGTTCGGGGCCGTCGGCCGCGCCTACGTCGACTTCGCACTGGCCGAACCGAACCTCTTCGACACCGCCTTCGCGCCGACCACGGTCAGTCCCCCACGGCCCGATGACCCATCACCCTGGGATGTGCTCGTCGGGGGCGTGCAGGAACTGGTCGACGCCGGTGTCGTTCCAGGCTCCGCCGCCGACCGTGCGGCAGTGATCGCCTGGTCGGGAGTGCACGGTATCTCTTCGATATTGCTGCGGCAGGCCATGGTCGGCCCGCTCGATCGGGAGTCCGCGATCAACGCCGTACTTGACGGCATTCTTCAATCTCTCGAAACGCTCTGAACCGCAGCCGCTTTCAGCGGAAAACGCTCGTGACGAAGGCTTCGGTGCCCTGTTTCCAAGCCACCACGAAGTCACCGACATCGTCGCGGCTGATGGCAAGGCTCGGGCAGAACCAGTCACCACCGTCGTCGGTGAAGAAGTGCGGGGACCCGACCACACCGCGAGCCTTACCCTCTTCCCAATCGGCGCGAACCGCCGCCGCGGTGGCTTCGGCACCCAGCGGACGCAGGCCGAAACGCTCACCGACGGCTTCCACGACATCGGGCTGACCGATGTCCTGACCCTGCTCGAAGAGCGCGCCGCGCAACGCCATGCCGACCTCTTCGATCAGTGCCGCGTCCCCTTCCCGCGCGGCCGCGGCGGTCAGCCCGAAAGCAGCCATGGACGTGGTCGGGAAGGATTCCACCGAGAACCCGGCGAACAGATCGGGACGCACCGACGCCCGCAGTGCCTTGACCTCCGCCGCGACATGATCGGCGTCCAGCGGCTTGCCGTTGATGAGTTCCAGTGGCCAGGCCCGGATGATCAGCCTCGGCTCGGTCAGACCGCGTTGCGTCCGCCGATCGAGCAGTGTGTGCAGTCCGACATGGGTGAACGGGCACAGGACATCGGCGAAGACCTCCACGGAGCGCATACCCTCCAGGGTATACAGAGTCCCCGGCCCGGTCCATCGCTTCCTATCCTGGGCCGGTGGAACCCGTCACCGACCGCGCCGGCGGATTCATCAAGGCCGGTCTTGCCATCCTCGGCCTGGCGGCCGTCGGTTACCTGGTGACCCTGATCGCGGTGTCGTTCACCGCTCGGCCGCACACCGTGGAGGACCTGACGGCGGCGTGGCGAACGTCTGGGCCGAGCGCCCTCGGAACCACCGTGTCGGTGACCGTCCCGCCGGGCGACACCCTGGTCACGTTTCTGGTGGGCGCCGACCTGACCGGGATCGCCGGCACCACCGGCGGTGATTGTTCGGTCACCGCGGAGGGCCGCCGTGTCCCGTTGGGCTGGCCGGTGCAGATCGAGACTGTGCTCAACGGCATCCTGCAGCCGGGACAGCAGATCGTCGCGATCGCCGGCTGGCACAATGACGGATCGCAGGATTCGGCCGTAGAC
>CAYFMA010000069.1:3510-19203 GCA_964344085.1 uncultured Mycobacterium sp.
GACCGCGGGCATCGGTCTGCTGGTGCTGGGATCGGGCGTCGGGATCGGAATCGCTAAGCGCTCCAGCCGCTGATGCGGCTCACCGAGAGCTCGTGCAGATAGACGTCGAGGTCGGTGTAGCCCACCGTGGACAGGTCGGTGGCGTTGGTGTTGGCGACGGTGGGGTTGAGCCCCTTGGCGATCTCCCAGGAGTCGGGCATGCCGTCGTTGTCGGTGTCGACGGGAGCCGCCGGCGCGGCACCGGAATAGGCAGGCAGTAGCGCGTCCCCTGCCGGGTTGGTGTTACGCGGAGCCGTCGCGATGGTGTTGGTCGCGACCGACTGCAACAACCGGGTGTCCATCGGGTCCCTTGGCCAGGCCCCCGCGGTGTTCAGCAAGGTGGTCTGCAACTGATCGGTCGGTGTGTAGGTGATCGTCGGGAATGGGTGGCGGGACAGGAGCTTCTGCGCAACCTGCGCTCCGGTATTGGCGCCAGTGGCGGAGAAGTCGTTGCAGCAGTAGAACAATTGGTAGTCCGACAGACTCGGATAGATGTTCATCTTGTTGCCGCTCACATACAGCTGATTGAGCGAGGTGCGCATGATCTGGTCGTCGAACATCCCGTACGGGAAAGAGTCGCGCACATGGAATAAGTTGTTGACCGCGTTGATCTTCCAGTAAATCGGGTAGGGATCCCCGCCGGGAGCGGTGACCACGCCGGCGCTGTTGGCCAAAGCGACGAAGAAGTTGGGGTCCCAGTAGAGGTTGTCGGACAACTCCAGGTTCATCGTCGAGTTGACCGCAGCAAGGGATTCACGACTGCCTTCCGGAAGCCTTCCCTCGATGCGGTTGAAGATGTCGTGATGCAGGGAGACGTCATTGAGTCCGAAGCCATAGGCGGGATTGGAGTAGTTCATCAGCACTCCGCCGTAAAAGGAGTGTCCACCGACTGTCTCGGCGATGATCGTGTTCTGCACGGTGATGTCGTGCGAATAGGAGATCTCGATGGCCTCGTCGGTGGCGTTGCCGATGGAGACGTGGTCGACGATCGCGTTACGTGTGTAGCGGATGCGCAGTCCGTCGTCGCTGGGGCCGTCGAGGCCGGGCCGAAGCCGGATGTGTTGCAGGATCCAGTTCTCCGCGAAATCGGCGGGCGCCTGCACCGCCTGATCCTGATACGGGGTCTCGTCGGTGACGAGGCCGCGGATGGTGATACCTCCCGGTGAGGTCTGACCGGCGATCGTGACATTCCCGTTGGTCAGGTGGATCTGTGTATTGATCACTCCGCTGACCTTGAACAGGATGTACCGCGCTCCCGGCTGATCGATGGCCCACTGCAACGACCCCGGACCGTTGGCATCGAGGTTCGTCACGTAGATGACGCTGCCGCCGCGTCCACCGGTGGCTCCCGCCCCGAATCCCTCTGCGCCGGGGAAGGCGGCCAGTGTGGTGGTGGGATCCGGGGTCGGATCGCCGCCACCGGGCGAGGGATCCGATGACGTCGTGAACGGGGCGACCGAGACGTTAACCGTCCGCACCGCGGTATGGCCGGCGCTGCCGAGCAGGCCGAAGGTGAGCAGGTTGAGCAAGCCGGCCAGGCCGTGGATGTGAAAGCCGCTGCCGGCGTCGCTGACGGCGACATTGAACGAGTCGGTGGTGCCGGTCGCCGCCAGCGCCGGATCAGGCGTGTAACGGTAATCACCGTTGTCGTCGACGACCACGGTGCCGTGAGCCGGGGTATCGGTGACGGTGTAACTCAGCGCGGCGCTGTCCGAGTCGGAGGCGTTGAGGTGGCCGGTGATCAAACCGGCTGAACTCTCGCCGGTTTGGGTCGGCGCCAGCGCGGGGGTCTGGTTGTCCAGCAGCGCGGAGAGTCCGTCCAACACACCGGCGGCGGCCACAGTGCGGCCTGCTCGCGCTCGTGGCGCCGCGCGGGTCTGGCGCCGCGCGGTGGTGGCCCTCCGCGTCCCTGCCGTGCCTGATTGCGACATCCGGTTCGGGGCCGAGCGAGTATGAGTCGTTGCCGGCGTCGTGCCCGCATCACCGGTGTCGGCGGCCGACGTCGCAGCACCACCCACCACCAACACGACACCGACACCCAACGCACCGGCCAACGGACCGAGACGTCCTACGCCTATACGGGCGGCCATGGCTCCTCCCCGAAAAGAACCTTCGTCTGATTCGACCACGGCCGTGGTTGACACGGCAATGGCCAAAGCCCCCGAAGAGGAAGGACCTAAGCCATCGAAACTGTGAAATCACTGTGAGCGAGGCGGGTTGCTACTAGCGTCAGGCGGACACGGGATTTCCAGACACAGGACGGGGATTGGAAACGTGACCACGATCAAACAGGTTTGCCTGGGTGTCGCCGTGGCCGGCGTCGTCGCCGGCGGCGGCACCGCGATCGCCACCGCTGTCGCAAACGCCGACGCCACGGAGACTGCCGCCTCAGCCGGCCCCACAAGCAGTGCGCGTCCCGCAGCCCAATCCCGACCCCAGCGAAAGACGTCCGACGCGAAGAAGGCGCCCGCCGCCGCGACCCGGCACCGTTCGACGACGGTCTCGGTAAGCCTGCCCTCGGCGCCGGCCCCGGCGCCCTCGACGGCTCTATCGCTGATCGCGACGAGCGCAGCCACCCAGCCGGTGCGTAACCGCGCCGCTGTGGTCGCCGCCGTGACGGCTCCGGCCGCCGACACCCCGGTGCACGTTCTGCTGATCGGCACCGACGGGACGAACCTGAGCAAGATCCTGGCCGACCCAGCCAATGTCGGATTCTTCAATCTGATGGACCAGAGCGTCACCGGCGCGACGACTCTCGTCGGTCACACCACGATTTCCGGGCCGTCCTGGTCGACCATCCTGACCGGCGCATGGGACTCCAAGACCGGGGTGATCAACAATTTGTTCAATCCGGCCCCGTACACCGATTGGCCCACGGCCTTCAATCTGATCGAGTACAACAAGCCGGCCACCGCTACCTCGGTGATCGCGGATTGGCGCTATATCAACCAGATGGCTGCGGCCGGAGGCTACCCGGCGGACCAGAGCTTCTACTACAGCTTCACCGACTCGTGGGCCGCGACGGACACCGAGGTGGTCAACAAGACGATCGATCTCATCAACAATGCCGCGACCGACACCTCGTCGTTCATGTTCTCCTACCAGGTACAGGTCGACGAAGCCGGTCATTCCTACGGCGGCGGCTCACCGGAGTACGCCCAAGCCGTCACCAATGTCAGCGACAACATCCAGCAGATCATGGATGCGGTGACAGCGCGCGAACTGGCCACCGGTGAGGACTGGACGGTGATCGTGACCACCGACCACGGACATCAGCAGTCGGTCGGCTTCGGACACGGCTTCCAGTCCCCCAATGAAACATCGTCATTCGTGATCTTCGACCTTGCCGGGGACAGCGCCAACGACGGCAAGCAGAGTCTGAACTACTCGACCGCCGACGTCACGCCGACCATCGTGAACCTGTTCGGTATCGCACAGCGCTCCGACTTCGACGGTGTGCCGATGAACACGACCACCGCCGTACTCAACAGCATCGTCACCCCGGTGAACCTCAACCAGGCGCTCAGCGACGCCGTCGGGATGTACGGCTACCCGAACATCGGCACCGACATCGCCCTGGGGACACGCACGATCTTCGCCTCGGTCCCCTACTTCATCGACGGCTTCATCACCTCGATCACCGGTCAGTTGCAGAGCATCGTCGACCAGGACATCTTCATCATCAGCACACTGGCCGGAGTCACCGAGGCCGCGGTGCAGTTCATCGGGGACGGCCTGGTCGGCGTAACCCAGGCATTGGCCCGGGTGGTCGCCCACCTGACCGGCGCCGGGGTTATCGCTCCGACCGATCCGCCACTGCCGGCACCCACCGCGCCGGCACTGCCTCGCCAGGCCGCCGCCGCTCTCGTCTGACGTCTCGGTGTATTTGCCAACCGGCTGACGACGGGGTCGATCCGGCCTAGCCTGACCCCATGGAAAACGCATCCCATGGTGGTCTTATCGGAGTCGGGCGAGTCGGCGCTTTGGCGGTAGCCCTCGGCATCGGAATGGCGGTCGCGAGTTCGACCGGCGTGGCCAGTGCCGATCCGACGGATGCGGCTTCCGCCGACACCGCGCCGGCCGCACGGTCCGGCGCCACCCGGCCGGTCGCGAGCGCCACTCCCGCCCGGACCCGTCGTCAGGCACAGTCCGGTGCGCGGCCCGCAGCAGCGGCCAGAAGCAATTCCCCCGCCCCCGCCGCGGCAATCGGGCGGGCCGCCCGCCAGGCCCGCAGTTCGGTCAGCTTCACCTCGCCCACCCCGGTTGTCGCGGCATCCGTTGCGCCGGCATCGGGCAACACGCAGTCGGCGACTGCGGCATCCTCGCCCGTGGCGGTGACGGCCGCCGCCACGTCGAATCCGGTGGACGCGATCGCGCATGCGGTGAGCGTCACCGTCGCACAATTCATCACTACTGTGCTGAGCCCACTGGCCGGCGACGGCGGCCCGCTCAGCCCCAGCGGATCACCGTTGCTGTGGACGGCATTGGCATGGGCACGCCGCGAACTCGGCGGCTCGCCGTCGGGTGCCTCCACCGCGGCGGTGACGATGAGCGACAACCTTCTGATCAACGGCGGCGCGGAGTCGGGCGACCCCTCGCTGACCGGCAACGCCTCGGTGACGATTCCGGGCTGGACGGTGACCGGCACGCCGACGGTGATCCAGTACGGCACGCCGCGCAACTCCTGGCCGGTCGGCCTGAGCTCCGCAACGCCGAATCTTCCTGCCTGGATGGGATTCCCGGCCACCAGCAGCGGTCCGGGTGACACCCAGTTCTTCGGCGGAGGCAACGTCGCGACCTCGACCCTGACCCAGACGGTCGGCCTGAGCGGACCCTCGGCGGCGGGCGTCACCTACGACCTCAGCGCCGACCTGGGCGGCTGGCTGATCAATCCGGGTGCGGCGTCGGTCAAGGTCGACTTCCTCGATGCCAACAAGCTCTATCTCGGCAGCGCATCGATCGGCCCGGTCAACCTCTTCGATCGGTTCTTCCAGACCACACTGCTCAATCGCAGCACCACCGGAACGCTGCCGACCGGAACGCAGTACGCCCAGGTCACGGTCGACCTCAAGGCGTGGAAGCCGATCTTCGCCGGCCTGAACCCCGACTACAACTCGGCCTTCGCCGACAATGTCTCCTTCACTGTCAGCGACCCGGCTCTCGCAGCGCCGCAGACGCTGGCGCCACCGGCATCGACGGTCGGCACACTCGACCACGTCTTCATGGTCTACATGGAGAACAAGGGCTACAACGACATCGTCGGCAGCCCGAACGCGCCGTTCCTCAACAGCCTGATCAACAACTTCGGGTTCGCCGACAACTACTACGCGCTGACCCACGGCAGCCTGCCGAACTACTACCCGATCGTCGGCGGCACCGGCTTCAACATCACCTACAACTGCAAAGACGCCTGCATCACCTCAACGGATCCCACCCTGGTGTCCAACATCGACGCCGCAGGCCTGACGTGGCGGTCCTACGCACAAGGGCTGGTAGCCGGCGCGGACCCGCTGGTGAGCTCCGGTGAATACGCCGTCGACGAGACACCCTTCCCGGCATTCCAGTCGATCGCCGGCGATCCGGCCTACGCCGCGGCACACATCCTGCCGATTGAGCAGATGGCCATCGACCTGGAGTCGACTGCCACCGCTCCGAACTTCGCTTGGTTCGCCGCCGATGAGAACTCCGCCGGCGAGGGACCGACCACCTTCCCGGTCGGCACGCTCAAGTTCGTCCTCAACCAGCTCGATCCGCGTCACCAGTACAACGTGCCGGCCCTGGATGCATACCTGCAGGAATACGTACCGGTGATCACGAACTCCAACGTGTGGCAGGACCCGACGCAGAAGTCGGTCGTGGTCGTCACGTTCGACGAGGACAACAACAACCTGTCACTGGGCTTCGGCAACGAGGGCAACCACGTCGTCACCGTCGTCATCCCGTCGCCGGGAGCGATCGCGGCCGGCATGCTGTCGGGCAACGTCATCGACGCGACCCATTACGACCACTACAGCCTGCTACGCACGATCGAGGAGGCACTCGGCCTGCCGAGCCTCACCAACAACGACAAGTACGCCGTCCCGATGAACGGCTTCTGGGGTACCGGCGCCGGGTCCGGCGCCGGAAGCGTGGTCTAGCACAACCTATTTCGGGAGGATCTTCACCCGGGCGCCACCACCGGCGACCTGGATGGTCTGACCGCTGACCCAGCTGCCGGCCCGGGATGCCAGCCAGAGGAAGGCGTTGGCCACGTCCTGCGGAGTGCCGGAGCGGCCGGTCAGGTTGTTCGGGTGCGCCAGTGCGTACTGGATCTTCTCGTCGAGGCCCACGTCGGCGTAGCCAGAGGTCAGCACGGTCCCGATGACGACCGAGTTGATCCGGATCCGTTTGGCGAAGTAGTGCGCCAGGCTCAGCATCAGATGGTTCAGTGCCGCCTTGGCCGTCGAGTAGGCGAGGAACTCGAAGGCCGGGGAGACTCCCACCATCGAACCCGAGTTGATCACGCTGGCGTTGTCGGCCTCGAGCAGATGGGGCCGGCATGCCGCCGTCATCGTCAACGCGGACAGGCAATTCAGCTTGTAGGCCTCCACCATGTCCTCAACGGGGATCGACAGCGGATCCTCGTAGGGGCGACCCCAGCCCACGTTGTTGACCAGCGTGCTGACACCGCCGAAGGCCGATACCGTTTCACCGACCACCTTCGCGACATCGTCGGGGTCGGTCACATCGCAGCCCAGACCGAGTACCCGTCCGCCGGTATCGGCAGCGATCGCCTCGGCGGTCTGTGCGGCCTTCTCACCGTTGAGATCGGCGATCACGACATCAGCGCCGGCACCGGAGAAGGTCCGGGCGGTGGCCGCGCCGATGTTCTGCGCGCCGCCGGTGACGATGGCGACCTGTCCGTTCATCCGGAAGTCCGCGAAGGCGTCGAACGTCATTGCCATTCCTCCTAATCGAGTTCTTGAACGCCACCACCGCTGACGGTCAATACCTGACCGCTGATCCATGAGGAGGCCGGTGCGCACAGGAATAACGCGGCGTTCGCGATGTCATCCGGTGCACCGAGGCGCCCCAGCGGCGTCTTGGCCAGCATCCGCTCCTCGATCTCCGCGGTCAGCACGGTCGACAGAGCGTGGGTCTTGATCGCACCGGGCGCTATCGCGTTGACGCGGATGCCCATCGGGCCGAGGTCGTAGGCGATGTTTCGGGTCAGATGGTTAACAGCGGCCTTGGACGACGCATATGACGCCATGTCCGAATTGGCGTTCTGACCGGCCATCGAACTGATGTTGACGATCGCACCGCCACCGCGCTGCCGCATGTGCGGAGCACACAACTGGGTCAGCCGGAACAACGAGAACACATTTAGCCGGTAGGCCCACTCGAAATCCGCTGCCGCCATGTCGAAGGGTTTCGGACCACCGCCGCCGGCGTTGTTGACCAGAATGTCCACGCCGCCGAAGTGCTTGACCGACATCCGGACCACAGCGTCCAGGTCAGCCTCGCGGGTCACGTCACATCCGACTGAAACCGCATTGCCGTCGGACGCACCGATAGCCTCGGCAACCGATTCCGCGGCCAAGCCGTCGAGGTCGCTCACCGTCACCGATGCACCGGCTGAGGCGAACAGTTCCGCGACGGCCCGGCCGATCCCGGCCGCCGCCCCGGTCACCACCGCGACCTTCCCGTCGAGCCGAAAACTGTTGACGTCGAAACCCATACGCTCGGACGATAGCCGCTTCGGTTGGGCCATACTGGCAACGTGGGCAGCTATGCGGTGACCGGTTCCGCATCGGGGATGGGCAACGCGGTGGCCGAACGGCTGCAGGAGCTGGGCCACACCGTGTTCCGGGTCGATATCAAAGACGCCGACATCATCGCGGACCTGTCGAACGCCGCGGCCCGGCGGACCGCCGCCGATGCCGTGCTGGAAGCCTGCGGCGGAAGGCTCGACGGCGCGGTGCTCGCGGCCGGACTGGGTCCCACGCCGGGTGCCGAGCGGATGATCACCGAGGTCAACTACTTCGGTGTGGTCGAACTCCTACAGGCCTGGCGCCCGGCACTGGCGGCCACAGGTTCGGCGAAAGTCGTGGTGTTCTCCAGTAACTCGACGACCACGGTTCCGGCTGTGCCACACCGGGCCGTCCGTGCCCTGCTGGCCGGCGAACCGGAGAAGGCGTTGCGCGCCTACCGGATCTTCGGACGCAACGCGCCGCCGATGGCATACGCCGCGTCCAAGATCGCCGTCAGCCATTGGGTACGCCGTCATGCGGTGACCGCCGGCTGGGCCGGCGCCGGCATCCGGCTCAACGCGCTGGCCCCGGGGGCGATCATGACTCCCATGCTGGAACGACAGCTGGCCACCCCGGCCGAGGCCGAGCACATCCACCGGTTCCCGGTGCCGATCGGTGGATTCGGCGATGCCGGAGCACTGGCAGACTGGGTGGTGTTCATGCTGTCGCCGGCGGCTGATTTCCTTTGCGGCAGTATCGTTTTCGTCGACGGTGGATCGGATGCTTATTTCCGTGCCGACGACTGGCCGCAACCCGTCCCGGTGTGGCGGGTGCTGTCGTACCTCAGGCGAACCCGCCAATTCAGGCCCTTCGAAAGGAACCGATGATGAACCGTCGTACTTCTCTCTTGGCAGCGCTGACCCTCACCGCGACCGCACTGGTCGGATGCGCGGGCAAGACCGAAGCGCCGAAGTCCCAGGGGCCGCAGACCACGACGATCGAGATCTCCTATGACGATCTGTTGAACCAGAGACAGATCAGTCGCAGCGTAAGCCTGAACCTCGGTGACAACCTCCAGGTGAGCCTGGGCTCCAATGCCTCCACCGGCTACCAGTGGGAGGACAAGATGCTGATCTCCGATCCCAAGGTGATCACCCAGACCGGACACGAGACCATCGCTCCGGCCGCGGACCGGCCCGGGGCACCGGGCCGGGAGGTCTGGATGCTGCAGACCACCGGCCGCGGGCAGACCACCGTCTCCACCACCTACGGCCGGCCCTGGCCCGGTGGCGAGAAGGATGGTTGGGTGTTCACCGTCAACGTCTCGGTGAACTGACACCCGCGAGTCACTCGCGTCACTCCAGTTACTTCATGCGTACCCTGAACGAATGGGTATGTCCCGTTTGCTGAGGGCCGGCCTGGCGGTCGCGTGGCTGCTGGCCGCCGGCGCCGCGGCATCAGGATGCACGTCGACCGTCGACGGGGTGGCCAGTTGCCCGGGTTGCGGCACGGGCACCGAACCGGATTTCCCGCGAACCAGTCCGACGATGCCCACTCCGGTCCCGTTGCCGCCGTCGGGCAGTGGGGATCTCCAGCCCAGCGAAACCGGGTACGTCTACATCGAGACCAAGTCCGGCAAGACCCGCTGCCAGATTTCGGCGGAAAAGGTCTCCTGCGAATCGGAGTTCACCGCCAGCCCGTCGGTGGAGGGGCAACCCGCCAACGGTGTCGAGGTGACGGCCGACGGCGGCAACCGCTGGGTGCTCGGCAACCTCGGAGCCATTCCGACCACCGGGATCGACTACGCGACCTATCACGCGCTCGGCTGGACCATCGAGGCCGACGCCACCGGAACCCGATTCACCAACGACGTGACCGGCCACGGCATGTCCGTCAACACCGAAGGTGCCACTTTCTTCTAGCGTCGTAGGCTGAGTCCATGGATTTCCGGGTTTTCGTCGAGCCTCAGCAGGGCGCCACCTACGACGATCAGCTTTCTGTCGCCAAAGCCGCTGAATCACTGGGGTTTTCGGCGTTCTTCCGCTCCGATCACTACCTCGCGATGAACGTCGAGGGCCTACCCGGCCCCACCGACTCGTGGATCACGTTGGCCGGACTCGCCCGGGAGACGTCGACGATCCGGCTGGGCACCCTGGTCACATCGGCGACCTTCCGGCACCCCGGGCCGCTGGCCATCTCGGTCGCCGAGGTCGATGCGATGAGCGGCGGACGGGTCGAGTTCGGAATCGGTGCCGGCTGGTTCGAGGACGAGCATCGTGCCTACGGGATTCCGTTTCCGGGACTCGGCGAGCGGTTCACCCGGCTTGAAGAACAGCTCGAAATGATCACCGGCCTGTGGACGGCGCCGGCCACCTATGACTACGCAGGCACCTACTACGTGGTATCCGACTCCCCCGCACTGCCCAAACCCGTCCAGCGTCCGCACCCGCCGATCATCATCGGCGGCGGTGGCGCCAAGCGGACCCCGGCCCTGGCGGCGCGCTTCGCCGCGGAGTTCAACGTCGCTTTCGTCGGACTGGACTTCCTCACAACCCAGTTCGGCCGGGTGCGTGCCGCTGCCCAACAGATCGGCCGTCCTGCCGACGACATCACCTATTCCGCCGCATTCGTGGTGTGCGCGGGCCGCAACGACGCCGAGATCGCCCGGCGAGCCAAGGCAATCAGGCGAGAAGTCGCCGAGTTACGGGAGAACACCCCACTGGTCGGCACGCCGGCCGAGATCGCCGACCGGCTCGCGCCTTTCATCGACGCCGGCGTTCAGCGGGTCTATCTACAGGTCTTGGACCTCTCGGATCTCGACCATCTGGAACTGTTCGCCACCGAGGTCATGTCGCAGTTCAAGTAGCCGACTAGCATCGGTGCGCGTGGCGCGCAACGACGAACCGAGTGACTACTCCGAGAGCGATCCGACACAGTACGCCAACTACGGCGGAACCAGTGGTGAGGCCTACAGCGAGTACGCCAATCCGGTTCAGCCGGCCGTTCCGGCAGGCTACGGCCACACAGCCCCTCCTCCCCCCACCCCGTGGCACCAGAAGCCCGCTGCGCTGATCGGTCTCGGCGTACTGAGCGCCGCGATCCTGGCCCTGCTGGTGTACGCGGTGGTGAAATTCGTCGGCTCGGGCTCGACGTCCCCGGCTGGAACGAGCACGACCTCGAGCCCGTCTGCGTCCTCATCCTCGGCGGCGCCGAGCACCACGCAGTCCGTCGCACCGGCGCCCGCACCGAGCACTGAGACGATCACCGAGTCTCCGACGGCACCGTCGACCATCACCGTGACGCCCACCACCACCGCTCCGGTCACCACGACGACTACGACGACTATGACGACCGCGGCGCCCACGCCGTCGACGACGACGACGATCAGCACCTCGGTCACCACGGTCACCGAGACCACCACCAAGCGCCTGTGGCCGACGATTCCGACATTCCCCTCGCCGACGCTGTATCAGCCACCCGGGCAGTAGGGCTCCGCGCCGATAGGGTGTGGAGGCGCCGCGAGAAGGGAAAAGCGAAGTGAGCGATGCGCTGGGGCTCTCCATCGGAACCACCAACCTCGTCGCCGCCCGACTCGGACGTCAGCCCGTCACCCGTCGGTCGATCCTGACGATGTGGCACGACCACCCGGCCGAGGTCGGAACGCCTGCGCAGAATCCCGAACTGACGAAGCCTGATCTGACCGCCACCGGCCTGACGGTTCGCGGCTTCGTGGAGCGGGTCGGCGATCAGATGCCACTGGTGACTTCGGACGGGTCTCCCTATCGTGGCGAGGATCTGGTGACGGCCGCTCTCGATGCCACGGCCCGGACCGTCGACGACGGCGGAGCGCCGACCACCGTCGTGGCGGTGCCCGCGCATTGGGGACCCGCGGCGGTCGGTGCGCTGCGCGGGGCGTTGCGCACCAACCCGACACTGTCTCCCGGCGGGGTTGCGCCGCTGATCGTTTCGGATGCCACCGCGGCACTGACCGCGCTGCAGCAACAACCCGGACTGCCCACCAACGGCGTTGTGGCGCTGTGTGATTTCGGCGCCAGCGGATCATCGATCACCTTCGTCGACGCCGGAACGGGTATGGCCCCCATCGGCCAGACCATCCGCGTCAGCGAGTTCGCCGGAGACCGGATAGACCAAGCCCTGCTCGATCACGTTCTCGCCGGGATCGGCCAAGCCCGTCAGGGCGACGTGGCCGGTACGAGCACCATCGCCTCTCTCGAGGGGCTGCGGGAGGAATGCCGACTCGCCAAGGAGCGGCTGTCCTCGGAAGCCACTGTGGAACTCAGCGCCGATCTGGTCGGATACCCCTCCGGCGTCCAGCTGAGCCGTGGTGAACTCGAGACGCTCGTGGAGCCTCCGTTCGCCGGCTTCCTCGACGCCCTCGGAGACGCGTTGGAGAGCAATCGGATTCCGGCGGCCAGCCTTTCGGCGGTTGCGATCGTCGGTGGCGGCGCCTCGATTCCGTTCGTCACCCGACAACTGTCGGAGGCACTGCGGGTACCCGTGATCACCACCGCCGCACCCGAGATGGTGTCGGCGACCGGTGCCGCCCTGATCGCACAGCGGGATGCAACCTCGGACTCCCGAACCGGCATAGCAGTGACTCCCGCCGACGCGCCGACCAGCATGGCTCCCGCGGCGTGGGCGGCCGGCGCGGCCGGCTCCGCGGTCACCGAATCAGCGTCCGACGGTTCCCCGTCTGCGACGTTCCGCGCGCTGGCCTGGTCCCAGGACGACCCCGCCACCGGGGAGCCCGTCCCCTACGAGGGCGAGGACTACGTCCCCTACACCGGTGCCGCGGTCCTGCCGCCGCAGACCGGCGGAACACCGGTGAGTGAATTCGACACTGCCGCATCAGGAACCGCGGCCACCGAGGCCGTCACATCGCCGCCGCTGGACTGGTATCGCCAGCCGGCACTTCTGTTCGGGATCGCTGCGGGGGTCGCGGCGCTTGCCGTCGGCGGACTCGCGATCACCCTGACGGGCAGCGATAGCACCCCCACGACCACCACCACCCGGGTCACCAAGCCCGGTGAGGATCCCGGCACGGCGAATCCGAATCCCCCGGTACCGCAGACCATCACGGTCACCGGTACCAACGGCGAGCAGACGGTGTCGACGGTGACCCCGGCGCCGACGACGACATCGACCACGGAACCGGCGACGACCACCACGACCACCACCACGCCGACCACGACAACGACAACGACAACGACAACCACAACGACGACCACCACGACCACCACCACGCCGACCACGACAACGACGACGACCACCACAACGACCCAGCCGCCGACGACCACCACGACGCAGCCCCCGACGACCACCACGACCGTCGCTCCGCCGACCACCACGTCGACGGCGGCGCCGATCACCACAACCGTGGCGCCGATCACGACGACAGTGGCCCCGGTGACCACTCAGGCGGTCGTCACCACCCCGGCCGTGCTGCCCACGACGCGGCCGGCGCCGGCAGGGACAGGTTAGGCGTACCTAACCCGCGGTGCCGGGACGTCCGGTGCGACGATGACGTGACACACAGATTTAAGTTACCCACGGGTAACATGGCCTGAGTTGCCGCTCTTACGTGAGAGGGAAGTCGTGGAAACGCAGACGCTCATCCGGCTGATCATCGGCCTGGCCATGACCGCCATCGTCGGAGCGCTCGCCGTGAAGCGGGTGCTGTGGCTGACCAAGCTGATCCAGTCCGGACAGCCGACCGCCGATGAGCGCGGCCGCAAGAACCACCTCGGCGAGCGGATCGGCAATCAGATCAAAGAGGTGTTCGGCCAGACCCGGCTGCTGCGCTGGTCGGTCCCCGGCATCGCCCACTTCTTCACCATGTGGGGCTTCTTCATCCTGGCCTCGGTCTACCTCGAGGCCTACGGGGTGCTGTTCGATCCCAAGTTCCACATTCCGATCATCGGCAAGTGGGGCCTTCTCGGCTTCCTGCAGGACTTCTTCGCCGTCGCGGTGCTGCTCGGCATCATCACCTTCGCGATCATCCGGCTGCGGTCCGAGCCCAAGGAGTACGGCCGTGCGTCGCGGTTCTACGGATCGCACACCGGCGGCGCGTGGCTGATCCTCGTCATGATCTTCAACGTCATCTGGACCTACGCACTGTTCCGCGGCGCCGCGGTGGCCAACGGAAATCTGCCCTACGGAAAGTCGGCGTTCTTCTCCCATGCGATCGGCGCCCTGCTCAGCCCGCTGGGACACACCGCCACCGAGATCATCGAGACGGTGGCGCTGCTGCTGCACATCGGCGTCATGCTGGTGTTCCTGCTGATCGTGTTGCACTCCAAGCACCTTCACATCGGCCTGGCCCCGCTGAACGTCACCTTCAAGCGTCTGCCCAATGCGCTGGGCCCATTGCTGCCGATGGAATCCAAGGGCTCTTATATCAACTTCGAGGATCCCGCCGAGGACTCAGTCTTCGGCCGCGGCAAGATCGAGGACTTCACCTGGAAGGGCTACCTCGACTTCACCACGTGCACCGAGTGCGGCCGCTGCCAGTCGCAGTGCCCGGCGTGGAATACCTCAAAACCGTTGTCCCCCAAACTCGTCATCATGGATCTGCGCGATCACCTCTTCGCAAAGGCCCCTTACATCTTCGGACAGAAGGACACTGCAACCGATGTCCTGGCCGACACCGAAGGCGGTCTGGAACTCAGCCATGACCCACACTCGGTACCGGAGTCCGGCTTCGGCCGGGTGCCGGCGGATTCTCCGCTGCAGGCCACCCGTCCGCTCGTCGGTGACGCCGCCGCGCTCGGCGTGATCGATCCCGATGTGCTGTGGTCGTGCACCACCTGCGGCGCCTGCGTCGAGCAGTGCCCGGTGGACATCGAACACATCGACCACATCGTCGACATGCGCCGCTACCAGGTGATGATGGAGTCGGAGTTCCCGTCCGAACTCGCCGGCCTCTACAAGAACCTCGAGACCAAGGGCAATCCGTGGGGCCAGAACGCCAAGGAGCGGACCACCTGGATCGACGAGGTGAACTTCGACGTGCCGGTCTACGGCAAGGACGTCGACAGCTTCGCCGGCTTCGAGTACCTGTTCTGGGTCGGCTGCGCCGGGGCGCTGGACGACCGCGCCAAGAAGACCACCAAGGCGGTCGCCGAACTGCTCGCCGCGGCCGGGGTGAAGTTCCTGGTGCTCGGCGACGGTGAGACCTGCACCGGCGACTCCGCGCGCCGCTCGGGTAACGAATTCCTGTTCCAGCAGTTGGCATCTCAGAATGTGGAGACCCTCAACGACCTGTTCGAGGGCGTCGGGCGGGGCGACCGCAAGGTCGTCGTCACCTGCCCGCACTGCTTCAACACGCTGGGCCGGGAGTACCCCCAGGTCGGCGGCAGCTACACCGTGGTGCACCACACCCAGTTGCTTAACCGTCTGGTGCGCGACAAGAAGCTGATCCCGGTTCAGAGTGCGGGCGCCAACGGCACGCTGACCTACCACGACCCGTGCTACCTCGGCCGGCACAACAAGGTCTACGAGGCGCCGCGCGAGCTGATCGGAGCCGCCGGAGCGACGCTGACCGAGATGCCGCGGCATGCCGAGCGCGGTTTCTGCTGCGGCGCCGGCGGTGCGCGGATGTGGATGGAAGAGCATCTAGGTGAGCGCATCAACCACAACCGCGTGGACGAGGCGCTGACGCTGGATGCAACGACCATCGCGACCGGCTGCCCGTTCTGCCGCGTCATGCTCACCGACGGTGTGGGAGACCGCGGCAAGGCCGAGGAGGTCGAGGTCGTCGACGTGGCTCAGCTGCTGCTGGGCTCACTGGACCGCGGCACGCTGACCCTGCCGGAGAAGGGCACCGCGGCCAAGCTCGCGGCAGCCGCACCGCCGGCCGTCAAGCCCGCTGCCCCGAAGGCTGAGCCGGTCGCGGCCCCGA
>CAYFMA010000070.1:0-19056 GCA_964344085.1 uncultured Mycobacterium sp.
GGTCCGCGGTGTGTTGGACAACGACAGTTCGGCGCCGAAGACGGTCGGCATGCCGAGTTCGGTGGCCGCCTCGGCGAAGCGCACCACCCCGTAGAGCCCGTCGTGATCGGTCAGCGCGATGGCACGCAGATCCAGCCGGGCGGCCTCCTCCACCAGTTCCTCGGGGGTGCTGGCCCCGTCGAGGAAGCTGTAGGCCGAATGGGCGTGCAACTCGGCGTAACGGATCCCCGAAGGCGAGGCCGAATGGCGGCGGCCGGTTTCCGGCGGCCGGTAACCGGGCCGCTTGCGGGACCACGCCGGACTGTCGCTGCCGTCGGCGACGGGTTCGGCGAGCGGCGGCCGGCTGTTGAGCACCCGCTCCATCTCGGCCCAGGTAGGCGGCCCGTCGCTCCATCCCACCCGGCGATGGTATCGAACATTTGTTCGATACACCAGAGGTCGGTCCGAGGCTCTAGGCTCAAGCGCGTGAGCTCTGAAACGCACAAGGCAGAACCGCACGTCGGTGCGATCAACAGCAAGCTGAACTGGTTGCGCGCCGGTGTGCTCGGCGCCAACGACGGCATCGTGTCGATCGCCGGCATCGTCGTCGGCGTGGCCGCCGCGACCGTCGAGCGCAGCCCGATCCTGACCGCCGGTATCGCCGGTCTGGCGGCCGGGGCGCTGTCGATGGCACTCGGTGAGTACGTGTCGGTGAGCACCCAGCGGGACACCGAGCAGGCGCTGCTGGACAAGGAGCGCCGAGAGCTCGTCGAGCAGCCGGAGGCCGAACTCCGTGAACTGATCGGCTTATATGAGGCCAAGGGCCTCTCCCCGCAGACCGCCCGCACGGTCGCCGAGGAACTGACCGCGCACGACGCTTTCGCCGCGCACATCGACATCGAGCTCGGGATCGATCCACACGAGCTGACCAACCCGTGGCATGCCGCCGGGTCATCGGCACTGGCATTCACCGTAGGCGCGCTGCTGCCGTTGCTGACGATCCTGCTGCCGCCGAACATCCGGATCCCGGTCACCTTCGTCGCAGTGCTCATCGCGCTGGCGATCACCGGCTGGATCAGCGCGCGTCTCGGCGGCGCCAACCCGGTGCGCGCCACGCAACGGGTGGTGATCGGCGGGGCGATGGCGATGGCGATCACCTTCGCCATCGGCCATCTGGTCGGCGGAGTGGTGGCCTGACCAGTCGGCGTTTTCGGCTAGTCGCTGTATTCGGCGACGCCGTCGTCGAGTACGACTCGGGTCGTCGCACCGTCGGGTCCGCTGGCTTCGGTCCGGTAGAGCGCCTTGCCGGGCGCCGTACGCCAGATCGAGGTGGTCAGTGTCTCACCGGGAAACACCGGCGAGGAGAACCGTGCGCTCATCGCGGTGAGCTTGGCCGCCTCGCCCCCGGCCAGTTCGGCCAACAGTGCCCGGCCCGCGAAACCGTAGGTGCACAACCCGTGCAGGATCGGCTTCTCGAAACCCGCCATCTCGCGGGCGAACCACGGATCGCTGTGCAACGGGTTGCGGTCGCCTGACAGGCGATAGAGCAGAGCCTGGTCCTCCCGGGTCGGCAGGGCGATCCGGGCATCGGGTTCGCGGTCGGGGAACTCCGGGGCTGCCGCACGCCGGCCCGGCTGACCACCGAACCCGCCGTCGCCGCGGATCACGAGAGTGGTCAGCGTCTCGGCGATCTGCACCCCGCTGGCCGGGTCACTGCCCCGGGCGCGCAACATGATGATGGCGTTCTTGCCCTCGCCCTTGTCCTGGATATCGGCCACCTCGGCGACCACCGACAGCGCCCCGGCGGCCGGCAGCGGGGCCGACAGCCGGATCTCCTGGGAGCCGTGCAGCAGCTTGCCCCAGTTGAACGAGCCGACCAGCGGGGCGGCCGCAAAGCCCATACAGCAGATGACCGCGAAGGTGGGCAGCACCTGTTGCGGAATCTCATGACTGTTTTCGGTGGTGAAGGCCAGATCCCCGGTGCCGGCGCCGACGCCCAGCGCGTAGAGCAGGGTGTCGCGGTCGGTCCACTCGTAGAGCCGCGGTTCGGTCACCGCTCCGATGGCCGATGGGTCGATTGCCATGGCCTCATCGTCGCACTCGTGGCGGAATTCCCCTACGCCGAGGCGATCGAGAGTGCACCCTTATCTCCATGAACGCATCTGGAGCCCGATACCTCCGCGCTGCCGTCGTCACGACCTTGACCGCGGTCCTGCTCGCCGCCTGCGGCTCCAGCACCTCGGCAGGACAGCGCAACATCACCCTGACGTTCATCCGGCATGCGGAGTCCGAGTCCAACGCGGCGAACGTCGCTTCCACCGTCGTGCCCGGGCTGCCTCTGACACCGGCCGGCCAGGAGCAGGCCGCGACGCTGGCGAACAAGTTGTCCGGCAACAAGTACGACGGTGTCTACGCCTCGCAGATGATCCGCACCCAGCAGACCGCCGCACCGATGGCCAAGGCGCTCGGCGAGCAGGTGACCGTGCTGCCGGGCCTCAATGAGATCTCAGCGGGCTGGTTCGAGGACTTCCCGATCTCGGACACCTCGAGCACCCTGCTGCTGGGACCGCAGGGCTGGCTCAAGGGTGATCGCCGGTTCGGCATCCCCGGTTCGGTCAACGGCAACCAGTTCAACGGGGCGTTCACCTCGGCGGTGCAGAAGATCTACGACAGCGGCGAGGACAAGCCGGTCGCCTTCTCCAGTGGACTGGCGATCATGATGTGGACTCTGCTCAACTCGCGCAACGGCAAGAACAGTCTGCTGACCGACCACCCGTTGCCCAACACCGCGCAGGTAGTGGTGTCCGGCAATCCGTATGACGGCTGGACGCTGGTGAACTGGGACGGGATCACCAACTTCTCACCCGACCAGGAGTGAGCGGCGTCGCACGTTCGGCGATGCCACTGAGGGTGCGCTACGCCGAATGCGATATGCAGGGCCGGGTTTTCAACGGTCACTACCTGACCTGGACCGACATGGCGCACACCGAGGCGCTACGTGAGCATGTCGGGGGCTATCAAGGTCTGATCGACAACGGTATCGACCTGGTGGTGGCCGCGGCCGAGTTGCAGTTCCGTGCGCCGGCCCGGTTCGACGACGAGTTGATGGTGCGGGTCTATATCGATACCCCGGGAAACACCTCGCTGAGCAGTCGCTTCGTGATCGGCAGAGGCGATGAGGTGATCGCCGAGGCGACGATGGTCCACGTCTGCGTGGACGCGACGACTTTCGAGAAGCGCCCATGGCCGGATTGGTTCCGCGACCGGCTCGCCGCCGCCGATCCGGATGCTCATTCATAGGCGCCCTCCAGGTACCAGCGCCGTCGCCGGTAGCACAGCAGTAAAGCCTTCGGCGGTTCACCACTGACGAGCACCTGCGCTCTGGCGGTGCGACCGGACGCGCCGTCCTCCCACCAGCGTTCGTCCACCGCCCACGGACCGGTCCACCATCTCAGCGTCGAACCGTCGAGCCGGACGGGGTCGGCGCTGAACAATCCGCGAGCGGTTACCCGCACCGGATCACCCTGTGCGTCAAGCAGTTCCACCGGTTCATCCCGAAGCACCGTCGGCGACGGCGACGGCAGCTGACCGGGCCAGGGCCGGGCCGGCTCGGCCACGGGGACCGGTTCGTCACCGAGCGGAGTCAGGGTGATTCGTTCGGCGGGCCCGCGACCACCACTGAGCACCGGGATCTGCACCGCCTCCTGTCCGAGCAGACCCTGAACTCTGACCAGTGCACGACGGGCCCGCATCCGGTCCTCCTCACCGAGACCGCCCCACAGCGGTAACTGCAACGCCTCGGCCGACACGACTTCCACCGGCTGCAACCGCAGCATCGTCACCGGGCCGGTGGGCCGGTCGGACTCTCGGCCGTGTCCATTCCCCGGCCGCTGTGGTCCTGCCCGCCGGGAGGCGAGCCAACCATCGAGCTGCCAGCGCACCCGATCGGCGGTGGAGTCCTCGGTCAGCGGTTCGGCACAACGCCATACCCGGCTGCACTCGCCCCCGCCGGCGGTGACGGCGTGGATGGCGAGCCGGGTGCATCCCACACCGGCGGCCTCCAGGCTGCGGTGCAGAGCGGCGGCCAGGGTCCGTCCGGCGAACGCAGCGGCATCGACCCGGTCGATCGGCGGATCGCAGTTCAGCACCGCGTCGAGTTCCGGCGGCAACTCCCGTCCGCTCGGGGCACGCCCCGGCTCGCCGCGAACCATCCGGTGCGCCACCAGCGCGTCCGGGCCGAACCGGGAGACCACATCCCCACGAGGCAAATCGGCGAACTGACCGAAGGTTCGGATTCCCAAGCGCCACAACAGATCCGCTAGTTCAGCCCGTCCCGGACCGGACAGACTCGGCTCAGTGGACAGCTGCCGGATCGATAGTCCGGAGAGGAACCTCGCATCACCGCCGGGCTCCACCACCCAGCCGGCCCGGGCGGCGAAGACCGCGGTGGACAACTCGTCGGCGATCCCCACCTGACATTCGGCACCGGCTGCTGCGACGGCGTCCACCAGCCGTTGCGCGGCAGACTCTTCGGAACCGAAATAGCGGGCCGTGCCCCGCACCGGCAGCACCAACAGACCTGGGCGCAGCACTTCGGCCCGGGGCGCCACATCGTCCACCGCCGCCATCACGCCCTCGAAGAACCGGGCATCGCGAGTCGGGTCGGCGACGGCGACATGCACCTGCGGACAACGTGCCTGGGCCTCACGTCGCCGCAGACCACGCCGAACACCGGCAGCCCGGGCCGCGGCCGAGCACGCCACCACCCGGTTGGCGTAGGTGACCGCGATCTGCGCGGTGGCCGGCAGACCGGCCGCTGCCGCCGCCGCCACAGCCGGCCAGTCCATGCACCAGATGGCCATCGCCCGGGTCATCGGAGGCGAACCGACACCTCGACACCGCCGATCCGGCCGAAACCCGGACCGGCGGTGACCCGGTAACCGCGTACCCGGGCATCCATCCGCAGCGAGGCCCCTTGCCAGTCGCCCTGGATCACCACCAGAGTGCAGCCACGTTGCCGGGCCCTGGCCACCACCGCCCGCGCACGGGTCATCGGAACACAGCGCCCGCCAAGACCGAGCACCACCAGATCCATCCCGTCCATCAGCACCGCGGCCACCTCGACCGGATCGGTGCCCGGATTGGGGATGACCGCCAGTCGGCTCAGGTCGGCCCCCATCTCCGCGGCGGCGAGCAGGCCGAAATCGGGGACGCCGACGACGGCCACGTGCCCGCCGGCCGCCGTCACCGCGGCGGCCATGCCGACCGGTACCGACCGGGCCCCGGACAGCACCGCGACGGCGCCCCTGGGCAACCCGGCGGGAAGCAGGCCGGCCAGGGATTCGGGTACCGGCAGCAAAGATTCCGAGGCCGGCACGGCCTCCTGCACGGAGCCGTTGGGCGACCGGCCGGCGCCCACCTTCCCGGAGACCGCCGCGATCTGACGGCGAAGCTGTTGTAGCTGCTCAGCGCGGTCGAGACTGAGAGCAGCCGACGTAGTCATGGCTCACCTCCTGGCGCCCTCGACGTCACTGTTTTCGAATATATGTTCGATACAGGAGTAAACACCGGCCCCCTGACAGCGTCAAGGGGTGGAAACATGGCCGGTATGAACACCGAACAGGCCGAGAAGGTCGCCCATGGGTCGGGCTTCGTGGCCGCACTCGACCAGAGTGGCGGCAGCACCCCCAAGGCGTTGCGGTTGTACGGAATTCCCGAGGACGCCTACTCCGGCGATGAGCAGATGTTCGATCTGGTCCATCAGATGCGGACCCGGATCATCACCAGTCCCGCCTTCAATGGGGATCGGATCATCGCCACGATCCTGTTCGAGGACACCATGGACCGCGAGATCGAAGGCCGGCCGGCCGCCGACTATCTGTGGAACGTCAAGAACGTCGTCCCGATCCTCAAGGTGGACAAGGGACTTGCCGCCGAAGCCGACGGCGCGCAACTGATGAAGCCGATCGCCGGTCTGGATGCGTTACTGCATCGGGCGGTCGGCAAGGGCATCTTCGGCACCAAGATGCGTTCGGTGATCACGCTGCCCGGCAAGGGTATCGACGCTGTGGCTGATCAGCAGTTCGATGTGGCGCAACGGATTCTTGGTGCCGGCCTGGTGCCGATCATCGAACCCGAGATCGACATCCACTCCCCCGATAAGGCGGCAGCCGAGGAACAGTTGCTGTCGGCGATCATCGACCGCCTCGGCACCCTCCGAACAGGGCAGCAGGTGATGCTCAAGCTCACCCTGCCCGACACTGACGACCTGTACCGGGATCTGGTCACCGATCCACGGGTGATGCGGGTGCTGGCGCTGTCGGGCGGCTATACCCGTGCCGAAGCCTGTCAGCGGCTGTCCCGTAACCACGGAATGATCGCCAGTTTCTCCCGCGCGCTCACCGAGGGGCTGACCGCACAGCAGAGTGAGCATGATTTCGATGCGGTGCTGGATGCGTCGATCGACGAAATCGCTGCTGCCTCAAGGACTTGACGCTCGATAGACCGACAGGATTATTCCCACTCGATGGTGCCCGGCGGCTTGCTGGTCACGTCCAGCACCACCCGGTTGACCTCGGGAACCTCATTGGTGATCCGGGTCGAGATGCGTTCGAGAACCTCGTAGGGAACCCGGGTCCAGTCGGCGGTCATGGCATCCTCGCTGGAAACCGGACGCAGCACGATCGGGTGGCCATAGGTGCGTCCGTCGCCCTGCACACCCACCGACCGAACGTCGGCGAGCAGCACCACCGGGCACTGCCAGATCTGGTTGTCCAGGCCGGCCGAGGTGAGTTCCTCACGCGCGATCAGATCGGCACGGCGCAGTGTGTCCAGACGTTCGCCGGTGACCTCACCGACGATCCGGATACCCAGTCCCGGACCCGGGAACGGTTGGCGGGCAACGATCTCCTCGGGCAGTCCGAGTTCACGGCCGACCGCACGCACCTCGTCCTTGAACAGCAGCCGCAACGGTTCGACGAGTGAGAACTTCAGGTCCGGCGGCAGACCGCCGACGTTGTGGTGGCTCTTGATATTGGCCGTCCCGGTGCCGCCACCGGACTCCACGACATCGGGATACAGCGTGCCCTGCACAAGGTACTCGACGTGCTGGCCATGAGAGTCCTTGTCGGCCAGCAGATCCCGGACAGCACCCTCGAAACAGCGGATGAATTCCCGGCCGATGATCTTTCGCTTGCCCTCCGGATTACTCACACCCGAGAGCGCCTCGAGAAAGCGAGCCTCGGCATCGACCGTCACCAGCCGGGCGCCGGTGGCCGCCACGAAGTCCCGTTGCACCTGTTCGCGTTCACCGGCTCGCAGCAGACCGTGGTCGACGAACACACATGTCAGCCGGTCACCGATGGCGCGCTGCACCAGTGCGGCGGCGACGGCGGAGTCGACTCCCCCGCTCAGGCCGCAGATGGCATACCCGTCGCCGATCTGCTCGCGAACCGCGTCGATGAGCGAGTCGGCGATATTGGCCGGGGTCCAGGAGGCGCCGATGCCGGCGAAGTCGTGCAGGAACCGGCTCAGGATCTGCTGCCCGTGCGGGCTGTGGATGACCTCGGGGTGGTACTGCACACCGGCTAGGCGGCGGGACCGATCCTCGAACGCCGCAACCGGGGCGCCCGCACTGTTGGCGACCACATCGAAACCGGACGGCGCGGAGGTGACCGCGTCACCGTGGCTCATCCACACCGGCTGGGTGGCCGGCAGACCCGAATGCAGTTCACCGCCAACCACATTCAGATCAGTGCGGCCGTACTCGCTGGTCCCGGTGCGGGCCACGGTTCCGCCGAGGGCCTGAGCCATGGCCTGGAATCCGTAGCAGATTCCGAACACCGGCACACCGAGGTCGAACACCGCAGGATCGAGTTGAGGAGCGCCGTCGGCGTACACACTGGCCGGACCGCCCGAGAGCACGATCGCCTGCGGATCCTTGGCCTTGATCTCCTCCACCGTTGCGGTGTGCGGGATCACCTCGGAGAACACCCGGGCCTCCCGGACGCGGCGAGCGATCAACTGGGCGTACTGGGCGCCGAAGTCGACCACCAGGACGGGGCGAGGCGATCCTGAGTGCACCGATTCCACCGGCACAGTCTAAGGGCGAACCATCGGCGTCACCGCGGCGCGGTCTCGCGCCGACGAGTGTTCACCGGTGTGATCGACAATCGCAGGCCACCGGGCGCCTGCGGGGGCACCACCGGCAACTTCGGAGCGATCGGATTCAGGCGCTGATAGGGCTGCCCTTGGGCCGGGCGCTGGTCCCGCTCCCCCTTGTTGGGCCACATTGAGGCTGCCCGTTCGGCCTGCGCGGTGATGGACAGCGACGGGTTGACGCCGAGGTTCGCCGAAATGGCCGCGCCGTCAACGACATACAGCGAGGGGTATCCATAGACCCGGTGGTAGGGGTCGATCACACCGTTGTCGGGGCTGTCCCCGATCGCCGCGCCGCCGAGGAAGTGAGCGGTGAGCGGGATGTTGAACATCTCCCCCCAGGTGCCGGCGGCCACGCCGTCGATCTTCTCGGCGATCCGCCGGGTCACCTGGTTGCCGACCGGGATCCAGGTCGGGTTCGGTTCGCCGTGGCCCTGCTTACTGGTCATCCGGCGGCCGAACAGACCCTTGGTGGTGAATGTGGTGATCGAGTTGTCCAGATGCTGCATGACCAGCGAGATCACCGAACGCTCGCTCCACTTCCGGACCGACAGCATCCTCAGGGCACCGCGCGGATTGGTGACCGCGGCTCGCAGCAGTTGCCTCCAGCGCGGCACGTCACTGCCTCCGGGTCCGGGACCGTCGGTCATCAGGGTCTGCAGCAGGCCCATCGCGTTGGACCCCTTGCCGTACCGGCACGGTTCGATATGGGTGTCCGGGGTGGGGTGGATCGACGAGGTGATGGCCACCCCGTGGGTCAGGTCCAGGTCACCGGAGGCGCGGTACCGCCCAGCGCCCACGATGGATTCCGAGTTGGTGCGAGTCAGCACCCCGAGCCGGTCGGACAAACCGGTCAGCGTGCCGGTGTCGCGCATCGAGAACAACAACTTCTGTGTGCCCCAGGTGCCGGCTGCCAGGATGACGTGACCGGCGGTGAAGGTGGACTTGTGCTTGCGGACCCAGCGGCCGGTGCGCACTGTGTCGATCTCCCATGTGCCGTCGGCGACCTGACGCACGCTGGTCACCGTGGTCATCGGGATGACTTGCGCCCCAGCCTTTTCAGCCAGTCCGAGGTAGTTCTTGACGAGGGTGTTCTTGGCTCCGTGGCGGCAGCCGGTCATGCACTCGCCGCATTCGATGCAACCGGTGCGATCCGGTCCGACGCCACCGAAGTAAGGATCGGGCACCGTTCTGCCCGGAGTCTTCTCACCGTCGGGACCGAAGAACACCCCGACCGGAGTGGGGGTGTAGGTGTCGCCGACGCCCATCTCGTCGGCGACCTCTTTCATGATCCGGTCCGCGTCGGTGAAGGTCGGGTTCTTGACGACGCCGAGCATCCGCTGAGCCTGGTCGTAATGCGGCATCAGTTCCGAACGCCAGTCGGTGATGTGGGACCACTGCTTGTCGTCGAAGAACGGATCCGGCGGGATGTAGAGGGTGTTGGCGTAGTTCAGTGAACCGCCGCCGACGCCGGCCCCGGCCAGGATCATCACATTGCGCAGCAGATGGATCCGCTGGATGCCGTAGCAGCCGAGCATCGGCGCCCACAGGAACTCCCGCAGCCGCCATGAGGTCTTGGCGAATTCGTGATCGGCGAAGCGGCGGCCCGCCTCCAGCACCCCGACGCGATAGCCCTTCTCGGTCAGCCGCAGCGCACTGACGCTGCCGCCGAAGCCGGAGCCGATGACCAGGACGTCATAGTCGGGTTCAGCTGCCAACGGTCAACCCCACCTTCTGGAATTCCTTGAGATCGCAGTAGCCGGCCTTGGCCATCGCGCGCCGTAGGCCGCCGACAAGGTTGAGGGTGCCGAACGGATCGTCGGACGGGCCGTTGAGCACCTGGTGGAGGGACGGCCGCTCGCCCTCGACAACCTGGAGCGCCGATCCGCGCGGCAGCGACGGGTGGGCGGCGGCGGCCGGCCAGAACCAGCCTCCGCCGAGTGCCTCCTCGGCCGCGGCCAACGGGGTGCCCAGCAGCACCGCGTCGGCGCCGCAGGCGATGGCCTTGGCCAGATCGCCGGAGGTGTGGATGTCACCGTCGGCGAGCACGTGCACATATCGGCCACCGGTCTCGTCGAGATATTCACGGCGCGCGGCGGCAGCGTCGGCGATGGCGGTGGCCATCGGGACGCGGATGCCCAGCACCTCGTCGCTGGTGGTCACACCGGCGGTGGATCCGTATCCGACGATGACACCTGCCGCGCCGGTGCGCATCAGGTGCAGTGCGGTGCGCTGATCGCTCACCCCGCCGGCGACCACGGGCACATCGAGGTTGGAGATGAACGTCTTGAGATTCAGCGGTTCACCGGATCCGTCGCGGCCCCGGTCCACGCGTTCGGCCGAGATGATGGTGCCCTGAATGAACAGCAGGTCGATGCCGGCGGACACCAGGGTCGGTGTCAGGGCCGCCGCGTTCTGCGGACTCACCCGCACCGCGGTGGTGACCCCGGCCTCACGAACACGCGACACCGCTTCGCCGAGCAGATCGAGATCCAGTGGGGCGGCATGCAATTGCTGCAGCAGCCGCACCGGGGCCGACGGATCATCGTCCTTCTCGGCGACACGCACCACCTGGGCGATCTTGTCCTCGACATCGGCGTGACGGCCGATCAGACCTTCGCCGTTGAGCACACCGAGGCCACCGAGGCGGCCGAGTTCGATGGCGAAGCGCGCGGAGACGATCGCATCGGTCGGATGTGACACCACCGGAATCTCGAAGCGGTAGGCGTCGAGCTGCCAGCCGGTGGAGACGTCCTTGGACGACCGGGTGCGCCGGGATGGAACGATGTTGATGTCATCGAGTTCGTAAGTGCGGCGGGCGGTTCGGCCCACGCCGATTTCAACGATGTCGCGCATGGGTGTGGGCCTTATCTGGCGTAGTAGTTCGGCGCTTCGACCGTCATGGTGATGTCGTGCGGATGACTCTCCTTGAGTCCGGCCGCAGTGATCTGGACGAACTGCGCCCGTTGAAGTTCGGCGATGGTGGCCGAACCGGTGTAGCCCATGGCGGCGCGCAGGCCGCCGGTCAACTGGTGGATGACGGTGGACAGCGGGCCGCGGAACGGAACCCGCCCCTCGATGCCCTCTGGCACGAGTTTGTCTTCGGAGAGCACGTCATCCTGGAAGTAGCGGTCCTTGGAGAAGGACTTCGCCTCTCCCCGGCCCTGCATAGCACCCAGTGATCCCATGCCGCGGTAGCTCTTGAACTGTTTGCCGTTGACGAAGATCAGATCGCCGGGGGACTCGGCGGTGCCGGCGAGCAGCGAACCGAGCATCGTCGTCGACGCACCGGCGGCCAGCGCCTTGGCGATATCGCCGGAGTACTGCAGACCGCCGTCGGCGATCACCGGCACCCCATGGGGAGCGCAGGCTGCCTGGGCCTCCAGAATCGCGGTGATCTGCGGGGCGCCGACGCCGGCCACCACACGGGTGGTGCAGATGGAACCGGGGCCGACACCGACCTTCACCGCGTCGGCGCCGGCTTCGACCAACGCGGCGGCCGCACTGCGGGTGGCGACATTGCCGCCGATCACCTCGACCTTGTGCCCGACCTCGGCCTTGACCTTGGCCACCATGTCCAGCACCAGCCGGTTGTGCGCGTGCGCGGTGTCGACGACGAGGACGTCGACACCGGCGTCGACCAGTGCCATGGCCCGCTGCCAGGAATCCGCACCGACGCCGACGGCCGCGCCGACCAGAAGGCGGCCATCACTGTCCTTGGTGGCGTTGGGGTGCTGCTCGGTCTTGACGAAGTCCTTGACGGTGATCAGTCCGGTGAGCCGGCCGTGTCCGTCGACGATGGGGAGTTTCTCAATCTTGTTGCGCCGCAACAGTCCCAGCGCCGCATCGGCGCTGACGCCCTCCTGGGCGGTGATCAGCGGCGACTTGGTCATCACCTCTGCGACACGCTTGCTCATATCAACTTCGAAGCGCATGTCACGGTTGGTGATGATGCCGACCAGGGCGCCGTCGGCATCAACGACCGGCAAGCCGGAGATGCGGAACCGGGCACACATGGCGTCGACCTCGGCCAGGGTGTTGTCCGGTGAGCAGGTGACGGGGTCGGTGACCATACCGGCTTCGGAGCGCTTGACCATCTCAACCTGGCCGGCCTGCTCGACGACCGACAGGTTGCGATGCAGCACACCCATGCCGCCGGCGCGGGCCATTGCGATCGCCATCCGGGCCTCGGTGACGGTATCCATCGCGGAGCTGACCATCGGCACCCGCAGACGGATCTTGCGGGTCAGCTGGCTGGAGGTGTCAGCGGAGGCCGGAACCACGTCGGAGGCGGCCGGCAGCAGGAGGACATCATCGAAGGTCAGGCCCAGCATCGCGATCTTGTGCGGGTCGTCACCCCCGGTGTGGACCGGGACGTGCGCCGACGGGGTGATCAGACCGTCGAGGCCGTCGACATGGTCGGTGCTGCCCTCGGCAATGGACATCGGCGCGGCCTCCAGTCAACGGGCTTGAACGAGGACCTCATCCTATCGGCCCGGGTAGGGTGGAGATGTGCGCGACCACCTCCCGCCCGGCTTGCCGCCCGACCCGTTCGCCGACGACCCGTGCGATCCGTCGGCGGCGCTGGAGGCGTTGGAGCCGGGTCAGCCGCTGGACCCGCATGAGCGCGCGGCAGTCGAGGCCGATCTAGCCGATCTCTCAGTGTATGAGGCGCTACTGGCGCATCGAGGTATCCGCGGTCTTGTGGTGTGCTGCGATGATTGCCACGAGGACCACTACCACGACTGGGACATGTTGCGCGCCAACCTGCTTCAGCTTCTGGTCGACGGAACCGTCCGACCGCATGAGCCCGCCTTCGATCCCGAACCCGACGCCTACGTCACGTGGGATTACTGCCGCGGATACGCCGATGCCTCGATCAACGAGGCCGCTACGGATTACGACAACTTCCGCTGAGCCCCATCCGCCAGGCCGCTAGCCGGCGGGAACCGGCAGTGGGATGACCACTGTGGTCGTCGTCGGCGTCACAACTTGCTGCTGTGACCTCGGCGCCTGCGTTGTGGTGGTCGCCTGAGCGGGTGCTGCTCCCCCGGCAGTCGTCATGCTGCTGCTGGCCGCGGCGGGAGCCGACTTGGTCGTCGCCGGCGGGGATGCCGCCGTTGATGTGGCGGATGTGACGGTTGTTGCAGGGGTCGAAGCTGTCGAAGCCGGGGCCGCGACACTCGTCGTCGTGGTCGCCGTCGTCGCCGCGGCAGCCGGTGCGGACGTCGTCGCCGTCGTCGACGCCTTCGCCGGAGCCGTGGTCGTCGTGGTGGCGGCCGCGCCGGCCGGGGTGCTGGTGGTCGTCGTGGTGGTCGGCTTGGCACTGGTGGGCGTTGTTGTCGCGGTGCTCTGCGCAGCGGCCGTGGTCGTCGTCGCCGACGTGGTCGCACTGCTGACCGAAGTCGACGGTGCCGAGGTGGACGGCACCGACGTCGCCGCGGCGGATGTAGTCGCGGCCGACGTGGTGGCGGCTGTCGACGGCGACGACGAGGATGCCGACGTCGCAGTGGTGGACGGCACCGAGGTCGACGTCACCGACGGACTGCTGGCCGACGGCGAGGTGGTCGTCGCGGAATCGCTGGGCGAGGACGGGGCAGACGAACTCGTTGTCACGGGCGCCGGCACCAGTTCGGTCGCCGACGGCGGCACGGTATAGGTGATGCCCGGCGGCGGGGTGGCCTCCGGATTGCGCTCGACGACCTTGGCAGAGAGGTTGTTGAACTGGTCGAGCAGTTCCTGCTTCTGCTGCTGGTCGGCGATCCCGGCCACCTGGTTGCTGACCGAGACCAGCTTCTGCTCGGCCTGCTGCCAGTCACCGCGGGAGATCATCTCCTGCACCTGCTGCATCTCGGTTCGGGCGGCCAGGGCCACCTGATCGTCGCGCACCTGCTTGGGCGCCCCGAAGAGCATGGTGCGCAGCCCGTAGAGCGAGTCTCCCGGGCCCGCACCGGACACGACCGCACCGAAGCCGCCGATGGCGAGCATGGCGGCCGCCGCCGCGCCGACCACGCTGAGCCCTCGCCGGTTGCGCGGGGCGGCGGTGATCGGAGTCGGGATCAGCTTCTTGGGACCACCGCGCTGCTCGGCCAGGCCGGCGTCCAGTGCCGCAATCGCCTGTGGCTCCGAGATCAGGCCGGCATCCGGCGGCCAGCGGTTCTCGTCGCGCCAGTTGCCGAGCATGGCGGCCAGCGCCGCGTCGGCCTGGTCACCCGAATCGACGGGGCGCCCGCCGGCCAGGGCGTCGATGAAGCTGTCGCTACGACGGATGTCATCCAGCGAGGGCTCTTGGTTACGTCCGAGATCAGGCATATTCGTGCCCCGCTCCGGCGATCTCGGACTTCAGTCGGGCCAGTGCCCGGTGCTGGGCCACCCGGACCGCTCCGGGTGTGCTGCCCACGGCCTCGGCGGTCTCCTCGGCGGACATGCCCACCACGATGCGCAGGGTGAGGATCTCGCGTTGCTTCTCCGGAAGGACCGCCAGCAGCTTCTGCATGCGCGCGGCCGAATCGGAGTTGATCGCCATCTGCTCGGGACCGTCGTCGAGCGAAAGGCGCTCCGGGACCTCATCGGTGGGCTCGGAACGGTTACGGGCCGCTGCTCGATGAGCGTCGGCGACCTTGTGTGACGCGATGCCGTACACGAAGGCCAGGAAGGGTCGTCCCTGATCCTGATAGCGCGGCAGCGCCTGGATGGCGGCCAAGCAAACCTCCTGAGCAACGTCGTCGGCGGAGAGGCCGACCCGCTCGTTGGACCCGATCCGTGCTCGCACGTACCGGACCACGATGGGCCGAATGGTCTCTACAACTTCCCGGAGGGCATCCCGACTACCGGCCACTGCCTCAGCAACGGCGGCGTCGAGACGTTCTCCTGGAATTGTCATCGACGAAGGCTTCTCCAACGTTACCTACGAGGTCTCACAGCGGTCTGGGCTCAGCTAGAGACAATATCGGCCTGAGGTGCCAAAGCCCTGTTAGCTGGGCTTCCAGCGCCCGCCGTGCCGCGTGACGAACGCCGCACTGAGGTCCCTGGCCGCAGCTATCTGGCCAGGGGTCTGCATCGGGTCTCCGATGTCGGCGAGCAGGCAGGCCGTGGCCCAGTGCAGTGGTGTCAGCCCATAGTCAGCGGCGGCGGCCATGGCGCCCGCGCCGATCCGGCGGGCGCCGTCCAGGTCGCCCGCGCTGCAAAGCGCAGCGGCCAGAACCACGTCACTCTTGACCCGGTGCCGGCGCAGTTGCGGCAACGCCTTCTCGGCGAGTTCGGCACCCCGACAGGCGTGGACGACCGCGGTGTCGCCGTCGCCGCTCACCATGGCCAACTCGGCCCGGACCCATTCCAGGCGGATCGCCAGTCGCTCCGGCAGCCCGCCCGCCCGACCTGCCCGTTCCCCGGCTCGGTCCAGCAGAGCAGCGGAGGCGGCGAACCGGCCGACTCCCAGAGCATCGGCAGCGAGTCCGACCAGCGCATCGACGCCGCATTCCGGATCGTCACCGGCCAGCGCCCAGGCCCGTCCGTCCCAGCCTCGCGCGAGATCGTGCCAGCCGGTCTGCCGGAGAAAGGAGGCATGGGTGCTCGACGCCAGTGAGGCCAGCCGGCCGGCAGGCTCCTGACGGAGCAGTTCGTCGAGGTCCGCCCGGGCCGCGCCGTAGCGGCCCTGACCGCCGGCCGCCACTGCGCGCAGCCAGAGATCACCGGTGGTCATTGCGGCCGGCAACGGCCATCGGCCGGGGTCTGAACCGAAAGCGGCGTCGGTCAAAGCAGTGGTGTTCATCGGATTAATAGTTTGTGGTCGCTACGTTACGGCCATGTCAACTGCGGCCCCACAAAGGTGGTGGCTCCCGGGATCCGCTGGCGTTTTGCAGACTGCGTTCCAAACCCTGAAACCGGAGATGAACGGGACGTAAATTCTGAGGCCACGGCTATGCGATTGGCCACATTGACGACGTTTCGGCGTCCCTCCTAGCGTGTCGTCACAAGTGCCAGACATGCACGGAGAGAGAGGATTTCGCGATGCTTCAGCCGCAGACGCTACCCGGTCCCAACGCCGATGTTTGGGATTGGCAGATGGAGGGTCTCTGCCGGGGTGTTGACTCGTCGGTCTTCTTCCATCCCGATGGCGAACGGGGCCGCGCACGGGCCCAGCGCGAGTTACGCGCCAAGCAGATGTGCCGGCAATGTCCGGTCATCACACAATGCCGGAATCACGCGCTGGCGGTCGGTGAGCCGTACGGCATCTGGGGCGGCCTGAGCGAGGCCGAGCGCGAGATCCTGCTCAAGGGCGGCCTCCGCCGACGCACGGCCTGAGGCGTCAGGCGAGGCTGTCCGCAGCTTCCGGGGACAGAGTCTCGGTATCGAGGGTCTGCGAGTCGGGAAGATCCGAACCGGAATTCGCCCCGGCGATCTCGTCGCCGGCCGCGGCGTCCTCCACCTGAGCCTGCACATCGGGTTCGGTGCGATCGCGACCCTCGACCTCGAGCAGCACGGCCCCGGCGAGGAACAGCACGATGAAGACGGCCATCAGGGGACCGATGAATCCTCCCGCCGCCACCGCCGCGACCAGTAGCCCGATGACGCAGGCGGCCAGCCACCACATCAGTTCGCGCTTCTGACCCATCGGGGCCCCTCCCGTACCAGCGCACCCAAGACGGACTCTTGCATGCGTTTCACATCGTGCGATGAAAGTTTTGCACGAATCGGGCAAACCGTCCATGGGGTGAATCCGCCTTTCGGGACCACCACTTCTCGACGTGACCAATCGACCGCCGAGGGACCGATTTAAAACGATCGGTCTAATCGCCGCCGAAGCAAATCCGGCGGTCACACAATGCCTTGAGCAGGCCATCGCGCTTTTGGGGGAGGAAGCCGGTGGCCTGCTCCATACGCGGCCCACGCCGGGTCAGTTGGTCATCGAGGTCAGGTAGTACGTCTCATGGCCGGTCGGGTAGCCGCCGCCGTCAGTGGCGATGTGGACGTGGTCGTAATGGTTGGCCGTCTCGTTGCCGTAATCGGCCGTCCAGCTCGGGGCGCCGATGCCCGGGTAGAAACCCTGCCGCCAGATCACGTGCAGCACCCCCCAGCGCTTGGCGTTCGCCAGGGCGAATCCGGCGATCTGGTTACCCAGTTCGATGCCCTCCGGCGAGTGGTAGTTGGGGATCATCACATCGATCGCCAGACCGTTCGGATGCCACTTCAGCGGGTCCTGCCGGTATCCGCCGATGGTCTTGATGTCGAGGAACATGGTGCTGACCGCCCGCTCCACCCAGATCGTGTGGATCTGCAATCCGTTCTCCGGTGCGCGACCGGGCGGGAGCGCGAACTGGAAGTCCTGCGCCGCCATTGGCGCACTGGCGGCCAGCAGTTGCGCTTCAGTGGCCGTCGCGACCGACGGCGCAGGGTTCTCCATGATCGGCGGCGCACCAGGGGCCACCGACTGGTCGGCGGCCTGCGCCACCACCGGAGAACTCAGCTTCTCCTTGTCCTGGGCGTAGAACATCCCGGCTGACACCGCGACCGAAGCCGCGACGGCCAGCCAGCGCCCGCCCAGGATCTTCCTCACGTGCAGAACCTTACTGACGCGCTATGTTTCCGCAATGAGCGGCTCTCCCCTGTTCGAACAGCGCGGCGCGGTCGCGATCATCACCATCAACGATGCGCCCGTCAACCGCATGACCATGGCATTCATGGACGAACTCGAGTCACTGGTGGCCAGGATAGCCGTGGACAAATCCATTCGATCAGTCGTTCTGACAGCAGCCGGCGACGCGAATTTCTCGGTCGGCATGGATCTCAGAGAGATTCACCGTTCGCTCGGTGATCCGCACGAACTGAACATGATCTTCGATCAACGGCTGCGGGTGCTGGCAGCGATCGAGAACATGGACAAGCCATGGATCGCGACGCTGTTCGGCAACTGCCTCGGCGGGGGACTGGAACTTCCGCTGGCCTGCCATTTCCGGCTCGCCGCGCAAGAAGGTGCGCGCATCGGTCTGCCGGAACTCCACCTCGGCACCGTGCCGGCCTGGGGCGGCAGCGCACGGCTGACCCGGCGGATCGGACGTGATCAGGCGGTCAACCTGATCCTTCGGGCCAAGACAGTCTCCGGCCCGGAGGCGTTGGCTCTGGGCATGGTCACGGAGGTCTGGCCCAACGCCGAGTTGAAGCAACGGGCCATCACTCTCGCCGACGAACTGGCGTCGATGCCCCGGCTTGCCGTCGCGGCGATGCTGCGCTGCCTGGTGGCCGGCGATGAGATGACCCTTGAGGAAGCACTGCGCGCCGAACGTGCGGCGGTTCACGCAACCATCGACAGCGCCGATGCGATGGAGGGTGTGGCCGCGTTCCTGGAGAAACGCAGACCGGTCTTCAAGCACGAATAGAAATGGGGCACACCCGCAAGGGTGCGCCCCATTTCTGTGTCAGTGCTGCGAATTCAGTGAGCGTGGCCGTGATGGCCGTGGCCGGCGTGCTCGTCGGCCTCGACCGGCTTCTCGACAACGGCGGTCTCCGTGGTGAGGATCATCCGTGCCACCGACGCGGCGTTGAGAACCGCCGAGCGGGTCACCTTGACCGGGTCGATCACTCCTTCGGCCACCAAATCGCCGAAAGTCAGTGTCGCGGCGTTGAATCCGTGACCGGCCGGCAAATCGGCGACCTTGTTGGTGATGACAGCGCCGTCCTCGCCGGCGTTGGCGGCGATCCAGAACAGCGGAGCCGACAGGGCGTCGGAGAAGACGTCGACGCCGAGCGCCTCGTCGCCGGACAGAGACTTGCGCAGCGGCTCGAGCGCGGCACGCACCTGAACCAGTGCGCTGCCGCCGCCGGGCACGATGCCCTCCTCGACCGCGGCCTTGGCCGCTGCAACCGCATCCTCAACGCGATGCTTGCGCTCCTTGAGCTCGGTCTCGGTGGCCGCGCCGACCT
>CAYFMA010000071.1:0-6437 GCA_964344085.1 uncultured Mycobacterium sp.
TCGGTGGACGGAACGTACGGGCCGATGGTGTACTGCTCGGACTCCGGGGCCGAGTAGGCCCGCTGGAAACCGGTGTCGGTCAACTCTTCCCGGTCATCGCGGAACTCCGCGGACGGATCGTTCGACGGTTGGCCGCCAGCGCCCCGATCCGGCGGATTGGGCCCGCTCATCCCTGTCTATCCTCTTCCGACTGCATCGGTCGGAACACTACCGAACGGGTGGGCCCGAAGACGCCGCAGCACACCGACGGGTGCTGAACAGCCGCCGCAATCGTGACCTTCGGCGGTGCCTGGTTCAGTGCTTCTCGGGTCCGATGTAGTACTCGAAGACCCAACCGCTGACCGAGCCGAGCACGAACACGATGCCGGCGGCGATCAGCCAGGGCAGCCACAGCGCGGCGCCGACGGCCGCCACCGAGAAGGACAGCGCGGCCATGATCGGCCACCAGCTGTGCGGCGAGAAGAAGCCGAGCTCACCGGCGCCGTCAGCAATCTCCGCGTCCTCGTAGTCCTCCGGGCGGGTGTCGAGGCGACGGGCCACGAACCGGAAGAAGGTGCCGATGATCAGCGTCAGACCGGCGGTCAGGGCGAGCGCCGTGGTGCCGGCCCACTCAATCTGGTGCGCGAAGATTGAGGTCAGCACTCCGTAGGCGACGGTGACGACGATGAACAGAGCGGTCAGGATCTCGAAAAGCCTGGCTTCGATACGCATTGCGGACCCTCCTACTTGCTCGCCTGCGGGGCCAGCCCGGCCTGTGCGCTCACCAGTTCACCGCGACGGCTGTCGAACGGATGGGTGGTCGTTGCCACCGGCGACTGGTTGATCGCTTGCAGCGCTTCCGCATTCGTCTTGCCCGAGATGCGGGCCTGAAGGTAGGTCTTGAAATCCTCAGCCGACACCACGCGAATCTCGAAGTTCATCATCGCGTGGTAGGTGCCGCACATCTCGGTGCAACGTCCGACGAAAGCACCCGTCTTCTCGATCTGGTCGATCTGCCAGATGTTCTCGGAGTGGTTTGCCTCCGGGTTCGGGAACACGTCGCGCTTGAACAGGAAGTCGGGGACCCAGAACGAGTGGATCACGTCGGCTGAAGCCTGCTGGAACTCGATCCGCTTGCCGACCGGGAGAACCAGAACCGGAATCTCGTCGGTGGTTCCGACCGTCTCCACCTTGTCGAAGTTCAGGTAGGAGCGATCCGCGGGATTCAGGCCCGCAATGGCGCCGACCATTTCCTCGCCGTGACGATCCTTGCCCTCGGGCTTGGAGATCAAAGCAGCCTTCGGAGCGGGGTCGACTCCGTCATAGTTGAAGGATCCGTCCTTGAACGCGACCTTCTGGTAGCCGAACTTCCAGTTCCACTGGAACGCCGTGATGTCGACGGTGACCTCGGGATTGGGTTCCCGGTGCAGGAACTTGTTCTCGGTCAGGACGGTGAAGTAGAAGAGCACGCCGACGATCATGATCGGAACAGCGGTGAGGACCAGCTCCAGCGGCATGTTGTAGCCGAACTGCCGCGGAAGTTCGGTGTCGGTCTTCTTCTTGCGGAAGGCCGTCGCGCAGACGAAGAACAGCGCGTAGACGATGACGCCGATGACCATGGCGGTCAGGACCACACCGACCCAGTATTTGTGGCTGGCATGGGCCTCCGGGGTGACGCCGTTGGGCCACCCGAGGTCGACCGCATCCTCCCAGCTACAACCAGTCAAAGACATCACCAGGGCCGCGAACGTGACGGTCAACCCCGCCACCCTCCGCCCGGAACGGGTACCAGAACCGGTCCCGGCACGGCCTAGTCCACGTGGTGTCACCTCGGCGCCTCCTGTGTCGCACGCTGTATCGCGAGTCGAATACTACGCAGCGTAGACCACCGCTGTCCGGCAAGCCGACACACCTCGCCATTCGGGTCCGCGCCGGTTCTGCCGACACCCTCCATTACGGCATACTTGGCCGGATGTGCGGACTGCTTGCCCTGGTAGGAGACGCAGCCGGCGTCATCACCGAGCAGACCGTCGAAGCCCTCGCCGGTGCGTCGCACCTGATGCGGCACCGCGGACCCGACGAGCCCGGTACCTGGGCCGATGATGTGACGGTCCTCGGCTTCAACCGGCTGTCGATCATCGACATCGCCCACTCCCACCAGCCGCTTCGCTGGGGGCCCCCGGAACAGCCGGACCGCTACGTCCTGGTCTTCAACGGGGAGATCTACAACTACCTCGAACTGCGCGAGGAACTCCGGACCACCCACGGTGCGATATTCGCCACAGACGGCGACGGCGAGGCGATCGTGGCGGCCTACCACCACTGGGGCACGGCGGCACTGAGCCGGCTTCGCGGCATGTTCGCCTTCGCATTGTGGGATACCGACCGCCGGGAACTGTTCTGCGCCCGCGACCCGTTCGGCATCAAACCGCTCTTCATGGCGACCGGCCCCGGCGGCACCGCGGTCGGCAGCGAGAAGAAGTGCCTGCTCGACCTGGCTGACGTCCTCGGTCTGGACCTCGGCATCGACACCCGGGCCCTGCAGCACTACACCGTGCTGCAGTACGTCCCCGAACCCGAGACGCTGCACCGGGGCGTGCGACGGCTGGAATCCGGCTGCTACGCCATGGTCCGGCCGGGCCAGGCGCCGCGGACACACCGCTACTTCGAGCCGCGGTTCTCCGCCGTTCCGTTCCGGCCGGGCGGCGAGCAGGCTCGCTACGACGAGATCACCGCCGTCCTGGAGGACTCGGTGGCCAAGCACATGCGCGCCGATGTGACCGTCGGCGCGTTCCTGTCCGGCGGCATCGACTCCACCGCGATCGCTGCGCTGGCCATCCGGCACAACCCGCGGCTGATCACCTTCACGACCGGTTTCGAGCGGGAGGGCTTCTCCGAGGTCGATGTGGCGGTGGCCTCCGCCGAGGCGATCGGTGCGCGGCATGTCACGAAGGTGGTCAGCCAGGCAGAGTTCGTCGAGGCGCTACCCGAAATCGTCTGGTACCTCGACGAGCCGGTTGCCGACCCGGCGTTGGTTCCGTTGTTCTTCATCGCGCGTGAGGCGCGTAAACACGTCAAGGTGGTGCTGTCCGGCGAGGGTGCCGACGAACTCTTCGGCGGATACACCATCTACCGGGAACCGTTGTCGCTCAAGGCTTTCGACTATCTGCCCAAGGGTGTGCGTAAATCACTCGGCAAGGCTTCGAAGCCACTGCCGGAGGGTATGCGGGGCAAGAGCCTGCTGCACCGAGGGTCACTGACCCTCGAAGAGCGCTACTACGGGAACGCGCGCAGCTTCTCCGACGAGCAACTGCGCGCGGTGCTGCCCGACTTCAACCCGGGCTGGACGCACACCGATGTGACCGCTTCGGTCTACGCGCAGTCGCAGGGCTGGGACCCGGTCGCGCGGATGCAGCACATCGATCTGTTCACCTGGCTGCGGGGCGACATCCTGGTCAAGGCCGACAAGATGACGATGGCCAACTCCCTTGAACTGCGGGTGCCGTTCCTGGATCCCGAGGTGTTCGCGGTGGCCTCCCGCCTGCCCTTCGATCAGAAGATCACCCGGACGACCACCAAGTACGCCCTGCGCAGGGCGCTGGAGCCGATCGTGCCCGCGCACGTGCTGAATCGGGCCAAACTGGGCTTCCCGGTGCCCATCCGGCACTGGCTGCGGGCCGGTGAGCTGCTGGAGTGGGCCAACGAGATGGTCGCCACCTCACAGGCCGGTCACCTGGTGGACCTCGCCGGGGTGCGGACCATGCTCGAGGAGCACCGCACCGGGGTCAGCGATCACAGCCGTCGGCTGTGGACGGTGCTGATATTCCTGCTCTGGCATGCGATCTTCGTCGAACACAGCGTCGTGCCGACGATCAGCGAGCCGCACTACCCCGTTCAGCTTTAGCCGGACGACGATGCGGGCCGCTCACGGGCCGCTAGTTCTCCAGAGCCGGCTGTTCAGGTGAGTCCTCGTGCAAGACGGTGAGTTCCTCGAATAGGGCACGCAGGTCGTCGCGACTGATGTCGAGGATTTCGGTGTGCCGGCGAAGCACCTGGTCCAGTTCGGCATTGAGTGTGGCGAGGCTGGCCGCCGGTTGCGGCAACGGAGGCGCGGCCCGATGCGGGTAGCTGTGACCCGTGACCGTGTTGTAGACGAGCGCGACAGCCACCAGCAGTACCGCGTTGATGAGCACCGGGAACACCGCGAACTTCGGATCCGTCACACCCGTGAGCACAACCAGCAGGGCAGCCGCACCGCCCGGTGGGTGAAGGCAGCGCAGCGCCATCATCGCAGCGATCGCCAGGCCGACCGCCAGCCCGGCACTCCACGGGTTCAGACCCAGCCACCGCACGCAGGCGATTCCGACCAAGGCTGACACGGTGTTGCCGGCGACCACCGACCACGGTTGCGCCAGTGGACTGGCCGGCACAGCGAATACCAGCACCGCGCTGGCGCCCAGGGGCGCAACCAGCCAAGCGGATTGCAGCCCGCCGACGTCGACGAACAGCCGGCTGAGCCATCCCGCCAGTGCAATGCCCGCGACAGCGCCCAGTGCAGCCCTGATCCTCTCGGCCGGGCCGACCGCAAGGGGCGCCGGAACGAAGCGCGACAGCCACGCCTTCATCTGCCCGATTCTTCGGACCCACGCCGGACCCGGCAATGGAATGTCGCGGATTTACCGCTGACTATCCCCCTGTTGCGGGATCGCGTCAGCCGAGCGCGGTGACGATCTCCGCGGCCGCCCCGTCCCCGTAGGCTCCGGCCAGCCGCTCCTTGGCGACGCCGAGATCCCAGGTCCAGTTCTGGGTGCCGGTGGTCTCCAGCACCAGCACCGCGACCAGTGAGCCGAGTTGGGCGGAGCGCTCAAGGTCCAGACCCGCACCGCGGCCGGTGAGGAAGCCGGCCCGGAACGCATCGCCCACTCCGGTGGGATCGACCTGAGCGGTCTCCGGCACAACACCGACATGGATCTTGGTGCCGTCGGCGCTGACGATGTCGACACCGTCGGCGCCCAGAGTGGTCACCCGCAGTCCGACCTGGCCGCGCACATCATCCTCGGTCCAGCCGGTCTTGGACAGCATGAGGTCCCACTCGTAGTCATTGCTGAACAGATACGTGGCGCCGTCGACCAGGCGCCGGATCTCGTCACCTGACAGCCTCGCCAGCTGCTGCGAGGGATCAGCGGCGAATGCAAGTCCCAGCTCCCGGCATTCGTCGGTGTGGGCGAACATCGCTTCAGGATCGTTGGCTCCGACGATCACCAGTTCCGGTTTACCGATGTCGGCGATCACGTTGGCCAGCTTGATGTTTCGGGCCTGGGACATCGCGCCGGGATAGAACGAAGCGATCTGCGCCATGTCGAGGTCGGTGGTGCAGACGAAACGGGCGGTGTGCTGCGTGTCGGAGACCAGGACGTTGTCGCAGTTGACCCCCGCGGACTCGAGCCATTCGCGGTAGTCGGTGAAATCGACACCGGCTGCACCCAGCAACGCCGGCCGGCCCCCCAGCACGCCGATCGCATAGGCCATGTTGCCGGCCACGCCACCGCGGTGCACGACGAGGTCGTCGACCAGGAAGCTCAGCGAGACCTTCTGCAGATGCTCGGCGAGAAGTTGTTCGGAGAACCTCCCCGGAAAGCGCATCAGATGGTCGGTGGCGATGGATCCGGTCACGGCGATGGTCACGAGGTGTCCACCCTTCATTTGAATCGCTTGCTTCTTCGATAGACGCCCGCGGTCGCGCCGCCGTCGTTCGTGCGACTATATGGCCAACAAGTCCGAACGACCTTCAGGAGACCCACCATGGCCGGCCCGTACCCGCCGTACCAGCCGGCCGGCAATCCTGGTCAGCCCGGCGTACAGCCGCCTTATCCGGGTGAGCCGCTGCCCTACCCGAGCGGCTATCCCGGTGGGTATCCGGGTCCGTTGCCCCCGCCGGTCAACTACCCGGGCTCGCCCAAGCGTGGCCGCGGGCTCTGGTGGGCACTCGGCGCCCTTGCCGTGGTGGGTGCGGTGATCGCCGCGGCCGTGCTGATCGGTGGCCGCGGCTCAGGAGGGTCGGCCGGGTTCACCGACGCGACGGCCAAGACCGCAATCCAGGGATATCTCACCGCGTTGTCCACGGCGGACACCGAGACGATCGCTCGGAATAACACCTGCGGGATGTTCGACGCGCTCAAGGAACGGAAATCGGATATGGCCCTGGCCAAGCTGGCCAGCGATGCGTTCCGCAAGCAGTTCACCAAAGCGGATGTGATCTCGATCGACAAGATCGTGCCGGCATCGAGCTACCAGGCGCAGGTTCTGTTCACCATGAAGGTCGCGCGTACCAGCACGCGCAGCACCCGCGATGAGGAACAGGGCGTGGCCCAGCTACTGCGGCAGGACGGCCAGATACTGGTGTGTTCCTACCTTTTGCGCACCACTGCCCAGTTCTGAGCGCGGCGAAGAACTGCGAC
>CAYFMA010000071.1:6537-19011 GCA_964344085.1 uncultured Mycobacterium sp.
GTTCCTACCTTTTGCGCACCACTGCCCAGTTCTGAGCGCGGCGAAGAACTGCGACGAACCCAGTTCTGAGCGGCTCAGTTGAACGAGTCGCCGCAGGCGCAGGAACCCGTGGCGTTCGGGTTGTCAATCGTGAAGCCCTGCTTCTCGATGGTGTCGACGAAGTCGATGCTCGCGCCCTGCACATAGGGGGCGCTCATACGGTCGACGGTCAGATTGACCCCGCCGAACGCGACGGTCAGGTCGCCATCGAGTGCGCGGTCATCGAAGAACAGGTTGTAGCGCAGGCCCGCGCAGCCGCCCGGCTGCACCGCGATGCGCAGCGCCAGGTCGTCGCGACCCTCCTGCTCCAGCAGCGCCTTGGCCTTGGCCGCGGCTGCGTCGGTCAGGGTGACGCCGTGGGTCTCGGTCTCGGTTGAAGCGGCCGACTGGTCGGACATCAGGATCTCCCTCAGAAATGCAGTGCGAATGTCTGTCACGGCCCGATGATCGCGGCCTACCAGCACAACGGTACCCGCTGCCCGGCCTATTCCCGAAGCAGTTCACGAGCGGTCCGTTCAGCCAGCCCGGTGAGCTGTTCAGCGGCCTCGTCGATGGCCCGGTCCACTGAACCGCAGTACCCGGCGATCGAGTGGGCCGCGGCGATCCCCGCCTCGGCGAACGTCGCCGGTTCCAGGGCGACCTGACCTGCCAGCACCAGCACGGGCACCGCATCCGGCCGCGCCATCCGGGCCAGTGCGCCGACCACCTTGCCGTGCAGCGATTGGTCATCGAGGCGGCCCTCGCCGGTGATAAGCAGGTCGGCGGCGGCGATCTTGCCGGCCAGCCCGGTGTGCTCGGCGATGGCGGCGGCACCGGACTCACGCCGCCCACCGAGTGCCAGCAGGGCGGCACCTAATCCGCCGGCCGCCCCCGCCCCCGGTTCCTCTCGCACCGCTCGCCCGGTCCGGGCCTCCAGATCATCGGCCCAGGCCGCCAGCCGGGCGTCCAACAGGGCGACGGTGGCCGGGTCGGCGCCTTTCTGCGGCCCGAACACTGGCGCGGCACCGCGCGGCCCGAGCAGCGGGTTGTCCACATCGGTGGCGGCGATCAGCCTCACACCGGCCAGCCGCTGCCCTGCCAGGGCCGGGCCGCCGAGCGCGTCGATCATGCCGCGGCCGCCGTCGGTGCAGCCGCTGCCGCCGAGACCGACCACGATGGTGCGTGCTCCGAACGTCAAGGCGGCGCCGATCAACTCCCCGACCCCGCTGCTGTGCGCGGCCAGCGCGGTCTGCGGTGTCGGCGTTCCGCCGATCAGGTGAATTCCGCAGGCCTGCGAGGACTCCAGATACGCGGTCCCGGTGCCAGGGTCCATCAGCCAGTCGGCCTGCACCGGCACGCCCAAGGGTCCACTGACCTGGAGGTGATGGCGCTGAAGGCCGGGATCACCGGCGGCCAGCACATCGAGGAATCCGGGGCCGCCGTCGGACTGTGGAGCGAGAGCCAGAATGTCGGCGGGACGGGCGGCCCGCCACCCCGCCGCGATGGACTGCGCCGCCTCGACCGCGGTGAGGCTGTCACCGAAGCAGTCCGGGGCGATCAGCACATGCATTCCTGCAGGCTAGATCCATCCCGGTAATCTGGCGGGCGTGAAACTGCTGGGCCGCAAGAACGACGACGCCGAACCCACGTCCGGATCACAGGTCGCCGGCGAGGCTGACGCGCCGGACACGGCCGCGGGCGCCGGCACCACCGCGCCGAAGGGGCGGCCGACGCCCAAGCGAACCAGCTCCAAGCGCCGCGGCCCGGTCGCGCCCGCGCCCGCGACGGCCGCCGAGGCCCGCAAGCGGCGCAAGGAACTGCGCAGCTCCATGACCAAGGAGGAGCGGCAGGCCGAGAAAGATCAGCGTCGCGCCGCCCTGGCCACCCGTCGCGAACGGATGATGGAGGGCGATGAGGCCTTCCTGCTTCCGCGTGACAAGGGTCCGGTGCGCCGTTATGTGCGCGACATCGTCGATGCGCGTCGCAATATTCTCGGCTTCTTCATGCCCGCGGCACTTGGTCTGATCTTCTTCTCGATGGCGTTGCCGAAGCTGCAGTACTACATGTCGCCCGCCATGCTGCTGATCATGGTGATCATGGGCATCGACGCAATCTTGTTGTCCCGCAAGGTCAACAAGGCCGTAGACGCCAAATTCCCGGACAACACCGAGACACATTGGAAACTCGGCGTGTATGCGGCGGGACGAGCCACCCAGATTCGCCGGATGCGCGCCCCGCGGCCCCGCGTCGCGCTCGGCGACAAGGTTGTCTGAGCGCACGACGTGCGCACCCTGGTGCTGGGCGGGATCCGTTCCGGTAAGTCCGACTGGGCCGAGAAGGCCGTCGCCGGTGAGACGCTCGTGCGTTACATCGCCACCGGCGCGGTGTGTGACGACGACGAATCCTGGGCCGCCCGCGTCGCCGAGCACCGGAACCGCCGGCCATCAGCCTGGATCACGGTGGAGACCCTCGATCTGACCGCCGAACTGCGCGGCCAACCGGCCGTCGCCACACTGGTCGACGATCTGGGCGGCTGGCTCACCGGGGCGCTGGACCGCCACGGCTGGGACGGTCCCTCTCCCGATGACGATATCGGCGGATTACTGGCCGCCGTCGGCGATTTCGTCGCCCCACTACTGCTTGTCAGCCCCGAGGTCGGGATGAGCGTGGTGCCGGCCACCGCCGCGGGTCGCCGTTTCGCCGACGAGTTGGGTTCGCTCAACCGCCGCCTGGCGCAGGTGTGCGAACGGGTGGTGCTGGTGGTCGCCGGCCAGCCGGTGTGGGTCAAGACGGCAGCGAAGGAGCCGTTCTGATGGACTTCGATCCGATCGCCCCACCCGATGCGCGGGCCGGTGCGGCTGCGCGACGCCGCCAGGATCTGCTCACCAAACCCAGCGGTGCGCTGGGCCGTCTGGAAGACATCTCCGTCTGGATTTCGGCCTGCCAGGGCCTTTGCCCCCCAACGGAATTCAGCCGGGCGCGGGTGGTGGTTTTCGCCGGCGACCACGGAGTGACGCAGGCCGGGGTTTCGGCCTATCCCGCCGAGGTGACAGCGCAGATGGTGGCTACCATCGAGTCCGGCCGGGCCGCGATCAACGTCCTGGCCGACGTTGCCGGTGCGACGGTGCGACTGGTCGACATGGCAGTGGGACGGCCCAGTGCCAACATCGCCGAGCAGGACGCACTCAGCCATGATGACGCGGTGGCCGCTGTGGAGGCGGGCCGGCGGGTCGCCGACGAGGAGGTCGACAGCGGCGCGGACATCCTGATCGCCGGCGATCTCGGCATCGGGAACACCACGGCAGCAACGGCTTTGGTCGCCGCGGTGACCGGAACCGAACCGGTGGCGGTCGTGGGCCGCGGCACTGGTATCGACGATGCGGGCTGGGCCCGCAAGACCGCGGCGGTGCGAGACGCCCTGTACCGGACCCGACGACTCGAGGGCGATCCCATCGCACTTCTGGCCACTTGCGGCGGGGCCGATCTGGCGGCGACGGCGGGGTTCTGCGCGCAGGCCGCAGTGCGGCGCACGCCGGTGCTGCTCGACGGTCTGGTCGTCACCGCGGCCGCTCTCATCGCCGAGCGACTGGCTCCCGGCGCCAAGGCGTGGTGGCAGGCCGGGCACCGCTCCACCGAACCGGCTCACACCCTGGCGTTGAATCACCTCGGACTGGATCCGATCGTCGATCTCGGGATGCGACTGGGCGAGGGAACCGGTGCGGCCGTTGCGTTGCCGATCGTTCGGGCCGCGGTGTCGGTGCTGGCATCGATGGCGACCTTCGACGACGCCGGGGTCTCCGGACCGGCTGGTTCGACATCACCGTGATCGCCTCTCTCACAAGCGCTCTGGGATTCGGGACCGTGTTGCCGGCGCCCCGCGGCGGTGGTGCGCCGGGCCGCGGGACGGTCACCGCGCTGCCGGCGGTCGGCGCTGCGCTGGGCCTGGCGGCCGGTGGCGTGCTGTGGGCCGGCCGCTGGGCGTTCGGATCCCATGCCCTGCTGGCCGGACTGCTCGCGGTGGCCGCCCTGGTGCTGCTCACACGCGGCCTGCACCTGGACGGACTGGCCGACACCGCCGACGGTCTGGGCTGTTACGGAACGGCCGAGCGCGCACTGGCGGTGATGCACCAGGGATCGACAGGACCGTTCGGGGTCGCCGCCGTGACGGTAGCCGTGCTCGCACAGAGTTGCGCGCTCTCGGCCATGCCATCGGGACTGACCGGGCTGGCCGGTGTGGTCGTCGCTGTCACCGGAGGCCGGGTCGCCGCCGTGCTGGCCGCTCTTCGCGGGGTGCCCGCCGCCACCGGCAGCGGGTTGGGCGCGAGGGTGGCGGGCACCCAGTCGCCTGCGGCGCTGACCGCGTGGATCGCGGTGGTCGCCGCGCTGTCGACGATCGCAACCGCACGACCGTGGCAAGGGCCGGTCGTGGTGGTGGCCTCCCTACTGGCTGCGGCCGCGCTGATCCGGCACTGCGTGCGCAGGTTCGGAGGTGTCACCGGTGATGTCATCGGGGCGGCCATCGAACTGGCGACGACACTGATCGCGGCCGGACTCGTCATCCGCGGCTGACCTGGAGGAATCGTGCTCGGTGAACTGAACGACCGGCAGATCGAGGACCTGCTGAACGGTGAGGTGATCGCGCGGATCGGCTGCCTGCAGCACGACCGGGTGTACGTGGTGCCGGTGACCTACGCCTATGACGGCACATACCTGTGGGGCCACTCGATGGACGGCGCGAAGCTCGCTGCGATGCGCGCTCATCCCGAGGTGTGTGTGGAGGTCGAGCATGTCGACGACCTTTCCAACTGGCGCAGTGTCATCGCGTGGGGAACCTTCGAGGAGTGCTCCGGGGACGACTGGCATGCCGGCATGGCACTGCTGGTCGAGCGGATCATGCCGCTGCTGAAGTTCCCGCCCCACCAGCATCCGGATCCGCAAGGACCCAGGACGGGGATCGTCTACCGAATAAAGTTGTCGTCCAAGACGGGCCGCTTCGAGGAGGTGGACAGTGGCTGAGATGGACGACGATCCGACCGGCACGCTCCCCGACGCGGACTGGTTCCAGCGAGTGGCCGACCACAGCGGTCTGGTGTTCTTCCTGCTGCGGGTCAAGCCGGACCTCGCCTTCGAGTACGTCAACGGCGGCCAGCGCACACAGCTGGTGGGTTCGCGACCTGACGTCACGTCGGCCGGCGCCTCGACGCTTTTGGAACATGTCCATCCCGATTCGGCGGGCACCCTTGCCACCCTGCTCGATATGAAGCCCGGACAGAGCATGTGGCTGGACCTGAAGTGGAAGCACGTGTCGGGACATTCGGTGTTCAGCCGTGGCTGGACGCAGTGCCACGAACGAGAGGACGGTTCAGTCGTCATCGAGGGCGCCCTGCAGGACATCACCCCACTGCACGATGCGCAGAACGAACTGCGGCGCTCCGAGGAGCGTCACCGTCTGCTGGCACAGAACGCCTGGGACGTGGTCTGGACGATGGCACTGGACGGATCCATCACATACGTCAGTCCCGCCGTCGAGCGAGTCCGCGGATTCACCGCCGAGGAGGCTATGAATCAGCCCCTCGATGAGATCCACCCGCCCGAGACGGCTGCGAAGGTCGGAGCGTACTTCGCCGGTCTGTTCGCCGCCATCGCAGCCGGCGAGGCTCCCCCCTCCTACCGCGGCGAGCATGAGTACTACCGCAGGGACGGCTCCATCATGATCGGGGAACTACAGGTCATTCCGCATGTCGACGCAGACGGCAATGTGATCGAGATCCTCGGCGTCACCCGCGATGTCAGCGAACGCAAGCAGTTCGAGACCGAACTGACGGCGATGGCGGCCACCGACCCGGTGACCGGACTGTGGAATCGCCGGCACAGCGCAGATCTGCTGGCCGCCGATCTCGAGCAGGCACAACGAGCCGGTCAGCCGATGACGCTGCTGATGATCGACATCGACCACTTCAAGGGCATCAACGACACCCATGGCCACCAGACCGGCGACCGCGTTCTGATCGAGGTGGCCCGCCGGCTACGGGACAACCTGCGTGGCACCGATATCGTCGGACGTTGGGGCGGTGAGGAATTCGTGGTTCTGCTGCGCTACTGCGGATTGAGCGACGCGTTGGGGACGGCCGAGAAACTGCGCAGGCAGATCGCGGAGGCGCGATTCGAGCGGCTGTGCACGGTGACCGTCAGCATCGGCGCCACCCAACTACTCGCCGAGGACGATCTGAACTCGTGGCTGGGCCGGGCCGATACGGCGCTGTACGAGGCGAAGCGGGCCGGCCGAAACACGGTGGTGGGCTACTGAGGCTCAGCCGAGCCGGGTCATCCAACACCCCGAGCGAGGCTCAGCCGAGCCGGGTCATCCAACCGTGCGTGTCCGCGAAGAGCCCACGCTGGATTCCGGTCAGGGTGTCCCGCAGGGCCATCGTGACCTCACCCGGCGAACCGTCGCCGATGGTGAACTCGCCCTCGCCGTACTTGACGTGAGCGACCGGGGTGATGACCGCCGCGGTGCCGCAGGCGAAGACCTCGGTGATCTCACCGGTGGCCACCCCCTTGCGCCACTCCTCGACGTCGATCTTGCGCTCCTCGACGCCGAAACCGGCGTCACCGGCCAACTGCAACAACGAATCCCGGGTGATACCGGGCAGCAGCGAACCGCTGAGTTCCGGGGTGACCAACCGGGCCGAACCGCCGGAGCCGAAGACGAAGAACAGGTTCATCCCGCCCATCTCCTCGACGTAGCGGCGTTCGATGGCGTCCAGCCACACCACTTGATCGCAGCCGTGGTCGGCGGCCTGGGCCTGAGCCAGCAGCGAGGCCGCGTAGTTGCCGCCGAACTTCGCCGCGCCGGTGCCGCCCGGGCTGGCCCGGACGTACTCGGTGGACAGCCAGACACTCACCGGCTTGATACCGCCCTTGAAGTAGGCGCCGGCAGGAGAACCGATGACCATGTAGCGGTATTCCGCCGCCGGGCGCACCCCAAGCCCGGGCTCGGTGGCGATGATGAAGGGACGCATGTAGAGCGACGCCTCGCCACCGGCGGGAGGCACCCACTCGTGATCCACCGCGATCAACTGGCGCAGCGACTCGATGAACACCTCGTCGGGCAACTCCGGGATGGCCAGTCGCCGAGCCGAGGCACGCAGCCGGGCCGCATTGGCTTCCGGGCGGAAGGACACGATGGATCCGTCAGCCCATCGGTAGGCCTTCAGACCCTCGAACACCTCCTGCGCGTAGTGCAGGACGATGGCCGACGGGTCCAACTCGATCGGACCGTACGGCACGACCTGTGCGTCGTACCAGCCGCGGTCGTGGGTGTAGAGCACCGAGACCATGTGGTCGGTGTAGAACTTGCCGAATCCGGGTTCGGCCAGGATCTCCGCGCGCCGGGCCGGACTCGCCGGACGCTTCGAGCGCTCGACGGTGAACTCCAGCAGGGCTTGGGGCATGGAGAGAGTCTATAGCCGGGCTTCTTGCGACCTAGCGGGTCTTGACGTTGACGAACGGCGGCTTGACTACCTCGCAATCCAACGGCCGCCCCCGCACGTCGACGCTGACCGGGTCGCCGTCGGCGACGTCGGCGTCGGCGTCGATCAGCGCCAGCGCGATTCCGGCGTTCAGCGTCGGCGAGAAGGTGCCCGAGGTGGTGATGCCGATCGGCGCCCCGTCCCGCAACACTGTCATTCCCGCGCGGGGAACGCCGCGGCCGGTGGCCCGCAGCCCGCGCAGCACCCGGCGCGGGCCGGCCTGCTTCTCGGCCAGCAGTGCGTCGCGACCCCAGAACGCATCCTTGGACCAGCCGACCGCCCAGCCGCACCGGGCCTGCAGTGGCGAGATGTCCAGCGAGAGTTCGTGACCGTGCAGCGGATAGCCCATCTCGGTGCGCAGGGTGTCGCGGGCGCCCAGACCGGCCAGCTGTCCCCCGACCTTGGCGACCGCGGCGGCCAGCGCATCGAACACCACCGGCGCGTCATCCCAGCGCGGCAGCAGCTCGTAGCCGTGCTCCCCGGTGTAGCCGGTGCGGCACACCCTCACCGGCACCCCGGCGTACTCGGCGTCGGCGTAACCCATGTAGTCCATGTCGGTGGGGAGACCCAGGGCTGCGAGGACCTCCGTCGAGCGCGGGCCCTGAACCGCCAGCACCGCGTAGGAGCGATGCTCGTCGGTCACCGAGATACCTTGGGGTGCAGACTTCTTCAGTTCGGCGACCACTGCGGCGGTGTTCGCGGCGTTGGGTACCAGGAAGATCTCGTCATCGCTGACGTAGTAGGCGATCAGATCGTCGATCACCCCGCCGTCGCTCGCACAGCACAGCGTGTACTGCGCCTTACCCGGTCCGATGCGACGCAGATCGTTGGTCAGCGCCGAGTTCACGAACTCCGCAGCCCCGGGCCCGACGACCAGGGCTTTGCCCAGATGGCTGACGTCGAACAGTCCGACGGCCTCCCGGGTCGCGGTGTGTTCGCCGACGGTGCCGGCGTAGGAAACCGGCATCAGCCAGCCGCCGAACGGCGCGAAGGTCGCGCCGCGATCGCGGTGGCGGCTTTCCAGGGGGCCGTGCAACAGATCCGATTCGTCGCTCACGGGCACCAACCCTAATCCCGTTAGGGTGTCGCTTGTGAGCACCCAACCCGGTTACACCGCACCCACCGTCACCGTCGCCACCACACTGCCGAAGCGTTCGTCGGCGGCGGTCCTGATCGTTCCCGTCGTCGCCGACCCCGACAACGGCGGCGCCGCGACGGTGCTCGGCGGCCCGTTCCTGGACGCCGAGGCGATCGGCGAGATCGACGTGGCGCTGGAGGCCCTGGGCGCGAAGGGGGGCGCCGAGCAGGTGACCCGGTTGCCCATCCCCTCGCTTCCGGTGGCCAGTGTGCTGGCCGTCGGCCTGGGCGCACCGCGCGACGAGTGGCCGGCCGAGGCGATCCGCCGCGCATCCGGCGTGGCAGCCCGCGCGCTCGGCGGCGTGGGCACCATCATCACGACGCTCTCCGAACTCCACGCCGAGGCCGCGATCGAAGGCCTGATCCTCGGCGCCTATCAGATGCACGAATTCCGCAGCTCGCGCACCGTGCCCAAGGAACCGCTGCTGTCCAAGATCATCGCGCTGAGCACGAGCCGCGGCGCCAAGACCCAGGCCGAGCGTGCGGTCGCGGTCGCCTCGGCGGTGGCCACCGCCCGCGATCTGGTCAACACCCCGCCCAGTCATCTGCATCCAGCCGAATTCGCCCAGCGGGCAAAGGCTTTGGGCGCAATGGCAGGTATCGATGTCCAGGTCCTCGACGAGAAGGCCCTCGCCAAGGGCGGCTACGGCGGCATCATCGGAGTCGGGAAGGGCTCCTCCAATCCGCCGCGGCTGGTGCGGATGACCTACCGGGGGGGCAAGGGCCGCAAGGGTGCCAAGAAGGTCGCATTGATCGGCAAGGGCATCACGTTCGACACCGGTGGCATCTCGATCAAGCCCGCCGCTCAGATGCACCACATGACCTCCGACATGGCCGGTGCGGCGTCTGTGATCGCCACCATGGTGCTCGCCGCCAGCCAGCAGTTACCGATCGATGTGATCGCCACCGTGCCGATGGCCGAGAACATGCCGTCGGCGACGGCCCAGCGGCCCGGCGATGTGCTGACCCAGTACGGCGGCACCACCGTCGAGGTACTCAACACCGATGCCGAGGGCCGGCTGATCCTGGCCGACGCGATGGTGCGCGCCTGTGAGGACAAGCCCGACTACCTGATCGAGACCTCCACGCTGACCGGCGCCCAGACCGTCGCACTCGGTGCCCGCATCCCCGGCGTGATGGGCAGCGAGGAGTTCCGCGACCGGGTGGCCGCGCTGTCGCAGCGCGAGGGCGAGAACGGTTGGCCGATGCCGCTTCCCGATGAACTCAAGGACGATCTGAAGTCGACGGTCGCCGATCTGGCCAATATCAGCTCGCAGCGGTTCGCCGGCATGCTGGTGGCCGGGGTGTTCCTGCGCGAGTTCGTCGAGGAGGGCGTGCAGTGGGTGCACATCGACATCGCCGGACCGTCCTACAACACCGGCGGCCCGTGGGGGTACACCCCGAAGGGCGGCACGGGTGTGCCGGTACGGACACTGTTCGCGGCCCTGGAGGACATCGCCGCGAACGGGTGAGCGGCGAATCAGAACCCGCAGAAAACGGCTAGACCACCTTGCCGCGCGCAGTGCTGCGCAACGCCTGCGGCGCCAGTCGCGACGTGCCGTAGAGCAGATAGGCCTCCGGAGTGACAGGACGGATCGGCTTGTTCTTGCGCACCGCCGACAGGATGGCGGCGGCCACCTTCTCCGGGCCGTAGTTGCGCGCCGCGAACATCTTCTCCAGTTTCGCGCGCCGGCCCGCCACCGCGGCGCTGCGCCCTTGCGGCACATGGAATCCCGTCGTCGAGACGATGTTGGTGTTCACCACGCCCGGGCAGATCGTGGTCAACCCGATACCGGCGGCATCCAGTTCGGCCCGCAGACAGTCGGAGAACATGTACACCGCCGCCTTGGAGGTGCAGTAGGCGTTGAGCGAACTCAGCGGGGCGTAGGCCGCCATCGAGGCGACATTGACGATATGTCCGCCCGCGCCGCGGTCGACCATCCGCCGCGCGAAGGAACGGCAGCCGTTGACCACGCCGCCGAGGTTGACGTCGAGCACCCGGTCGAACTGCTCGGCCGGGATATCCAGAAATGCTCCGGCCGCCCCGATCCCGGCGTTGTTGACCACGACGTCGGGCACGCCGTGGGCGGCGCACACCTCGTCGGCGAAGCGTTCCACCGCCGCGGCGTCGGCCACGTCGACCACATACGGGTGAGCCACCGCACCGGTCCCGGCGATCTGCGCAACGGTCACCGTCAGGCCGGGTTCGTCGATATCGCTGAGCACCACCTCGGCGCCCTCGGCGGCGAACGCCCACGCCGTGGCGCGTCCGATGCCGCTGGCGGCCCCGGTCACCACAACGAGTCTGTCCCCGAACGGTTTTCGCTGCCGGCCGACCTCGGCACGCTGTAGCGCACGCGAGGGCGCGCCGCCTTCGAGGTGATCGATCAGTTCGGCGGCGGCTCCCGCCACCAGCCCGGGGTTGGACATCGGCAGCCAGTGCCGGGCGGGAATGTCGCGGCGCCACAGCCGTGCCACCCAGCGCGGGGTGTCGTCGTACACCCACGGCCGCACGAAGTTGTCCCGCGAATTGACCAGCAACTGGACCGGAACCGGCACGTGCCGGTCTCCCCCGGCCGGTACCAGCGCTCGCGGGAAGTTGGCCCGGTAGATCTTCAGTCCGTTGGCGGCGTCGGCGACGAAGGTGGCGCCCTGGTACCGCCGCTCCCGCGGGATTCCCGCGGTGATCACCAATCTGTTCGCCACCGGCGCCAGAAACGACCGCATGGCCCACGGCGCCAGCGCCGGGATCGAGAATCCGATCATGTAGCCGAAGTGGGCGGCCTGCGACAGCGCGCGGGCGAATCGGCGCGGCCGGTAGGGGCGAGCCAGCCCGTCACGGATGAAGCGGCTCAGGTGGCCGGGGTCCGGTCCGGAGATCGAGGTGTAGGACGCGACCCGCTCGGCGGCACCGGGACGGTTGACGTACTCCCACACCGTCGCCGCGCCCCAGTCGTGGCCGATGACGTGAACTTTCTCACCCGGGCACACCGCGGCGGTGACGGCGTCGAAGTCGTCGGCCAGCCGGGCGATGGCGTACGCGTCGACCGGCCCGGGTACGTCCGAGGCGCCGGCGCCGCGGTTGTCGTAGCGGATGACCCGGTACCTGGGGGCCAGTTCGGCGGCCACCCCGTCCCAGAGCACATGGGAATCGGGCCAGCCGTGGACCAGCACGACGGTGGGTCCGCCCGGCTTGCCCTCCTCGTACACCGCGATGCGGGTTCCATCGGACGATTCGACGTAGCGGATCTCCATCACATTCGACCCTACTCGGTGCCGTGGAGCGGAACGGAGTGACAGGATGAGGGCACTCGCTGTGATAAGTGTGACGACGATCCGATGCAATAAGGAGCCAAACGACATGGCCGTCTCCGTCCAGATGCCCGCGCTCGGGGAAAGCGTGACCGAGGGCACCGTCACCCGATGGCTGAAGCAGGAGGGCGACACCGTCGAGGTGGACGAGCCGTTGCTGGAGGTCTCCACCGACAAGGTCGACACCGAGATCCCCGCGCCGGCCTCCGGCGTGCTGACCAAAATCCTGGCCCACGAGGACGACACCGTGGCTGTCGGCGGTGAACTGGCCATCATCGGCGACGCCGGAGAGGCTCCTGCTCCGGCGCCTGCCGCCCCTGCCGCACCGGCCGATCCGCCCGCGCCCCCCGCACCGCCGGCGGCTGCGCAGCCCGAACCTGTCGCAGCTCCCCCGGCGCCCGCGGCGCCGGATCAGGACTGGACTGTGGCCAGGCGCGCGCCGGCAACGACCGCGCCTTGCGCCAGATCGCGATAC
>CAYFMA010000072.1:0-13096 GCA_964344085.1 uncultured Mycobacterium sp.
GGCAACTTCCAGCCCGGCCGTGGCCAGTGGCAGGTGTAGCCGTTCGGGTAGTGCACGAGATAGTCCTGATGCTCGGGTTCGGCCTCCCAGAAGGCGCTCGCCGGGGTCACCTCGGTGACCACCGTGCCCGGCCACAGACCGGAGGCGTCGACGTCGGCGATGGTGTCCAGCGCGACGGCCTTCTGCTCGTCGTCGAGATAGAAGATCGCCGACCGGTAGGAGGTGCCGACGTCATTGCCCTGCCGGTCCTTGGTCGACGGGTCGTGGATCTGGAAGAAGAACTCCAGCAGGTTGCGGAAGTCGGTCTGCTCGGGGTCGTAGATGATCTCGACGGCCTCGGCGTGGCCGGGGTGGTTGCGGTACGTCGGATGGTCATTGCTCCCGCCGGTGTAGCCGACCCGGGTGGACACCACGCCGGGCTGACGGCGGATCAGATCCTGCATGCCCCAGAAGCAGCCGCCGGCCAGGATCGCTGTCTTGTAGTCGCTCATGTGCCCATTGTTCTAGTTTGAGGCGATGCCGCCAATGCGTTTCACCAAGGAAGAACTCGCCGCGGCGTTCACCACCTTCGAGGCCACCGTCGCCGCCGCCGCCCGCACCCGCGACTGGGACGCCTGGGTTGCCCACTACACCCCCGACGTCGACTACATCGAGCATGCGATGGGGACCATGAAGGGTCGCGACGAGGTGCGCGAGTGGATCTACCGCACGATGACGACCTTCCCGGGCAGCCATATGACGGCGTTCCCGTCGCTGTGGTCGGTGATCGACGAGGAGCGCGGCCGGGTGATCGTCGAACTCGACAACCCGATGCGCGACCCCGGCGACGGCACCATCGTCAGCGCCACCAACATCTCGATCGTCACCTATGCCGGTGACGGGATGTGGAGCCGTCAGGAGGACATCTACAACCCGCTGCGTTTCCTGGCCGCCGGGATGAAGTGGTGTCGCAAGGCGGCCGAACTCGGCACCCTCGACGCCGACGCCGAGGCCTGGATGAAGAAGAACCGGTGAGCCCGAAGCTGGTCGTCGGGGCCAACGGCTACCTCGGATCGCATGTCACCCGCCAGCTCGTCGAGGCGGGCCACGACGTCCGGATCATGGTGCGGGCGGGCGCATCCACCATCGGTATCGACGATCTGAAGACCACCCGGTTCATCGGCGACATCTGGGACGACGACGTCCTGCGCGAGGCCATGACCGGATGCGACGACGTCTACTACTGCGTGGTCGACACCCGTGGCTGGCTCTCGGACCCCGCACCGCTGTATCGCACCAACGTCGAGGGCACCCGCAACGTGCTCGACGTCGCCGAGGCCGTGCACCGCGAGCACCCGTTCCGCACCTTCGTCTTCACGTCGAGCTACGCCACCGTCGCGCGCCGTCGCGGTCGCGTCTCCACCGAGGCCGACGAGATCGCCGGCGAGGCCGGGCTCACCGACTACGTCCGCTCCCGGTTGCAGGCCGAGCGCATGGTGCTGCGGTCCGATCTGCCCGCCGTGGCGATGTGCGTCTCGACCACCTACGGCGCCGGCGACTGGGGCCGCACCCCGCACGGCGCGATCATCGCCGGGGCCGCCTTCGGCAAGCTGCCGTTCGTCCTCGACCGCATCGAACTGGAGGCGGTCGGTGTCGATGACGCCGCCCGGGCGATGATCCTTGCCGCCGAACGCGGCCGGGTGGGGGAGCGCTACCTGATCTCGGCGCGGATGATCTCCAACGCCGAGGTGGTGCGAATCGCCGCGGAGGCCGCCGGGGTGCCTGCCCCGGCCAGGCGGCTTCCGCTGCCGGTGGCCTACGCGATGGCGGCTCTAGGCACCGCGAAGGCGCGACTGCGCGGCACCGACGAACGCCTGACCCTCAACGCACTGCGACTCATGCGGGCCGAGGCGCCGGTCGACTGCTCCAAGGCCCGTCGTGATCTCTGCTGGGAGCCCGCACCGGTGGAGGACGCGATCCGCGAGGCCGCCCGGTTCTGGGTTGGGCTGCGCAAGGCCAAGGGCCGCTAACCCCATCGACTCTGCGTCCAGATCGTGTTTCGAGCCGGAATTGCGATCTACGCGCAGGCTCGATGTCCGTGCACGGTCTGCCGCCGCGACGCAGGTGACGGGAGTGAGTACCGTACGAATCATGGCCAAGAACGGCGCGGTGTCGCACTGGTTCCCGAGCCTGCCGACACCCCGCCGGGCACTGCCCGGAGACCGCGAGGCCGACGTCTGCATCGTCGGCGCCGGCTACACCGGACTGTGGACGGCCTACTACCTCAAGCAACTCGACCCGGCCCTGCGGATCACCATCCTGGAGGCCCGCTTCGCCGGCTTCGGCGCCTCCGGACGTAACGGCGGCTGGCTCTCCGGCCTGCCGCCCGGCCACCGCGGCATGCTGGCCGAGGAGCACGGCAGAGACGCCGTCGTGAAGTGGCAGCGGATGCTCAACGACTCGGTCGACGAGGTCATCGACGTCGCCCGCCGGGAGGGCATCGAGGCCGACATCATCAAGGGCGGCAACCTCGAGGTCGCCCGCAACCCCGCCCAGGCCGAACGCCTGCGCGAGGAGTTCGAACAGGACCGCGGCTGGGGCATCGACGACGTCGAACTGCTCACCGCCGCGCAGGCCGCCGCACGGGTCAACGTCAGCGATCTGGTGCTGGGATCCTTCAACCCGCACTGCGCGCGGGTGCAACCTGCCAAGCTGGCCCGCGGTCTGGCCGACGTCGTCGAGAGGCTCGGCGTCACCCTCTACGAGCAGACTCCGGTCACCGCGATCCATCCCGGCCGTGCCGAGACGACGCTCGGCGCGGTGCGCGCCCCGGTGATCATCCGCGCCACCGAGGGGTTCACCGCACGCATGCGCGGTCTGCGTAGACGTTGGCTGCCGATGAACAGCGCAATGATCGCCACCGAGCCTCTGCCGCAACAGGTTTGGGACGAGATCGGCTGGCAGGGATGCGAACTGCTCGGCGATCTGGCACACGGTTTCTTCTACGCCCAGCGCACCGCCGACGGCCGCATCGCCATCGGCGGCCGCGCCAACCCCTACCGGTTCGGATCGCGCATCGACCGCGACGGCCAAGTCGGGCAGGACACCATCGACTACCTCACCGGCAACCTCAACACGGTGCTGCCGCAGACCCGCGGCGTGCCGATCGCACACGCCTGGTGCGGTGTGCTCGCGGTGCCCCGCGACTGGTCGGCCGGCATCCGGTACGACGTCAAAACCGGCCTCGGCGAGGCCGGCGGTTACGTCGGGCACGGTGTCACCGCCACAAACCTGGCCGGGCGCACCCTGGCCGACCTCGTGCTCAAGCGGCACACCGACCTGACCGCGCTGCCCTGGGTGGACCACCGGTCGCGCACCTGGGAGCCTGAACCGCTGCGCTGGCTGGGCGTCCGCGGCCTCTACACCGCCTACAAGGCCGCCGACCGACACGAAGCTGGAGGCCGGAATTCCACCTCGCCAATTGCGAAACTGGCTGACCGAATCACCGGACGGCCCTAAGCTTTTCAGCGTGCAAGAGCGCACGATCAGCTTCCCTGGGCCGGTCAGTCCAGCGCACACCCTGGCTCCGCACCGTCGCGGGCCCGGTGACCCGTGTTTCCAGATCGACGAGCAGGGCGCCATCTGGCGCACCAGCCTCCAGCGCACAGGCCCGGTCAGCGCGCGCATCGTCCGCAGTGGCATCGACAGCGTCTCCTGCGAGGCCTGGGGCGAGGGCGCCGAGGAGTTCCTCGAAAACCTGCCGTCGCTGCTCGGCGCCGATGACGACGCATCCGATTTCCGGCCCGAGCATCCGACCGTCGCGATCGCGCACGGCCGCGTCCCGTATCTGCGGATCGGCCGTACCGGCCGGGTGCTCGAGGCACTCATCCCGGCGATCCTCGAACAGCGCGTGCAGGGCGTCGACGCCTACCGGGCCTGGCGCCTGCTGGTCCGCAAGTACGGCACGCCCGCACCCGGCCCCGCGCCGGAGCGGATGCGGGTGCCGCCGTCGGCCGACGCGTGGCGGCGCATCCCGTCGTGGGAGTTCCACCGCGCCAACGTCGACCCCGGTCGCGCACGCACCATCGTCGGGGTTGCTCAGCGGGCCGACTCCATCGAACGCCTCGACAGCGCCACACCGCTGACATCGCTGCCCGGGGTCGGGGTGTGGACGGCCGCCGAGACGGCGCAACGCGCCTTCGGTGACGCCGACGCACTCTCGGTCGGCGACTACCACCTGTCGACGATGATCGGCTGGACGCTGCTGGGCTATCCCATCGACGACGCGGCGATGGAGGATCTGCTCGAACCGATGCGGCCGAACCGCTATCGCGCGGTGCGCCTGCTGGAGGTCAGCGGGCTGGCCTATCTCCCGCGCCGCGGGGCCCGCATGCCGGTGCAGCAGATCAGTCGCTTGTGACGAACAAAACCGGGTAGGCCCATCCGGCCAGCGCACTGCCGATGAGTGGCGAGACCCAGAACGCCCACAACTGTCCGGGCGCTCCCGCCCCGTTGAAGAAGGCGACGCCGGTGGCGATGGCCGGGTTGGCCGCCGTCGTGCAGATCGGCAGCGCGATCAGCGTCACGACCGTGAATGCCAGACCGATCGACAGTCCCGCGAACCACTTGGGCGTGCGGTCGCCGGTGGATCCGAGGAAGACCAGGACGAACATGAACGTCAGCACCGCCTGGGCGATCAGCACCGAGGTCAGCGAGTAGTGGAACGGCGAGTGGTCGCCGTAGCCGCCGGCGGACATATTGCCGCTGGCGTTGAACTTGGGCCGGCCGTCGGCGATCAGATAGATCGCGCCGCCGGCCAGTAGGGCGCCGATCGCCTGGGCGATCCAGTAGCGGATCACGGCCGCCCACTCCAGGCGTCCGGCGATGGCGGCGGCGAATGTGACGGCCGGGTTGAAGTGCCCGCCGGAGGCATTGCCGAAGGCGTAGATCGCTGCCAGCAGCGAGATCCCGAAGGCCAGTGCGACGCCGAGGTAACCGGCGCCGACGGAGTGGTCGCCGGCCGGGTTGGCGGCCAGAACCGCCGTCCCGCACCCGCCGAGGACCAGCGCAAACGTGCCGACGAACTCGGCAGCGATCCGGTAGGGCATGGGCGGGGCGGTCATGGCAGGAATATAGATTGCGAATTCGTTGCGCATACCACCGGGGGTATGTCATGATGGCGTTCAGAGATACCCCCCAAGGTATCGCTCACAGGAGGGAGGCGACGTGATGATGGGAGATCCCGCCGACGTCGCTGAGGTGTTGAACCGACTGCGCCGGGCGCAGGGGCAACTTGCCGGGGTGATCGCGATGGTGGAGAGCAGTCGCGAGTGCCGCGACATCGTCATCCAGTTGGCCGCGGTGTCCAAGGCGCTCGACCGGGCCGGCTTCAAGATCGTCGCCACCGGACTGCGCGAGTGCGCTTCCGGCGACGGTGCCGAAACCGACGGCACCTGCCTCACCGAGGCCGAACTCGAAAAACTCTTCCTCGCACTCGCCTAAGTACTCAAAAGCAACCTAAGTACTCACAAGCAAAAAGGAGACAGCCATGAAGTTCAACCAGTACTACCTGGAGTGCCTGTCGCACGCCTCGTATCTGATCGGCGACGAGACCACCGGTCGCGCCGTCGTGGTCGACCCGCAGCGCGATGTCAACGAGTACATCGCCGATGCCAAGGAGATGGGTATGACCATCGAGTTGGTCATCGAAACCCACTTCCACGCCGACTTCCTGTCCGGACATCTCGAGCTCGCCGAGGCGACCGGCGCCAAGATCGTCTACTCCTCGGTGGCCCAGCCGGAGTTCGAGTACATGCCCGTCGCCGACGGCGAGCGCTACTCGCTGGGTGAGGTGCAGCTGGAGTTCCTGCACACCCCCGGCCATACCCCGGAGTCGCTGAGCATCGTCATCTACGAGCACCCGGGCGACACCGTCCCCTTCGGTGTGCTCACCGGCGACACCCTGTTCATCGGTGACGTCGGCCGGCCCGACCTGCTCGCCTCGATCGGCTTCACCCGCGATGAGCTCGCCGACAAGCTCTACGACTCGCTGCACAACAAGCTGATGCCGCTGCCGGACGCCACCAAGGTGTACCCGGCGCACGGCGCCGGTTCGGCCTGCGGCAAGAACCTGTCCACCGAGCTGTGGTCGACGATGGGTGAGCAGCGTCTGAGCAACTACGCGTTGCGCGCCCCGGACAAGCCGACGTTCGTGGAGATGGTCACCGAGGGTCAGCCGCCGGCGCCGAGCTACTTCGTCTACAACGCGATCCTCAACCGCAAGGGCCGCGAACTGCTCGACGAGACCAAGATGCCGAAGGCGATGAGCTACGCCGACGTCAAGGCCGCGATGGCCAAGGGCGCGGTGCTGGTCGACGGTCGCAACCCGGATGCCTTCGGCGCGGGTCACCTGCGTGATGCCGTCAACATCGGCCTGGAGGGCCGCTACGCGGAGTTCGCCGGTTCGGTCATCAAGCCCGACGTCGACCTGATCCTGGTGACCGAGCCCGGCCGTGAGCTGGAGGGCAAGAACCGGCTCGGCCGCATCGGCTTCGACCGGGTGATCGGCTACCTCGAGGAGCCGTACCAGGTGATGCTGAACAACCGTGACGACGTCCAGGTCGCCTCCCGGCTGACCGCCCGGACGATGGATGCCCGGATCCGCGAGATCCCGGGTCTTCAGATCGTCGACGTCCGCAACCCGGGTGAGGTCGCCGAGGGCATGATCCCCGGCGCGATCAGCATCCCGGTCGGCCAGCTGCCCGACCGCACCGGCGAGCTCGATCCCAAGAAGCCGACGGTCGTCTACTGCGCGGGCGGCTACCGCTCGTCGGTTGCTGCAAGTCTGCTGAGGCTCCGCGGCTTCGCCGACGTCAGCGATATCCTGGGCGGATACAACGCCTGGATTGAAACCGTCCAGAACGCCTGATCGACACCGGGAAGAGGGGCGAGTAATGGCCACCACTGCCAAGCACCACATTGTGATCGTCGGCGGCGGTACCGCCGGCATAACGGTGGCGGCCCGTCTGCTTCGCAGCGGCTACTCCGACATCGCGGTCATCGAGCCGTCGGACAAGCATTACTACCAGCCCTTGTGGACTCTGGTCGGCGGTGGTCAGGCCAATGTCGCGACCACCGCCCGCCCGGAGTCCTCGGTGATGCCCAAGGGTGCGATCTGGATTCGCAACTCCGTCAGCGCAATCGACCCCGAGACCAACACGGTCACCTGTGCCGACGGCGCCACCTATGAGTACGACGCTCTGGTGATGTGCCCGGGGATCCAGCTCGACTGGAACCGCACCGAGGGTCTCGCGGAATCGATCGGCGGTTCGAAGGTCTCGTCCAACTACCGCTATGACCTGGCGCCCAAGACCTGGGATCTGATCCAGAAGACCCGTTCGGGCACAGCGGTTTTCATGATGCCGGCGGGCGGACCCATCAAGTGCGGCGGTGCGCCGCAGAAGATCGCCTACCTGGCCAGCGACTACTGGCGCAAGCAGGGTGTGCTGAAGAACATCGACGTGCACCTGGTGGTCCCCGGCCCGCGCATCTTCGGTATCCCTCAGATCGCCGACAGCCTGGACAAGGTCGTCGCCGATTACGGCATTCAGTTGCACACCCTGTCGGAGGTCACGTCGGTTGACGCCGATGCGGGCAAGGTGACGGTGACGCCGGTTGCCGAGGGCGGGTCCGACGTGATCCTGCCGTTCGACATGCTGCACGCCGTGCCGCGCCAGTCCGCGCCGGATTTCGTCAAGTCCAGCCCGCTGGCCACGCCCGGGGATGCCAACGGCTACATCGACGTCGACAAATACACCATGCAGCACGTGCGTTACCCGAACATCTTCGCCCTCGGTGATGCCGGCTCGACGCCCAACGGCAAGACCGGCGCCGCGGTGCGCAAGCAGGCCCCGGTGGTGGTGTCGAACCTCGACGCCTACTTCAAGGGTCGGCAACTCGATGCCAAGTACGACGGCTACTCCTCGTGCCCGATCGTGGTGTCCTCGAAGGAAATGCTGCTCGCGGAGTTCGACTACGACTTGAACATCACCCCGTCGTGGCCGGTCATCGATTCCACCGTGCCGCACAAGTCGTACTGGTACCTCAAGAAGTACGGCCTGCCGTGGCTGTACTGGAACCTGATGCTCAAGGGCCTGGCCTAGGCCTTCCGCCTGCGCCCTCGGGCGGCGAGCAGAACCATTTCTCTTTTTGCCCGCCTCAGAGCGACTTTCGACCCCACGTGTCATTGAGGAAGTCAGAAGTCGCTCAGAGGCGGGCAAAAGTTCATATGCCCACCGCCACGTGCTTCTCTGCGCAGGCCTCCCGGACCGCAGTGAGAATGTCCGGTTCCCGTACCGTCTCGAGATCGTGAACCGTGACCGAACCGGGGTCGGCTCGGTTCTGTGCGGCCACTCGTGAGTCGCGCAGTCGCTCGGCGCGTTCGATGACATTGCGGGCGAAGCGGCCGTTCTGTAATGCGTCGAGGCCCGGTGTCCCGATGCTCCGGCAGGCGTCGTTGAGTGCGGTCTGGGCCGCGCCGTCCATCACGGTTGCTCGCGGCCGGCCATAGCGGACGGCGATCTCGACGAGTTCCTCGGCGCCGTAGGTCGCGAAGCGCAACTTGCGATTGAACCGTCCCGCCAGCCCGGGGTTCACCGCCAGGAACTCATCGACCTCGCGTTCGTAACCCGCTCCGATGAAACAGAAATCGAAGCGGTGCACCTCGAGTGCGATGAGCAACTGCGCGACCGCCTCGCTTCCGATCATGTCCGGCCGTCCGTCGTGATGATGTTCGACGAGGGAGTACAACTCATCGACGAAGAGAATCCGGCCCAGTGAGCGCTTGATCAGCTCATTGGTCTTCGGTCCAGAGGAGCCGATGTGCTCACCGCAGAAGTCGGAACGCTTCACCTCGATGATCTCGGGATGCTCGACGATGCCGAGTCCGGCGTAGATCTTCCCCAAAGCCGTTGCGGTGGTGGTCTTCCCGGTTCCAGGCGGACCCACAAGGAGGACATGGTTGGTGTGGTTGGCAATCGGCAGGCCGTGCGCGGTGCGCAGTGCGCGGACCTCGAGTTGGTCCTCGAGTTCGGCGACAGCCTGCTTCACCGCGGATAGTCCGACCTGGTCGTGCAGGAGTGTCCGGCCCTCGGCGAGCAACTCGGCGCGACGATCGGAGTTCGCGCATTCGGTCGCGACGTCCCATCTGTCTGTTCGACTGTTGATCGACGCCTCAGTCGTGGTGGCCAACTGCAGAGCGGGTTCGGCCAGCGCCTGTCGTGCAGGCTCGATGAGGACACCGCCGACGGTCGCTTTAGACAGCCAGGTCTCTGCGTTCTGTTGCTCCCCGAGGCGGCGGTAGGCCATCCCGCGGGCATAGGCCAGATCGGCCCCGATGAGCGGAAAGCCGATGAGATCGATCGGGGTGACGCGGTCAGCCCAGTCGAGTGCCACCCTGGCCTGGTCGAGATGAACGGCGGCATGGACTGCAAGCGCGCCGGTCGCCGCGCTCACCGGCGGCATGATGATCGCCTGTTTCGGCAGGGTTCGCGCCGCCTCGTCGATGACATCCGGCCAGCGTTGCGTCGCGTACATCAGGTAGGACCGGATGTACTGGCGCCACTGGTGATTCTCCGGACTGTCGAGCAGGCTCGGGTCGTCGAGCAGTCCGGCCGCCCGCTCGAACTGACCGTGATCGACGTACGCGCTCGCCAGGGCGATCGCGGCGTGCGAGGCGTCGGTCACGGTGATCGACAGGTGCGGGCCCGCCTTGATAGCGGCCGACAGTGCGATGCCGAGCCGATTCGACTCGCGGTGGAATCGGTCTGCGCAGTGGTTCAACTGCACCAGGGTGTCGAGATCGTCCTCACCGGCGGCGATCCGGCCCAGCCAGGCATCGGCCATGGCCGAATCGGCCTGGGTCGCATCCCGAAACAAGGACAGGGCCGAAGCGGCGTCGGTGTCCATCAGTGCAACGGCCCGGTCGAACTGCCGGCGTGCGGTGGCCGTCATGCGGCGTAACGATTCTCGGCACGGAAGAAATCCACTTCGACCTCGTGCACCCGGTCGGCGGTCCGCACACTGACAGTGGCGGGACCGGTCTGGATGATCGCCACGTCGACGGCGCCGGGAGGGATCTCGCCCACGGATATCGCCGTGCCGGGACGAGTGTTCCGGGGTTGGTCGGCCACGAGGAGGTTCGGCATCCGCAGGTTGTCCCAGCGGTCCGGGTGGGGAGTGTTCACGGTGACATCCCCGCCGGCCGCGACAGTCCGGACCACGATGCGTTTGGCGATGGCGTCATCGGCGGCTATGTGGACGTGACTGTGTCCACCGGGATGATCCAGCGGCATCAGCAGGCGGTCCCCGATGGCAACCCGGCCGAGCAGCACGCCCGAGGACCCGAGTGGGACGGACATGCTCAACGGCAGTGTCCGGCGCGCCAATCCGCGTAGCCGGGGACGAGGGCCGCACTGGTGACCACGCAACAACTGCTTCTGCTGCAGTGGGAACGGCTGAAGTGCAGTGCTCGGCGTGACCGGCGGCGGCTGTGGCGTCCCGATGGTGACCGTCGAGGCGACAGTCGCGTCCGGAAACAGGGTGTGGTTCGTGATGACGCGATCCACTCGCAGCGACCACGGCATGGCCAACGCATCGGCACCCAAGGACTTCAACCCGTAACTCGTCAGGCAGCCGACTTCGAGCCGACGGTCGAGGTCGGCGATCTCGGTCGCGGTGGCCACCCGTGCACGGATTCCGTTGCAGGACAGTGCTGATGCGACCCGTTGGGTTGCGGCAAGCACGGCAGCCCCGACCGTGGCGCGCAGTCTGATCGAATCGGCATTGTCACAGGCATTGATCCGAACCAACAGCCAGCTCTCCCGATGGCCCGCATAGGGCGATGTGCCGATGAAGGTGTCATAGACCCTCGGGTAGTCACCACTGCTGCGCCGGCGCGCACCGGCACTCACCACGCTCGCGGACTCGAAGGTCATCCCGAGGTTGGTCCGCAGAACCGCCAGCAGGCTGCTGAGGTCGAGGGTGTTCTCGGTTTGGGACATCGTCGCACCGATGAGCATGGTGGCGCGGTGCGGTTTCCCGATCAGCTGGATGGCGGTGATGGCGACGCCATCCTGATAACGGACGCCACCGCTGCAGCGGTCATTGGCGACCGTCACAGGTGCGGTCAGTGGCTGTATCCGGTCCCGGGCGAGCCGGAGCAGATTCATCGTGCCCTCCTCGCCAGTGTCAGCAGCGGGGCCAGCAGTGCGCCCACCACGAAGATTCCGGCGATCGCGATCGCGGCATCCCGGGACCGATGATCCGGAGCCGCAGCGGCGGCCGGGGGAGTCAGCGGCCGTGACTGCCCACCCGGAGCGCCCCGGTCAGCGGAGGGAACGGCGAATGTGAGGGCGGCGACCGGATCGACCACGCCGTAACCGATCCGGTTGTCGACGCCGCGGGCCGGGTTGTGCGCTGTCTGCACGATCCGGTTGACGACCTGATGAGCTGTCAGCGTCGGGAACTTGGCTCGCACCAGCGCCGCGACCCCGCTCACATAGGCGGCTGAGAAACTGGTTCCCCAGAATGGGATCGACTTGTCGCCGGGTCGCATCGGTGGGTACGCGTCGACCGGCGCACCGTTCTGCGGGGACAGCCCCATCACACCGGTGCCGGGGGCCGCGACGCCGAGCCATGGGCCGGCCAGGCTCTGGTCCATCGGTTCGCCCGCCGGTGTCACCGCGCCGGCCGAGAGCACATAGTCGGAGAACCATGACGGCGAGGAGATCGTTTTGACGTGCGCCCAGTCCCGCGGATCGACGGGGTTCAACGGATCAAGAGTGGGGTTCTGCACGCAGCCCTCTTCCCCCTCATTGCCGGCGGCGGCAACGACGACCGCATCCTTCACCGTCGCGGCGTACCAGACGGCGGCGCCGATCGCCCGTTGATCCAGGGGTTCGACAGCCGGCATGCATGCGGTGACACTCACGTTGATCACCTGAGCGCCGAGATCGGCGGCGTGGACGATCGCGCGCGCCAGCGTCGCGACGGTTCCGGGGGTCTCGTGCGCGCCGCCGAATGCCCGCGAAGACTGCCGGATCGAGATCAGCGTCGCCTCGGGTGCGACTCCCACCACGCCGTCGGATGTGCCGGGCTGCGCGGCGATGACGGAGGCCACGATCGTGCCGTGGGCGTCGCAGTCCGAAAGGCCGTCACCACCGGTGATGTAGTCGCCGCCCGGTTGAGCGAGGAGCCGCGGATTGGGTGTGACGCCGGTGTCGATGACGGCGACCGAGACGCCCTGCCCCCGGGAGTATTTCCACGCTTCGGCGACGTTGAGCATGGTGAAGCCCGCGGCCGGCCTGGCTGCATCCGCGGGAGCAATCGCCGTCGCGCATTCCGTGCTCTGCCTCATCGGCTGATCCGGAGACGGTCGTCCGTCGGCCGGTACGAAGAGCCGATCGACCTGCGGGGGCGTCAGCGCGAAGGCGGCCGGAGACGCGGATATCGCTGCGGTCAGCATGACCACCGCAGAGATGGCGAAGGTTCTCATCGCATGCGCACCCATGCGAAGAGGCCGATGATCCAGGCTGCCAAGGGTAGAGCGGCGACCACCGCCACCAGTTCCAGCCACTCGGTCGTCATCCGCACCAGGGGTGTGAACCGGGTCGCCGGTACCGCCATCGCCGCCGCGAGACCGGAAGCCGCGAACACCAGCAGGACCACGATCGACCCGATGAGCCAAGGCATCGGATCGGTTTGTGCAGCAACCGCATACCGCGCGACTCCGGCGCAGAAGCCGGCCGCTGCGCCGCACACCAGGGCGACGGCCTGTCTCCGGTCGGAGAAGCCTCGCGCCCGGCTGATGAAGATCAGCACGAACAGCAAGGCGAGCAGACCCGACGCGTATCCGTATGACGCTCCCGGGGCGGTCGTCGCCCAGATCGCGACCGGCAGGGCGATGGCGCTTCCGACACAGATACCGTTCAGCACCCCGTTCGCACGCCTGGCTGCGTTCGCGATCCGCACACCACTCGGCGTGCTGTCGGCTCCGGTGGCATCGTCATCGTCTTCGTCGACCGGTGCGACGACGTCGACGGGTAGACCGTCTCTGCGG
>CAYFMA010000072.1:13106-18780 GCA_964344085.1 uncultured Mycobacterium sp.
CGGAACAGATCCCGGCCGGTGATCGAGCCGAAGTGTGGGGGACGGATGCGCGCGGCCCGGAGTGCGATCGTCGGACTGATGGTGAGCAGGAACAGCAGGATGACCAATGTGGCGATGCCGAGATGCTGGGCCGACGCATCGGCGTACATCCGGGTCCCGGCGACCGCAGCCAATACCGCGCTGACGGTGATGGTCGTGGCGGCGAGTGTGACGTGACGGTGCGTCGCCGCGACCGCGATTCCGGTGAGTGCCGCTGCCGTCACGGCGGCGACGAACAGGTGTGCGGCGCCGACCGGGCCCGGTATCAGGAGCGTCAACCCGGTGGTCAGTGGTGGGACGGACAACCAGACGAGCGCGGTCCGCAATCCGCGTCGTCCCGGCCACCAGCGCCACACCGTGAGGCCGCCTGCGGCCAGGGAGATTCCCGCTGCGCCGGTGACCGCGCCCACGATTGCCGAATCAAGCCGCAGGCGCGTGTGGATCGCCAGACCGATCACGCTGAGCGTGACGAGGGCGAGGATCGCGAGGGCGGTATGTACTGCTGTCTCGGCGGTGACCGGCTGGAAGAGTCGCCGGCCGGCGGCAGCCAATCCGGTCGACAAAGACTCGCATTGTGGATCGAATGCGTCGCCGTCAGCGGCGGGTGTCAGAACCAGCGTCATTCCGTCCTCGACGCCGAGATCGTCGAGGCTGCGGGTGATGTCGAGCCGGACTCCGTTTGCGCGGTGGAGTTCGTAGGACGCCGACGGATCAAGGCCGGGGGCTCCTCTGCGCCGAAGGTCATCGTTGAGTAGTTCGAGAATGCCGTCGAGGAAGACCTCGACCGGTACTGCCGCCGGATAGACCTGGGAGACAACATGTTCCCCGCAGACGACCGCGACGGCACATCGGGCGGGCAACGACACCGTCGGCATCAGTGCGGCCTCTCCGCGTCCGGAATGTACTTGTCGACGATCGCGGCGGTGATCTCGAAGAGTCGCAGCCGAGTCTGCTTGCGGATCGCCTCGCGGGTGTCGATGATCCCACCCTCGGCCAGGTGCGCGTCATACGGCATGAACTCGACATCGGCGCCGCTGCTGCTGAACCGTTCGGTCAGAACCGCTTTGGCATCCCGGTCGTAGTTGTCACGGCTGTCGTTGAGAATCACCATGCTTCGCGACACCAGTTCGTGGTATCCCATCGATCGCAATAGATCGATGGCGCGGGTGACGGGTAGTGACGTGTCGGCGGTGAGACCGGACACGAACACCAGGGCGTCGCTGGAGTCCAGGACAGCCTTCATGACGGGGTGTTCGAGATCGTCTGAGGTGTCGACGAGGATCACCGCGTGGGTGCGTCGCAGCCGTGACAGCACACCGGCGAACATCGCCGGAAACAGTGGGCGCGCCTGGTCGCAGGCCCGGTTACCCGCGAGGACGTCAAGGCCCACCGCGTTCTGTCCGAGGTGTTCGCGGATGTCGGCGTAGCCATGCACGTCCTGGTCCTCCAGGACGGCGGCGTAGTCACCGGGCGGGGACTCGTCGATCCGCCCGGCCAGCGTGCCGAAGCCTGGAGCGGCATCGATTGCCACCACATTGTCGGGCCGGCACTCGCGAAGGATCCCGCCGAGGCAGGCGGTCATCGTGGTCTTCCCGACGCCGCCCTTCCCGGACACCACCGCGATCACGTACTGCTTGCGGATGTGACGACGAATCCGTTCTCGCAGTTGCCGATAGTGGCGTTCTGCGGGGGACTCACCCGGATTGACGGTCTTGAACGACACGGTGTGAACCAGTTTGCGCCAGCCTGAGTCAGGAGCGATCTTGCGTGGGGCTACCAGGTCCGAGATGCGGAGTGTCTCCGACACCGACTCGATTTTCACTGCGTTCGGCATTAGACGGCCTTTCTGTAGGAGTACCAGGTGTCGTGGGCCGGCAGACGTAGCAGCAGCTTGTGCACCGCGGTGTTCAGCGCGTCGGCGGATCCGGGGGCGATGACCATCCACTCGGCGCCGTCCCGACTGACGTGCTCGGTCAGCAACCTGCCCTCAGGGGTATCGATGATCGTCAGTGCACCGGGCACGATGTGCTGACGGAGGCCGGACTGGATCGCCACAATGGACGTCTGACGGGACCGCCCGGGTTCGGCGGCCAGGGTCAGGGTGCGGGTCTGTTCGGCGTCGAATCGCTGCTCCCGCAGGAAGTTCCGCAGCGTGGCGAGATCGCGGACGGCGCCGAGCAGTGATTCCGTCCTCACACTCACCGGTCGCATCAGGGACGCGGGCATCGATCCGCACAGTCGGTCGATCTGTCCGGCGATCGTCAATCCGGCGGATTGCTCGGTGGTTGCGACTCCAACTCCGCTGAGCCGGATCAGATCAGCCGATCGCTCGAGCGAGACCCACCAGTGATCGAACCGGGCCAGCAGTGTGTGGTTGGGCGCCGGGCTGCCGCCGGCCTCGCGGTTATGCAGCAGTAGTGCGATATCGCGTCGGCAGAGCACCGTGAGCCATTGAAAAATGGCATCGTCGACCGTTCCCGCCGCGGTGATGGCCCCCGCGCCGATCAACTCGGCTGCGACCGGATGGTCGAGAGCGGCGTGCCGGGTTTCGATGCTCGGTAGATGCGGCCGTAGTGCCAATTCCGGCGCGAGCACCTCGATCCCGGACAGCACCTGAAGTACCCACAGGCCGTCAACCGTCGTCGTCAACATCCATGTCCCCCGATTCCCCTGGATTCCCGCCAATCAGACGGTGGGAGACACACAGTCATGCCGCCCACCGTCTGAAGCAGCTAGAACAAGTTGCCCATCATCACGTCGGTCTGATGAGCGCTGTCGTTGACGCTGCTGATCGTGCGGCCATGCTGGTTGAGGGTGTCGATCAGTCCCCGCAGTCCCTGCAGCATCTGCAGTTGTGCCTCATGGAACGAGGTGGCGGCGTTGCCCTGGAAGAAATCGGCGACCGCATTGGTGCGCTGCAGAATGTCGTCGTGGATCTCCATCAACTGGCTTGACCGCACTCCGACATCGGAGGCGAAATCCGCGACTGCACCGTGGTTGTACGTGATGTTCTCGGACATGAGGAAATTCCTTTCGAATCAGGCGCCGGCGGCGAAACTGGTCAGGCTGTGGGCTGCGTCGGACTCGTGCTGCTCCATCATCGACGCGGCCTGGCTGAGTCCGTGAGCAAGCCGAGTGCCACCGGTGATGGTCTGCTGCAGATCGTGATTGATCGCAGCGGCGGTGTTGACCGAAGCGAGTTGGGCCTGGCCACCCCAGACCGCGGAGCCGAGGCCTTCATGGCTGCTGAGATAGCCGTTGGCGATGGCGGTCGCATGCTCGAGTGCGGACTCGATCGCCTGTTGTGTCGTACGAAGCACATCCGGTGTGACGACGAGTGACATGTGAACTCCTTGCTGGTTGGGTCTGCGGGTTGGATGAGTATTGGCGGGAGCCGGACGGGTGTCACTTCACCTGTGGCACAGGCTGTTTGTGGACGGTGATACGGGCACGCGCGACGTCCTCGTCCTTGTTGGATTCCTTGGTGCGTGCCGCTGCGCCCGCCGGTGTCATCGGCATCGGCCCGATGGCAGTCGGTCCTCTGAACTCCGCCGCAGTGAGCGGTCCGGGTTTCAGACCGACCGGCCGTCCGCCGTTCTCGGTCGGGAAGGCTGTGGCCGGACGGACGTAGCTGGTGAGCCCTGTTCCCGGCACAGTCCCAATTCCTGATGACGCGGCTGAAAGGCCCGGCACGCCAGTGCCACCCGCGGTGACCGGTGGTGCACCGACTCCGAGGAAGGGCGATTCGACTCCGGTGTCATCGAATGTAGTGATCTCATCCGGACTGCTCAGCGACTGCATCGGGTTCTGGAATATGCCCATTGCCTGTTGAAACGGTTGCGTGATCTGTGAGGCGACCGAACCGGTTTCCTGCCCGGTCATCGTCGCCGCCTGTCGAGCCGTCTGTTGCAGCGCCTGTCCGGCCGCCATCTGTGCGCCGTCCTGCGCCACCGCGGCGGCTGCGGCCACCGGCGCCGCCGGCGAACCTGATGGCGCGAGCGGCGGCGGTACGGCCAGTGCCGCGGTGAGTCCGGCCAGGGTCGCGCCGTACGCCACACCGGCGGTGGCATTCTGCGGCCAGAACTCGCCGAAGTACGTGGCGTCGAGGGCGACGATCGCCGGAGTGAGTGCACCGAACACCAACGGGTTCATTGCGACGTCGGCGGCCTGTTCGGCACGGTTCGCGATCGCGACTTCCGCCGGAATCATCGCCGCCAGCGCGGCCTCATAGGCGGACACCGCGCTGCCGACGACCGGTGGCTTCTCCTGGGTCCAACCGGCCAGTGTCTGCAGCGAGGAGTTGAGTGCACCCGCGGCTGCCGATGAACTCGTTCCGCCGACGCCCTCGAAATCGGCGGCGGTGACCGCGGTGTTGAGGCTCGACAGCGAGAAGGCGACCTCATTGCCGGCCGTCAGCGCCTGCCACGCGGCGGCGCTCGCCAAGGTCGTCGCCGTACCGGCAGCGCCGTCGCCGGCCAGTCGGAGGTGGTTGACCTCCGGCGGTGAGCAAGGCCAAGCGGGATCGGGCATGTCGCGTCCTACAGCGACAGCGCGGTGTTGTTGACGACGTCCGCCGCGGTGTACGTCGCGGCGGCGAGTTCTTGGGAGCCGGCGAACATGCCACGACTCGTCAGATGCTCGGTCGCCGTCCCGATGTAGGCGGCGCCCGCGGCGTTGAGTGCGGCGGCGAACTCCACCGAGTCCAGGTCTGCGCCCATGGGCAGAGCCGCGGTCAAGGCGACTGCGGCAACGGATGTCGCGGCTGCCATGTCGGTGCTGATGCCGGTTTCGGTGGCCGCCGATGCGGCAACGATTGCTGCGTTCACGTCAAGGTTCATGAGCGCGAACGTAGGTGCGGTGCGGGGGGCTGTCGAGTCAGGTATTACCGGACGCAGCAAATTTCAGTCCGGGTCCCCGCGGCCCACCTGCGCGGCGGTGTCCGCGCCGTCCGGCGAATCTCACACGTGTGAGAAACCGCAGCACGCGTCAGCAGAAGTACTCATCGATCTGCCCGCCTCACAGCGACTTTCGCCTACGGCACCGCAGTTGTCGCTGTGAGGCGGGCAAAAAGTGAAATGGTTCCGATCCCGCGCCGCAAGTCACCCGAAGGACACCGAACCCAGGAAGCTCAGCAACTCCGCGTTGACCTCCGAAGCACGCTCCTGCTGGATCCAGTGCCCGGCGCCTTCCAGCATCACCGCGCGGTAGGGACCGGACACCATCTCGGCGGCGCGATTGCTCTTGGTGAAGGCCAGCACCGGGTCGGCGGTCCCGCCGATGAACAGACACGGCACCGTCACCATCGACGCGGCCGGCGAGCCGAGGATCTCCCAGTTGCGGTCCAGGCATCGGTACCAGTTGAGCGCCCCGGTGAAACCGGTGCGGGTGAAGGCCGCGACGTAGACGTCGAACTCCTCGGCAGACAACCAAGCAGGCAACCCGGCCGGTTCGGCCAGCCGGTCGATGAAACCGCCGGAGTCCGACCCGGCCTGCATCCCACCCAGCATCCGGCGCATCGCCCGGGCCGGGTCGGCGTTCATCTCCCGGTCGGCCGGCCCGGGCTCCTGGAAATAGAGCATGTAGAAGAAGTTGTCCCCGACGATCCGACGGAACGCCTCGGTGGGCGGGGTGAGGG
>CAYFMA010000073.1:0-18745 GCA_964344085.1 uncultured Mycobacterium sp.
ACCGCATCTTGAAGTTGGGTGCCCGCTTCTCCTTGAAAGCCAACGGGCCTTCCTTGGCGTCCTCGCTCAGGAACACCTCGATACCGATCTTGGTATCGATCTTGAAGGCCTCGTTTTCGTGCATGCCCTCGGTCTCCCGGATCGAACGCAGGATCGCCTGCACCGCCAGTGGGCCGTTGTTGGAGATTACCTCGGCGATCTCCAATGCCTTGTCCAGCGCCTGACCATCGGGCACCACATGTCCGATCAGGCCCATCCCGAGCGCCTCGCGCGCGGTGATGTGCCGTCCGGTCAGCAGTAGATCGCAGGCGATGGTGTACGGGATCTGACGTACGAGGCGCACCGCCGAACCGCCCATCGGATAGAGGCTCCACTTGGCCTCCGAGATGCCGAACTTGGCACTCTCGCCGGCGACCCGTATATCGGTGCCCTGCAGGATCTCTGTGCCGCCGGCGATAGCGGGGCCTTCGACAGCGGCGATCAGGGGCTTGGTCAACCGCCGGCCCTTGAGCAGACCGTCGATCCGGGACGGGTCGTAGCTGCCGTCTTTGAAGGAGTCGCCCGGGGGCTTGGCCGTCGCCGCCTTGAGATCCATGCCCGCGCAGAAGTAGCCGCCTGCCCCGGTGAGGATGCAGACCCGGATTTCGGGATCGTTGTCGACCCGGTCCCAGGCCTCGACCATGATCGACAGCATCTCCCCGGACAGCGCATTCCGGGATTCCGGGCGGTTCATCGTCACGATCAGGACGTGTCCGTGCTGTTCGATAAGGGCATCGGCCATGGTCGTCCGCCTTCCAGGTCGCACTTGTGGAGAACTGTAACAGGTTCTAGTTTGGGTTCCGTGGCCTTGAACATCGCTGATCTCGCCGAGCACACCATCGACGTCGTGCCCGACCGGGTTGCCGTGATTTGTGGGGATGAGCAGATCACCTTCGGGGAACTCGAGGAGAAAGCCAACCGACTGGCGCACTATCTGATCGATCACGGCGTCAAGAAGGACGACAAGGTCGGCCTCTACTGCCGCAACCGCATCGAGATCGTCATCGCCATGCTGGGCATCGTGAAAGCCGGCGCGATCCTGGTCAACGTCAACTACCGCTATGTCGAGGGCGAACTGCGCTACCTGTTCGACAACTCCGACATGGTGGCATTGGTTCATGAACGGCAGTACGCCGAAAGGGTCGCCAACGTCCTTCCCGACACCCCGAAGGTCAAGACCGTCCTCGTCGTCGAGGACGGCAGTGATTCGGACTATCGGCGCTACGGCGGCGTGGAGTTCTACGAAGCCATCGATCAGGGCTCACCGGAGCGCGATTTCGGCGAACGCAGCGCTGATGACATCTATCTTCTCTACACCGGCGGAACCACCGGGTTCCCGAAGGGTGTGATGTGGCGTCATGAGGACATCTACCGGGTACTGCTCGGTGGAACCGACTTCGCCACAGGCGAATTCGTCAAGGACGAGTACGAACACGCCAGGCAGGCCGCCGGTGGACCGCCCATGGTGCGGTTCGCGATCCCGCCGATGATCCACGGTGCGACCCAGTCCGCGACCTGGATGGCGCTGTTCTCGGGACACACCAGCGTGCTGGCGCCGGAGTTCGATGCCGAGGATGTGTGGCGCACCGTCGAGAAGCACAAGGTGAATTTGTTGTTCTTCACCGGTGACGCGATGGGACGTCCACTGCTGGACGCGCTGGAGTCCGGCGAGTACGACCTTTCTCAGCTGTTTCTGCTGTCCAGCACCGCCGCGCTCTTCTCACCGAGCCTCAAGGAACGCTTCCTCGAGTTGCTGCCCAACCGGGTGATCACCGACTCGATCGGCTCATCGGAGACCGGCTTCGGCGGCACCAGTGTCGTGGCCAAGGGGGCCAGCCAGGCCGGGGGGCCGCGGGTGATGATCGACAAGCGAACGGTCGTGCTCGACGACGACGGTAATGAGGTGCAACCCGGTTCGGGTGTCCGTGGGATCATCGCCAAACGCGGCAACATCCCGTTGGGCTATTACAAGGACGAGAAGAAGACCGCCGAGACCTTCCGCACCATCAACGGCGTGCGCTACGCGATTCCCGGAGACTACGCGACAGTGGAGGCGGACGGAACCGTGACCATGCTGGGCCGCGGATCGGTCTCGATCAACACCGGCGGGGAGAAGGTTTATCCAGAAGAGGTGGAGGCCGCCCTGAAGGGGCATCCGGACGTGTTCGACGCTCTCGTGGTGGGCGTTCCCGATCCCCGCTACGGCCAGCAGGTCGCGGCCGTTGTCGCACCGCGTCCGGGCCGTCGGCCGACTCTGGCGGATCTGGATGCGTTCGTGCGCCAGGAGATCGCGGGTTACAAGGTGCCGCGGAGCCTTTGGCTTGTCGACGAAGTCAAGCGTTCACCGGCCGGGAAGCCGGACTACAAGTGGGCCAAGGAACAGACCGAAGAGCGGCCCGCCGACGAGGTTCACGCCAAGCAGGTTTAGCGCGGCACCTCGAACACCGGATCTGTGCAGTTGAGGGCTTCAGCCGTCAATTGCCGTTTGATCACCTTGAAGGTCTCGGTGCGAGGCAGGGCAGTAGACACCCGTACGAATGACGGCCATTGCTTTGGGCCGAGGTCCTCCTGTCCGGCCAGGAACCGCCGGAAGTCCGCGACGTCGAACGCCGTTCCTTCGGGCAGCACCAGTGCTGCCATCACCCGGTCGCCCACCTCGTCCGGAATCCCGTAAACCGCGACCTCGATCACCCCGGGGTGGCGCATCAGGACGTGTTCGATGGGTGCGGTGCCCAGGTTCTCGCCGTCCACCCGCATCCAGTCGCCGAGTCGCCCGGCGAAGTAGACGAAGCCGTTCTCATCGAGGTAGGCGAGGTCGCCGCTGTGGTATGCGCCGCCGGTCATACGCTGGCTCTCGGCCTCCGAATCCTTGTAGTAGCCGCGGAACTGTCCCGGTCCGCTCAGGTTGACCATCTCGCCGATCACCCCCGGCGGGCACGGTTCGCCGGTTTCGATGTCGAGGATGGCGAGGTCTGCTGTGATCGGCCCCAGTGAGCCTTCCGGAGTGTCCGGGGTGCGGGCGATGGAGACCCCGCCCTCGGTGGAACCGAATCCGTCGATCACCGTGACGCCGAACCGTTCGGCGAAGCGCTTGATGTCACGCGGTGCGGCTTCGTTCCCGTACATGATCCGCAGCGGATTGTCGGCGTCGTCGGCCTGCGGCGGCGTGGCCAGGATGTAGGACATCGGCTTGCCGACATAGTTCGCGTAGGTGGCTCCGAAACGCCGGACATCCGGGATGAACTGCGAGGCGGAGAACTTGCGGCGTAACGCGATTGACGCCCTCGCGGCGACGGCTGGGGACCAGCCCGCCATCACCGCGTTGGAGTGGAACAACGGCATCGACAGGTAGCAGGTGTCGGCCGGGCCGAGGCCCATCCGTTCGGAGAGCATGATGCCGGGACCGGCGACCTTCTCATGAGTGCAGCGGACCGCCTTGGGATCACCACTGGTACCCGAGGTGAAGATCAGCATGAACAGGTCGTCGGATGAGGTGTCGGCGAAGCGAATGGGTGATCCGGCGAACGCCGCCAGTTCGTCTCGCCACGCCGGCGTCGTGACATCCACGGCGTCGAGCCCACCGGGGGCGCTGTCGGTCAGCACGAACTGACAGTCGGCGTGGTCGACATCGCGCTGTAGCGCCGTGCCGCGCCGGGTCGGGTTGAGTCCGACCATCACGATGCCGCTCAATCCCGCCGCCGCCAGCAGGGCGCAGAACAATGGGGTGTTGCCCATCAGGACCCCGACGTGCGGAGGCCGGTTGGGTTTGAGCCTTGCGCGCAGCACTGCGGCCAGATCCGCCGCGCTCTGAATGTGTTGGCGCCAGCTGGAATACGAGCCATCGTCGCTGTGGATGCCGTGGTCGTCGACATCGGCCAGCGGCTCGAGCAGCCGCGTGACGGTGGGTAGCACGTGTCGGGTTACGGGGAGTCAGGCCGGGGTATCGGCCAGATCCCGACCGATCACCCGCAGTGCTGCCGTCGCGCCGCCGAGGGCGAACTCGGTCTGCTTGGCGGTGATGAAATAACGGTGCACCGGAACGTCCTTGTCGATTCCGACCCCGCCGTGCACATGCACCGCGGTGTGAGCCATCCGGTGACCGGCCTCGGCGGCCCAGAACGCGGCGGTCGCCACCTCGACATCGGCCGGCAGGTCCTCCGAAAGTCGCCAGGCCGCCTGCTGCATTGTCAGTCGCAGACCCTGGATGTCGATGTAGCCGTCAGCGAGCCGTTGCGCGACCGCCTGGAAGCTGCCGATCGGCCGATCGAACTGCTCGCGGGTGCGCGCGTACTCGGCGGTGATCTCCAGCGCGCGCTCCAGCACGCCCAGCTGATACGCGCTGAGGCCGACGGCCCGATGCGTGCTCAACCAAGCCACGACGTCGGTGCCGCCCACCACTCGTGACGCCGGCAATTCCACTCCGTCGAGTTCCAGTTCGGCGGAGCTGTTCTCGCCCGTTGTCTTCAGAGGCGTCACCGATGCTTCGTCTGAGGTGACGAGGAAAACCTTGACTCCCGAGTCGGTTTCGGCGGGGACGAGATAGGCGTCGGCGACCGGACCGTAGGGAACCTGGGTGCGTGTGCCGGTGAGCCGGAAGCCGCCATCGGAGGTAGCCGCCAGCACCGGGCCCTGACCCAACTCGCCGTCCAGAGCGACGGTCAGCACGCGCAGCCCGGCCACCGCCGGTGCCCCCCAATCCCTGCGGAGTTCGTCGGAACCGAACCGGGACAGCGCTCCGGCGCCCAGCACCACGGACTCCAGGTAGGGGACTGCTGCAAGTTGCCGGCCCAGTCCGGTCATGATGGCGGTCTGCTCCAGAACGCCGAATCCCTCACCCCCGACGTTCTCCGGCACTGCAGTGTTGAGGATGTCGGCGTGGATCAGCTTCTCCCACAGCGTCTCGTCGAAACGCTGATCGAGACCGTCGAGCCGACGCTGATGATCGGGGGTGCACACCGAGTCGACGATGGTGCGGACGAGTCCGGACAGATCCTGTGCTGCTTCGGTCTTCGCGAAATCCATGATGAGCCTCTCAGCGGTTCCGGGGCAGGCCGAGAGCCGCCATGCCGATGATGTCGCGCTGCACCTCGTTGGTACCGCCGCCGAAGGTGAGGATCAGCGCCGACCGGTGCATTCGCTCCACTCGGCCTCGCAGCAGTGCACCCGGCGAGCCCGGCCGCAGTGTCGCCGAAGGACCGAGGATCTCCATCAACAGCCGGTAGGCCTCAGTGGCCAATTCCGTACCGAACACCTTGGCCGCCGACGCGTCCGCCGCGGAAGGTGATTCGTCGTGGGAGGAGGCCAGTTCCCAGTTGATGAGCTTGAGGTACTCCGCCTTGGCGTGGACTCGCGCCAGGTTCAGCTGCACCCATTCGGAATCGATCAGGCGTTTGCCGTGAGCATCCTTGGTTATCTGTGCCCATTCGCGGACCTGGGTCAGTGCGGTGAAGATCGGCTGGGCGGAAACCAGTGCGACCCGCTCGTGGTTGAGCTGGTTGGTGACCAGCTTCCAGCCGCCGTTCTCCTCGCCGACCCGGTTCCCGGCGGGCACCCGCACGTCCTGGTAGTAGGTGGCGCTGGTGTCAACGCCGGCCATGGTGTGTACCGGGGTCCACGAGAAACCCTCGACGTCAGTCGGCACGATCAGCACCGAGATCCCACGGTGCTTCTTGGCTTCGGTGTTGGTGCGCACCGCCAGCCAGATGTAATCCGCGTACTGGATCAGGCTGGTCCACATCTTCTGGCCGTTGATCACGTAGTCCTCGCCGTCACGGATCGCCGAGGTCCGCAGGTTGGCCAGGTCGGTGCCGGCCTCCGGCTCGGAGTAGCCGATCGAGAAGTGGATGTCGCCGGCGGCGATCTTGGGCAGATAGAACTTCTTCTGCTCCTCGGTTCCGTACACCATGATCGTCGGAGCCACGCTGTTGATGGTCAGGAAGGGCACCGGTGCGCCCGCGATGGCGGCTTCGTCGGTGAAGATCAGCTGATCCATCGTCGAGCGCGCCTGGCCGCCGTACTCGGTCGGCCACCCCAGGGCCAACCAGCCGTCCTTGCCCATCTGGGCGACCGTCTCGCGGTAGACGTTGCCGATACCGATCTCGCCGCCCGCAGTCGACGAGAGCGCCTCCTGACGCTCGGGTGTCATGAGCTTCCCGAAATACGTTCGCAGTTCGCGTTGGAGTGCTTCTTGCTCCGGGGTGTAATCAATCCGCATCGGCCAGGACCTCCAGCTTTGGTCAGTCTCGGCCGGGTGAGAACCAAGCGGCCGTCCCTATTTTTGTAACACGTTCTAGTCTTGCAATCCACCCTGCGATAATGGTCATATCGTGACGTTGAACGGGCTGAGGAGGAACCATGCGCGTCGTTGTGGACAAGGACCGTTGTGAGGGCAATGCGGTCTGTGTGGGCATCGCCCCGGACCTCTTCGAACTCGATGAGGACGACTACGTGATGGTGACCAAGAATCCGATCCCGGCCGCCGAGGAGGCACTCGCCGAGCAGGCCATCGCCGAGTGCCCGCGTGCGGCGCTGAGCCGCCGCGACTAGAGGCATTCACTTGGCTGATTCATCCCTCGACCTGAGCGGCCGGGTGGCCGTGGTGACCGGTGCCGCTGCCGGCTTGGGCCGCGCCGAGGCCATCGGGCTGGCCCGTTCCGGCGCCACCGTCGTCGTCAACGACATGCCTCAAGCGCTCGACGCCTCCGATGTGTTCGACGAGATCGCGGCGGCCGGATCCACGGCGGTGGCTGTGGCCGGTGACATCAGTCAGCGCTCCACCGCAGACGAACTCATCGCCACCGCCGATGGGCTGGGCGGGCTGAACATCGTCGTCAACAACGCCGGCATCACCCGAGACCGGATGTTGTTCAACATGTCCGACGAGGACTGGGATCTGGTCATCGCGGTGCATCTGCGAGGCCACTTCCTGCTCACTCGCAACGCCGCGGTGTATTGGCGCAACCAGGCCAAGGACAGCGGTGGCGAGGTGTACGGCCGGATCATCAACACCTCGTCGGAGGCAGGGCTCATGGGTCCGGTGGGGCAGGCCAACTACGGCGCCGCCAAAGCCGGCATCACCGCGCTGACGCTGACCGCAGCCCGCGGTCTGGAGCGCTACGGGGTGCGTTCCAATGCCATCTGTCCGCGAGCCCGCACCGCCATGACCGCCGAGGTGTTCGGAGCAGCACCGGAACTGGCTGCCGGTGAAATCGACCCGCTCTCACCAGAACACGTCGTCACGCTTGTGCGGTTTCTGGCCGCACCGGCTTCCAGTCACGTCAACGGTCAGGTTTTCGTGGTGTACGGACCGACGGTGACCCTCGTCGCCGCACCGGTCGCAGAACACCGCTTCCACGCCGGGGGTGATGCCTGGAATCCGGAGAGCCTCAGCGCCTCGATGCAGGAGTACTTCGCCGGTCGGGATTCCAAGCGCACGTTCGGCGCCGGCGACCTGATGGCGGATTAAGGATCGAGTCGATGATGCCGCCGCGGGACGCGGCGGTTTGTGAGCGGGACAATCGATGAGGGCTAGCCGGACTTCGTCTCGGCCAGTGCGTCGAGGAATGCCCGCGCCCAACGGTCCACGTTGTGGGCGAGTACCTGTCGTCGCATCGCTCGCATCCGCCGGCGGCCCTCCTCCGGCGTCTGGTTGAGAGCCGACTCAATGGCGTTCTTGACGTCTTCCAGGTCATGCGGATTGGTCAGGTAGGCCTGCCGTAATTCCGCTGCGGCGCCAGTGAATTCGCTCAGGACCAGAGCACCGCCGAGATCGCTGCGGCACGCGACGTACTCCTTGGCGACCAGGTTCATTCCGTCACGGAGGGCGGTTACCAGCATGACGTCCGCGGCCACGAAGAAGGAGATCAGTTCATCGCGGGGGACCGGGCGGTGCAGGTAGTGCACCACCGGGTGGCCCACCTCGCCGAACTCGCCATTGATCCGCCCGACCTGCTGCTCGATCTCATTGCGCAGAATGCGGTAGCTCTCAACACGCTCCCGGCTCGGCGTCGCCAATTGCACCAGCGCCGTGTCGCCACCGTCGACCCGACCCTCGGCCAGGAGTTCGGAGAACGCGCGTAGCCTGACCTCGATACCCTTGGTGTAGTCCAGCCGGTCCACGCCGAGCAGAATCTTGCGGGGGTTGCCGAGTTCAGCGCGAATCTCCTTGGCGCGCTTGCGAACACTTCGGTTGCGCGCCTTCTCGTCGAGTTCGGCGGAGTCGATGGAGATCGGGAAGGCGCCGACCTTGATGATGCGCGAATCCAGTTGCACCTCACCGAAGCGGGACCGCACACCGATCGAGGCGCGGGTGGTCTCAGCGCCGGCCAGCCGCCGCGACAGGAACAGGAAGTTCTCGGCGCCGCCGGCCAGATGAAAGCCCACCAGATCGGCGCCGAGCAGTCCGTCGATGATCTCCGCCCGCCACGGCAACTGCATGAACAACTCAACCGGCGGGAAAGGGATGTGCAGGAAGAATCCGATGGTGAGGTCCGGACGCAGCATCCGCAGCATCTTCGGGACCAGTTGCAACTGATAGTCCTGCACCCACACGGTGGCGCCCTCGGCGGCCGTCCGTGAGGTGGCCTCGGCAAAGCGCCGGTTGACGTCGACGTAGCGTTCCCACCACTCGCGGTGATAGATCGGCTTGGCGATCACGTCGTGATACAGCGGCCACAGCGTGGCATTGGAGAAGCCCTCGTAGTACTCGGCGACGTCCTCGGCGGACAACCGGACCGGCACGAGTTGCAGATCGTCCTGGACCATCGGTTCCTCGGGTCCGTCGACGACACCGGGCCAGCCGATCCAGGCCCCCCGTTGTTTACGCAGCAACGGCTCCAGGGCGGTGACCAGACCACCCGGGCTGCGCTTCCAGGTCATGCTCCCGTCGGGGAGCCGTTCCATGTCGATCGGCAGCCGATTGGCCACAACGACGAAGTCGGACGTGCCGGGACCCGGGGTCCCAGTCGTCCCGGACATCACCGGGCCGTCCTCAGGCGTCGATCTTGGGCCCGATGCCGAGCATCGAGAGGAACACCCGGCATTCGTCGGCGTCGGTGGCGTACGCAGCCACCACCCGACGGGCCTGGCGCGCCGTCGTGTCGGTCAAGGGTTCGACCTCGCCGATGTCCGGCTCAGATTTCGAAGGCATTGGGCAACTCTATGCGACGTCGGGCTACGGGCTGCTGGAGATCGAGGTCCGGGGCTGAACCTCCGGGGGGCTGTCGCCGTTCTGTTCGGCGTAGCAGACGGTGGACTCCCAGCCGCCGGTGCACGAGTCACCGTTGATGTTGGGCACGGCATCCACCGGCACGCCGGTGGTCTCGGAGTTGGCGCCTTCGACGCCGACCTCGGGCGCCGAAACCACGATCTGGCCGTTGCCGTTGGACTCAGGCAGTCCGTCGCCGCCGACCGGACCGACCGGCACCGGTTCCGGCTCGGGGAGCGGTGCGGCGAACGCGGCCGGGGCGCCGACGAACAGCGCCACGCCGACGGTCAGTAATCCCGCCGTCAGCAGCTTCTTGGGAACGATCGACATGTTTCTTCCTATCGGTTACGGACTCGTCGAGATCGAGGTCTTCGGCTGCTTGAACTCGTTCTGGTTCTCCTGCAGGCCGATGCACTCGCCGGTGCTGCCGCCACCGCTGTGGTTGGCGTTACAGGGGATGCCGTTCACCTCGGGCAGCGAGCCGACATCACCCGGGCGCGAGGAGGTGATCTCACCGGGCTGCAACGGGACGTTCTCCGGGTTGATCGGGTTGCCGGCCCCAGGTTCGGCATTGGTCTTGTCGGTGACCGGCTTGCAAGCGCCGGAGGCCTGATCCTGCACCTCACCGGCCGGGCAGGCCGCCACGGCCGGCAGTGCGCCGGTCGGATGGCTGGTGGCCACCGCCGCCAGGGGAGCGGCGGACGCGGCCAGCGCGAACCCGCCGGCGAGCAGCAGGCGACGAGTGAGCGAGCTCAAAGTTGCCATCAAAGTGCCTTCTCTGGTCGTTGACGAGCCCGTCGAGCGGGCCTTTTCTGGTCTTTCGTCGTGATCGACCACGTCGTTACAACCGATACTAGTGTGATTTTCCGCCCGTCTCATTCTGAGGATTCGCAGCCGAGGAGTACGCCCATGGAGCTTTCGTTCACCGACCGGACCTACCTGGTCACCGGCGGCGGCAGTGGAATCGGTAAAGGGGTGGCAGCGGAACTGGCTCGATCCGGGGCGAATGTGATGATCGTCGGACGCACCGCCGACCGCCTCGGCACTGCGGCCGAGCAGCTCAAGTCTCTGCTGCCGGCGAACTCAAAAGCCGATGTGGTGGCCGAACCGGCCGATGTCACGGACGAGGATCAGGTCGCCCGGGTGGTGGAGAAGGTGACGGCCTGGAACGGCCGGTTGCACGGCGTGGTGCATTGCGCCGGCGGTTCGGAGACCATCGGCCCGATCACCCAGATGGATTCCGAGGCGTGGAAGCGGACCGTCAACCTCAACGTCAACGGCACGATGTACGTCCTCAAGCATGCCGCCCGGGAGATGGTGCGGGCCGGCGGCGGGTCCTTCGTCGGGATCTCGTCGATCGCCGCCAGCAATGTGCACCGCTGGTTCGGCGCATACGGGGTGAGCAAATCCGCGCTGGATCACCTGATGATGCTTGCCGCCGACGAACTGGGACCGTCGTGGGTGCGGGTCAACGGCATCCGTCCGGGGTTGATCAGGACCGATCTGGTGCAGGTGATCATCGACTCCCCCGAGGTGGCCGAGGACTACCGGCAGTGCACCCCGTTACCGCGGGTGGGCGAGGTCGAGGACGTCGCGAACCTGGCGCTGTTCCTGCTCAGCGACGCCGCTGCGTGGATCACCGGGCAGGTCATCAACGTCGACGGCGGTCATGGTCTGCGTCGCGGACCTGATATGTCGGCCATGCTGGCGCCGGTGTTCGGCGAGGACGGTTTGCGTGGCGTCGTCAGTTGACGCAGGGGATGCCGCCACCGTCTATCGGCGCGCCGGCATCCGGTGTCTTGGTGATCGGTGTTCCCGTCTCACCCGAGAAGATTCCGTTCTCTTCTGAGGTGGCGAGAGTAGTTGGCGCCGAGGGGATTTCGTAGCCCGGGCTGAGGATGACCCGGATATGACCGGCAGGAAGATTCGGGTTGGCTTTGGGCGTATCCGCGATGCCGAGGATTTCGGACAGAGTCGCCGCGTCCGCCTCCGCGCCTGATCCGTAGTCGACGACGGTGGCCAGGACTTCGCCGTCTTTTCGGTCGCGGATCTCTCCGACCGTGAAGCCCTTGCGGCCGAGTGCATCGGCCGCGCTGGCGGCCAGCCCGTAGGTTTCACTCGCGTTGACGACCGCCACCACGGTGTCCGGACTCGGAGCCGGCGTCTGCGCGGACGAGGCAGCCGGCGAACCCTCGATCGCGGCGGAGATCTCCGCGCGGATCGCCTGCGGATCGACGATGTTGACGTCCTGGCCGTCGATATTGGCGTAACGCACCACCGGCAGCGTCCGGAACTCCACATCGCCGCCGGCAAGCGACGCCATCCGCCGGAACTGATTCTCGCCCCACCCCTGCGACAGAACGATGTCCTTGCGCGCCACCGCCGTCAGCGATCGGAACTCGTCGAGGTTGCTGAACGCGCCGGAGTCCTGCAATTCATGCATGACCGACAACAGGAAAGCCTGCTGACGGTGCGTACGGTCGAGATCGCCGTTCTCCAGTCCGTGCCGTTGCCGGACGAAGGCGAGCGCCTGTGCCGCGTCGAGGCGCTGGCGCCCGGCGGGGAAGTCCGCTCCGGAGTACTCGTCATAGACGGCGTGATTGAGGCAGACCTCGACGCCACCGAGACTTTCGGCGAGGTCGTAGAACCCGGCGAGGTTCACTTCGGCGAAGTAGTCGATCGGTTGTCCGGTGAGGTTGCGGACCGCCCGCAGAGTGGCTTCGCGGCCGGCCTCACGGCCCTGCCGTTCGAGTTCGCCCGCGTCGGTGACGCCCTCGTCGTGCAGCTCCTGTTCGGTCTGCGCCTTGGTCAGCCCGTAGGCCTCTTTGATCTTGATGTGGTCATAGCCGGTGATGCCGGTGACGGCCACATAGTCATCACGTGGGATGGAGAACGCCACCACCCGGTTGTCGGCGCCGATATGGACCAGGATCAGGGTGTTGGTGTTGTAGCCGCCCGAACTGGAATCCCCGGCGTGCAGTTTGTCCAGGATGTAGTCCGGCAGGTCGTTGCCGTCCTGGTCGCGTCGGGAATCCAGCCCGATCAGAAGGATGTTCGTCTCACCCCCGCTCGACCGCGGGGCGTCGAGTCCCAGGGCGCGGGAGACCGTGATTCCGCCCAGCAGTCCGTGCGCCTCCCAGTAGCTCAGCCCGGTGAGGGTCAACACGGCGGTCGAGGTCACCGCGAGCACGGTCCGACCAAGGATCCGTAGCGCTCGCATGACCTTCAGTATGCGGCCCGAAACTGCCGGAGCCCTGTACGGCCCGGCTATCGTCGGAACTCATGCGGCCGCAACCGGAAGTCCCCGGGCCCGGGCAGGAGTCGGTCTGGGACTACCCCCGGCCGCCGCGGCTGGAACGGTTCACCGGAACAATCACCGTAGAACTCGGCGGCGAGTTGATCGCATTCACCGACGCGGCCTGGCGGGTGCTCGAGACCAGCCACCCGCCCACCTATTACCTACCGCAGAGCTCGTTCGCCGAGGGTGTCCTCCGCGCGGCGGCCGGGCAGTCCTGGTGCGAATGGAAGGGCAAGGCTTGCTACTTCGATCTGGTCACGGCCACCCGAGTCGCCGAGAAAGCGGCCTGGAGCTACCCCCACCCGACGCCGGGGTTCACCCCGATACGTGACGCTGTCGCCGTGATGGCCGGCTTGGTGGATCGTTGCACGGTCGACGGCGAGACCGTCGTGCCGCAACCCGGCGGCTTCTATGGTGGCTGGATCACCAGCAGCGTCGCAGGCCCGTTCAAGGGCGGCCCCGGCTCGCTGGGATGGTGAACGCGCCCCGGCTGATGAAACATGGCTGAAACACGACCGCCCCGCGTCTGAAACACCGCGGCTGAATCCTCATCGTCGACCGTCGAAGGAGATGAGCACAGGTGCAGTCGATCGATCCCGCCGCCACCGCGTGGCTCTTGGCCAGCACCGCACTGGTTCTGCTCATGACGCCGGGCCTGGCGATCTTCTACGGCGGCATGGTCCGGACCACCGGGGTGCTCAACATGATCATGATGAGCTTCATCTCCATCCCACTGGTCACGGTGGTGTGGTTGGGGGCGGGTTACAGCCTTGCCTTCTCCAGCGGGGACGGCTTCATCGGCAGCCTTGCGCATCTGGGTATGGCCGGCATCGGCCCGGACACGGCGCACGGATCGGTTCCAGAACTGCTCTTCGCGACATTCCAACTCACCTTCGCGATCATCACGGCCGCCCTCATCAGCGGGGCGATCGCCGACCGGGCGAAGTTCGCCGCCTGGATGGTCTTCGTACCGATCTGGACGCTGCTGGTGTATTGTCTTGTGGCGCACTGGGTCTGGGGCCCGGATGGCTGGCTTTTCAAGCTCGGTGTGCTGGACTACGCGGGCGGCCTGGTGGTGGAGATCGTCTCCGGCGCATCGGCATTGGCCCTGGCGCTGGTGCTGGGTCCGCGAATCGGCTTCAAAGTTGACGCGATGCGCCCGCACAACCTGCCGTTCGTCTTGCTCGGCGTCGGCCTGTTGTGGTTCGGCTGGTTCGGCTTCAACGCCGGTTCGGCGCTGGCGGCGAATGGACTCGCGGCGGCCATCTTCCTGAACACTCTGGTGGCGGGGTGTCTGGGCATGCTCGGATGGCTGACGGTGGAGCAGATCCGCGATGGCAAGCCGACCACCTTTGGCGCAGCCTCCGGGGTGGTGGCCGGTCTGGTCGCGATCACCCCCTCCTGCGGAACGGTGAGCGGTCTTGGAGCGGCGGCGGTCGGACTCGCAGCCGGAATGGTGTGCTCATTCGCCGTGTCTCTGAAGTTCAAGTGGAACTACGACGACTCACTCGACGTTGTGGGCGTGCACTTCGTCGGCGGCGTCATCGGCGTCGTGCTGATCGGTCTGCTGGCCGACTCCGTCGTGACCGGCGGCCCGCAGGGGTTGTTCTACGGCGGCGGATTGGCCCAGTTGGGCAAGCAGTTGCTGGCCATGGCGGTGGTGGCGGTCTACGCCTTCAGCATGACCTTCGCGCTGGGCAAGCTGATCGACAGGACGATGGGATTCCGGCTCAGCCCCGAGGATGAGACCAGTGGCGTCGACTTCACCCAGCACGCGGAGACCGCCTATGCCGAGGGCGTGCACGGCCACCAGCAGGTGCGACGGCCGCTGTTCGGTGACCGGGAGGCGTTCCGCCGGCCCGACCCCGACGACGAGGACTGAATCCCAGACCGTCGGTACCATTCCGCCATGCCGTTGGCCAATGGGGACGTCTTCGCGGGATACCAGATCCTGCGTCCACTGGGCTTCGGCGGCATGGGCGAGGTCTATCTCGTCCAGCACCCACGACTGCCGCGCCACGATGCGCTGAAAATCCTGCCCGCCGAGATGTCATCGGACGAGTTCCGCCGCCGGTTCAACCGCGAGGCCGAACTGGCCGCGGCGCTTTATCACCCGCATATCGTCGGCATTCACGACCGTGGTGAGTACGCCGGACAGCTCTGGATCTCGATGGACTACATCGACGGACCCGATGCCGGCCGGTTGCTGCGCGAGCGCTACGCCAACGGCATGCCACCGCGCGAAGTCGCCGAGATCGTCACGGCGGTGGCCGACGCACTGGACTACGCACATGCCCGCGGCTTGCTGCACCGCGACATCAAGCCACCCAATATCCTGCTGACCAATCCGGAACGAGGTCGTCGTCGAATCCTGTTGGCGGACTTCGGAATCGCCCGTAACACGACTGAGAACAGCGGGCTCACCGATACCAACGTCACGCTCGGCACGGTCAACTACGCCGCACCGGAGCAGCTCATGGGTGTGGCCGTTGACGGCCGTGCCGATCAGTACGGACTGGCCGCGACCGCCTACACCCTGCTGACCGGTACGCCACTGTTCGCCGACTCCAATCCGGCGGTGGTGATAGGTCGGCATCTCAATGCCGCCCCACCCCGGCTGGCCGACCGCCGCCCAGAACTCGCTGCGTTGGATCCCGTTCTGGCCAAGGCGCTTTCGAAGAATCCAAACGACCGCTACCCCAGTTGTGCGGAGTTCGCCAACATACTGCGTCACGCCGTCGAGGCCGGCGGCCGAAAGGTTGCGGTGCGCTCGGCGCCCTCCACCGGGCCTGTGCCTCCCGCGCAACCGGTCGAGCACACCGCAATCCTTTCGAGGGAGCCCGAGTCGCCACCGGTAGCCGTCCCGGCCACCGCGGTGCGCTGGCCGTGGGCGTTGGCCGTGGTCGCACTGGCGCTGATCCTCGCCGCACTCGTTATCGCGGTCTGGCCACGTCACCAGTCAGGCCGAGGGTCGACATCTGCGGCGACATCAACCTCGCGATCGTCGGTATCGACGACTACGACCGCGAGGCCTGTCACGACGACTTCGAACGCCGGCCCGGCGATCACGTTCGAGTCCATGCGTGCTGCGGTCGACGGGTTCTACGCCGGCCTGCCGGCCAACGCTCGAGGCGCCTGGGACAAACTCGACCCGCACTATCAGCAACGCAACGGACTGGCCGACTACCTCGGCTTCTGGTCGATGATCCAGTCGGTGTCGGTGCTGTCGATCACGCCACGGGATGCCAACAGTGTCGTGGCGACACTGCGTTACGTGCTCAACGACGGCCGGATCGACACCGAGAACCGCTGGCTCAGCGTGGTGGCCGACGACGGCCGGCTTTTGATCTACGACTCCGAACGGATCGGTCCGGCCTAACAGTGCGGATCAGTGCGCGAGTCGTGGTCGGCAGAAAGCGCACAGCCCCGATTCCAGGCTCGGGTAACCGCAATCGGGGCAGGTTCCCACCCGGGGTGGATGGGCCGTTACCCGCCCCTTGTAGGAAGCCAGTGTCATATCGAGGTCGTAGAGATCCCGTGCAAGCACGCCCAACTGGGACGTCAACTCCGCGCGACGGGTTTCCAATGCGGTTCGCTCACCGGACGTCTCAGTTGCGATGGCGCCGGACTGCCTGCGGTGGCACTGCCAATCGAGGTCGGACAATCGGCGGTCCAGGCCGTCCAACTCGGCCACCAGATTCCGCAAGCCTGAAGCCAGTTGCTCGCGCTGAGTCTGCACGCGCGAAAATCCGTTCGTCCCGGTCCCGCTGAGTTCGGTCTGCATGGGGGTAGCAGCTGAAAGCGGCATGCTCACGGCGGCTCCTCTGGGTTTTGGACGAGGCGTCGACGGACCGGTTGGAAAAGGTCCGGTGGGTAAGCTAGCAGCAGGCCCAGCAATCCGCTTAATAATTGACGAACGGGTTATGCGGGCAGACCCGCAGGCCCTAGAATCGACAGTGGTCCGTAGAGACAACTGCGGATGCCACGGCCGCTGGAACGGGTTCGAAGTATGACCGAGATGGGCGATCTTCGGTACGCCGAGAGCAGTCGTCAGCTCATCCTGGATGCTGCCCTGGCCGAACTCGCCACCAAGAACTTCGACGGATTCACCCTGGAGCGAGTGGCGTCGCGGGCAGGTGTCGATGAGGTCATCGTCAAGCAGATCTGGCCCAACAGCGAGGCCCTGTTCGCCGCGGCCTACCAGGAGTTCGGCGAACGCCACCTGCCGCTTCCCGACACCGGAACACTGCACGGGGACCTGCTCGAGTACGCGAAGTCCTACGCGGCGAATCTGAATACCCCGGCCGGGCGCCGGTTGCTGGATGCCCTCATCGTCACACCCCGCGACTGGGATGTGTCGGGCTCGCGCACCGCCTATGTCGACGTGCGCAACGGCAGGGCGGTCACCATCATCCGCCGGGCGATCGAGCGGGGCCTGTGCGCTCCGGGCGTCGACCCGGTTCAGGCCGCCGATCTCTTCCGGGCGGCCCTGTCCATCCCGGTTCTTTTCTACGACCGCCCCGTCTCTGAGAATGACTGCGAATCGGTCGTCGACACCATCCTCTACGGCATCGCCAATCACCCTCGCGGCCCTGACAAGGGCTGACGGCGATACCGTGAGCGGGTGTCAACTCATGACCTGGTGGTGGTCGGCGCCGGTATCGTCGGCCTTGCCGTAGCGCGGGAGTGGCTGTCGCGGCGTCCGGACGATGCGGTCGCGGTGCTGGAGCGCGAGTCGGGACCCGCCCGGCATCAGACCGGACACAACTCCGGTGTCATCCACGGCGGCATCTACTACGTCCCCGGTTCGCTGAAGGCACGACTCTGCGTCGAGGGCGCGCGGCTTATGTACGAATTCTGCGATGAGCACGCGATCCGCTATGAGCGCTGCGGCAAGCTGATCGTGGCAGTCGATCAATCAGAGTTGCCCCGCCTCGATGATCTCGAGGCCCGCGGTATCGCAAACTCCGTCCCTGGTCTTCGCCGGATCGGTGGTGACGAGATCATCGATCGTGAGCCGAATGCCACTGGTCTGCAGGCGCTTCACGCACCCAACACCGGGATCGTGGACTACGGCGAAGTTGCCCGGATATTGGCCGAGGACTTGATGTCCAAGGGAGTGACGATGCGATTCGGCACCGAGGTGACCGCGATCGCAGGCGGCGATCCCGCCGTCGTGCAGACCGCGCGCGGACCGGTCACGGGCCGTTCGGTCATCGTCTGCGCCGGACTCTGGGCAGACCGGCTGGCCCGCCGTGCCGGCGCCCCGCGCGATCCGCAGATCGTTCCCTTTCGAGGTGCTTACCTCGGTCTCAAGCCCACGGTCACGCCCCGCCTGCGCGGCATGATCTACCCGGTGCCCAATCCCGACCTGCCCTTCCTCGGTGTGCACATCACCAAGCACATCCACGGCGAGGTGACCCTCGGTCCGACGGCCATGATCGTCGCCGCCCGTGACGCCTACTCTTTGGGCCGGCTCAGCGTGCGCGACAGTTGGGAGTCGCTGAGCTGGCCGGGGACGTGGAAGGTGGCGCGCCGCTACTGGCGGGTGGGTATCGACGAGCTGCGGATGGCGGCCAGTCGCCGTGCCTTCGTGGCGGCGGCTGCGCGCTATATGCCTGGACTGACCATCGCTGATCTCGACGGCAGTTCGCACGCCGGGGTGCGGGCACAGGCAGTCGGCCGAGATGGCGCTCTGGTCGACGACTTCGTCATCTCGTCCGATGACAACGTCTCACACGTGCGCAACGCCCCCTCGCCGGCGGCGACGTCGGCATTCGCGCTGGCCCGCGAACTGGTCGACCGCGTCGTCGCTAGTTGACCGGCGAACACCGGCACCAGCCCATCGGCGGGCGCCGAAGGAGTGAATTCGTTACGGGTGCGGAACGGTGGTGGCGGACTGGCAGGCCGCGCCCAGCGCCTTGGCCGAACTGCTGAGTGCGGTCATCAACTGCTGACCCGCGGGTGTATCGGCGCCGACGCCCGGGCTCGCGGCAATCGCCGTATAGGCGGCTGCCAGGGCCCCGATCAGATCGCTGTCCGACGTGGTGACCGAGCTCTTGATGTCCTCGAGCTTCTTGGCGGTGCCGGCTGGGTCGGCATCGGGATTGGCTTCCATCACGGCATCGATCTGGGAGCAGGACGCAGCCAGCGTGCCGGCCGCGGGAGCGGTCGCCGCACTCACCCACTCGACGCGGCCGAGG
>CAYFMA010000074.1:0-4702 GCA_964344085.1 uncultured Mycobacterium sp.
TCTGACTACGGATCAGAAGGTTAGGGGTTCGAATCCCTTCGGGCGCACCATCTAACAGCGGAAACAACTTCACTCGAGGCCGCGCTGACCTTGATATCGGTTTGATCCGCTACTTTCCCGCTACATTCCCGCCACCGGCGAACCGATCCAGCGTCGCGCGCACATCCGGTCCGCGGGTCTGACGCTGTAAATAATGTGTCTCCGTCGTGGACAGCTTCGCGTGGGAAAGCTGCTGCTGAGCGATCGCCGGCCCATGCTCATCCCGCACCACCGTCGCCACCGTCCTCCGCAACGAATGCGGGGTCACCCACTTCAAATCCTCGGGGAGCGCCGCACGTAACGACCTCCGCATGTTCGCCAGCGACACCCAGCTACCGTCCCGGTTGGTGAAAACACCCCCAGTCGGCCCGACCAGCCCGCTCAAGCCCAGAAGTTGTTCCCAAGTTGCGGCGTTCATGCTGACGGGTCAACCACAACAGTTATTGAGGTCGAACAGGGTTCGAGTCCCATCGGGGGCACTGCTCAGGCGAAACGATATTCCCGGGATATCGCAGAACCGCGAGGCTGGACAGCGCGGTAGTGGTCTATCAATTGGCCGCAGACGGTCGGCCAGGTGCGCTTCAGAACGCTCTGCCGGGCCGCCTCCGAATAGCGGGGACGCTCGGCAAGTAGATGATCAACTGATCGCGGGAGCAACTCAGCGAACTGTTCAGGCGGATTAAGCAGTCCAGTGCGGAACGGGCGAACTAGGTCACGCGGACCGCCGGCGTCCGGTGCGACGACTGGGAGCCCTGACGCCAATGCCTCTTGCACGGCCTGGCAGAAGGTCTCGTGTTCGCCCGGGTGGACGAATACATCCATGCTGGCGTACGCCGATGCGAGTTGCTGTCCGTACAGAGCGCCGGTGAACACCGCTGACGGCAGATTCGCACCCAACCGTTCGCGCTCGACGCCGTCGCCGACGATGACCAACTGCAGATCGCTTCGTTGTTCCAACACCGCGAGACGCTCCAGGTGCTTCTCCGGAGCGAGCCGACCGACGAACCCGACTATCGGCTTCCCCTCCGGTGACCAGGATCTGCGCAGTGCCTCGTCGCGGTGAGACGGTGCGAACCCGGTGACATCGACCCCGCGCGGCCAGTAGTGCACCCGCAGAACGCCATTGGTCCCGAGGTCCTCCATGGCCGCTGTCGAGGGAGCCAATGTCCGATCGGCCTTCGAGTGCAGATGACGGGTCCACGCCCATATCGGCCGGGTGGCGATCGACATTCCGTAACTGGCGGCGAAGCCGGCCACATCGGTCTGATAGACCGCGACCGTGGGCACCCCGAGCCGACGTGCCGCGAGCAGCCCGCCATAGCCGAGTAGCGCCGGTGATGCCAGGTGAACCACATGAGGATCGAATCCGCGCAGCACCCGAAGCATCCGCGGCATCGGCAGCCCGAGCGGCAACGACGTCACCTTCGGCAGCATCCGCGACGGGACCCGGTGGATCCGCACCCCGTTGTGGATTCGGGGTGCGGGTGGTTCTCCCTGCGGGTTGTCCGGAGCGATCACCAGCGCTTCATGTCCGTCGCGGTTCAAGTGCTCAAGGACACGCAACACCGAATTGGAGACGCCGTTGACATTGGGCAGGAAAGACTCGGCGACGATCGCAACTCGCATGACAACGCCTGCCTAATGCACCGGCGCAGGCCGGCGTCCGAGGGCGTAATACTTCCACCCTGCTGATCTCCACCAGTCCGGATCGAGGCAGTTGCGGCCGTCGACGACCACCCTGGAGCGCACCGTCGATGCGAGCTTGAGGGGATCGAGTTCGACGAACTCTCGCCACTCGGTGAGGACCAGCACGGCATCGGCGCGTTCGCAGGCTTCCCATATCGACGTCGAGTAGTTCAGTGTCGGGAACAGCCGCTGTGAGTTGTCCATGGCCTTCGGGTCGTAGACGTTGACTGTTGCCCCATTGAGTTGCAGCATGCCGGCCACGTTGAGTGCCGGTGAGTCACGCACATCGTCGGAGTCCGGTTTGAAGGCGGCACCCAGTACCGCGATGTTGGCACCCAACAGTGAACCGCCACAGGCGAGCGTCGCCAGTTCGACCATCCGCGTCCGCCGGCGCATGTTGATGCTGTCGACTTCGCGCAGGAATGTCAGGGCGTGGCTGGCGCCGAGTTCACCGGCTCTGGCCATGAACGCGCGGATGTCCTTGGGGAGGCAGCCGCCGCCGAAGCCCAAGCCGGCATTGAGGAACCGGCGCCCGATCCGCGGATCGTGTCCAAGCGCGTCGGCCAGCAGGCCGATGTCGGCGTTGGCCGCTTCGCAGACCTCGGAGATGGCGTTGATGAAGGAGATCTTCGTTGCCAGAAAGGCATTGGCGGAGACCTTGACGAGCTCGGCGGTCTGTAGATCGGTCAGCAGGAAGGGGACTCCGTCATCGAGGATGTGTTCGTAGAGAGACCGCAGGGCCTCCTCGGCTCGGGTGGAGCCGTCTTCGACACCGACGACGATTCGGTCCGGCTGCAAGGTGTCCTGAATGGCGAATCCCTCGCGAAGGAACTCCGGGTTCCACGCGATCGCGACATCGACTCCCGCCGGCGCCAGCGCGCGAGCGCGCTCGGCAAGTTCAGCGGCGGTTCCGACCGGCACTGTCGACTTTCCGACGATTACGGCTGAACGGGTGAGCCGGGGAACGAGTGCATCGATGACGGCGTGAACGTGACGAAGATCAGCACCGTACTCACCCTTCTTCTGCGGGGTTCCCACGCCGAGGAAGTGCACGTCGGCGAAGTCGACGGCGGCGTCGTAATCTGTGGTGAACGTCAACCTGCCGGCTGCCAGATTGGCTTGCAGCATCTCCGCCAAATCGGGCTCATAGAAGGGAATTTCGCCGGCGGAGAGTTTGGCGACCTTGCCCGGATCAATGTCGACCCCGACGACCTCGTGGCCCAATTCGGCCATCCCCACAGCGTGGGTGGCACCGAGATAACCGGTGCCGAATACTGTGCATCTCACACGGCATCTGTAACCCTCCACGGTGTGCTGATCGATGAGGGACGCGAAGCGCCAGAACAACATCGGGTGAACACTTAGGAGAGCGGCGATTCGTCACCGCCTGTACATCGACACATCACCCGGACGTAGCGTTCCGGTTATGCTTTTCGCTGACCGTTCAGGTCATGAGCACTGTTTCTGTACTCATCGCCCCTGATAACCACACTGACACCCGCCGGATCTCCGGCCCGCGATACACGCTTCTTCTGACTTCCGAACCCGCAATGATCGAAGCCGCTCAACGGCTTCGGTACGAGGTGTTCTCCACCGAACCGGGATTCTGCTTCGACAACGTCACCGGACTGGACGCCGACGAATTCGATCAACACTGCGACCACATCGTGGTGCGCGACGACAGCAGCGGAGAACTGGTCGGCTGCTACCGGATGCTGCCTCCGCCGGGGGCAATTGCCGCTGGCGGGCTCTACACCGCAACGGAATTCGACGTTCGTGGATTGGATTGCCTGAGACCGTCGATGGTCGAGATGGGTCGCGCCGTTGTGCGATCAGACCACCGCAACGGCGCGGTCGTCCTGATGATGTGGGCCGGGATCCTCGCCTACCTCGATCGGTGCAACTACGACTACGTGATCGGTTGCGTCTCGGTTCCCACCCACGGTGACGGCTTGCCGGGCAGTCAGTTGCGCGGCATCCGGGATCTGGCGCTGAGCCGGTACGCCGCCGCGCCGGAACTGACCGTCCACCCCTACCGTCCGGTTGTGCTCGACGGTGCGACCCTCGACGACATCGCCCCTCCGGCATCGACCACGCTGCCGCCTCTGATGAGAGCCTATCTGAGGCTGGGTGCTCAGATCTGCGGGCAGCCCGCCCACGATCCGGACTTCGGTGTCGGTGACTTCCCGGCGTTGCTGGACAAGCGCAAAGCTGACGTGCGGTATCTGACCCGACTCAGGTCGGCGGCAGCCGCGAGCGAGGGCGCCGGTCTCCGATGACCGCCGAGCACAGTTGGTTTCCCAGGACATCCTGCACGGGACTATGTGTGGAGTCCGGACTTTCGAAACGCGGACACCCGATTCTTGAAGGGTTCCGGGCGGGGCGGCGCATCGCCGTCGTGGTGATGGTCCTGATGCTGCTGCCGGTGCTGGCGGTCCCGATGCCGGGCCACCTCCACCTCAAACGGCTGTATTGCCGGATGGTTCTGTCCTGCCTGGGCATCCGGGTCGCGCTCTCAGGTGGGCCGATCCGCAACCTGCGCGGCATGCTCGTGGTCAGTAACCACGTCTCCTGGGTCGACGTGTTCGCCATCGGTTCGGTCATGCCGGGCAACTTCGTCGCCCGCGCCGATCTGCTCGGCTGGCCCGCGATCGGGCTTGCTGCCCGATTGGCCAGGGTGATTCCTATCGAGCGCGGCAGCCTTCGGGAACTGCCGGGCGTCGTCGACACGATGGTGCGACGGCTTCAAACCGGCCACACCGTTGTCGCCTTCCCCGAGGGGACCACCTACTGCGGTCGTGACCACGGGGAGTTCCGGCCGGCGATGTTCCAGGCGGCCGTTGTGGCGGCCAAGCCGGTCCAGCCCGTGCGGCTCGCCTATCGCCACCGCGACGGCAGCCCGTCAACCGTCACGGCGTTTCTCGGGGACGATTCGATGGGGGCCTCGATCATGAGGATCGTCCGCACCCGCCGGACC
>CAYFMA010000074.1:4712-18263 GCA_964344085.1 uncultured Mycobacterium sp.
CGGACCATCGGGCACATCGAAGTGCAACCGCTGGAACTTCCGAACAACGGACGCGGGGCACTCGCCACCCGCTGCCAGGCCTCCGTGCATCCCGTCACTACAGGAGAGTCTCTCGTCGTGGGTTCTTAGCGAGTCCGTTGCCTAGGGCTGTTTCCGTAATCTTCATGTGGTGTCAAGTCGGCCATCACCTTCACGGGCTAGCTTCACGCCTCATGGGTACTCGATGGGCAGGCGGCCTGTGAAGACCTCCGAAGACTTCCGAGGGCTGTCCGGCCAGCTCAATGAGGTGCAGCTCGCCGATGCCGCACTGTCCGACGAGGTCCTCAAACGGCTGTCGACCGCACGGTATGCGTGGCTGACGACAGTGGATCGATCGGGCATCCCGATGCCGACGCTGGTGTGGTTCCGTTTCGACGGCCGGATCCTGACGGTCTACAGCCATCCCCGTTCCACCCGGATCACTCATGTTTTCGAGCACCCCGAGGTGTCTCTTCATCTGGAATCCGATGGAGTCGGCAGCAGACTCCTGATTATCGGCGGCACCGCTGCGGTCACCGCAGAGGGCGTGGATCCGCGCGACGACCATGAATTCTGGGCCAAGTACCACGTGGAGGCTGAAGTGACCGGTTTGGCGGATGCCATCGCCGATTACAGCTCGCGGATCACGATCACGCCGACCGTCCTACGGACGACATTCGCCACGTAGGTATGGATCGAGCCGGTCTGTGGTGCCTCGTTGCCGCGGTGGCGCTGACGGTCGTGTTGAGCGGGTGCGAAGCCGACCGTCAAACGTCGCTCTCCACGTCGTGCCGGGGGAAAGAAACCCTCATCGCGAGCGGTTCGTCGGCCCAAGCCATCGCAATGGAGCGTTTCATCGCGGCTTACGAGAAGGCCTGCCCCGGTCACTCGCTGCGCTACACCTCGAACGGGTCTGGAGCGGGCGTAGCCGGCTTCCTGGCCGGGCGGATCGATTTCGCCGGCACTGATTCACCGATCATTCGTGGCAGCGCCGAATGGGTGGCAGCAGTGGAACGCTGCGGCGGAACCGAACCCTGGAATCTCCCTCTGGCGTTCGGACCGATCGCGATCACGTACAACGTCTTCGGGGTCGACTCGCTGGTGCTGGACGGTCCGACGATCGCCAAGATCTTCAGGGGTCGGCTGACGAGTTGGGATGCTCCGGAGATCGTGGCCCTTAACCCCGACGTAGATCTGCCGCCGCAGCCGATCGTGGTGCTGTACCGAGGAGACGAATCCGGTACGACCGACAATTTTCAGAGGTACTTGCAAGCCACTGCCGGAGACGCCTGGGGTCGCGGCGCCGGAAAGGCCTTCCGCGGAGGCGTCGGGTGGGCAAGGCAGGGCAATGAAGGAACCTCGGCCGCAATACCCCGTACGCCCGGATCCATCACCTACACCGAATGGTCGTTCGCCCAGAAGCAGCAACTTCCGTCCGCGCAGATCGTCAACCGTGCCGGATCGGAGCCGGTCACGTTATCGGCAGATTCGGCGGCGTCATCGGTCGCCGGGATCGCAGTCATCGGACAGGGGAACGATCTCCTTCTCGATATCGCGGCCCTCTATCAACCGACTAGGCGAGAGGCCTACCCGATCATGCTGGCCACCTATGAGGTGGTGTGCTCGAAGTACCCCGACCGGGCAACCGCCGAGGCGGTCCGGGAATTCGTTGGGGCGGCAATGTCGGATGGGCAGTTGGAACTGGCGGACGTTGGCTATGTCCCGCTGCCCGACTCTCTGATCGGCCGTTTAAAGCAGGCCGTCGGCTCCATCGCGTGGGCTGAGGACTGGAAATAGTGACAAATTCTTTGTTCACTTCGCGTTCATCCATCGCAACCTGTGTCTCGCGAAGTCGATTCCTACGATGCAATCATGCGGTCCGCCTACGGCGCGCAACTGACGGCCTTAACTGACCAGTTGGCCGAAGTGTGCCGCCTTACAGTCACCGCAATGGATCGCGGGACCCAAGCCCTACTGCAGGCCGACCTCGTCCCCGCAGAACAAGTCATCGGTAATCATGAGGGAATCAGGATCGCCAGCTCCAAGGTCGAAGAAGCAGGCTTAGTGTTGCTAGCATCGCAGACGCTTGTGGCGCGGGATCTGCGCACTGTCATCTGCTCGATACAGATAGTGGCCGATCTCGAGCGGATGGGTGCACTCGCACTCCATGTTGCCGAGATCGCCCGTCTACGCCATCCGCAGATCGCAATACCCGGCGATATCAACGGCTACTTTGCGGAAATGGGTCGCGTCGCCGTTGATCTGGGCGAAAGAGCGCGTCAAGTGATCGCGTCCAGCGACCTCGGCATGGCTCGCTTCATCAGAGACGCGGACGATGCGATGGACGATGTCCATCGGCACTTGCTCACGGTGTTGACTGACCGAAAATGGGACTACGGGATCACCGCCGCAGTGGACGTAACTCTGTTGAGCCGATATTACGAGCGGTTCGCTGATCATGCCGTGGAGATATCTCGCCGCATCATCTTCCAGGCTACCGGCCAGGGTCTGAGTGACGAATGGGTCCCGCTTCCCAGAGCCAGAACCAGGAAATCGGGCTTGAGCGATGCATTACCGGTTCGCAGTAATGCCCAATGAACACCCTCGCCCAGATCGCACGGAGTTACGGCTTACGGCCGCGGGAATTGTCGAGATTCATCGGGATTGAAGGCGTCGACCCGCAATCGGAACTCAACGACGGCCAGATCGCGCTCGTCGTCAGGTTGATCGAAAACAGCGACAACGCCGGCAGTTCGGGGCGCCATCACTTCTGAGGTACCGCATCGGGGTCAGAAGGCGGCAGCCTCCGCAGCCCCGAGCCGTTTCTCAAGTCGATCCAACTCAGAGAGTTGGTCCGATAGCGAAACCGCCGCAGCCCAGAGAGCGGCAGTCGCGGGACTGATTCCCTTGCGGGCGATGAATGCGCGGGTCGTCTCTAACCTTCTATCGATCTCCATGCACAGAGCCGAGCAGTACCTGGCCTCCCAAGTCTTCACGCCGGCACATCCCTCCCGGTCACATCGCCGCGTTGCCGCGGGTGAGTCGGCAGCGAGAATCAATGGTTCAATCATGGTTGAGTCCATCTCTCAGATATCGCTTGGACGCTCATCACGCTGCGAGCCTCAGTCGGAGTACGTCGCCCGCCCCACGATCAGTGGATCGGGCTGGCCGACGATCTCGTAGTCCTTGTTCTCGTACTCGAAACGGCTCAGGACATACCGCATGGCGTTGACGCGAGCACGTTTCTTGTCATTGCTCTTGATGACCGTCCACGGCGCAATCTCGGTGTCGGTCCAGGCGAACATCTCTTCCTTGGCGGTCGTGTAGTCGTCCCACTTGTCGAGCGACGCCAAATCGGTGGGGGAGAGTTTCCATTGCCGAACCGGATCGACGTGTCGGATGGTGAACCGCGTCCGTTGCTCGGCCGCTGACACCGAAAACCAGAGCTTGGTCAGGGTGATCCCGTCGTTTACGAGCATGTGCTCGAACATCGGTGCCTGACGGATGAATTCGGCGTGTTGCTTCGGTGTGCAGTAGCCCATCACCCGTTCGACGCCGGCCCGGTTGTACCAGGATCGGTCGAATAGGACGATCTCACCGGCAGACGGCAGGTGGTTGACGTAGCGCTGAAAGTACCACTGGGTGCTTTCCTTCTCGGTCGGCTTCTCCAGGGCCACTACGCGTGCGCCACGTGGGTTGAGGTGCTCCATGAAGCGCTTGATGGTGCCGCCTTTACCCGCGGCATCACGGCCCTCGAACACGATCATGTGCCGTAGACCGTTCGCCTGGGTCCACTTCTGCAGCTTCAGGAGTTCCACCTGAAGCATGTGTTTCTGCTCCTCGTAATCAGTACGAGCCATCCGGTGGTCGTAGGGATAGTTCTCGCGCCAGGTGTCTACGGGTACGCCATTGGGGTCCAGAAGGACTGGATCGTCGTCGTCGTCGTCGACGACGGTGTGGTCATTGAGATGAATCTGCACAGGCGGAAGCTAAACCGCCTTGGCAACTACTGAATTAACTGAAGATGAACGCGGACTTAGGGTCGTAAGCCAAGAGCGCGTGCCAGTTTCGAACTGTGCTTCGCCGGTACTGCACCGGCCTCCGCTGTCACGGCGCTCAGGCGCTTCATCAATTCCACGCCCCTGTCGCCTCGCGTGGCCATGTCCTCGGCTAATTCGATCTCCCACTCCCGCCAGCGTTGTTCTATGCCGTGGGGCCCGGTCGATGCGGTGACGTGATCGTCGCAGAATTCCGCCAGTGGGATTCCGTCGCGTCCATGGAGAACATGGACAGTGCGGTGGTTGGTGATCCATGCGATCGGTTCCAGAGGACGGTCATGCACGATGGGGCTGACCGCTTCGCGCAGTGCGGCAGGCACTTCGGTGTCCGGCCCGTCGGCTAGGGCGGCCCTGATTTCGGTGCGTGCATTATCGTCGGCCGGTCGCTTGAGATGCCAGCCGGCGTCGTGTCCTCCGGTGCGCCGCCGCAGGGTGATCCGGTGCACGATGAGATCCCGCGCGGGGGTGTCGAAATAGACGGCCTGCAGGATCTGGACCGGCTGCCGTTCCACTTTCTTGATAATGGGTAAGGCTTCGAACTGGGGTGCGGGGGTCGAGTCGAGGACATCGAATTTGATCTCGACTTCAACGTGACGGGTCGTCGTCCCGTCCGCACTCTCGGTCACGACAGGTCCACTGCTACGAGTGGTCGGCCAGGGGCCAACCGACCAGGGCCAGGCGTGCGGCTACCTGGTTGATTTCATGGCTGTTGGGTTCTTTCTCGATCACCTCGTGCACAGCCCTGCGGATCTGTTCATCGGTTACCGGGCTGTCGGAATTAGCTTGCTGAAGGACACCGAACGCAGCCTGGACCACCTGATCCTCTTCGAGGGTTCGGGCGAGCAGGGCCAGCAGTGGGTAGTAGTCCGTAGCGGGCACTCCGTCGGGATATCCCTTGTGCAGCCAATTTATGACGGACTGGAAGTAATTGGTCGACGCCTGAGTATCAGTCATGGTTTTCTCACTTCCTGGGCAGCATTGGGAACAGGTCGACACCGAAGTGGTGGATGATCGTCGATCGCGTGATCCAGGCGACGGCGGTGATGATCACGACGCCGACGAAAACGAATAACAGGATGCCGAGAAGCTTCAGTGCCGGGTTGGGCCTGTGGATGACGTGATCGGCTTCTTCGCCTCCCGCGCCGAAGGAATAGGCAAGCAGTCCGGTGGCGAACAGCGCCGGCAGTCCGGCACCGAGGATCAGGCCGACGATCAGAACTTTGAATGTGGCTTCCAGGTAGTGCATCAATCCTGTCCTTTCCGTCGTCAGACGGCGAGCGTCTCATCGGCAGGGGCGGCTTTGGTCCCCCGCTTGACGTCGGCGGGCACCACCGAATTGGTGGTCTCGTCCCAGTCGGCGTTGACGTTGTTGTGGTCGACCTTCTGCTGCTGGGCGCGCCACCACATGTAGAGACAGAGCGCGACGAGCAAGAGAAAGATCAATCCGTCGCCAGCAAGCTGGGATCCGGTGATGTCTTGAACGAGATATGACAGCCAATACGACACTGCTCCGACAAGTGCGGCCGCCGGCAGCGTGATCATCCAGGCCACTGCCATCCGTCCGGCAACTGCCCAGCGCACCTGCGCGCCAGGCTTGCCGACCCCACTGCCCAAGATGGAGCCGGTGGCCACATGTGTGGTGGACAGAGCCATCCCCGCGGCGCTGGAGCTGAGGATGATCGCCGCTGAGGAGGCTTCGGCAGCCATACCCTGGGGCGACTCGATCTCCACCAGGCCCTTGCCCAGGGTTCGGATCACCCGCCAGCCGCCGAGGTAAGTGCCCAGGCCGATAGCCAATGCGCAGCTCGCGATGACCCATATCGGCAGGCCGTTCTGCTTCACATCGCCGGTGAGGTGCCCCGAGGTGATCAGCGCCAGGGCGATGACGCCCATGGTCTTTTGTGCGTCGTTTGTGCCGTGCGACAGTGCGACCAGCGATGCGGTGGCTATCTGTCCCCAACGGAAGCCCTGTTCCCGCCGGCGGTGCAACACCTTGCGGGTGATCCGGTAGACCAGCCAGGTTCCGCACGCGGCGACGAGGCCGGCGATCACCGGTGCCGCTAGAGCGGGAATCAGAACCTTTTGGGTGACCCCGGGCCAGTTGACGCCGGCGAATCCCAGTGCGGCGAGGCCAGCGCCGATGAGGCCACCGAAGAGGGCGTGGGAGGAACTTGACGGGATGCCGAGTAGCCAAGTGAGGAGATTCCACAGGATCCCGCCGATGAGGCCGGCGAAGATGATGGTCAATCCCATCGAGGCATCAATGCCCGGGAGTAACTGCCCGGTCTTGGGGTTCTGCACCTTGAGCACCGAAGTGGTGACGGTGACTGCCACCTCGACCGAGAGGAACGCGCCGATCAGGTTGAGAACGCCGGCCAGCAGAACTGCAGTCTTCGGCTTGAGGGCATGGGTTGCGATCGACGTTGCCATGGCGTTGCCGGTGTCGTGGAAGCCATTGGTGAAATCGAAGCCCAACGCCGTCACGATCAAGATGGCGAGCACTATCGTTTCAGCAGTCACGGCGATCATTGTGCGAGCCAATGGCTAAGGGAAACAACCTGATTCGGGCCTCTGGAGGAGTGTTCACCTGTTCTTAAATTCATGTCTGTGGTGTGTTCTCTTCGTGTCGGTCAAACTGGCTCCCATGACTGCCGGGTCGCGTATTCATGCTGTGCTGGAGTGGCTGCGGGCCGGCTATCCGGGAGGCGTTCCGGGACCGGATCGGGTGCCGCTCCTCGCTCTGTTGCGCTCCACGCCACTCACTTCCGACGAGGTTGCTGCAGTGGTCCGAGAGATCGCCTCCGCCGAAGCAGGCGCGCCCGATGGCCATCAAATCGACTACGACGAGATCGGCGCCTTCGTCGAGGGTGTGATGCACCACGAGGCGAGTCCGGGTGACATCAAGCGGGTCGCCGCCACGCTCGCCGCCGCGGGTTGGCCGCTCGCCGGCATCGATGCCGACGACATCTGGATCGAGAGCTAGAGCGCTCCAATCGGCTTTGCCCGCCGACGCGCAATCGCAACGCCTTGTGATGTCGGCAGGGTCGCTTGACAGCTTCGCTGTCTAGTTGTGATGCCCGCACGGGTAGTGATGGCCTAACGCGTCCAGCATCCGTACCAGTTCGCGTCGCTTCAGTGCGAATTCCCTCACAAATTTCTGCGTCTGGCGAATTCGCCCGGCAGTCATTCGCCGCTCGACCTGACGGGCAAGGTCAGCTTTCAGTTTCGAAAGCTGACCTTCCACGTCTTCCATAGCGCAATGGAGTTCGACGCAGAAATACTCAGCTTGAAGGCGATCAGCCTCGTCCCTGGACTTGAACTCGTTGAGAAGCACGGAGCTGCTCAGGTAGACCAGTTGAGTGGGACGCCTCGTGTTAGCGCCTCCCGGGCACTGTGCTCGACCAACACCGGGATGAAATCCCGAATCCTCGCGCCGTCATATGTGGCCCAGAGGGTTCGAACCAATTGCTCCACGCCGTAGGCGTCAGCGTCCGGATACCTCCCGCGCAGAGTTGTGACCAACTCCTCGATCACCTCGGCCTCTCCATCGAGGCCCATCTCCATCACGCTCACAACTTGACGTTAAGACACCGGACGTTCAAACGCACTATGCGATCGGAGAACTGTGGCGAACCTCGCAATGGTTGAAAACACAACCATTAGGAAGATTTCGCGCCAAGGTGCCTAAACCCAGCATGGCCCCGGTTGCCAGCAAAATGAAGTGGCGCGAAGCTGTCACAAGCCCGGTGCGCAGACGCCGCGGAATCTGCCCGTCAAACAACTCTCCCTATCTACCACTGTGGGTGCCGCAACGGGTTTGCTGGCGCTGAACCCGGTTTGAGCGCACTCGACCGCCACTTCGCCGGTCCGGGTGTGACCTTGTGTGACTCGTTTCCTCTGGTGAAAGCGGGAGCACGTCTCGAAAGCGTGTGACGGGTAACCCCCGTCCGAGGGTTCAAATCCCTCCGCCGTCCTGTACATCCGGACCGCAGTTACTCACCGCCAAAACCTGGTTGGACAGCTTCATTTTTGATCTCCACTTTCCTGTCACAAACGGGTTGGGATTCGTGCGGATTGAGTGGTTTTCCGGTGGACCTTGATCCTGCGTATCCTCTTGCACCGCAACACGGTTCTGGACTTTTCAGGACTTATTTACGGTGGAGAAATACTTCAGAAGGTTAGGGGTTCGAATCCCTTCGGGCGCACTTTCCGTGCACACCTTCGGCAGCGTTTCGGCCGACGGATCGACCCTGAACACATCCGCCAGATCGACGCATCAGCATCTACGCCTGCTTTCTGATCAGCCCTAAACTCGAGATTGGGGTTAGTAGGGGAGGCCGGTCATGTCCACACCAAAGCTGTTGCGTGACGACGAGGTCATGGTGGAAGCGGCGGGTGCGGTCGTCGCCGGGCACCTGACAGTGCCGGAGCAGCCGCGGGGGATCGTGGTGTTCGCCCACGGCAGTGGCAGCAGCCGGCACAGTCACCGCAATATTTACGTCGCCGACATTCTCAACGCGGCGGGTTTGGCGACCCTGCTCTTCGATCTGCTGACGCCGGAGGAGGAACGCGACCGGGCGAACGTCTTCGATATCGGCCTGCTTGCCCGCAGATTGGTCGACGTGACGCTGTGGCTGCGGGGCGCACGAGACGCAGCCGGGCTTCCGGTGGGATATTTCGGCGCCAGCACGGGTGCTGGTGCGGCACTGAGCGCCGCCACGGATCCGCGAGTCGACATCTTCGCGGTGGTGTCCCGCGGCGGCCGGCCGGATCTGGCCGGTGAACTGCTTGGCCGGGTGAGTGCCCCGACGTTGCTGATCGTCGGCAGCCGGGATGAGACCGTGCTGGAACTCAACGAACGAGCTGCCGAGTCGATGACCGCCGAATGCCGTATCGCGGTGGTACCGGGCGCCACCCACCTGTTCGAGGAGGAGGGCACGCTGGAACAAGTGGCAATTCTCGCCCGGGAGTGGTTCACCGGTCACCTAACTCCGATCCCGTTCCAGCCCTAGCGGCACCCAGACCGGATCCGGCCGGGATCTAGTTCCTCTCTGAATCCTGCGGTCGATGGCGCGTCTGCTGATCCGGTTCCAGACTTGTCGCATCTGGTTCAGGCAGGGAATGAGGTCATGATGCTGATCGGACTGCTAGCCCTCGCGGCCCTGACCGCTCTGATCGTCGTTCTCGACCGTGGTAGCTATATCTATTCGAGCGCCTCGACGCCTCACGAACATGCTCCCAGCGGTGAATTCGGGTATGGCGTACTGGCGGTGGTCATGCCCCGCAACGACGTTGCGGCATACCTCACGCGATCGTGAGACCGCCGTCGACGACGATCGTCTGACCGGTGACATAGCCACCCGCGGGGGAGGCCAGCCAAACCGCGGTGGCGGCCAACTCCGCCGAGTCGCCCAATCTGCCCATAGGAGTGCGCGGCAGAACGATGTTCTCCAGATATCCGGGCGCCAGGTCGTCGGTCATCTCGCTGGCGAAGAAACCGGGTGCCAGCGCGTTGACCCGGATTCCCTTACGGGAGCCCCACTGCTGGGCCAGATCCCGGGTCAGGCCCATGACGCCGGCCTTTGATGCGCTGTACGCCGCCTGTGGCAGACCGCCGGTGGTGAGTCCGAGCACACTGGCGATGTTGATGATGGAGCTGCCGGACGTCATCACCCGTCCACAAGCCTGCGCCATCCAGTACGAGCCGTTGAGGTTGATGTCGATGACCGCGCGGAACTGCTCCGGGGTCTCCCGAGTGGCGGGGACCGCGGTGCCGACGCCGGCGTTGTTGATCAGCACATCGACGCGGCCGAACTCCGCTATCGCGGCGTCCACCAGACTCTGGCACTGCTCGGGGTCGGCGACGTCGGTCTTGTGGGTGAGGGTCCGGCGACCGGCAGCTTCGACGAGTGCGGCGGTGTCGGCCATCTTCTCCAACCGCCGTGCGCCGAGCACCACATCGGCGCCCGCCTCGGCGAAGCCGTGCGCGAAAGCCACTCCCAGGCCGGATGAGGCCCCGGTCACGATGACCACCTTGCCGTCGAGGCGGAACGAGTCGAGCAGTGTCATGACGGGCTCCTCAGCACCTGGCGGGAAATCGCGTACTTGTGCACCTCGGTCGGGCCGTCGTAGAGCCGGAAGGCGCGCATATCGGAGAAGATCATGCCGACCGGGGTTTCGTCGGATATTCCCATACCGCCCAGGATCTGCACGCAGCGGTCGGCGACCTTGAACAGTTCTTCTGAGACAACGGCTTTCACCATGGAGCTCTCATGGCGGCCCTTCGCTCCGGTGTCCAGCGTCCAGCAGGCCCACCAGATCGCGAGCCTGGACTGCTGCAGGGCGATCTCGTTGTCGGCGAGCATGAAGCCGACGCCCTGATGTTCGCCGAGGGTCTTGCCGAATGCGGTTCGGGTGCGGGCGTGTTCAACCGCGATCGACTGCGCCCGCGCTGCGGCGCCGAGCCAGCGCATCGCATGGGTGAGCCTCGCTGGGGTCAGCCGCAATTGCGCGTAACGCAGCGCCTCTCCGACCTCGCCGAGCACCGCTGACGCGGGCAACCGCACATTCTCGAACCGGACCACGCCGTGGCCCTCCACGTAATTGCGGTCCATCGTGTTCATCACCCGCTCGAGTTCGATACCCGGGGTGTCGCCTTCGCAGAGGAACAGCGTGGGACCGTCGGCTCCGTGAGCGTTCGGGGCGACGCGCGCCATGATGATCCACGTTTTGGCGCCGTTGGCTCCGGTGATGAGCCACTTGCGGCCGTTGATCACATACTCGTCGCCGTCGAAGACGGCCTCGGTCTTCAGCTGACCGGGATCCGAACCGGCGCCGCCGGGTTCGGTCATCGCGAACACCGATCGCTGCCGTCCGTCGATCACCGGCACCAGGAACTTCTCCACCTGCTGGTCGTTGGCGATCTTCGACAGCAGATACATGTTCGCTTCGTCCGGGGCGGCACAGTTCAGCGCCACCGGTCCGAGGGTGGACCAGCCTGCTGCCTCGAAAAGCACGGCCTGCTCGCGATGGGAGGGTTCCCACCCGCCGAATCGTCGTTGCGCCTGGAACGTAAGCAGACCCGCCTCGCGGGCCAGGGCGACGAGTTCGGTGCGCAGGTCCTCACTGGGGCCGTGTCGGGTCAGGCGAGGATCCTTCTCGTAAGGGATCACCTGATCCTCGACGAAGCTGCGGATCCGATCGCGGCGGGCGGCCAGGTCGGCTGGGATCTCGAAGTCGATCAATTGTGTTCCTCCATGATCTGCACGGCACGCTCGAAAAGCCGCACAGTCGCGATGTGCAGCATGTCGCCAATCTCCTTGGGGGCCTTGCCCGCTGCCGCGCGTGCGTTGGATCCCTCCAGGATGATGCCGAGCTTGAAACAGGCCATCACCGTGTACCAGTGGATTTCCGACAGGTCGCGCGTGGTGTTCCGTGCATATCGCGCCACCAGTTCGTCGGGTGTGGCCAGACCGCCGGCGGCCATCAACTGGTTCGGCAGCACGGGTTCGTGCCCGGGCCGGTACCAGGTGGCCAGCATCCAGCCCAGGTCCAGAAGGGGGTCACCGATGGTGCACATCTCCCAGTCCACGATGGCGACCAGTTCCGGTCCGGTGAGCGAGAACATCACGTTGGCGGCGTGGTAGTCGCCATGCATGATGCCGGGCTTGAAAGTCTTGGGCTGGTTGGCCTTGAGCCAAGCCGCAACGCCGTCGACGTCACCGACGTCAGGTCCGCCGTAGTTGTCGAATTTGGAATAGGACTCCAGCTCCGAAAGCCACCGTGGTACTTGGCGTTCCAGGAATCCGTCCGGCTTGCCGAAGTCGGCCAGGCCGACCTTGACGTGGTCGACCGCTCCGAGTCGGGCCGCAGCGTCGGCCATGGAAAGACCCATCCCGTGCCTGACCGCCGCATCGCGGGCGTGCAGGGGCGGCAACCCGGCGCCGGCGTTGAAACCGTGCACAGGTTCCATCAGATAGAACACTGCGTCCCCGAGCACTGAGGTGTCCTCGCATACCGCGATCAGAGCCGCGTGCGGAACGTCGGTTCCGGCCAGTGCGTGCAGCACCCGGGTTTCGCGCAGGATCACCGAGTTGCTGACCGGACGCAGGTGGCGGGGTCCGCGCCGGAAGACGTATTCGCGCCCGTCCCGGGTGAACCGCAGCATGACGTTCTGGGTGCCCCCGGTGATCTCCGAGACGGTTTCAATCGGGCCGTTGCCCAAGCCTTGAGCGGACATCCAATCAGCCACCGGTGCAAGGCTGCGGGTCAGATCCTCCACGATGGCGAAGCTACCTCACGGCTGTGGGCGGAAACCTTTCGACCATGGCAACCGGCTGTCGATGGTCCAGAAGATGCTCCAACCCACCAAGGTTCCGAGCGCGATCGACAGGATGGCCGCACAGGCGGTGCCTACGCTCGCCACGTCGGCGTTGCCTCCGGTGGCCGCCTCGCTGACCGACATGAAACTCAACGCGCCGGGAACCAGAGACCAGAACGCCGCGATCAACATCACCATCGCCGGTGGCGCGGTCTTGACGCGGGTGGCCAGCATCGCGAACACCACCGAGAGGATGGCTCCGACGAAGCCGGAATGCGCGGGAGACATGAAGTTTTCCGCGAACTTCTGTCCGAGAATAGCGGCGGCGATGGCTGCCATCAGCCAGTACAGCGAACCGGGGGGCGCGGACAGGTAGACCGACAGTCCGATCGCCACCACGACGATCGACAGGTACAGCGACCAACCGCCCATCTGTGGCGACGGCGACTGCGGGGCCACCTCCCCGGCGATGATGATTCCCATCGCGACGCCGAACACCAGCAGGGCCAACTGGGCAATGCCGTATATCAGCCGGCTCGAACCTGAGATCACCTGGGAATTAGCGAGTTCCATCGCGCCCGTGGTCAGAGCCATGCCCGGCAGTGTGGCCACCAGGGCCGGGCTGATCACCCGCAGCAGCCCGTCGTTGGCGGTGTCGGCGACGAACCAGGTGGCGAGCAGGGTGACCACCAGTGCGCAGAGCGTCGGGAGGATCGGAGTGAGCGACGGCAGCGGCGCGGAGATCATGACGATCGCCCCGACCACCAGACCGAGGAAGAAATAACCGGGCAGCGATGCCCATGTCGGATTGATCATCATGCCGAAACCCAATGTGGTGACGGCGTATCCGATGATCATGGCGAATCGCCCATACTTCGGAGGCTTCGCGCGGGCCGCGCTGACAGCTGCGATGGCGTCGGCGGGGATGATGGCGCCGGCCTCGGCGAGACTCGCGATCTGATCGATGTCTCCCGCCGCGTCGAGTTGTAGTGAGGAACGGGTGGATCCGTCGATCTCATAGGTGCTGTCGCCGATCTGGATCAGTAGCACCGTCGGCAGAACCACCACTCGCACCGGTTCGGTGGTGTAGGCGGCGGCGATCCGCAGCAGTCTTCCCTCGACGATGGGGGTAGGTTGCGCCGCTTCGATGAGCGC
>CAYFMA010000075.1:0-731 GCA_964344085.1 uncultured Mycobacterium sp.
CCACCCGCCCGTACCGAATGGTTGCGGCGGTCGCCCTGGTGGTGCTGACCGTGGTCACCGCTTTGGTGTTCGTACAGTTTCGCGGCGGTTTCAAGGCAAAGACACCGCTGACCCTTATTTCAGATCGGGCGGGCCTGTTGATCGGTCGGGGCTCGAAGGTCACCTTCAACGGAGTCGAGATCGGCAAGACGGGCAAGATCGCCGAGATCGATCGCGATGGGAAGCCGGCGGCCGAATTCACCTTGGAGGTGGATCCGAAATATCTCCAGCTCATCCCGGCGAATGTCGACGCCTCGATTCGTTCGACGACCTTGTTCGGTGGTAAGTACGTGGCGCTGACGTCGCCCAGCCATCCGGCGGGGCCCATCACGAGCACCGACGTGATCGACGCGCGCTCAGTGGGAATTGAGATCAACACCGTCTTCCAGACTGTGACCTCGATCGCGCAGTCCATCGATCCCGTCAAACTCAATCTGACGTTGAGCGGCGCTGCCGAGGCGCTGGCCGGGTTGGGCGACAAGTTCGGTCGGGCGCTGGAGGACGGCAACAAGGTCCTTGACAACTTGAATCCGCGGATGGACCAGGTACACAGCGATATCAAGCAACTAGGCCGGGTGGCCGACGTGGTGGCCGACGCGTCGCCGGATCTGTGGCAGTTCCTAGGCGACGTCTCGACTACGGCCCGCACGCTCAACGACGAACAGCAGGAACTGGACTCCACATTGCTGGCG
>CAYFMA010000075.1:741-18206 GCA_964344085.1 uncultured Mycobacterium sp.
ATCGCAGCCGAACCCCGCTGTCCAACACGCTGGCGACGCTGACTCCCACCACCGGTCTGCTTGACACCTACAGCCCGGAACTGTTCTGCGCCATCCGCAATGCCGCGGACATTGCTCCCAAGGTCGGCCAGGTAGGCGGTCTGGCCAACGGTTACTCGCTACGCGCCCACACAGAGATAATCGGCGGTGCCAATCCCTACGTGTTCCCCGACAACCTGCCTCGGGTCAATGCGCACGGCGGTCCGGCCGGTGCACCCGGTTGTTGGCAGAAGATCACCAAGGACCTCTGGCCGGCGCCTGCTCTCGTGACGGATATCGGTGCCAGCATCGCGCCCTACAACCATCTCGAACTCGGATCGCCGATGGCGGCTGAGTACGTGTGGGGGCGGCAGGTCGGGGAGAACACGATCAACCCATGAAAATCACCGGTACCGCAATCAAACTGGGGCTGGTGTCCCTGGTGCTCGTGCTGTTCACCGCGCTCACCGTTGTGATCTTCGGTCAGATGCGATTCGACAAGACCTACGGCTATTCAGCGGAATTCGCCTCGGTCAGCGGATTGCGTAAGGGGCAGTTCGTCAGGGCATCGGGTATCGAGGTCGGCAAGGTCCGTGGAGTGAAACTCCTCGATGGCGGCCGGCGCGCGATGGTGGATTTCGATGTCGACCGGTCGGTGTCGTTGTCCCAGGCCACGACCGCAACGATCCGCTACGCGAATCTGATCGGCGAGCGCTATCTGGAACTGCAGCGGGGTGAGGGTTCCGGAACCGAACGGAGGCTGGAACCCGGTGCCGTCGTCCCACTGGCGAGGACCGAACCGGCACTCGACCTCGATGCGCTGATCGGCGGCTTCCGTCCGGTATTCCGGGCGCTGGATCCGGAGAAGGTCAACACCATCGCGTCGTCGATCATCACCGTGTTCCAGGGGCAGGGCGGAACCATCAACGACATCCTCGATCAGACTGCGAGCCTTACATCGCAGTTGGCCGACCGCGATGAGGCGATCGGCGCGGTCGTCCAGAATCTCGGCTCGGTGCTCGACAACATCATCAAGCACGCCGGCGAGGTCGACTCCACCGTGATCAATCTCGAAAGTCTGATCACCGGTCTGTCCGGCCACGCTGACCCCCTTTCACGAAGTCTGGCGAACCTGAGCAATGCCACCGGCACGTTGGCGGGCCTGCTCGAAGAGGATCGGCCCCTGCTGCAGACGACGGTTAGCGGAGCCGAAGCCGCACTTCAGCCGATCGTGGACAAGGCCGGTGATCTGGACAGCCTGCTGAGCAGACTGCCCACGGCGATCACCCTGCTGGGGCGCAGCGCCGGAACCTACGGCGATTTCATCAATTTGTACCTGTGCGATGTCTCGCTCACCTTGAACGGGTTGCAGCCCGGTGGCCCGGTGCGCACCGTCCACGTGACCAAGCAGCCGACGGGGAGGTGCACACCTCAATGAGGACGCTTGAACCTGGGAACAGGGTCCGAATCGGAGCGATGGCAGTAGGCATATCGCTTCTCGTCACAGCGGTGGGTCAGAGCTTCACGAGTGTGCCGATGCTCTTCGCGCAGCCCCGTTATTACGGTGAGTTCACCGACTCCGGCGCGTTGCGTCCGGGCGATAAGGTGCGAATCGCCGGTATGGATGTTGGTGAGGTCCAGGAGTTGAAGATCGCTCCCGGGCATGTGGTGGTCCGGTTCACTCTGGGGCCCAACACAATCGGAACCCAAAGCCGGCTTGCGGTGAAGACCGACACCATCCTGGGAAGGAAGGTGTTGGAGGTCGAACCGCGCGGCGACGAGAGGTTGCGTGCGGGCGGGCGACTCCCACTCGTGCAGACCGCCACTCCTTACCAGCTTTATGACGCCTTCCGCGATGCGACCAAGGCGGTCTCGGGTTGGGATGTCCGAGCGGTCCGCCAGTCACTGGATGTGCTGTCGCAGACGGTCGATCAAACCTCGCCGCACCTGAAGGCGACCCTCAACGGTGTGGAGAAGTTCGCCGATGTCGTCGCCAAGCGTGACGAGCGTGTGCAAGTACTCCTGGGAGAGACGAGCAAGGTGGCCGGCGTGCTCGGCATCCACGGCGAGCAGATCAATCGTCTGCTGGTCAATGCCGAGACCCTGCTGGTGGCGATCAATCAGCGCAGTCAGGCCATCGACAGCCTGCTGGTCAATCTCAAGGCGACCTCGACCCAGGTCCGAGGTCTGATCGAGGACAACCCGAATCTCTCCAAGGTCCTCCACCAGGTGGACGCGGTGAGCGATGTCCTGGTCAAGCGCAAGGACGACCTTGTCGCCACCGTCAGCCAACTCGGGCAGTTCGTCGCCTCGCTTTCTGAAATCGTGTCATCCGGCCCGTACGTGAAGGCTGCGATTTTCAATCTGGTACCCGGCAACCTGATGCAGCCCTTCGTCGACGCCGCATTCAAAGAACGCGGAATCGACCCTGCGAACTTCTGGCAGGGAGCAGGGTTGCCGGCCTTCCAGTGGCCGGACCCCAACGGCACCCGGATGCCCAACGGTGCCCCGCCGCCGCCGCCGAAGGTCCTGGAGGGTACACCCGAGCATCCCGGCCCCGCGGTTCCGCCGGGTTCGCCGTGCTCGTACACGCCTGCCCTCGACGCCCAGCCCAGTGCGGCGAATCCGTTGCCGTGCGCGGCGGTCGACACCGGCCCGTTCGGCGGTATCGGTTTCCCGGCGCCGATCGACGTTGCGACCTCGGCGCCCAACCCGCTGGGTCCGCTGCCCGGTCGGGGCGCGGCGATCGCCGGCGTGCCCGGCGCGGTTGCCCCAGTCGTTCCCGGCACCCCGGTGCCTTTGCCATCAGCAGCGCCGCCGGGGGCCAGAGTCCCCGTTGACGGGGGAGTCGGCCAGTGAATGACTACTTGAGCGGTCTGCCTCGACCGCTGTCCAAAAAGTCGGTCATCTCGACCGCGGTCGCGGTCGTCCTCGGGTTGGTCGTCGTCTTCGGCGGCATCGCCCTGTTCCGCCACCTGACTTCGAACACGATCGTCGCCTACTTCAAGCAGACCACGGGTCTGTACCCGGGTGACGAAGTGACGATCATGGGCGTCCCGGTGGGAACAGTCGACAAGATCGAGCCGGCCGGGGACCGGATGAAGGTCACCTTCCATTACCCGAACAAATACAAGGTCCCCGCCGACGCCACTGCGGTGATCGTCAACCCGACGCTGGTCGCATCGCGGACCATTCAGCTCGAGCCGGCGTACAACGGAGGCACCGTGTTGATGAGCAACTCGGTGATCCCGATGGAGCGGACGCAGGTTCCGACCGAGTGGGATGAGCTGCGCGACAACCTCAGCAAGACGGTCACGGCGATCGGCCCGACGCCCGCTCAGCCCAAAGGCCCCTTCGGGGATGCCATCGAGTCGCTCGCCGATGGCCTGGCAGGTAAGGGCGAGGCGATCAACAGCTCGATGAAGACCCTGTCGAAGGCGATGGTCGCGATCAACGAGAGCCGTGGCGAGACCTTCGCGATCCTTCGTGGTCTCGGGGTCTTCCTCAACGCTCTGCAGATCAACGAGCAGCAACTGGTGTCGCTGAACGGCAACCTGGCGCAGATCACCTCGAGCTTGACGCCCAATGACCATGCGGTCGCTGAGGCGGTCGACGACCTGAGCCGCACCCTGCCGGTGCTGAACGACTTCCTGGCCGAAAACCGCGACGTCATCACGGGCGATGTCGACAAACTGGCGACGGTCACGACACCATTGGTACAGCCGGATACCAGGGACGCCCTCGAGACATTCCTGCACGTGTATCCGACATTCGCCGTCAACAACAGTCTGTCGTATCACCCCGCACACGGAACCGTGACGATCATTCCGGCAGTCGTCAACTTCGCCAACCCGCTGGAGTTCATCTGTAGCTCCATTCAGGCCGGCAGCCGACTCGGATACCAAGACTCCGCGGAGATGTGCGCCCAGTACCTGACACCGATTCTCGACGCGATGAAGTTCAACTACCTGCCGTTCGGCGTGACGCCGTTCACCACAGGCGAGACGCTTCCCAAGCAGATCGCATACTCCGAGCCCCGGCTTCAGCCGCCACCCGGCTACAAGGACACCACTGTGCCGGGTGTCTTCTCGCGGGACACCCCGTTCTCGCACGGTAATCACGAACCGGGTTGGATCGTGGCTCCGGGAATGCAGGGTTTGCAGGTCCAGCCCTTCACCGAGAACATGCTGACCCCGGATTCGCTAGCGGAATTGATGGGCGGCCCGAACGTCGCCTCTCCGCCTGCGGGTCAGACGATGGCCGGTCCGCCGAACGCCTATGACGAGAGCACTCCGCTGCCCCCACCGTGGTATCCGCAGCCGGGCCCGCCGATTGCGCCGGCCCCCGGGGTGGTGCCCGGTCCGGTGGCACCGGTGCCCGCACCCGTTGCGTCCCATTCACCGGCGAGGGTTCCGTTCGGTGCAGCAGAAGCCGGATCGGCGGGTGCAGGTCAGTGAACGAGCCGATGAATCAGCCGGCGAAGACGGCGAGCAAGTTGCCGCTCATCCGGAAGACGGCTTTCCGGGGGATGGCGATGTTGGGCGTGGCCGTCACGGTGACCTCGTGCGGCCAGTGGCGCGGCATCTCGTATGTGCCGATCCCGGGCGGTCCGGGCGGCGGCCCTGACAGTTACACGGTTTATGTGCAGATGCCGAACACCCTCGGGCTGACGCCGAACAGCAAGGTGATGGTCGCCGACGGCTGCGTCGGACGGGTCCGGTCGGTCGCACGGAAGGACTGGGTCGCCACCTTGACCGTCGACCTGCAGAAGGACGTCCAGTTGCCGAGCAACGCCACGGCGAAGATCGGGCAGACCAGTTTGTTGGGTACCCAACATCTGGAGTTGGCGCCGCAACCGGAGCATCCCGCACCGGGACGGTTGAAAGGCGGCGACACGATCGCGCTGAAGAATTCCTCGGCCTTTCCGACGACCGAGCAGACGCTGGCCAGTGTCGCGACGGTGCTGCGCGGAGGCGGTGTCGCCAACCTCGAACTCCTTCAGAACGAGTTGTACGAGATCCTCAACGGGCGCGCCGACAAGATCCGGGCCCTGCTGGCCAAGCTGGATGTCTTCACCGCCAAGTTGGAAGCCCAGATCGGTGACATCAACCACGTCATCGACTCCGCGGACCGGCTGCTGGCGATCGCGGCCTCTCACAACGATGTTCTGAGCACGGCGCTGACCGACCTGCCGCCGCTGGTCAAGTACCTCACCGAATCGCGCGGCAACGTCATTCAGGCAGTCGAATCACTGGGCAGGTTCAGCGAATCGACTTTGCAGACCGTCGAGGCCTCCCGTGGGAACCTGCATCAGAACCTGGTTTCGCTGCAGCGGCCGATCGCCCAGATCGTCAAGGCCGCACCGTATGTGGTGCCGGCGTTGCGAGTCGCATTGACGGCGCCGTTCGACATCGATGCGGTGCCGAAGGCATTCCGCGGCGACTACATGAACCTGTCGCTGAATGTCGACCTGACGCTGAGCTCCCTGGACAACGGGTTGCTGACCGGCACGGGGATCTCCGGCATGTTGCGTGCGCTGGAGCAGTCGTGGGGTCGCGACCCAGCCACCATGATCCCGGACGTTCGTTTCACGCCCAATCCGAGCGATGCGCCGGGCGGTCCGCTGGTGGAGAGGGGCCCCTGACGATGGTGACCCGAATGGTTCGTAAGCAACTCGTCATCTTCTCGGTGCTGACCCTGATAACGGCGTTGGTGCTGGGCCTCTATTACCTGTCGCTGCCGAGCGCCATGGGCGTCGGAAGGTACACATTGCAGGCTGACCTGCCGGCCTCCGGCGGTCTGTATCGCACCGCCAATGTCACCTACCGGGGTGTCACCATCGGTAAGGTCACCGCCGTCGAGCCGACGAAATCAGGCGTCAGGGCGACGTTGAGCATCGACGACAGCGTGAAGATCCCGGTCGATTCGACGGCCAACGTCCACTCAGTGTCAGCAGTGGGCGAGCAGTATCTGGACCTGGTTTCCGAAGGCAACCCGGGGCAGTTCCTGGCCGCGGGCCAGACCATCACCAAGGGAACGGTGCCCGAGGACATCGGCACGGCGCTCAGCGCCGTCGACCGCGGCCTGGCCGCACTGCCGAAAGCCAAGATCGGTGCTCTGCTCGACGAGACCGCCAAGGCGGTCGGCGGATTGGGCCCGGCCCTGAACGGACTGGTCGACTCCGTCCAGTCGCTGTCCGGTGAACTCAACGCCAACACCCGCGATATCAACGACGTCATCGAGAAGTCCGTGCCGTTGCTCAACAGCCAGGCCAATTCCGGCGAGGACATCAAGCAATGGATCCACAATCTGAGCGTCGTCGCGGCGCAGACGTCCAAGACCGATCCTCAGCTCAAGTCGGTACTGGCCAACGCGGCCCCGACTCTCGGCACCGCCTCTGAGGTGGTGGACGGGGTCGGCGAATCGCTACCGCAGACGCTGGCCAATCTCCAGGTCGTCACCGGCCTGCTGGCGCGTTACCGCAAAGGTGTCGAGCAGGTCTTGGTGATGCTGCCTCAGGTCGGTTCGATCGCACAGACCGTCACGATGCCGTTCGATAACGAGGTCAATATCGACCTGGCGCTGGCGGTCAATCAGTCTCAGCCGTGTCTGACCGGATTCGTCCCGCCGGAGCAGTGGCGTTCGCCGGCCGATACCCGGATGGTGCCGCTTCCCTCGGGGACGTACTGCCGGATCCCGCAGCAGACTCCGAATGTCAATGTTCGTGGCGCACGAAACATTCCGTGCATCGACGTCGACGGCAAGCGCGCCGCATATCCCCGGGAGTGCCGCGGCGAAGAGCCCTATTCCCCGATGGGAACCAATCCCTGGTACGGCGATCCCAATCAGATCGTGAACTGCCCGGCACCCGGCGCGCGGTGCGATCAGCCGGTCAAGCCGGGTGCGGTGATACCAGCGCCGAGCGTGAACAACGGGTTGAACCCACTGCAGTCAGACCTGTTGCCGGAGTGGCCGGTGTCGACGACTGATCCGTTGATCCCGCCCGGTTCGGGCACTGTGCAGTGCAACGGCCAGCAGCCCAACCCGTGCAGTTACACGCCCAGTGTCGCGGGTTTTGCCGGGCAAGCGAGCGAGGTGACCGGACCAGGCGGTGTGCGTTACTCCGTCAGTACTTCAACCGATACAGGGGAAGACGGATGGAAGAAGATGCTGGCTCCGGTCAGCTGACGTCCGATCCCCAGATTGGCGAAGACGGGACCGTGACAGTGGTTGGCGTGTCAGAGGCGCCGGCCGGACGCAGGTGGTTGGCGTGGGCTGCGGCCGGCGTGACCCTTCTTTCCGCTGCGGTCGGTGCGGCTGGTTATTTCGCACTGCGTGATCACCACGCCAGTCAGTCGATCGCGAGATCGGACCGGGATGCCATTGCTGCGGCCACGGACTGCATCCTGGCGACGCAACCACGAGACATATCGACCCTGACGGTGAGCAGGCAGAAACTCTCGGACTGCGCGACCGGGGAATTCGCCTCACAGGTTGGTTGGTACAGCGAGTTGATGGCGCAGGCCTATCAGGTCGCAGACCTGAAGGTGAAGATCGAGGATTTCCATGCCGGGGTTGAGCGCACCAATTCCGATGACTCAGTTGTTGCTTTGGTGGCGTTTCGTACCGTCATCTCCCAGGCTGGCGCGGCTGACCGGAACAACAGCTATCGGGTGCGGCTGATGATGGTCCGCGATGCGGGCAAGTACAAGGTCGCACAGCTCGAACAGGTAGCCAAGTGACCGAGATTCTTGTCGACGAGGCAACGCTTCTGGCCGGCGATGTCGAAGCCGAACCCTTGTCGCCGTGGCGGTCGAGGGCCGCTGCCTACCTCGCGGACGTAGTGCCCGGGGTCGCACTCACGACGACGTTCGGTTTGGTCGCGTTGACCGTTCCGTTTCGCGGTGTGTGGTGGTGGGTCTGCGTATCGATCAGTGTCGCCGCCATTCTGGCGACGGCGCTCAATCGGCTGGTGATACCGGCCGCGACCGGACAGAGCATCGGGCGTGCCGTCTTCGGTATCGCGGTGGTCGGAGACGACGGGCGTCCGTTGTCGTCGGTGCGTCTTGTGGCGAGGGAATTCGCGCATCTGCTTGATACCGCTCCAGCTCTGGCGGGATGGATCTGGCCGCTGTGGGACAGTCGCAACCGAACCTTCGCCGACATGCTGGTGGGCTCTGAGTCGCACCTGAGGGCACCGATCTGGCCCCAGGCCGGGATACGCCGTCTCTCGACGGCACTGGTGTGCCTTTCGGCCGCGCTCTGCGCAGGTGGCGCGGCAGTGAGTTACCTCGCGGTGGGCCGGCACGATGATGCCGCGATCGCCGCCAAGGCTGAGATTCAAGTGCGGGGCCCCGAAGTGGTCGAGCAGGTGCTGACCTATCACCCGGAATCCATTCAGCAGGATTTCGACAGGGCTCAGTCGCTGGCCACCGACAACTACCGGGCCGAGCTCTCCGCCGAACAGGCGGCGGTTCGTAAAGCCGGTCGGCTCCGCGCGGAGTACTGGGTCACCAACAGTGCGGTGGTGAGCGCAGACTCCGCCGCCGCGACGATGCTGCTGTTCCTGCAGGGCGAGACGGGTATCGATAAGGATCGCCGCCTCATCGCGGCCCCGGTGCGGGCGACGTTCGTGAAATCCGGTCACGATTGGAGACTGGATGGGCTCACCGCGGTCACCACGCCGCAGAAGGGCAGCCAGCCATGATCTCCGGGGCGATTTCGAGCGTGAAATTCCGGCCGGCGCTGTTATTGATCGTCGGGCTGAGCGTTGCCGTTCTGTCGATTGTTCTGTGCGCCAATGTGCTTGCCGGCCATGAGAAGTACCGGCAGGCGAACGTGATCGAAGCAGATGCGCTGGGCTACATCCGCGGATTCATGACGGAGTTCACGTCACCGGATCCCGGTCACGCGCAGGTCTACACGGGTCGCATCCTGGACCAGGCGACCGGCGAGTTCGCCGAACAGTATCGGAAGAACCGAGCAGAGATCATCAAAGACGTTTCGGCGTCGGCGCCGACGACCGGAACGGTTCTCGACGCGGGTGTGTCGCGGCGCAACGACGACGGGAGCGTTGAATCCCTGGTGGTCACGAAGTTCACCGCCGCAGCCCCGGACGGGAAGCTTCAGATGGAGCGCTCGAGCAGGTGGATCGTGACGGCAATGCGAGAGGGGGGACAGTGGAAGATCAGCAACCTAGTGCCGACGGTCTGATGAACGAACCCCGAGGCACTAGCCGGGCGGATCGGCCGATGCTGTTCGTATTGGCCGCCGCGGCCGCACTTTTCGTGACGCTCTCGGCGTTCGCCGGTATGGCGGCGTTCACCTATTTCGGTGACCGGGCGACGGTGAAGAAGCAGGTCGACGTCGCAAGGACGGCCGCGGGTGCGATCACCACATTGTGGACCTACACGCCGGACACGGTGGACACGCTTGCCGATCGTGCTGCTGAGTACCTCGGGGGCGATTTCGAGGAGCAGTACCGGAAATTCATGAAGTCCGTCGTCGTGCCCGGCAAGCAGGCACAGGTGACCAATAAGACCGATGTCGTGGGCGTGGCAGTGGAGTCCATCGACGGACCGCAGGCGGTGGTCATGGTTTTCGCCAACAACACCGCGATAAGCCCACTGACGAACAATGTTCCGTCGCTGAAGTACGTCTCGTATCTGTTGAAGTTGGAAAGTCGGGGATCGAAGTGGTTTGTGACCGGATTGTCGACAATCGGATCAATGGACTTAACGCCGAAGCTCTAGCTTCAGCGCCAGAGGAGAAGGCATGAAGGGCAAAGCGGTACCACTCGCCTGGGCCGGGGTAACCGTCCTCGGAGTGATCGTGGTGATCCTGGTCGTGTCGTGGCAGCTGTTCCCGCGGCTCACCTCAGCTCAGGGGATGGTCGACGATCTCAACCCGGCCTTCACCGTCGACCGGGTGAATGGAACCCGCGGTGGTATCGAGGTCGTCAAAGCCGCAACCAATACCGCCGCCAACATGATGCCGGACATGGCTAATGCGGAGTTGCCGCGGCTGTACGACTTCATCGCGCAGCGGACGGGTAAGACCCATGCTGAGGGTGAAGCTCTGATGCGCAGCGTTGCCCCTCATATGTACGGGTTCATGACGTCGCTGCCGTTGACCGGGGTCACCGACGAGATCCCGAAGATCGTGCACTACCTGGGAACCGTTCTGTACATGACGCCCGACGAGGTCGAGCACATGCTGCAGACCGACTACCCGTTGATCCACCAGGTGATCAATGCCGTGCCCCCACTGACCGACGGCTGGTACTCGATTCCCGGTACCGAGAAGCTCACCACGTTCGATGGCGAGCCGGTACGGACGATGCCTCAGCTGGCGACGTATTTCAGCGATGAACTGGTCGCCCCGGTGGAACGACAGGCGGACAATTTCAAACCCTTGGGAGTTCGCGGTGGCGTGGGATTCCTGGCCCCGCTGCTGCTGGCGTTGGGGATCATTGTGATCCTGTTCGGCACCACGATGGCGGTGCTGACCTGGCGGGGAGTGCCGACCAATCCGGTCAGAAACGCCTGGGCGGTTGTCTCAGTGGTCGGCGTCGCGATCGTCGGCCTGGTGCTCGGACTCAATCTGTTTCCGCGCTTGATCGGGGGTCAGGCGTTGCTCAACGACACCCGTCCGATGTTCTCGATCGATCGCATCCAGGGCGACCGGGCCGGCATCGAGTTCATCAACATCTTCGTCAACGCCCTCGGTCCGGCTGTTCCGCCCGACGGCGGTCTCACCGAGGAATACGAGAAGCTGCTCAACCACCTCGCCGACAATGTCGGTGTTCCCACCGCCGACGTACGAGGCTTAGTGGAGCAGGATTTCCCCAGCACTGCTCGGCTACTCGACGGCGTCCCCTTCTCTGCGTCGGCGGCCGACACGGTGACACTCGTCGATTACCTTGCGGCAGAATCGAATACGACATCCGAGAAGGTCTGGAGCGACCTCCAGGCTGAGCTACCGCACACTTACACCCTGTTCAAGAACATCAAGATCGTTACCGACAGTTGGTATGTAGTGCCCGGTGCGGAGAAACTGACCCGATTCGACGGGACGCCTGCCTCGGCCGTACCGATCATCCGGGACTATTTCCGTGACGACGTGGTGCCCGCCCTCGAGCGTCAGCAGAAGGGCTACGTCATCGTCGACTCAAACTGGCCGCCGCTCACCGTCTTCGCGCCGCTGCTTACCGCCGTCGGCATATTAGTCATCGGCTACGGACTCCTGTTGCGTGTCCTCATGAGAAGGCAACTTCAGCGCCAGGAGATCTCATCGCGTGTCGATATCGGAGAGGCCAACTCAGAGGTTCTCGCGCGCTGACGTCCTGAGGGCTCGGAACCCTGTCGAAGGACCAAATAAGGCGGGAACTCGGTCGCGCCCTTCGGCGCGTGCCAGGGAAGGTGAAGCGACCGGCATTGCTGCCACGCCACAGCGGGGCATGCAACAATGACAGTTGTACTGCCGCCGGCTCTGAGGTCCTCCCACACAGGCCTGTTGAAGCTTAGGAATCGAGGTCCAATGAGTCGATATTCCTCCACTGATGGGGCGACAGTTGGTCTCGTTCTGATGAAGAGTGAAGAAGCTCAGGCGGTACGCGAGTTTTTCGCCGAGAGCCGACCGGATATCCGCGTTGAGGACCACGGAACCTATCTCTTGTTCGAGACCGAGGGCGAAATCCGTGTTCCAGTAGTGGAAGTGGCTGAGTTTCTCGGACGTTCGCTGTCTGTCTCTGAATTCCTGGTGTGCATGTCGAGCTACTACGGACGAGCTAACGTTGAAGATGAGGCGTTCGTTCTCACATCGGAAATGACTCAGCTCGAGCACGTGAGCAATTAGTCAGCTTTCGGATCCTTCTCTCGTCCGGCCAAGGGGCTGGGCCGAACCGTCCAACATTTGAACAGTCGCCCCCTCTTCCAACCCTGCAAACTTCTTGACAGCGCGCGCCACGCTGGCGAGCAATGAGCAGAGGGAGTAGTTATGTCTCAATCAGTCGCCGTTCTGCCTGGAGTGCAGGGGATCATCAGCAAGCCCCGCCCGATGTTCATTGGCGGCAAATGGGTCGAGGCCGTTTCGGGCGAGACTTTTGAGACCTTCAATCCCGCAACCGGAGAGGTCCTGACAACCGTCGCCAAGGGTGGCGCTGATGACGTTGATCTTGCCGTCGCCGCCGCCCGCCGCGCTTTCGAGGGTGAGTGGAGCCTGTGGACTCCGGCGCAGCGTCAGCGCCTCCTCTTCAAGGTGGGCGAGGCAATCTATGACCGCGCTGACGAATTTGCTCAGCTTGAGTCCTTGGACAACGGCAAGCCCTTCTCGATCGCGAAGGCCGTCGACATGACGTGGGTCGCGGAACTGTTTCAGTATTTCGCGGGATGGGCTACGAAGATCGAGGGAACGACCATCACCCCGTCGGTCCCTTGGGCGCCAGGTGCGCGATTCCACGCTTACACACTTCGCGAGCCGATTGGGGTCTGCGGCGCCATCATCCCGTGGAACTTCCCACTGCTGATGGCTGCATTTAAGGTGCCCGTTGCTCTTGCTGCCGGCAATACAGTGGTGCTTAAGCCCGCTGAGCAGACTCCGTTGACTGCTCTGTTGCTGGCTGAGGTGCTTGCCGAGGCAGGTTTGCCTGACGGGGTGTTCAACGTGGTGACCGGGTTTGGCGACGCTGGTGCTGCTATCGCGGCTCATCCGGACGTTGACAAGGTCGCATTCACGGGTTCAACCGAAGTGGGCAAGTTGATTGTCGATGCGGCCAAGGGAAATCTGAAGAAAGTCACGTTGGAACTCGGCGGGAAGAGCCCGCAAGTTGTCTATGCGGATGCCGATCTGGAGACAGCCATTCCCGGTACAGCGTCGGGTTTCATGTTCAATCACGGTCAGACCTGTACGGCTGGAACACGGATCCTTGTCGAGGATCGAATCTTCGACGAGTTCATGGATGGTGTGGCGGCCGTGGCAAAGGGGACGAAGGTTGGTCCTGGACTCGACCCCGAGACGGAGATGGGTCCGCTCGTTTCTGCCGAGCAACTTGACCGTGTCACCGGGTATATCAAGCAGGGTTTGCTTGATGGTGCTCACGCTCTCACCGGTGGTTCTCGAGTAGGGACCAAGGGGTACTTTGTGGAACCCACCGTGTTGGTGGATGTGAAGTCTTCGTTCAGCGTCTACCAGGAGGAGATCTTCGGTCCAGTGGTCGTCGCTACGCCCTTCAATGCAGAAAAGGGTGTACGACAGGCGGCTAACGACACACCGTATGGTTTGGCTGCGAGCGTGTGGACCCGGGATGTGACCAAGGCTCACCGCACCGCTTCCGAAATCAAAGCCGGAACAGTGTGGATCAACTGCCACAACGCTTTTGACTGTGCAGTTCCCTTCGGCGGATACAAGCAGTCGGGCTGGGGTCGCGAATTGGGCGCGAGGGCAATTGAGGAATACACCCAGGTTAAAGCCGTCAACATGCTGCTCTGATGAAGGACGACTCGGGCCTCCGCCAGTTGGAGTCGGACGAGGTTGAGCCTCCAGCGGATATTTCCGCTATTTGGCGCGACTTGGATTTCTTCCTCCCGAGCCATCTCACGGAGGATGACGCTAAGAAAGAACTTCACCTCCGAGTCGTCGCGGTTGCCGACGAGGCAGGGGAGTTCGTCCACCGGATCCGGATCTCGGGACGAGAGCGTCATTCGGATAACTGGGTTCGTTGGCGAACCTCTTATCTCTTCGGGCCGCCAGTCGTGCGCGGACGAGAGTCATTCGGCGAATGGTTCCATTGAGACCCTCGTTCCGCGCGAGCTAGGTCTTTGTGTTCGACGCGCAATAGCGGGTTGATTTTCGAGCGCGTTAATTGGTTCGGTAGGGGTGCGCCATGGATATTTACGATGCGGTCGAGCAGCGGGCTTCTGTGCGGGGATTCACCGATCGCGCCGTCGATCGGACTGTTCTCGAGCGCGTGATGGTGGCGGCATCTCGGGCTCCATCGGGCGGGAACCTTCAACCTTGGCGCCTGTTTCTACTTACTGGGGAACCCCTGGCGGAGGTGAAACGACTGGTCGGCGAGAGAGTCCTGGCCGGCGACGAAACCGACGTTGCCGAATACCCGATCTACCCGGCTAAGTTGGGTTCGCCATACCGGGAACGTCGGTATAGCTGCGGCGAGCAACTGTATTCCGCACTCCGGATACCACGCGAGGACAGAGCAGGCCGAGACCGCCAATTCGCCCGAAACTTCGACTTCTTCGGTGCTCCAGTTGGCGCGTTCTGCTACATCGATCGGCAGATGGGTAGCGCCCAGTGGGCCGACGTCGGTATGTATCTCCAAACGGTGATGCTCCTACTCCATGCTGAAGGTTTGTCGTCCTGCCCGCAGGAGGCGTGGTCGCTCTATCACCGTACGGTTGCCGACGTGGTCCAACCACCCGTCGACTTGATGCTCTTCTGTGGTCTGGCGATCGGGTATCGCGATCCCGACCACCCCGCTAACGCCATCCGCATGGACAGAGCGCCACTTGAGGAGACCGTCGGGTTCATGGGCTGGGGTGACGCGAGATGACAATCCGAGTGATCAGTTTCTTAAGCCAACCGGGGCCCGGAGCCACGGTTGAACGGAGCGCCCGCCGTCCGCAGATCGTCCGCAGCAGAACCGTTAACGGCTTTTCCTAACCAACAGAACCAACTGTCTGAGCAGCGGCTTTCTAGTCCACTCAACACAGCTTGTAGTAACAAACGCCAAGAAGAACGGACTTAAAATCCGTCGGCGCGTTCATCTGGAGTAGGGGTCGGCGATCCCTGGTAGTTCCCCGCTCCGCGTGCCCACAATCCGCCCACAACCGGCGCCTAGTTACAGATAAATCGTGTGAAACCTAGTGATTGAAATTCGCACTTCAGACCGCTAATGCCTACCTGACCAGGGGCCGGAATAGGGTTCGAGTCCCTCCGCCCGCACTGTGGTTGGCGCGTTCCCGTCCGCACCGCTGAAGCGAGTTCGACCCTCAACTTTCCAGAGAAGCCCCTAATTAACGCGCTGGGAAGTACAGAATTCGGGGGACAGGCACTATGTCGGCAGCGAGGGGGCCCATGTTCACCAAAGTGGTGGTCGCCAACCGTGGTGAGATCGCGATCCGGGCGTTTCGCGCTGCCTACGAATTGGGCATCGGAACGGTGGCGGTGTATCCGTTCGAGGACCGCAATTCGCTGCATCGTCTGAAGGCTGACGAGTCCTACGAGATCGGTGAGCCCGGACACCCGGTCCGTGCTTATCTCTCGGTGGACGAGATGGTGCGCATCGCTGAGTTGTCCGGCGCCGACGCGATCTACCCCGGGTACGGATTCCTGTCGGAGAACCCCGAACTCGCTGCGGCGTGCGCGGCCGCAGGTGTCACCTTCGTCGGACCACCGGCCGACATCCTGCAACTGACCGGCAACAAGGCCCGGGCCATCGCCGCGGCCCGCGCCGCCGGCCTGCCGGTGCTGGCCTCCTCGGAACCGTCGCGGTCGGTGGACGAGTTGATGGCAGCGTCGGAGTCGATGCAGTTCCCGCTTTTCGTCAAGGCCGTCGCCGGCGGTGGCGGACGGGGTATGCGGCGTGTGGGCGAGCGCGGGGAACTTCGCGATGCCATCGAGGCGGCCTCCCGGGAGGCCGAATCGGCATTCGGTGATCCGACGGTCTTCCTCGAGCAGGCCGTCATCAATCCCCGCCACATCGAGGTGCAGATCCTGGCCGACAACTACGGCAACGTCATCCACCTCTACGAGCGGGACTGCAGCGTGCAGCGACGCCATCAGAAGGTGATCGAGTTGGCGCCGGCACCCAACCTCGATCCGGCACTGCGCGACAGGATCTGTGCCGACGCGGTGGCCTTCGCGAGGCAGATCGGATACAGCTGCGCCGGCACCGTCGAGTTCCTCCTCGACGAACGGGGCCAGCATGTGTTCATCGAGATGAACCCACGAATCCAGGTTGAGCATACGGTGACCGAGGAGATCACCGATGTGGATCTGGTCTCCAGTCAACTGCGCATCGCCGCCGGAGAATCACTGGATGATATTGGGCTGAGCCAAGATTCGATCGTTCCGCACGGTTCGGCGATGCAGTGTCGGGTCACCACCGAAGATCCCGCGAACGGATTCCGCCCGGACACCGGCCGCATCACCGCCTACCGCACACCGGGTGGAGCCGGAATCCGTCTGGACGGCGGCACACACGTCGGCGCGGAGATCTCGGCGCACTTCGACTCGATGCTGGTGAAGCTGACCTGTCGCGGCCGCGACTTCCACTCGGCGGTGCAGCGCGCACGCCGGGCTCTGGCCGAATTTCGCATCCGCGGGGTGGCCACCAACATCAATTTCCTGCGGGCGGTGCTCGACGATCCGGATTTCCAGGCCGGCCGGGTCACGACGTCGTTCATCGAGGATCACCCTGATGTGCTCGTCTCGCGCAGTTCGGCCGACCGCGGCACCAAAATCCTCAACTACCTCGGCGATGTGACGGTCAACCGGCCACACGGTGAGCGGCCGTCGGCGGTCTACCCCCACCACAAGCTGCCTGCCATCAACCTGGCGGCTCCACCGCCGCCGGGTTCCAAACAGAAACTGACGGAGTTGGGCCCGGAAGGCTTCGCGTCCTGGATGCGCAACAGCGGCCAGTTGCTTGTCACCGACACCACGTTCCGTGACGCCCATCAGTCGCTACTGGCGACCCGCCTTCGCACCACCGGGTTGATCGCGGTGGCACCCCACATGGCCCGTATGCTGCCGCAACTGCTGTCACTGGAATGCTGGGGCGGCGCGACTTACGATGTGGCGCTGCGGTTCCTGAAAGAAGACCCGTGGGAGCGGCTGGCCGCACTGCGTGAAGCCGTGCCCAACATCTGCCTGCAGATGCTGCTGCGTGGCCGCAACACGGTGGGATACACCCCGTATCCGGAGACGGTGACCCACGCGTTCGTCGAGGAGGCCGCCGCCACCGGTGTCGACATCTTCCGGATCTTCGATGCGCTGAACAACGTGGAGTCGATGCGCCCGGCCATCGATGCAGTCCGGGAGACCGGCACCGCTGTGGCCGAAGTGGCGATGTCCTACACCGGTGATCTCTCCGATCCCGCCGAGACGCTCTACACCCTGGACTACTACCTCAAGCTCGCAGAGCAGATCGTCGATGCCGGCGCTCATGTGCTGGCGATCAAGGACATGGCCGGTCTGCTGCGGGTGCCTGCCGCCCACCGACTTGTCTCGGCCCTGCGATCGCGCTTCGACCTACCGATCCACGTGCACACCCACGACACCCCGGGCGGCCAGTTGGCCACCTATATCGCCGCCCGGGAAGCCGGTGCCGACGCCGTCGACGGTGCCGCGGCCCCGATGGCGGGCACCACCAGCCAACCGGCGCTGTCCTCGATCGTTGCCGCCGCCGCCCACACCGCGCACGACACCGG
>CAYFMA010000076.1:0-1620 GCA_964344085.1 uncultured Mycobacterium sp.
GCTCCGGCGCCAACGCCTGCTCCGGCACCCGCTCCTGTGAAGCCACCGGCCGTGCCGGTGGGGGCGGCGGCACGGGCGCAGGCTGCTTGACCTCTGCAGCGCGCTCGGCCACCACTGTGATCGGCGCCGGGGCCTTGGGCTTGCGGGTCAGCAGTCGCAGCAGCCCTCCGAGCAGAGCGAGCGCGGCCAGCCCGACTGGAATCCACCACCACTTCCTGCTCTGGGTGGCCGTCGTCGACGGCTCCTTCACGCTGGGTTTCGTCACGGACGGAGTCCCTTCTGCCGTCGGCGTCGCGGCGCTGAAACCGGGAATCGTGGCGGCGAGTGGGGCCGGGATGGTGATCAGTCCGGCGGCCTCCGACCACTGGATCTCGGTGCCCTGCGGCCCGACGAACTTGCCGGTCTGCACTCCGTCGAGGATCGAGGTGTCCGCGCTCGGGTAACCGAACGGTCCGCTGATCCCGCCGGACTGCCGCCAGGCGTCGAGCACGCGGCCTTTGATCACCGAGGCCCCCCACTGCGGGGTCCAGTAGATCGACGCGCCGCCGGGAGCGGCGAAATCGTTGAAACGCCCGGTGCCGTCACCGGCGTCGCTCTCGTCGTTCCTGGGATAGCCGAGTTCGCTGCCCGGTCCGCCCAGCGCCTTGTAGCGATCGAGGATCGCGCCGTAGATGACGTGGGCACCGGTGTCCTTCGAGTAGAAGATCGCACCGCCCTCGTAGTCGCGTTCAGCGCCGCCTGGGGTGTCGATGGCTTCTCCGATGGGGGCGCCGAGCAGAGAACCCGCGCCGCCGAATGCCGTGTAGCGGGCATCGATCGCGTTCACTGCATCGGTGGACGGCGCCGCGTAGACCGCCGGCGCATTCGACAGCGCCGTGCTCGCGGCAATGAACATCCCGCTGAGTGCCACGGCGCCACGGCGGGATCGGGACGACACGATGGGTGTCAATTCAAGACTCCTCGATTGTCGGTGATCGGGTGAATGGTGGTGGATGACGCCGGGGCGGCAGGGGGGATTCGACCGCCCCGGCGTCAAGCTCTAACGGCGATTACGTGGATCGCTGGGATCTACGACGTAGGCCTCGCGAGCCTTGAACACCGCTGACTCATCACCCACGATGTCGTCATCGGGGTGCTCGCCGGTCACGCGTTCCACCCACTGCACCTGGCGAGCGTCACGCTCGATGAACTTGGCCTCGACGTCCTCGGCCTTGCCCATCACGCGCCGGGCCACCGTGATCTCCGCTCCGTGCTCGATCACCCGCTCGACGGGCTTCTCGACGTACTTGTGCACGATTACCGGCTTCTCGACGACGACCTCGACGATCTTCTCGACCGGCTTCTCGACGATCTTCTCGACCTCGCGATAGACCGGACGCTCCACGATCCGCTCGACCACGGTCTCGATCGGACGCTCGACTATGCGTTCATCGATGTACTCGACGTCCTTGTGCACCACCTTCTCCACCAGCACCGGATTGGTGACCAGCTTCTCGAGCACCTTCTCGACCGGCTTGTCGACGACCTTCTCGACGATGCGTGGGCGCTCGACGATCTTCTCGACGACGCGGTCGACGGGCTTGTCGATGACTTTCTCGATGATGTTGGGTTTCTCGACGA
>CAYFMA010000076.1:1720-18174 GCA_964344085.1 uncultured Mycobacterium sp.
TTCTCGATGATGTTGGGTTTCTCGACGATCTTCTCGACGACGCGGTCGACGGGCTTCTCGACCAGCTTCTCGACGATGTTCTCGACGACCACCTCTTTGATCTTCTCGACGACCTTCACCACCGGCTTCTCGACGGTGATCTCGACGATCTTCTCGACCGGCTTCTCGATCGTCTTGTAGACGATCTTCTCGACCGGAACCTCGACGACCTTCTCGACGACGTTCACCACGGGCTTCTCGACCAGCCGCTGGACGGTGACCGGCTTCTCCACCACGTTGTCGTGGATGTCGACGATCAGCTTCTCGACCAGTCGCTGGACCTGGGCCGGCTTGTCGGTGATCTTGTCGACGATATTGACCACCAGCTTCTCCACCAGTCGCTGAACCTCGACCGGCTTGTCGGTGATCGTGTCGATGATGTTGACCACAGGACGCTCAACGAGCCGGGATACCTCGATCGGGCGGTCGACGACGTTGTCCGCGATCGTCACCACCGGACGTTCGACAGACCGTCCCACCTTGAGAGGCTTATCGATCACCTCGTCGACCACGGTCACCACCGGACGCTCCACCGTGCGGGAAACCTTGATGGGCTTGTCGACGATGGTGTCCTCAACGGTGACGACAGGGCGCTCGAGGGTGCGCGAAACCCTCACCGGCTTGTCGACCACGTCGTCGACCACATTGACCACCGGGCGCTCCACCAGACGCGACACCTGCGCCGGTTTGTCGACCACCTTGTCGACGGTGTCGACCACCAGTCTTTCGATGACCCTTTCCAGGGTCACCGGCTTGTCGACGACTCGCTCGACCGGGCGCTCCACCAGTCGCTGGACGGTGTAGGGCTTCTCGACGAGATTCTCGACGATGTTCAGGGGTTGGTTCTTGTCTGCCACAGGGGTTCCCTTTCGCATGGTTGGGCCGCGGTTGTCCAAGTGTCGGGCGTCAAACTAAACCCATTTTGTGTTTGCGGATAGAGGGTTTAGCAAAAATCTCAGACACCAGAGCAATTGCTTGGTCGGGTGCCAAAAATGTGATTTAAGCTGCTAATTAGCTGACATATGATAGGTATAGTTTCCTGATCACGCTGATTTCGAGAAGTCCCTGGATGTAACTGCGATAGCCGCTGCGGCCCTCGGTCCGCAAGCCGTCAAGCGGGTTAGCCGGAGGGTCGGAACCGGCCGTGGTAAGCCTGAACCGTGCCTGAGAGCCTGTTCGACCTTCCCGGCGAGGACTACCCGTCGAATGCCCGAATCGATCAGGTCCCGTCGGCGTCGGCACCATTGGCCGTCCGGATGCGCCCGGCCGGTCTGGCCGAAGTCGTCGGTCAGGCGCATCTACTGGGTTCGGGGTCGCCGCTGCGCCGACTGGTGGAGGGAACCGGCGCCGCTTCGGTCATCCTCTACGGTCCGCCGGGCACCGGGAAGACCACGCTGGCATCGCTGATCTCACATGCCACCGGGCGGCGTTTCGAAGCCCTTTCGGCGCTGACGGCCGGGGTCAAGGAGGTACGGGCGGTGGTCGACTCCGCCCGCCGGGCGCTTCTCGACGGCGAGCAGACCGTCCTGTTCATCGACGAGGTGCACCGGTTCTCCAAGACCCAGCAGGACGCCCTGCTGGCCGCCGTCGAGAACCGGGTGGTGCTGCTGGTCGCCGCGACCACCGAGAATCCGTCCTTCTCCGTCGTCGCGCCACTGCTGTCCCGGTCGCTGATCCTGCAACTGCAGCCGTTGACCAGCCGCGACATCGAGACCGTGGTGCGCCGGGCCGTCGCTGACCCAAGAGGTCTGTGCGGCGCCGTCCACATCGCCGACGACGCCGTTGACCTGCTGGTACAGCTCTCGGCAGGGGACGCCCGCCGCGCGCTGACCGCATTGGAGGTCGCCGCAGAGACCGCCTCCGCGGCCGGATCGCCGATCACCGTCGAGACGGTCGAGCAGTCCCTGGACCGGGCCGCGGTCCGCTATGACCGCGACGGCGACCAGCATTACGACGTCATCAGCGCCTTCATCAAATCCATCCGGGGCTCCGACGTGGACGCCTCGCTGCACTACCTGGCCCGGATGCTGGTGGCCGGCGAGGATCCCCGTTTCGTGGCCCGCCGGCTGATGATCCTGGCCAGCGAGGACATCGGGCTGGCCGACCCGACCGCACTGCAGGTCGCGGTGGCCGCAGCGCAGGCAGTGCAGCTGATCGGGATGCCCGAGGCTCAGCTGACACTCGCTCATGCAACCGTGCATCTTGCGACCGCGCCGAAATCGAATGCCGTGACCGCTGCGCTTGGTGCGGCGATGAACGACATCCGCTCGGGCAAGGCGGGCTTGGTGCCGGCCCATCTGCGCGACGGGCATTATTCCGGGGCTGCGAAACTCGGTCACGCGCAGGGCTATCGCTATCCGCACGATGATCCGGATGGTGTTGTGGCACAACAATATCCACCCGACGAGGTTGTGGGTTCCGATTACTACCGGCCCACCGGCCGGGGTGCGGAGCGGGAGATCGCGGGACGACTGGCCAAGCTGCGCGCGATCATCCGCCGCGGACGCTGATCACGCCATCTCGGGAACGCGCAACCGCGCGATAGCCAGCTCGAACTCACCGACGTCGAGCTGATCAGCGCCCAATTCCCGTAATCGGGCCGTCCGCAGTGAACGGGCGCGTTCGCGGTTGAGGTCTAGCGCTTCGGCGCTGTCGTAGCTCGCCGAGATCACCGCGCGCCGGGAGGGCGGATCGGTCATCACGCTCGCGCTGCAGAATCCCTCGAACTCCTGGATCGCCGGCAGGACGGAAGTCCGACAGAAGTCGAGAGCCTGATTGAAGCGGGCGGTCTCCAGCTTCAGCCAGGTCGAGCGCACCCAGGTTCCCTGGTGGGCGGAATGATCGCGGTGCATGGCGACGATCTGCCAGTGATCCACAGCGCTCTGGGGTTTGGGACCGGGCCCGCTGAAGATCGCCGCGGCGGCGTCGCGGATCGGGCCGACGGACTCCTCGCTGGCATGCATGGCCTCGCTGCTGTCCCAGGAAGTGGTGAGGATGCACCGCTCGGACTCCCGATCGACCATCAGGGACATGCCGATGAATCCCGGAATGGTCTCCAGCACGGGCAGAACGTTGCGGTTGATGTGAGAAGTGCCTTCTTCGATGTGCCCGGGCCGGGCCATCACAGTGGTTGAGCGCGCGTACACGACCGAACTCCTTCGGATCGGGGCAGCGCCCCGGTGGCGCCACCGGTCATCTCCCACGCTCCGCTGATTCGGTGGTCGCCGCAAGGGTCCTGCTGAGAGCCCGGGTCAGTCGTACGCTGGGCCGGGTGGAGACCGACGTAGTCGAAATCGACACCGCCGCGCGGCGAACCGTCGATCTGACGCCCCAGGTGCGTGATTTCTGCCGCGGTCGCGGTGACGGGCTGTGCAATGTCTTCGTTCCGCACGCCACCGCCGGTGTCGCGGTGATCGAGACCGGGGCGGGCTCTGACGACGACCTGATCGACGCCCTGGAACGGCTGCTGCCCCGGGACGACCGCTACCGGCACTCCCACGGATCGCCCGGTCATGGAGCCGATCATGTTCTCCCGGGAATCGTGTCGCCCTCGGTCACGGTGCCCGTCGCGGACGGCAACCCACTGCTGGGCACCTGGCAGAGCGTGGTCCTGGTCGATCTGAACCGGGACAACCCCAGGCGATCGGTCCGGTTGAGCTTCGTGGCCGGCTGAGCCCGCCCGGTAGGGTGGTGCGGTCGACTACCCGGCTTTCCGCCCAGCTACAAGGACCACGAACCGTGCAGACCCATGAGATCAGGAAGCGCTTCCTGGATCACTTCGTCAACGCCGGACACACCGAGGTGCCCAGCGCTTCGGTCATCCTCGACGACCCCAATCTGCTGTTCGTCAACGCCGGCATGGTCCAGTTCGTGCCGTTCTTCCTGGGTCAGCGCACCCCGCCGTACAACACCGCCACCAGCATTCAGAAGTGCATCCGCACCCCGGACATCGACGAGGTGGGTATCACCACCCGGCACAACACCTTCTTCCAGATGGCGGGAAACTTCTCCTTCGGCGACTACTTCAAGCGCGGGGCCATCGAGTTGGCCTGGGGCCTGCTGACCAAGCCGGTCTCCGAGGGCGGCTACGGGTTCGACCCGGACCGGTTGTGGGCCACCGTCTTCTACGACGACGACGAGGCCGTCGAATTGTGGCAGGAAGTCGCAGGACTGCCGCCCGAACGCATCCAGCGCCGCGGGATGGCCGACAACTACTGGTCGATGGGAATTCCGGGTCCGTGCGGCCCCTGCTCGGAGATCTACTTCGACCGCGGACCCGAGTACGGCGCCGAGGGTGGACCGGAGGCCGACGAGAACCGCTACATCGAGATCTGGAATCTCGTCTTCATGCAGAACGAGCGGGGCGAGGGCACCTCCAAGGAGGACTTCGAGATTCTGGGTCCGCTGCCGCGGCAGAACATCGACACCGGCATGGGCATCGAGCGCATCGCCTGCCTGTTGCAGGGCGTCGACAACGTCTATGAGACCGACCTGCTGCGTCCGGTGATCGACAAGGTCGCGCAGTACGCGCCACGCGGATACGGGCAGGGCAACGCAGGCGACGACATCCGCTACCGGGTGATCGCCGACCACACCCGCACCGCGGCGATCATCATCGGCGACGGCGTCACCCCCTCCAACGAGGGCCGCGGCTACGTGCTGCGCCGTCTGCTCCGCCGCATCATCCGCTCGGCCAAACTGCTGGGCATCGAGCACCCGATCATCGGCGAACTCATGGCGACGGTGCGCGACGCGATGGGTCCGTCCTATCCCGAACTGGTCACCGATTTCGAGCGGATCAACCGCATCGCCGTGGCCGAGGAGACCGCCTTCAACCGGACCCTGGCGTCGGGTTCGAAACTGTTCGAGGACGCCGCCGCCGCCACCCGGGCGGCCGGCAAGACCGAACTCGGCGGCTCCGACGCTTTCGCACTGCACGACACCTACGGGTTTCCGATCGAACTGACCCTGGAGATGGCTGCTGAGGCCGGCCTGAGCGTGGACGAACTCGGATTCCGCGAGCTGATGGCCGAACAGCGCCGCCGGGCCAAGGCCGACGCCGCGGCGCGCAAGCACGCACACGCCGACCTCTCCGCCTTCCGCGAACTTGTCGACGCCGGCCCCACCGAGTTCACCGGATTCGACGAATTGTCCTCCGAGGCAAGGATTCTGGGAATCTTCGTCGACGGTAAGCGGGTCCCGGTGGTAGGCCACCACGCACCCGGCGACGTCGACATGCGCGTAGAGATCGTGCTGGACCGCACACCGCTCTACGCCGAAGCGGGCGGGCAGATCGCCGACGCCGGCTGGATCACCGGCACCGGTGGCAGCGAATCGGCCAAGGCTGCTGTCACCGACGTGCAGAAGATCGGCAAAACGCTGTGGGTGCACCGGGTCAATGTCGAGTCCGGTGAATTCGTCGAAGGTGACGCCGTCGTCGCCGCGGTGGATCCGACCTGGCGCCGCGGCGCCACGCAGGGGCATTCCGGCACCCACATGGTGCACGCCGCGCTGCGACAGGTGTTGGGTCCCAACGCTGTCCAGGCCGGCTCGCTCAACCGGCCGGGCTACCTGCGGTTCGACTTCAACTCCCAGAGCGCGCTCACCGAGGAGCAGCGCAACGAGGTCGAGGAAGTCGCCAACGAGGCCGTACAGGCCGACTTCGCTGTCAACACCTTCACCGCACCCCTGGAGAAGGCCAAAGCCATGGGCGCGATGGCCATGTTCGGCGAGCAGTACCCCGACGAGGTGCGAGTGGTGGAGATCGGCGGACCGTTCTCCCTCGAACTGTGCGGCGGCACCCACGTGAGCAACTCCGCGCAGATCGGCCCGATCACGATCCTCGGTGAGTCCTCGGTCGGCAGCGGCGTCCGTCGTGTCGAGGCCTACGTCGGTCTGGACTCGTTCCGCCATCTGGCCAAGGAGCGTGCCCTGATGGCCGGACTCGCGTCCTCGCTGAAGGTGCCTTCGGAGGAGGTCCCCGCTCGGGTCGCCACCCTGGTCGAGAAACTCAAGACCGCGGAGAAGGAACTGGAACGGGTGCGGCTGGCCTCGGCGCGGGCCGGTGCGGCCGAGGCGGCGGGCACCGCCGAGCAGGTCGGCAGGGTCCGTCTGGTCGCCCAGCGGATGGCCGACGGGATGGCGGCCGGGGATTTGCGCTCGCTGGTCGCAGACATCAAGTCCCGGCTGGGCTCAGATCCCGGTGTCGTGGTGCTGATCGCCGCGGCCGACGCCGGCAACGTCCCGTTCGTGGTGGCCGCAAACCAGGCCGCACAAGATGCCGGGATTCGGGCCAACGAGCTGGTGGCCGGTATGGCCGCGGCAGTCGGCGGCCGCGGCGGAGGCAAGGCCGATCTGGCTCAGGGCTCCGGCAAGAATGCGGCCGGAATAGATGCCGCCCTGGCCGCCGTTCGCGCGGAACTGGCGCGCGGCTGAGGTAGCCGAAGAATCGACGTGTCCGCGCAGCATCGCACGCCTGACCGGCCGGGCCCCGACGACCCGGGCAGGGGCCGTCGGCTCGGCATCGACGTCGGAACGGTCCGGATCGGTGTCGCGGTGAGCGACCCGGACGGCATCCTGGCCACCCCGGTGGAGACGGTGCGACGCGAACGCGGCACGGCTCATCTGCGGCGGCTGGCCGGCCTGGTCGGCGAGTTGCAGGTGGTCGAGGTGATCGTGGGGCTGCCGCGCACCCTGGCGGACCGGGCCGGCGCATCTGCCGACGACGCCGTCGCGGTCGCCGATGCGCTGGCCGGACGCATTGCACCGGTCCCGGTGCGACTCGCCGACGAGCGATTGACTACGGTCAGCGCGGCGCGATCGCTGCGGGAGGCGGGGGTGCGCGCCAAGGACCAACGGGGGAAGATCGACCAGGCTGCCGCTGTGGCGATCCTGCAGGGCTGGCTTGATCAACGTCGCGCCGCGGCGCCTGACCGGTGAGAGAAGACGATGCCTGAGTCCGACGACACCGCGCACGAGCGCGCAAAACCGGAGGCGGTCGGCACGCCCCGGGAGAGCGGCAGACGGGCCGGCTCCGGGGTTTATCGGAAGCGGCGGTTGTATGCGCTGGTAGGCCTGCTGGCCGTCGTCGCGGTGGCGGTGTTCCTCGGCCCCAGGCTGTTCGGCGGTCCCAAGCAGCCCGCCGATTACACCGGCGCGGGTAAAGAGGACATCATCTTCGAGGTGCACTCCGGGGATTCGGGATCCGTCATCGCCGCCAATCTGGTGGAAAAGGGCGTCATCGCCGATGTCGACCCGTTCATGTCCGCCGCCCACGGCAACACCGCCCTGGCCGCGATCCAGCCCGGCTACTACAAGCTGCGCACCGTGATTCCGGCGGCGACGGCGGTCGCGAAGCTGATCGACCCGGCCTCCCGGGTGGGCAAGCTCACCATCCCGGAGGGCAAACAACTCGATGACCACGAGGTGATCGGCACCGAGTCGGTGAATCCGGGCATCTTCAGCCTGATCGCCGACGCGAGTTGCGTCGACCTCAACGGGTCCAAGAAATGCGTGTCGGCCAAGGACCTCAAGGCCGCCGCCGGGGACGGCCCGCTGTCCTCGCTGAACGTGCCGGAGTGGGCCACCAAGGGCGCCGGCGCGATGGGGCAGAGCCATCGCCGGCTCGAAGGCCTGATCGCTCCGGGCACCTGGAACATCGACCCGTTCGCATCGCCGAAGCAGATTCTGGCCAATCTGGTCTCGGAGAGCAATGACCGCTACCTGAAGGGCGGGCTGCTCGACGCCGCCAAGAGCCTGAACCTTTCGCCCTACGAGGTGCTCATCGTCGGCTCCCTGGTCCAGAAGGAGGCACAGCCGGCGGACTTCGCGAAGGTGGCACGCGTCATCTACAACCGGCTGGCCAGTTGGTACGACCGCCTCGAGTTCGACTCGACGGTGAACTACCCGCTGGATCGCCGCGAGCTTGCCACCACCGATGCCGACCGCCACACCGAGACGCCGTGGAACACCTACGCCAAGGCCGGGCTGCCGGCTACGCCGATCTGCTCACCCGGCGCCGACGCTCTGGCCGCAGCCGAGCATCCGGAACCAGGAGACTGGCTCTACTTCGTGACCGTCGATGCCAACGGCACCACGCTGTTCACGAGTGACTATCAGGAACATCTGGCCAACCGCGAGAAGGCTTTGAACAGCGGCATTCTCAATTCCGGGCGATGACCGGGCGCAAGGCGGCCGTACTGGGTTCGCCTGTCGCCCATTCGCGCTCGCCGCAATTGCATCTCGCGGCATACCACGCGCTTGGTCTGGATGACTGGACCTACGAACGCATCGAGTGCACGGCTGACGAATTACCAAGTCTGGTAAGGGGATTGGGCCCCGAATGGGTTGGCCTCTCGGTGACGATGCCCGGCAAGTTCGCTGCGCTGGAGATCGCAGACCAGCGGACCCGGCGCGCGCAGATGGTCGGCTCGGCCAACACGCTGGTGCGTACCGAGCGCGGTTGGCGTGCCGACAACACCGATATCGACGGTGTGGCCGGAGCCCTCGGGTATCGCTACGACCCCCGCGATCCGGCCCCGCTCCGGGGAACTCGCGCGATCGTGCTCGGCGCCGGCGGCACCGCGCCGGCGGCGGTGGCCGCGCTGGCCGGCCTCGGGGCCGATGAGGTCACGGTGGTCGCGCGAAGCCGCGAGAAGGCCGCCAGGCTGATCCAGCTGGGTTCCGAACTGGGCGCGCACACCGAACACCGGGAGTTCGCCGATCCCGCGCTACCGGATTTGACCGCGTCCGCCGAGGTGCTGGTGAGCACGATTCCGGCCGAGGTCGCCGCCGAGTACGTATCGGTCTTCGCCGCGGCACCGGTCCTGCTCGACGCCATCTACGACCCGTGGCCCACACCATTGGCCCGTGCGGTCGCCGCCGTCGGGGGCGAGGTGATCAGCGGGCTGCAGATGCTGCTGAACCAGGCCTTCACCCAGGTCGAACTATTCACAGGCCGGCCGGCTCCGCGAGAGCAGATGGCGGCCGCGCTGGGTTAACGTCCCGGCATGCGAGCGATCGAGGCGCCGGCCGTACTGATCTGGGCGGCGGTCCTGACCGTCACCGACATCCGGTACCGCAGGCTGCCCAACGCACTGACTCTCGGCGGCGCCGCGGTGATTGCCGTCGCGGCGGCGTTGAGCGGCCGGGGTACGGCCGCACTGGCCGGAGCGGCCGCGTTGGGCGCTGTGTATCTGGCGGTGCACCTGGTCGCGCCGGCCGCCATGGGCGCGGGCGACGTGAAGCTCGCTCTGGGGCTGGGGGCTTTCACCGCGACCTTCGGTGCCGATGTCTGGGCGCTTGCGGCGGTGGGCGCACCGCTGCTGACGGCGGTGGCCGGCCTGGTTCGCCGGCGGCGCGGCCCGGCGCCCCACGGCCCGGCGATGTGTCTTGCCAGCCTGGCCGCGGTCGGACTGGCCGTGCTGTGAGACCCGTGCGCCAGATTGGGTCCCGGGTCGCCGACATGGGAAGATCGAGTCGTGTTGCGATGGACGACTGCCGGTGAGTCCCACGGCCCTGCGCTGGTAGCCATGGTCGAGGGCATGGTCGCCGGTGTGCAGCTCACCACCGCCGACATCGCCGCCCAGCTGGCCCGGCGCCGCCTCGGCTACGGCCGCGGTGCCCGGATGAAGTTCGAGCAGGACCAGGTCACGGTGCTGGCCGGCCTCCGTCACGGCGCGACTCTCGGCGGCCCGATCGCCATCGAGATCGGCAACACCGAATGGCCCAAGTGGGAGACGGTGATGGCCGCCGACCCGGTTGACACGGCCGATCTGGACACCGCGCGCAACGCGCCGCTGACCCGGCCGCGGCCCGGTCACGCCGATTACGCCGGAATGCTCAAGTACGGCTTCGATGACGCCCGTCCGGTCCTCGAACGGGCCAGCGCACGTGAGACCGCCGCCCGGGTGGCGGCCGCCACCGTCGCGCGGGCCTTCCTCAAGCAGGCACTCGGGGTGGAGGTCCTCTCGCACGTGATCTCCATCGGGGCATCCGATCCCTACGATGGCCCGCCGCCGACGGCCGCCGACACGGCCCGGATCGACGAGAGCCCCGTGCGCGCCTTCGACGCCGCCGCCGAGGCCTCGATGATCGCCCAGATCGAAGCTGCCAAGAAGGACGGTGACACTCTCGGTGGCGTGGTCGAGGTCGTCGCCCACGGTCTGCCGATCGGACTCGGTTCGTTCACCAGCGGGGAGGACCGGCTGGACAGCCAACTGGCCGCCGCCGTCATGGGCATCCAGGCCATCAAGGGTGTCGAGATCGGCGACGGGTTCGAGACCGCGCGCCGGCGTGGCTCGGCGGCCCACGACGAAATGCACCCCGGCGACGGCGGGGTGGTGCGCTCCACCAACCGGGCCGGCGGACTAGAGGGCGGGATGACCAACGGCCTGCCGTTACGGGTGCGCGCGGCGATGAAGCCGATCTCCACCGTTCCCCGCGCTCTGGCCACCGTCGACATGTCCACCGGCGAGGAAGCCGTTGCCATTCACCAGCGCTCAGACGTGTGTGCGGTGCCGGCCGCGGGTGTGGTGGCGGAGGCGATGGTGGCCCTCGTGCTGGCCCGTGCCGCGCTGGAGAAGTTCGGCGGCGACTCGCTGACCGAGACCCGCCGTAATATCGACGGCTACCTGCGGGCGGTCGCCGAGCGGCAGAATTTCGCGGCCGGCTCCGCGGTACGGCTGTCGGGGTAGACGACATGGCGCCGAAGGCCGTGCTGATCGGGCTGCCGGGATCGGGGAAGTCCACCATCGGTCGCCGGCTGGCCAAGGCGGTGGGATGCTCGATGCTCGACACCGATGCGGAAATCGAACAGCGCACCGGCCGCACCATCGCCGATATCTTCGCCACCGACGGCGAGGCGGGTTTCCGCCGGATCGAGGAGGAAGTGATCCGCGAGGCGCTGCAGACCCACGACGGCATCCTCTCGCTGGGAGGTGGCGCGGTCACCACACCAGGCGTTCGCGAGGCGCTGTCCGGCCACACCGTGGTGTACCTGGAAATCAGTGCGGCCGAGGGGGTTCGGCGCACAAGCGGTAGCACGGTGCGCCCGCTGCTGGCCGGTCCTGACCGCGCCGAGAAGTACCGCGAACTGATGAACGAGCGCATCCCGCTCTACCGCCGGGTCGCCACGATCAGGGTGAACACCAATCGGCGAAACCCCGGCGCCGTCGTCCGCTACATCGCCTCGCGGCTGGAGAACCCCGAACCGCGCCGACGCCGCCCACCGTGGCGCCGTCCCGCCGTCCCGGCCCCTCCGGCGCCGCAGAACGCCACCGGTGCGTCACCGGGACCGCAGGGCCCCGCTGCGAATCCCGTCCCGGCCGAAACCGGCCCCGTCACACCCGCCACCCTCGCCCGTCGCGCCGGAGTCCGGAAATGAACACTGAATTGACCACCATCGACGTCGCGGTGGATCCGCCCTACCCGGTGATCATCGGCAGCGGACTGCTGGGAGAACTGGAGAGCCTGCTCGGCTCGCGGCACCGGGTCGCCATCCTGCACCAGCCAGTCCTGAACCAGACTGCAGAAGCTGTTCGTAAAGCCTTGGCCGACAAGGGAGTCGATGCCCATCGCATCGAGCTGCCCGACGCCGAGGCCGGCAAGGATCTTCCGGTCGTCGCCTTCATCTGGGAGGTGCTCGGCAAGATCGGCATCGACCGCAAGGATGCGATCGTCAGCCTCGGCGGGGGAGCGGCCACCGACGTGGCCGGCTTCGCCGCGGCGACGTGGCTGCGCGGTGTCGACATCGTGCATGTGCCGACCACCCTGCTGGCGATGGTCGACGCCGCCGTCGGCGGTAAGACTGGGATCAACACCGAGGCGGGCAAGAACCTGGTCGGCGCGTTCCATCAGCCCACCGCGGTGCTGGTCGATCTGAACACGTTGAACTCGCTGCCCGCCAACGAACTCGTGGCCGGGATGGCCGAGATCGTCAAGGCCGGGTTCATCGCCGACCCGGTGATCCTCGATCTCATCGAAGCCGACCCGCAGGCCGCCATCGATCCTGCTGGAACGGTGCTGCCGGAGCTGATCCGCCGGGCCATCACGGTCAAAGCCGCCGTGGTCGCCGCCGATGAGAAGGAATCATCGCTGCGCGAGATCCTCAACTACGGCCACACCCTGGCCCATGCCATCGAGCGCCGGGAGCGCTATCGGTGGCGGCACGGCGCCGCCGTCTCGGTGGGTCTGGTCTACGCAGCCGAGTTGGCTCGGCTGGCCGGCCGCCTCGACGATGCCACGGTCCGTCGCCATCGCGATGTGCTGACCTCCCTGGGCCTTCCGGTCACCTACGACGCCGACGCCTTCCCGCAGCTGCTGGAAACGATGGCCGGGGACAAGAAGACCCGGTCGGGAGTCCTGCGTTTCGTGGTGCTCGACGCACTCGCCAAACCAGGCCGACTGGAGGGACCGGATCCGGCCCTGCTGGCGGCCGCCTACGCGGAGGTGGCCAACGCATGACGACGGTGCTGGTGCTCAACGGACCCAACCTCGGTCGTCTCGGCCGGCGCGAGCCGGAGGTGTACGGGAGTACCACCCACGAGGACCTGGTGGCGATGATCGAAGCGCATGCGGCCGAACTGGGGATCACCGCCGTCGTTCGACAGAGCGACAGCGAGGAGCAACTCCTGAGCTGGGTGCACGCAGCCGCCGATGCGGGCGACCCGGTCATCCTCAATGCCGGCGCGCTGACCCATACCTCGATTGCACTGCGTGATGCATGCGCCGAATTACGGGCACCGCTCATCGAGGTGCACATCTCGAATGTCCATGCGCGAGAGGACTTCCGACACCACTCGTACCTCAGCGGGGTCGCCACCGGGGTGATCGTCGGCCTTGGCGTGCAGGGTTATCTGCTCGCGCTGCGGTACCTGGCCGGCGCCGTCTGAGCGGTCAGGGCTAGGTGTTCTCCGGGTAGTCCACGGTGCCAGGCGCGGTGGACACGGTGTCGAACACGTCGGTCTCCGAACCGTCGTCGTTGACCCGGCGGCGCGGCTCGTCGACGCGCTTGCGATCGACCGACATACGGCCGAGGGTGACGGCGATCATCGCCGGTAGGAAGACCACCAGGGCGGTGAAGGCCGCGAAGGCGGTCACCTCCGGGAAGAAGCCGTCGGCGTAGATGTTGCGATAGACAAGGGAGATCAGCCAGCAGACGAAGCCGCTGACCACGCCGGCGCACAGGCCGGACAGCAGCCAGCGCATCGCCAGATCGCGGCGGCGGTCCGGATCGGCGCTGGCGCGCGCATCGGACACGCCGTCCAACCAGCCCCACACCAGCGCGCCGGCGGCGAAGATGAGGATCAGCAGCAGGCTGATCACACCGGAATTCGTGGGGTTGGCGTTGATCAACGCCCCCTGAATCAGTCGGAGCACCACCATTCCGGCCGCGAACACCAGTCCGCGCGGCAACCAGGACGTCATGGGCAGAGAGCCTAAACCCTGTCGGCCTCACTTCTGTCCGGAACCGGGGGTCCTGCTTTGGGGCGCGGCGGCGGGTAGCGTCACCAGCCGTGACGCATCACCAGCGCCGGGCGCGGCTGGCGGCCGCCCTGGCGGCCGCCGATCTGGACGCGATCGTGGTCAGTGATCTGGTCAACGTGCGCTATCTGTCCGGATTCACGGGCTCGAACGCCGCGCTGCTGGTGTTCGCGGGTGACACCCCGGCGGTACTGGCCACCGATTCCCGGTACCGCACCCAGGCGGCCCGGCAGGCACCCGACCTCGAGGTCATGATCGAGCGCGCCTGCGCCCCGTATCTGGTGTCGCGCGCTGCGGCCGACCAGGCCACCAGGATCGGATTCGAGAGCCATGTCGTGACCGTCGACGGTTTCGGCACCCTGTTGCGCCGGCTCGGCGAGGATTCGGGAGCGTCGCTGATCAGGGCCGGCGGCATGGTCGAGAACCTGCGCGAGGTCAAGGATGCCGGGGAGGTGGCCCTGCTGAGGCTGGCCTGTGAGGCCGCCGACGCGGCGCTGGCCGCGTTGGTCGGCGGTGGCGGACTGCGCCCCGGCAGAACCGAACGGGAAGTCGGCCGGGAACTCGAATCGCTGATGCTCGACAACGGGGCGGACGGCCGCGCGTTCGAGACGATCGTGGCCACCGGGGCGAACTCGGCGGTCCCGCATCACCGGCCCACCGACGCCGAACTGAATTCCGGGGACTTCGTCAAGATCGATTTCGGTGCGCTCGTCGGCGGCTACCACTCGGATATGACCCGGACGTTCGTGCTCGGGACCGCTTCGGACTGGCAGCGCGAGATCTATGCACTGGTCGCGCAGGCCCAGCAGGCGGGGCGCGACGCTCTCGAGGTCGGGGCCGAACTGCGCGACGTCGACGCCGCCTCCCGCGGGATCATCGACGCGGCGGGCCACGGCGATCATTTCGGACACGGACTCGGCCACGGGGTTGGGCTGCAGATCCACGAGGCGCCCGGGATCGGCTCAGCGGCCATCGGCACGCTGCGCGACGGCGCGGTGGTGACCGTCGAACCGGGTGTCTACCTGCCCGGCCGCGGCGGCGTCCGGATCGAGGACACGGTCCTGGTCACCGAACGCGGTCCGGAGTTGCTCAGCCGGTACCCGCGGGAGTTGGCCGTTCTGGACTGAGAGCACCCAAAAGCGGGTGCGCGTGGATGTTTCGTGCTTGGGTTCAGGTCATGCTGGCCAGGCTCTCCCGGCATGGAAAGACGATCGCCCTGGTTGCCGGGTTCGTGTTCTCCGCGGTGGGTGCGCTGTGGGCGCTGCTAGTCACCGACCGGCTCGGCGCGGACATCCAGGCGCTGTCGGATCAGCGCGCGGTCAACGCCGCCCAGATCGAGGCGCTCAACCGGATCGCATCGGAGTACTTCATCGCCAATCAGCAGGGCGACCTGATCTTCATCACCGCGCACCAAAACGGCTCGGACAAGGAGCTGGCTTCTGACATCCGCCAGGGCAACATGCTCGATCGTGCCACACCGGTCCGGAACATGATCGGTGAGCTGGCGATCGAGAAGCAGCTCGATTTCAACAAGGTCAACGACAAGTACCGAGAGATCAATGAGAAGGCCCGCCAGGATTTCACCTGGGCGAATTTCAAGGACCTCAAGGAACTCGAAGCCGCGATCATCACCAAAGGCCAGGACCGGGTCCCCGTCCTGGTCAGGGAGAGTGCAGAGCTCGACCAGCAGCTCAACGCGAGGAAAGCCCAGCAGTCTCGCAACCATGTGCTCGCGGTCGTGACGGCGTTGATCGGCAGTGCGGCGTTGCTGGCCGCGAACCTCATCTCCGAACGCGAGATCGCCGACGAGGTGGCCGCCGGCGAAGTCCCTGCCGGGGAGCGGCCCGCCGAGGGTGGGGAAGGGCGCAGGTAAGCTCCGCAGAGCGATTTGTCCCCGTACTGCTAGGAGAACCACGACCGTGGCCACAACTGCCGACTTCAAGAACGGCCTCGTGCTCAACATCGACGGCCAGCTGTGGACCATCACCGAGTTCCAGCACGTCAAGCCCGGCAAGGGTCCGGCCTTCGTGCGCACCAAGCTCAAGAACGTGCTGTCCGGGAAGGTCGTCGACAAGACCTACAACGCCGGCGTCAAGGTCGAGACCGCCACCGTGGACCGCCGGGACGCCACCTACCTGTACCGCGACGGCTCGGATTTCGTGTTCATGGATTCCGAGGACTTCGAACAGCACCCGCTGCCGGAGTCGCTGGTCGGTGACGCCGCGAGATTCCTCCTGGAGAACATGCCGGTTCAGATCGCATTCAACGAGGGTGCACCGCTGTACCTGGAGCTGCCGGTGACCGTCGAGGTGCTCGTCGCCGCCACCGAGCCCGGCCTGCAGGGTGACCGGTCCAATGCCGGCACCAAGCCGGCCACGCTGGAGACCGGCGCGGAGATCCAGGTGCCGCTGTTCATCAACACCGGCGACAAGCTCAAGGTCGACACCCGCGACGGCAGCTACGTCGGTCGCGTCAACTAAGTGGCCGACCGCAAGCCGGAGAAGGGCCGATATCAGGCCCGCAAGCGCGCCGTGGAACTGCTCTTCGAGGCAGAGGCGCGCGGGCTATCCGCGGCTGAGGTCGCTGACGCGCACGCGGCACTGGCTGAGGCGAATGCCGATGTGGCGCAGCTCAATCCCTACACCGTGACGGTGGCGCGCGGCGTCAGTGAACATGCCGCGCATATCGACGAGCTCATCACCTCGCACCTGCAGGGCTGGACGCTGGACCGGCTGCCGGCGGTGGATCGCGCGGTGCTGCGGGTCGCGGTGTGGGAGTTGCTCTACGCAGAGGATGTTCCCGAGCCGGTGGCAGTCGACCAAGCCGTCGAACTCGCCAAGAAACTGTCCACTGACGAGTCGCCGGGCTTCGTCAACGGCGTGCTGGGCCAGGTCATGCTGGTGACCCCCCAGATCCGCGCGGCCGCGGCCGCG
>CAYFMA010000077.1:0-18118 GCA_964344085.1 uncultured Mycobacterium sp.
CCTTCCCGACCACCGCAGCGACGACTGCTCGATGATGCTTCTAAAGTTCGACTGACAGTCGCGTCGCGCCACCCCCGGCCGAAACCCGGTCCATGGGCGAGCGCGAACTCCGACTCTGCCATGGCGCCCTCGGTGATGACTGCCGATGGACTTGGTGAGCAGATGGTGCCGGCTCTCTGGCTGGTCAATCGCGCGGTGCCCGTCACCGTGATCCCCCGATCCGCAGCAAGTCCGCAGAAGTTGGGGCGGTCCGCTGCCCAGCCAACTGTGCAAACGCCCTGATCTGCGTCTTTCAAACAGGTGATTTGACCCGGCCCACCCACTTCGCACACCAGCGCAGAGCGGGTGAAGCGGTTTCGAAGGCACACCGACCACGCCCGATCGGACGCCTCGTGCTGCGAAGGGACTCCCGACGTGGTGGAATACTCCCGAACGCGTGACAGCTGATACGCAGGTGAACACAACAAGGAGCGTCATGAATCTGACCCGTCTGATGGTCGCTGCCGCCGTCCTGGGAGGCGGTCTCGGTATGGCCGCCCCGGCCAACGCCGCAGACCCGCACGCCCTGGGGACCTACACCTTCGAGGCCGAGGACGGCGAGTCGGCGACGTGGACGGTCACCCCCTGCTCCGACCCCGACGACGACCATTGCGTCTTCGTCCGCTCCACCGGCACCAGCAAGCACGCCCCGTGGGCCGCCAACGCCTACTGGACCGTCGGCTCGTGGATCCTGTTCGTCAATCAGCCGGATGCGATCTCCTGCAGCGGCGGCAGCAGCATTCCCGGCGTCAACAACTACTCCTGGGACGCCGCCGCGCTGACCGGCTACGCCAGCATCAACACCGCCGAGGGTGACTGCGGTGCGGCCGCTGAGAGTGTGGCCATCCCGTTCGCGTTGACCAAGACCGGGTCCGGCCCGGTGCAGTACCCGAACGCCCCTGTCTACGTCCAGCCTGACGGCGCGCCGGCGTATCCGGCCCAGGTGCCCGCCGGTGCCGCCCCCGCCCCGACCGGCGGCGGCATGCCCGTCGAGCAGAACCCGTCGATCGTGGCGACCCCGGAGCAGATCCCGAACTACAGTGAACCGCTGACTTCGGCCATCGTCGCCGAGCCTGGGTACAACGCCCGCTAGACGCACTCCAACAGGGAGTCGTGGACCTCGCCGACCGCACCGATGGTTCCGTAGACCCGGATCCGTCCGCTGTCGGGTTCGGTTGCGCCACAGACGATTGCACACTCGCCGGTGTCGACCCGACGCGAGACTACCGGTGACCGCTCCAGCAGAGCGAGGCCGGTTTCCACGATGTGCGCCTCGCTGACCGATTCCACCGAATCGGCTCCGCAGCCGCGTCGCACGATCGAGGCGATCGCCTGCTCGACGATGACCCGGGTGGCATCGCACGGCATGTCGGCCTCGTTCCATGCCCGCATCGCTGTGTGCATGGCGTGGCAGTCGGAGTGGCCGAGGACGACGATGAGTGGGACCTCGCGGGTGATCACCGCGTGCTCGAGGGTCGCCAGGACGCCGGAGTCGATCACATGACCCAAGGTGCTGACGTCGATCAGCGATCCCCAACTCTGGCCGAAGGCCGCGTCGGCGGCGATCCCGGCGTCGGCGCACCGGAAGACCGCGGCGGTGGGACGCTCCGAGATCGGTGCTCCTCTGGCTTCGCTGATCTGCTGATAGGACCGTTCATTTCCGGCGCGCAGGCGTTGCCAGGCGGCCAGTGGTGTGGCGATGGAGGTGGCGATGGACACAGCGGCGATCCTTTCTCGTTTCAGCTGAAGTACTCGGGACGGCTGACGTAGGTCTCGGTCACGAACATCACCCCGGACGAGGCGTCGAGCAGCGGGCGCAGTCCGGCCAGCAGAGCGTCGGCTCTGTCCTGGGAGACGACGGTGATGATCAGCTCCAGGGATGCCTGCTGGTTGAACAGCAGCCGGCCCTGGTGATAGCCGCCGTGGCCGAGACCGGAGACACCCGACAGGCTGGTGTATCCGGTAGCCCCGACGCTGCGAATGAGTTCACGGACCGCCGGGGCTTCGCCGCCGCCGACGACGACTTCGATCTTCGTCATCTTGGTCAGCGGGGTGTGGGTGGGTGCGGGTGTTGCTGCGGTCATCGGACCATCTCCTCGTTGTTGGTGATGTGCTGAACGGGGTCATTGCTGTCGTCGTCGGCCCAGGGACGCCAGCCCCCTCGGGTCCAGCGCTGCCAGGGCCTGCCGGGTTCGGCGCGGGCCGCCAGCGCGATCCAGTCGTTGCCGAACAGCTTCTGCAGGACCGGGTTGCGCTCGACGATGGCGTCGATGCGTTCCAACGGCGCCTGCACCACGGCCTGCAACCGCAGCGGTTCGTGCAGCAGCCGCTCGCCGTCGCTGACGGACTGCCAGGGCAGGCCCAGTTGGAGGTCACCGGTGTGGCCGGCGATCACGCCGACACCGCCGACCACGTTGTGAATGGTCTTGGTGCCGGCGCCGAACACCTGTGGTGACACCGTGGAGAAGTAGTACTGGCAGTTGATCCACTGGGCGACCACCAGCGGGGCGGTCAGGATGGTCTCCAGCGCCGACCCGTCGGTGTCGACCTCGGCGTCATAGGAGTGCAGGAAAGTACGCCGCTGCAGGTCCAGCCCGGCGGTCACCGACCGCGGCGCGACGATGAACGCGGCGTTGCCGGCCAGACCCCATTCCGGATACACCTGTGCCCAGTCCGTGGAGCGGGCGGTGACATGGGAGACCGCCCGCTCCGGCGCAAGCCGTCCGCCCGCGCCGGGCAGCGTCGCACACCGCTCAGCCGCCAACGCCGCGCCGGCCCGGGTCAGGTCGGCGTCCAGCCGTGCCACGTCGGCCCGGTGCCCGGACGGAACCAGATGGGTGTCCAGCAGGGTCACCCGATCGACGGCGGTGTCGTGCTGCGCGGCGATGAACCAGGTGCCGGCGGGGATGTCGATTCCGGCATCGCGCAGTCCGGCCCGGACCTCGGCCCGGTTCAGGATCGCCACCGCGGTCCGGGCGTTCGGGCCACCGGCCTGTCCGCCGCATGCGCCGCAGTCCAGCGACGCCTGGTACGGGTTGTTCTCCGTGGTGCTGCCGTGTGCACACATCACCACCAGCCGGCTGAAATTCCGGGTCAGACCCATGGTGGTCAGGGCGACCTGGGCGAACAGCACCTGCTCCTGGTGCGGTATGGCGTCCAGATCGATGACAGTCGGGGCCGGCGGCGCGACCGCATCGCGTAACCGGCGCCGGATGCCCGCGGCCAGTGCCGGGGTCAGGGTCTTGATGGCCGACAGCGGGGCCGCGACCCAACCGGCGGCCTCGGCGAGGGTGAACGGTGCGGCCAAGGATTCCTTCGCGGCGTGGAAGGCCGACTCGGCGCCGGCGAGCCTCGTGACCCCGGCGACCCTGCGCTTGGCCGCCTCGACCTCCTGCGGCAGCGGCTTCTCGGCGACGTCGTGGTTCGGCGAGATCAGCACCGGGCAGAGGTCGCTCGGTGCCCCGCCGAGGATGCCGGTGAACCGGATGGCCACCGCGAAGAAGCCGGCGAAACCGAATGTCTCGTATCCGCCGAGTGATTCCAGGTGCCGGCGCAGCCCCTCGGAGCGGGTGTCGATGCAACTGACCAGTTGAGTATGCGCCGGCGTGGTCGGCGTCACCGCCGCACGGTCCAGCGATGCCAGTAGGCCGTCGCGGTAGTGCGACTCGAAGGCGTTCTGCCACAACAGTTCCCGGGTGTTCACCGGAAGGACGGCCAGGATCCGCGCGATCGCGGCGCATCTGTCGTCGTCGCGATCCGGGACGCCCAACACCGTCATCAGATGCCTGGCACGATCCCGCGCGCTGGGCAGCGGGTCTGGACCGTTGTCCGGTTGCGTCGCAGCAGATCCGGAGCGCCACCGCGGCCGATGCTCCATCAGCAGCACCTCGTAGGTCAATCGCATCGCCAGGTATCCCATCAGGTCCACACCTGCGTCACGGGCCCCGCACCACTGGACATGCGCCGCCCAACCGGGCATCCGGGTCAGATGCGCCTGCAGGTACGGGATGCGGTGATCGTCGGTCACCGGCAGCCGGGTCAGCGCCTCGAGGACGGCGTCCTCGGGCCGAGCGGGCAGGGCGCGCAGTGCGACTCGGGCCGACCGGGGCAGCGCCCGGTCCGCGGTCGCCAGCACCCGCCAGGCCGCATAGAAGCCGGCCTCCCGGCCGGGCATCGGCCAGGCGGCACCACCGAAGTACGCCGCGCACCATTTCGAGGTCTGGGCGTCGACCGCGTCTGCGACCGACGGTGCGACCTTCTCGGAGTGAGTCGTGAAGCGGCGCTTGGCGATCGGTGCGCCGATACCGTGCAGGAGTTCGGCGCGCAGGATCTCCAGCGCGGTGAACTCCCGGCCTCCGATGCGAACTCCGGCAACCGCGGCAAGGTTCGGGTAGCGCCGCGTCAGCGTCCGGTCCAGATCGGCATCGGTGATCCGGCCCTCGACGTGCAGACACCGGAACGCCGTCTCCCCGAGGGTTCCGGTCATGCCGTAGAGATCGCCGGCCCGCCGGATGGCCTGCTCGAACGGCATCTCCTCCAGACCGGCCAGCGGGTTCACCGCGATGAAGGTCTCCAGCGGGTAGTGCGTCGGGACCACCCGCGCGGCCAGGCTGACGTCGGCCCGCAGCCGGGCGCGACGGGTGTCGAGATCTGATGCGGTGCTCACGGATCGGCTCCTGTCGGTTGTGCGGTTCTCGTTGGGGCGGGTCATGCTGTGCGCGATGCGAGATGGCCGGCGCTGAGTGCGTGCGCGTAGAGCACCAGACGGATGCGTCGGGCGGCTCGGGCTCTGCGCGCTGCAGCGAGAGCCGCCAGGGCCGACAGTGCGCCGAGAGTCACGCCCCACACCGCGGGAGCCGGCAGCGCCGACGGCGGCAACGCGGGCGCGAGGTAGCCGCTGACCGCGTTGATCACCGTCAGGTAGGCCGCTGCGGCCGGAATCAGCACGGCGGCGGCGGTCAGTGTCCCGACCGGTCCGGGGTGCCGTTGCAACCAGCCCCAGGTGACGGCGACGGCGGTCACCCAGGCGAAGGCCAGCAGCGCCTGCTCGGATCCGTGATGCCCGGCCGGCATCGGAGCCAGCGCCATTGCGGTGAGCACCGCGACCGTGGGCAGCGTGATCGCCGCGATCGCGGAGAGGACGCTGGCGGGCCGGCCGGCAGCGGGCAGCGCGGCGTGGCGGCGGCGGGCGGCGATCGCCGATCCCGAGGACAGGAAAAGGGTGGCCTTGTAGAAGCCGTGCGCGAACAGATGGATGACTGCCGCCGCCCAGAGTCCCAGCCCGCAGGCGAGGATCATGAACCCCATCTGCGCCGAGGTCGAGTTGACCAGGGCGCCTTTGACATCGGGTTTGACCAGCATGACGATCGCGCCGTAGACCATGGTCACGGCACCGGCCAGGATGGTCAGCGCGCGGGCGACGTCGTCGGTGGCCAGCGGGGCCAGCCGCACCAGCAGGATGCCACCGGCATTGACCACCCCCGCGTGCAGCAGGGCCGACACCGGAGTGGGTGCGGTCAGGGTCGCCGGCAGCCAGCGGTGGAATGGGATCTGGGCCGACCGGGACAGCGCCGCGATCACCACGAGAACCGCCAGCACTGCGGCGGGCCGGCCGCTGAACTCAGCCGGCGCGATATCCCGAAGTTCGATGCGGCCCCAGGTGTGGGTGGTCGCGGCCACGGCCACCCACAGGGCCAGATCGCCGATCAGGAAGGCCGTCGCCGCGCGCCGGACACCGTCGCGGGCAGCCGGCATCTCCCAGTACATGCCCAGCAGCAGGCACAGGGCCACACCGGCGAGACTCCAGAAGAAGGCCAGGCCGACCAGGGTGGCGGCGGTCATCAGACCCGCCGAGGCGGCGGTGAGCAGTCCCGCTCCCCCAGTGAACCAGGAGGCGCGGCGGTCACCGGCGAGGTAGCGCAGCGCGAAGATCTGAACGATGGCGCTGACCCCGAAGACCAGCAGCAGCAGCACCGCGGCGAGGCGGTCGGCGACCAGGTCCAGCGGCCCGAGGGTGACCGCCACCGGTTCGTCCGGACCGGCAATCGCCAGACCGACGGCTCCGGCGAAACCGACACCCGAGACGGCCGCGCCGAACCGGCCGATCAACGCGCGCGACCACCGTCCGGCGGCGAATGCCGCTATCGCTATCGCTGCTGGGGCCACCACCATGAACGCCAGGGCTGAACCCGTCATCGTCAACATGCGACTCACAATACGTGTAGTTATCGTCGTGTGTCAATCTTCGTGATTTATGAGTCCTGTATTACCGTGCGCGATGGGCGCGCCTAACCAGCGATCCGGGTAAAAGCGAAGTACAGTTCGCCCATGGCGGAGTGGACGTTCTTGACCAACTACGCCCATGCCCTGTTGTGCATCGCCCGCGAACCGGACGTCCGACTGCGTGATGTGGCCGAGCGAGTGGGCGTCACCGAACGGGCCGCGCAACGGATCGTGAGCGATCTCGTCGAAGCCGGTTATCTGGACCGGCTCCGCGAGGGCCGCCGGAATGTCTATCGAATACGCTCAGACCGACCGCTGCGACACCCTGTCGAAAGCGGCCACCGGGTGGGCGAGCTACTCGAGTTGCTTCACGAGCACGACGGGTCCTACCCCGGCGCGTGATCCTGGCGGAACCGGCGCATGCCGTCGATCTTTTCCGCCAGTGAGGCGTGCGGGCCGCAGTAGAAGACCCACGGCATGGTCAGCACAGCGTCGATGCCGCCATCTTCGGCACGCTGATAATGCTCGGGCAGGTATGCGTCTGCCAGTGGCGTGATCACGGTGAAATCATCCATGCTCAAACCCTTCTCGGCACGCAGTTCGCGCACCCGCTGCACCGAGGCGATCGCCTGGTCGAGTCCGATGAGATCGCCGATCCAGCCGTCGTTGCGGGCGGCCCGGCGCAACGCGATATCGGACAGTCCGCCGGCATAGATCGGGATCCGTGGCGGTGTCGGCGTCATTTCCAGACGGGGGGTCTTGTAGAACTCACCATCGAATTCCGTCCAGCCGGGCTGCCAGAGCGCCTTCATCAGCTCGAGCATCTCGTCGGTTCTCTTGCCGCGCTTGGCGAACGGCTGCCCCAACAGATCGAACTCCTCTTCGCACCAGCCCACCCCGACGCCGAGTTCCACCCGGCCGCTGGACAGGAACGCCGCACTGCCGATCGCCTTGGCCGCCGAGTACGGATCGCGCATCGCCGGGATATAGACGGTGGTGACGAACTTGAGCCGTTCGGTCACCTGCGACAGCGCCCCCACGAGAACCCAGGGATCGGCCCAGTCGGTGAACGGCTGCCAGCGACGCTGGCCGTCGGGGGTATAGGGATAGGGCGTCGAGAGGGTCTCCAGGTTCACCACGTGGTCGGGAATCGCCATACCCTCGTAGCCCAGATCGTCGGCCGCCTTGGCGATCTCGACGATCTCACCCAGATTCAGGAACGCACTGCTGACGTAGAACTTCATTCACCGGCCTCCCTCGCCCATGCAGGTGTGATGAAGATCCCCTCGGCCTCGACCGTCGGCCCGTCGGCATCGGTGATGACGCCGCGCGCGTAGGTCTTGTGTCCCTCGATGCGATCGATCCAAGCTTCGGCACGCAGCTGCCCCAGCGGGGTGCCGCGCAGATATTTCAGCGTGATGGTGCCGGTGAACCTCGGCTTCACCAGACCGGAACTGGCGGCTTCTCCCAGCAGGTGGTCGAGAACCAGGGCGGCGATGCCTCCGTGCGCCATCCCCGGCGGACCCTCATAGGGTGCGCCCAGAGTGAACTCACTCCAGCAGCACCCGTCGGATTCGTGGTGGATGACCATCGGCGGCGCTATCGGATTGCGTTGCCCGGCAGCGGGATTGGTGAACAACAGCGGCCTGCCCGTGTCGGCGTGCCGCAGGGCGTGCCAGCCCTGCGAACTGAGCGGCTGCAGGCTCGTGGCCACCGCTCTCACCGACTCGGCCGCCGCCCGAACGGCCTCCTCGTCCGCCTCGGTGCGCACCGTGGCGTCGATGAGTTCCCGGACTGCGTCAGCCAGCCCCCCGTAGCGACGCTGCAGTCCGTCGAACTCCTCGGCACTGATGAACTGGCCTTCCCAGTTGTCCACCGGCACTGTCAACCTCCGAAGACTTTGCTCACGACGGCTTTCGCACGTCGGGTGACGCGCAGGTAGTTGTCCAGGAACTCCCCGCCGTCCCCGCCTCCCCAACCGGCTGCGACCGCGACGGCGTTGAGTTGCCGGCCCGGTCCGGGCAGCTGGTCGGTGGGCTTACCGCGTACCAGGACCAGCGCGTTGCGAGCGCGGGTGGCGGTCAGCCAGGCGTCGCGCAACTGCTCGGCGTCGGACTCCGACACCAGCTCCGCGGCGGCGATGGCCTCCAGCGCTCCCAGCGTCGAGGGATTGTGCAGAGCCGGCACCTCGTGCGCGTGCTGCAACTGCAGCAACTGAACCGTCCACTCGACATCGGCCAGTCCGCCACGGCCCAGCTTGGTGTGGGTGTTGGGATCGGCGCCGCGGGGCAGCCGCTCGGCGTCTACCCGCGCCTTGATCCGACGTATCTCGCGAACCGATTCCGGCGAGATGCCGCCCTCGGGATAGCGGACCCGGTCGGCGATCTCGATGAACCGCCGGCCCAGATCCTCATCGCCGGCCACCGGCGCCGCCCGCAGCAGAGCCTGCACCTCCCACGGCTGAACCCATTGGTCGTAATAGGCCGCGTAGGACGCCAACGTGCGCACCAGCGGACCGTTGCGACCTTCGGGGCGCAGGTTGGCGTCCACCTCCAGTGGCGGGTCGTCGCTAGGGGCGCCCAACAGATTGCGCACCTGCTCGGCGACCGACACCGACCACTTCACCGCGCGGGTCTCGTCGGCTCCCCCGGCCGGTTCACAGACGAACATCACGTCGGCATCGGATCCGTAGCCGAGTTCCCCACCGCTGAGACGTCCCATGCCGATCACCGCGATGGCGGCCGGCGGCGATTCGCCGTCCTCGGTGTTGGCCCGGATCACCGCATCCAGTGCGCACTGCAGCACCGCCACCCACACCGAGGTGAGCGCGGTGCACACTTGCTGCACGTCGAGCATGCCCAGCAGATCCGCCGAGGCCACCCGGGCCAGTTCGCGGCGACGCAGGGTGCGCGCGGCCGCGATGGCCCGCACCGGGTCGGGATGACGTCCGGCCGAGGCGATCAGCGCGCGGGCCACCCCGTCGGGGTCTGCATCGAGCAGTTTGGGGCCTGCCGGCCCGTCCGCGTAGGACTGGATGACCTCGGGCGCGCGCATCAGCAGTTCCGGAACGAACGCGGAGGTTCCCAGCACCCGCATCAGCCGCTTGGCCACGGCGCTCTCGTCACGCAGGGTCGCCAGATACCAGCGCTGCTCGGCCAGCGCCTCACTGATCCGCCGGTAGGCCAGCAGTCCACTGTCCGGGTCGGGGGTGTCAGAGAGCCAGTCGAGCAGACGCGGCAGTAGCACCGCCTGTACCTGTCCACGCCGGCCGCTCTGATTGACCAGCGCTCCCAGGTGCGTCAGTGCGCTCTGCGGACCTTCGTAGCCGAGAGCGGCCAGCTGCCGTTCGGCGGCCTCAGCTGACATACCGGGCGCGAAACCCACTGAGCGGCCGACGGATTCGAGCAGCGGCGCATAGAAGAGCTTGGCGTGCAGCCGCGACACCCGCAGATTCTGCCGCTTGAGCTCATCGCGCAGCACGCCGAGTGCGTCGCGGGTTCCGTCCGGACGGACGTGCGCGGCACGGGCAAGCCAACGCAGCGCCTCGTCGTCGTCGGGGGCCGGCAGCATGTGTGTGCGCTTGAGGCGTTGCAGTTGCAGCCGGTGTTCGAGCAGACGGAGGAATTCATACGAGGCGGTGAGGTTGGCCGCATCATCACGGCCGACGTAGCCCCCTGCGCCCAGCGCGGCGAGGGCGTCCACCGTCGAGGCGACATGCAGCGAATCATCGTTGCGGCCGTGCACGAGCTGGAGAAGCTGCACCGCGAACTCGACGTCGCGCAGGCCACCGGTGCCGAGTTTGATCTCCCGGTCGCGCACACCGGCGGGCACCAGCGACTCCACCCGGCGGCGCATGGCCTGAACGTCGGGGACGAAGTCCTCCCGCTCGCAGGCGGTCCACACCATCGGCATCAGCGCGTCGATGTAACGCCGTCCGAGTTCGGCGTCACCGACCGCCGGCCTGGCCTTCAGCAGAGCCTGGAACTCCCAGGTCTTGGCCCACTTCTGGTAGTAGGCGACATGGGAGTCCAGGGTGCGCACCAGCGCGCCGGCCTTGCCCTCCGGCCGCAGGGCGGCATCGACCTCGAAGAACGCCTCCGATCCCAGCCGCATCATCTCGCCGGCCACTCGGGTGCTGATCGGATCGGCGTTCTCGCCGACGAAGATCACGTCGACATCGCTGACATAGTTCAGTTCCCGGGCCCCGCACTTGCCCATCGCGATGACCGCCAGGCGTGGCGGTGGGGTGTCGTCCTTACAGACCATCGCGATCGCGACGTCCAGAGCGGCGCCGAGGGCGGCATCGGCCAGATCGGCGAGGTGCGCGCCGACCGTGGGGAAGGACAGCACCGGCTCGTTCTCGACCGTCGGCGCCAGATCCAGCGCGGCCAGGATCAGCACCTGGTTGCGGTAGACACCGCGGAGTCGCTGTGCGATTTCGGTTGGGGCCGAGACGAATTCAGCCACGCATTCGGCGAAGGACCGGCGCAGGTCCACGGCGGTGGGGAGGGTCAAGTCCCCTTCGAGTAGATGCCAGCACCGCGGGTTGGCGACCAGGTGATCACCCAACGCCAGCGAGGAGCCGAGCACTGAGAACAGCCGGCCACGCAACGAACGGTCCTTGAGCAGGGCGACGTCGAGCTGCTGCCATTCGTCGCCGAGCGCCTCGGCCAGTCGCACCATGGTGCGAAGGGCCGAGTCGGCGTCGGGCGCCCTGGACAACGACCACAGCAGTTCGACGTGGGCATCGGTGTCCCAGCCGAGGGTGGCCAGGTAGTCCGGCGCCGCCGGCTCGACCAGCCCCAGCCGGCCCACACTGGGCAGCCGCGGCCGCTCGGTCGATGGTCCGGTCACGCGATGACGTTATCGCAGCGGTGCCCCACCACCTCGACGAGTTGACGCGCTAGAGCGAGAGGTACTTCTTGAGCTCGAACGGCGTCACGTTGCTGCGGTACTCCTCCCACTCCGCGCGCTTGTTGCGCAGGAAGTAGTCGAAGACGTGCTCACCGAGCGCCTCGGCGACCAGTTCGGAGTTCTCCATCTCGGCCAGCGCCATTCCGAGGCTCGAGGGCAGCTCCCGGTAACCCATCGCCCGGCGTTCCTCGGGCGTCAGCGTCCACACGTTGTCCTCGGCCTGCGGCGGGAGTTGGTAGTTCTTCTCGATGCCGCGAAGCCCGGCGGCCAGCAGCACCGCGAAGGTCAGGTACGGGTTGCAGGCCGAGTCGGGACTGCGAACCTCGATGCGCCGGGATGCGGCCTTGCGCGGGGTGTACATCGGCACCCGCACCAGTGCCGAGCGGTTGGCCGCACCCCAGGAGGCCGCGGTCGGCGCCTCGCCGCCGTGCACCAGTCGTTTGTAGGAGTTCACCCACTGATTGGTCACGGCGCTGATCTCGGTGGCGTGCTCGAGGATCCCGGCGATGAAGGACTTCGCGACGTCGGACAGCTGCAGCGGATCGTCCGGGCTGTGGAAGGCGTTGGTCTCACCCTCGAACAGGCTCATATGGGTGTGCATCGCCGAGCCCGGATATTCGACGAACGGCTTGGGCATGAACGAGGCCCGGACACCCTCGGCCAGCGCGACCTCTTTGACCAGGTAGCGGAAGGTCATGACGTTGTCGGCCATCGACAGTGCGTCGGCGTAGCGCAGGTCGATCTCCTGCTGGCCGGGTGCGCCCTCGTGGTGGCTGAACTCCACCGAGATGCCCATCTGTTCGAGGGCGTCGATGGCGTGCCGGCGGAAGTTCGGCGCGGAGTCATGAACGGCCTGGTCGAAGTAGCCGCCGTTGTCGGCCGGGACCGGGGCCGAGCCGTCGTAGCCGCCGGGCTCCAGGAGGAAGAACTCGATCTCGGGGTGCACATAACAGGTGAAACCCAGATCGCTGGCCTTGGCCAGCTGGCGACGCAGCACGTGTCGGCTGTCAGCCCAGGACGGAGAACCGTCGGGCATGGTGATGTCGCAGAACATCCGCGCCGAGTGGTGCTGACCGGCGCTGGTCGTCCACGGCAGCACCTGGAAGGTCGACGGATCGGGGCGGGCGACGGTGTCGGATTCGAAGACCCGCGCGAAACCCTCGATCGACGATCCGTCGAATCCGATGCCCTCCTCGAAGGCGCCTTCGAGCTCGGCCGGGGCGATCGCCACCGACTTGAGATAGCCGAGCACGTCGGTGAACCACAGCCGGACGAATCGGATATCCCGCTCCTCGAGCGTGCGCAGCACGAATTCCTTCTGCCGGTCCATCACGCGAGCCTAGGCAGTCGCTGTTAACGCTGTGTTACGCCGGGCAATTCGCGTGCGGACGATCGCGCAGGTCAGCAGTGCAAGTTGCCGGGCACCACCCGGTCGACGAAGAACCGCACCACCGCGTTGTCGACACAGTCGTCACCGTCGAACACCGCGGTGTGCTGGGTGCCGTCGAAGGTGATCAGCGGCGCACCGAGCTGGCGGGCCAGGTCCACGCCGGCCTGATACGGGGTGGCCGGATCATGCGTGGTCGACACCACGACGACGCTTCCCGGCGGAGCCGGGGAGGCGGCATGCGGCGCCGACGTGGCCGGCACCGGCCAGAACGCGCACAGGTCCCGCGGTGCGTAACCGGTGAAATCTCCGTAGGACAGGAACGGCGCCCGCTCCCGGGTCAGCTTGTCCGCCTGTGCCCAGATCGCCGGATCGCTCGGGGTCGGTTCGTCCACGCACCGGATGGCGTTGAACGCATCCTGTCCGTTGTCGTAGTGACCGTCCTCGTCGCGGCCCTGGTACTCGTCGGCGAGCATCAGCAGATCGTCGGCATAGCTGCCGCGTCGCAGCCCGAGCAGACCGCTGGTGAGGTACTTCCAGTACTGCGGGGCGTAGAGCGCGTTCACGGTGCCGGTGATCGCGTCGGCGTAGCTCAGCCCGCGCGGATCCTCGGTGCGGCCGACTTTGACCGCGAGCGGGTTCACCAGCTGGTGATAACGGTTCACCCACTGCGCCGGGTCGGTGCCCAGCGGGCAGGCCGGTGACTTCGCACAGTCGGCGGCATAGTCGTTGAAGGCCACCTGGAATCCGGCCATCTGCTCGACGAGCGAGTCGACCGAGCTCTGCTGCGGGTTGATCGCGCCGTCCAGAACCATCGCCCGCACCCGCGTCGGGAACCGCTCGACGTAGGCGGTGCCGAGCTGGGTGCCGTACGAGAAGCCGAGATAGTTGATCTGCTCGTCGCCGAGCGCCTGGCGCACGGCGTCCATATCCTTTGCCGCAGAAGCGGTTCCGACTCCGGCGAGGAAAGCCTTGCCCATCCGGTCGAGACAGTTCTGCGCCAGGTTCTTGTACAGCTGCTCGATGGCGGTCACACCGGCCGGGCTGAAGTCCACCATCGGCTCGCGACGCCAGGCGTCGAATTCGGCATCGGTGCGGCACCGCACCGCCGGGGTGGAATGCCCGACACCGCGCGGATCGAAGCCGACCAGATCGAAGTGCTGGGTGACCGGACTGCCGGCGATGGCGTCGGAGAGATGCACCACCGCATCGACCGCGGACGCCCCCGGGCCGCCCGGGTTGATGAACAGCGAGCCGAGCCGCTTACCCGTCGCCGGGATCTTGATCACCGCGAGTTGAGCCTGTGGCCCGGACGGGTTCACCTCGTCGATGGGGACCGGCACTGAGGTGCACAGGGCGGTGGGCAGGAACGCGTCGGAGACGACGTCCTCGCAGCCCTTCCAGACCGGGACTGGTGCGGTCTGTCCGGTTCCGGGCGTCGCGGCGGCCTGACCGGCCGCGACAATGACCGCCGTTGCGGTGCAGAGGAACCCGTAGACCAACGATGCCGAGCCGACTCGACTCGTGCGTGTCATGGCGGAAATCGTGACACGGCGAGATGTCGCCGACGGCGCTGGACGATTACACGTCGGTCTCAGTACCGCAGCGGTTTCAGCAGGTGGCGCCTTCAGGCGGAAGCTTCAGGTCGATCAGGTAGGCGGCGACGAAGTCATCGACGCACTGCTGACCCTGGAAGGCCACCGTGTGCTGAGTTCCATTGAATGTCAGCAACGCTCCCCCGAGCTGCTTGGCCAGATCCACGCCGGCCTGATACGGCGTGGCCGGATCTCCGGTGGTGGAGATCACCAGAACCGGTGGCAGCCCGGGAGCCGAGGCGACGTGCGGCGTGCCGGTCGGGGGAACCGGCCAGAAGGCGCAGGTGCTCAAGGGCGCATGTCCGGTGAACTCGCCGTAGCTCATGAAGGGAGCCACCTCACGCAGCCGGCGATCCTCCTCGATGACCTTCTCGCGGTCGGTGACCGGCGGCTGGTCGACACAGTTGACCGCGACCCGCGCGTCGGTGGCGTTGGTGTAGTGGCCGTTCTGATCACGCCGCATGTACATATCGGCCAGCGCGAGCATGGTGTCGCCGCGACCCTTGGTCATCTCGGTCAGACCGCGAGTGAGGTGCCGCCAGAGATTCGGCGAGTACAGCGCCATGATGGTGCCGACGATCGCATCGCTGTAGCTCAAACCGCGCGGATCCCGGGTGGGCATCGGCTTGTCCACCAACGGGTCCACCATGCTGCGGTAGACGTCGACGGCCTTCGCCGGGTCATCCCCGAGCGGACAGTCGGCCTGCTTGGCGCAATCGGCGGCGTAGTCGTTGAACGCCTTCTGGAAGGCCTCGGCCTGATCGATGTCGGCCTGGATCGGATCGGCGTTGGGATCGACGGCTCCGTCGAGGATCATCGCCCGAACCTTGTCCGGGAAGGCCTCAGCGTAGGCCGCACCGATCCGGGTGCCGTAGGAGAAGCCGAGATAGTTCAGCTTCTCGTCACCCACGGCGGCGCGCAGTGCATCGAGGTCCTTGGCGACACTGGCGGTTCCGACATTCTCCAGGAAACCGGTTCCCATCTTGTCGATGCAGCGCTGGACGAAGTCCTTGGTCTGCTGCTCGATATGGGCCACTCCCTCGGGGCTGTAGTCGACCTGAGGGTCGGCACGAAGCCGGTCGTTGTCGGCGTCGGAGTTGCACCACAGCGCCGGAGAGGACTCGCCGACTCCGCGCGGATCGAAGCCGACCAGATCGAATCGCTTGCGGACGCTGGACGGCATGGTGTCGAGCAGACTGACCGCCGCTTCGATACCGGACTCCCCCGGGCCGCCGGGATTGATCAGCAGCGAGCCGATCTTCTGGCCGGTGGCCGGGAATCGGATCATCGCCAGATCGGCGGTCGGACCGTCGGGGTTGGCATAGTCGATCGGCACCGCGATCTTGCCGCACTGGGCTCCGGCAGGGATCGGCATCGCCTCGCCGCCGCCACCCGCAGGCCGGCACGACCCCCACTGCACCGGCTGGCCGATCTGCGGTTCGGCGAGTACCGCTCTGCCACCCACCACCGTGCTGCAGGCCCCGCCGGCAAGCAGGGCCGCGACGGCAGGAAGCACCACGACGGTGCGCGCGACGCGGGGCCGCCAGGAGGACACGGGGTCGAACTTCATGGCCAACATGCTGCCATGGTCGGACGATTCGCCTGGCAGGCCGACCTAGCGGCGCGCCTTAGTGGCACGGGCCGGCTTGGCCGGTCTGGTGGCGTCGACGAGTTCCTGAAGGCCCGCAGCGAACCCGTCGGCCATATCCCAGAGGTCAGGCATCAGCTGCGGGCATGAGATCAGCCCGACGTAGAGCTTCCCGTTGAGCGACATCACGGTGATGTTCAGACCCGAGCCGTGGAAGATCGGCCCGAGCGGATACATGGCCTTCACCTCGGCACCCAAGAAGTACAACGGCATCTGAGGACCGGGCACGTTGGATACCACCAGATTGTGCACCGGCCGGGTCTCGGTCAGCTTGCTGCTGGCATAGACCCGCATGGCCAGACCGAACAATGCCGGGCCGGCGAACTGACTCCAGTCCTGCAGCAGCGTCGCGCCGATCGCCGAACTGTGTTCCTTGGCGGCGCTGTTGTCCTTGGCGATCGCTGCGAGGCGCTGCGCCGGATCGTCGATCTGGGTCTCGAGACTGGAGAACATGCCGGACACCTGATTGCGGCCCGGACGGTCGGAACGCTCGTGCACCGACACCGGGATCATCGCCACCAGCGACGAATCCGGCAGCACACCATGGTCACGCAGGTAGTTGCGCAGCACGCCGGAGACCATCGCCATCACCACGTCGTTGACCTTGACACCGAAGTGGTTCTTGACCGTCTTGATGTCCTCGAGGTCGAGTTCGGTGAAGGCGATATTGCGCTGGGCGGTGATGGTCCCGTTGAACGGGGTCGGCGGTGCCGCGAACGGCGCCGCCATCGACGGTCCGCCGCCGGTGACCCGTTTGACGGTGTCGACGATGGTGTTGACGGTTTCCGGCAGCACGCTGGTGGCCAGTGCGATCGGCCGGGTGATGAAGTTGCCGAGGCCGCCGATGGCGATCCGCAGCGGGTTGGTGCCGCGGCTGGCGGCCACCGGCTCGGGCGCCGGCGGATTGGGTTCGATACTGCACAGCTGCGACATCAGGTCGGCACCGCTGACCCCGTCCACCGCCGCGTGGTGGATCTTCGTCATGACCGCGAGCCGACCGCCGTTGCGGGCATCGGTGCCGTCGACGCCCTCGATCACCCACATCTCCCACAGCGGGTGCCGGCGGTTCAGCGGCAGCGAGGCCAGATGCCCGCAGATCTCGGCCAGTTCGTTCCGTCCGCCGGGGGCGGGCAGGCCGACTCGGTGCACATGGCGCTCGAGGTCGAATTCCTCGTCCTCGACCCAGACCGGGTGATCGAGGTTGAGAAAGCTGTTGGCCAGTTTCTCCCGGAAGCTGGGTATGGCGGCAAGTCGCCGGCCGAGTTCGGCACGCAGGCCCTCGAAGCTGTAGCCGCCCGGGATGGTGGAGGCGTCCAGTTCCAGCACCGAACACACATGCAGCGGCTGAGTGGACGTCTCCAGGTACAGGAAACTGGCGTCGAGGCCGCTGAGCCGCTGCAAATGGTCCATAGGTCTGAATGCTAGGGGGCAGGACTGTGAGCAACTGCACTTGCGCGCAGATTCCCCCGGTCTCCTGACGGTGGCAGACTTGGATGGTCACATGAACCCGGGGACCCGGATGGGCCACGAGGATCGACCCGACGATCATTGGGAAGCTCATGACCGAGCAAACGCTCTACGGCGCGCCCGCGCAGACCGCAACCGGCGGTGCCGATCTCCCGCCCAATCGCCCCAAAGTTCGCACCCATCACCTGCAGCGATGGAAGACCGAGGGTCACAAGTGGGCCATGCTCACGGCCTACGACTACTCCACCGCCCGCCTCTTCGACGAGGCCGGAATCCCGGTTCTGCTGGTCGGCGACTCTGCGGCCAACGTCGTCTACGGATACGACACCACCGTGCCGATCTCCGTCGACGAACTCATTCCACTCGTCCGCGGTGTGGTGCGCGGCGCCGAGCACGCCCTGGTGATCGCCGATCTGCCGTTCGGCACTTACGAGGGCGGCGCCGCGCAGGCTCTGGCCACCGCCACCCGCTTCCTCAAGGAGACCGGCGCACACGCCGTCAAACTCGAGGGCGGCGAACGGGTGGCCGACCAGATCGCCACCCTGACCGCGGCGGGCATCCCGGTGATGGCCCACATCGGCTTCACCCCGCAGAGCGTCAACAGCCTGGGCGGCTTCAAGGTCCAGGGCCGCGGCGACGGGGCCGAGCAGACCATTCACGACGCGATCGCCGTACAGGAGGCCGGCGCGTTCGCTGTGGTGATGGAGATGGTGCCGGCCGAGTTGGCCACCCAGATCACCGGGAAGCTCACCATCCCGACCGTCGGCATCGGCGCCGGGCCGCACTGCGATGCCCAGGTCCTGGTGTGGCAGGACATGGCCGGGCTGACCAGCGGCAAGACCGCCA